>JADYYH010000045.1 GCA_020853775.1 Nitrospira sp.
AGCCCACGCGGTCAACGTCGCGCGCTCTTTCAGGGACAAGACAATGGGAGGAGCAAGGTTCACGATGCATAAGCTGACTCTCGTTGTGGCCAATTGTCAAGTTATTTATGACGCACTACACTAGTTGGGACCTAACCTCAGTACGACACGAGTCACTACTCACCTACGTGAACGTGCGCACATTTTTGTGCACCCTAGGGCCTTTCACTACGACTCTGATGAATGTGAGCGAAAAATGAATACGGGCAAGGATTCCGCTCGATTCATCCTAAAAACTACCAATTGCCCCGCGCTCGGCACGTATGCGAATATGCATCACCGAAGGCACTAGGAATCACTTGTTCAACCTAGCAACCACTGCGTAGTATTTTTAGCACTACGTAGTCGGTGTCCGGCCAGTACGACAGCACACGAAATACGCGTCGGTGAGGAGGGGTGATGAACGAAGTCGAAACAGAAGCGGGCAAAACAGTGGTGGCAATTTTTAGCAGCAACTACCTCTTGCGGCTCGGTTTGCAGCGGATCGTTGAAGTGGAAACATGGATCAAGCTGATCGGGCAAACCACGCATGGTTCGAACCTTGATGAGGTATTGGCAGTCGACCAGCCTGATATTGCGATTCTAGACACAGAAAATGACCAGGCCATTCCTGACCTTGTCCGGGAAATCAGATGTGCCGGTCCGGCCATCAAAATCATTCTATTGAGTGGGCTCGATGACGTGGAGCGTACGCGTCAAGCCTTCTCTTTAGGAGTCAATGGCGTTGTACTTAAGATACAGCCCTCTGCCGTACTTATTGCCATGATCGCCCATCTTGCAAAGACGGAGAAGGAGGTCGTGCTGAGCTTCGACAGACAGGATAGCCGCACAAATTTGAGAAGTCAGACGAAGCTTCCCTCCCTGCTCTCGCGCACGTCCGCTCAACTCAAACGCCCTGATGGGCTCACGGAACGAGAACAGGAAGTCGTGCACCTCGTGAGCGAAGGACTGTCCAATAAGGACATTGCCAATCGCTTGTGCATTTCGAGCATCACGGTCCGGCATCATCTGACCAGCATTTTTGACAAGCTGGGTGTGTCCAATCGCCAGAAGCTGCTCATTCGCGCGCACCAGAACGGATTGACTAGACCACCTGCCCTGGCATAGACAGAACGTCTGGCACAGCCTACGCAAACGAAAATATCCGGCTTGTCCAGAGCACACGCGCACACCTGCCTGCATAGACGATACTAACCAAGCCGAGAACACCCCAGATGCCTTCAGTTCGTTGTCTTGGGCAAAGCACCAAGGAGGCATGATGAGCGCGCGCCTCCAACGCCGATCCCTTTCCGCGAGACATGCCCGCCGCCGGAACCAGGTCACACAGATCCCCACCCATGGCGGCGAAGAGACTGGCCTAAGAAGTCTGCTTTAAGAGGAAGTTGAAATGGTTTGTTTGGAGCGGGCGATGGGATTTGAACCCACGACAACTTGCTTGGGAAGCAAGGACTCTACCACTGAGCTACGCCCGCCCCTTGCGTAAAGAGGAGCTGAATCCTACGCTGGAGACAACGCGAAGTCAAGGCAACTACCGACTCACTCCTTGTACTCCGCCACGGCAAACTTTCGCCGACCGACTCGCAAACGAAGCACTTGGCCCACAACCAGCGGGACCGCGGCATTGGCATCGCTCAGCTTCTGTTCGTTGATCTCTACCCCACCCTGCACGATCAGCCGTCGAGCTTCGCTTTTGCTGGGCACCAGCCCGGTCTTGGCGATCAAATCGACCATCCCGATTGAGGGGGCGCTCGCATCCTTCACATCGGATGGCGTGAGAACGACATGTGCGTCCGGCTGTTCCGGAAACTCCCGCGCCTGAAATTTCTGCTGAAACGCGCTCCTGGCTTCGCGACCAGCCTCAGCCCCGTGATACCGGGCAACAATTTGCTCAGCCAACCCCTGCTTCGCCTCCATGGGATGTGCCGCCTTCACGTGCGCCAAATCCTCGGTGGTCAAGAGCTCGTAGTATCGATGCATGAGCGTGTCGCTGATCGACATAAGTTTGCCGAACATGTCGGCCGGCTGATCTTCCAGGGCGATATAGTTGCCAAAACTTTTGCTCATCTTCCGGACGCCGTCAGTTCCCTCCAGCAGCGGCATGGTGATGACCGCTTGCGCCTCCTGCCCGTAGTCCCGCTGCAGATCCCGCCCCATCAGGAGATTAAACTTCTGGTCCGTGCCGCCCAATTCGATATCCGCCTTCAACGCAACGGAATCGTAGCCTTGGATCAAGGGATACATGAACTCGTGGATGCTGATCGGCGTGCCCTCGGTGTATCGCTTATGAAAGTCTTCCCGCTCCAGCATACGCGCGACGGTATAGTGGGCGCTCAATGCGATCAACCCATCGGCGGTCATCGTACTCATCCAACGGCTGTTGAATTCCACCTGCGTTTTTTCCGGATCGAGGATTTTAAAGATCTGGCGTTCATAGGTCTTGGCGTTTTCGAGCACCTTTTCCTTCGACAGTGCGACACGGGTTTCGGATCGCCCTGTCGGATCGCCGATCATCCCGGTGAAGTCGCCGATGAGAAAAATCACCTGATGCCCGAGGTCTTGAAAATGCTTGAGCTTATGAATCAACACCGTATGGCCGAGGTGAAGATCGGGCGCCGTGGGATCGAACCCCGCCTTGACGCGCAGGGGACGGTTTTCCTTGATCGAGCGAGTCAGCTTTGATTCGAGCTCGCTTTGCTGAATAACATCAACTATCCCTCGAAGTATAAGATCCAGCTGTTGAGCTACCGGTGTCACAGGGTTCCTTTGTGTCGTGCTAACGATTTGGTATTCGTGACGAGGACATGCGGGCGCAGACGGTCGAACTTCTTTCGACCAATGCCCTTCACCTGCCGCAAGTCGTCAACGGAACGGAAGGGGCCATTCTCATCGCGATGCTCGATCACTCGTTGCGCCAGCTTCGGCCCGATGCCTGGCAACGCTTCCAGATCTGACAGAGTCGCGTGATTCAGATCGACCGGTCGAGCTGCCGTCACACGTGCAGGCGGCAGGTCACTTGACGTCTTCTCCGGTACATGTACAGAGGCAGGCACAGATTCTTCAATCGGCATGGCCACAGGTGGACGCGACAGCGTACCCGCCGGCTGAGCATTCGCCAGGGCCGGCCTCGTCGTAGAGGCTTCCAGCGGTGGAGGGGATGATACGGTTGCTACCGAATGTTTTACGAGCAGTTGAGGTTGACCCGGCATCACCTTCGTCACGGGGGTGACCGAGGCAATCCAAATCAGCGACCCGAGGGTTACGGCGAGCATCGCCGCTTTAATCAGCAAGGATTGCATCATGTCGTCGCCGGCTTCCTCGCGAGATGGATCGCATGGCCGTGCACATCTTCCATCGCTTCCATGAGCCCTTCCGCCAGGGTCGGATGCGCATGAATCATCTCGGCCGTGCGCGAAACGGTCGCGCCAAGATGCATCGCCAGCGCCGCTTCATGAATCAGATCGGTGGCGTGGGCGCCGAGAATGTGGACGCCGAGAATCCGGTCACTCTCCGCATCCACCACGACCTTCACCAATCCCTGAATATCCCCCGTCGCCTGAGCCTTCCCTACTCCGCTGTAACGGAAACGTCCTACTTTCACCCCCTGCTGGGGATCCTTCCCGGTTCCGGCACAACGGTCGCGGGCCTGCTGCTCCGTCAGTCCCACGCGTCCGATTTCAGGTAACGTAAAGATCCCCGTCGGGATGACGTCATAATCAATCGCCCGCGCATGGCCCATGAAATTCTCGACGGCCACCTTGCCTTGTTGCGAGGCGACATGGGCCAACATCGCTTTGCCGACGACATCGCCGATTGCATAGACGCCGGGGGTGCTTGTCTCCATGCGTTCATTGACCACGATCTCACCACGCGTGCCGACCTGCACCCCCGCTTTTTCCAACCCGATGCCGCGCGAATTGAACCCTCGCCCCACCGACACCAGCACCTGCTCCACGTTCAGCGAGAGTCCATCGCGGAGATGGGCCGTCACCAGATCGGGCTGACGGACAATCTGATCCACGGTGACGCCGGTCCGAATGTCCACTCCCCGTTTTTTTAACTCCCGCTCCATCGTCTGGCTGATCTCTTCATCCTCCAGCGGCAGGATGCGCGGGACCAGTTCGACCAACGTCACCTGGGTTCCCAACCCGCTATACAAGGACGCAAACTCGCAGCCTTCCACGCCCCCACCGACGATGAGGAGACTGGCAGGGATTCGCGCGAGGTCGAGGGCCTGCTTGCTGGTGATGATCTGCGTTCCGTCAATCGGGAAGAGCGGCAAGTTCGGCCAGGATGAGCCGGTGGCGATGATGATGCCGTCGGCTGCCACCTGCAGGATGGTTCCATCGGGTTTAGTCACGCGAATGGTCCGGGCATCCACCAACTCGCCTGTCCCCTCCAGATGCTCGATGTTCCAGGTCTTAAACAGTGTGGCAATGCCCTTGACCAACGTGGAGACGACTTTGTTTTTCCTGGCCACCATGACGTCGGGGTCATAGGCGACCGGCCCATTCAGCAGAAGGCCGAAGTCCTTCGCCTTCTTGGCCTTATCGCCCAGTTCAACGACCGACAACAGGGCCTTGCTCGGAATGCAGCCCCAGTTGAGACACACGCCACCCAACGCCTGATTTTCGACGACGGTTACGCGCGCGCCCAGCTGAGCGGCACGAATCGCCGCCACATAGCCTCCGGGACCTGCGCCGAGAATTGCGAGATGCTTCGACATAAGAATGACTCAGTAAACCAGTGCCGATTGAATCACAGGGGCCACGACAAGGCGTCGCCCGTTCAATGGGAGCAGACTGTCCCCCCTTAGTGCTTCTGCTTGTTCAAAAATTCTTCGTACTGAGTGGCCGTCATGAGCTTGTCCACTTCAGCCGGCGTCGTGAGATCGATCACCGCCATCCACCCCTTGCCATAGGGATCCGAATTCACGGCTTCTGGATGATCTTTCAGATCAGCATTAACCTTGGTGATGGTCCCGCTGACAGGCGTATAGATCGTGGACGTCGTCTTGGTGGACTCGACTTCGCCGATCTGTTGGCCCGCTGTCACTTTGGCGCCGACCTTCGGGAGATCGATGAATACGATATCTCCCAGGGCATCCTGTGCAAAATGGCTGATGCCGATCGTCGCCTGTTGGCCGTCGGCCCGGACCCATTCATGTTCCTGATGATAACGGAGATTGGACGGTATCATGGGACTCCTCTTGGTGGCCGCCTGTGTCGCGGCCTACGTGAATAAAACGCGCTCCAGACAGACGTGGCGCGATCGTAAAAGCTGAGAAATTCTTTGTCAAGGAATCGCTACCGGTGCGTCCGGCACAAACACCAGGTGGCGAATGTCCGGCGTCCGTAATTCATCCGCCTGCTGAGCCAGTCCCATGAACATGCCGCCGCCATGCTCACTCGGTGTGCGCAGCAAGACCCATCCTTGCGGAAGGGTTTGCGGCTCCCCCTTCTCGGATTGAATCACATCACGGCTCCAGCCCTTGAACGACCCACTGAAAGTCCGCACATCCGAGGCGTCGCGCGACGCCCCCCCTAACAATAAATCAAACCCTCGTCGGCGCGCCTCGGCGGCGTCTTCTCCGTAGTTGACCAATGCAGAGGTCGGATTCGACAGGGCCTCAGGGTGGATCTCCAGCACCATGCGCAACCGCGGCACGGCTTTCTGCAGATATTTCTTCAGGCGTGCCAGCACATCGAGCTCCTGGCGGGCCTTCCAGCCGACCCATCGCCACAGCGTTTTGTCCGAGGCCAGGGCACTGGCATCCTGGCGCACGGTCATGCGCTCACGCAGCGCCTGAGCCACTTCAGACGATGGCTGGCGCACCTGCGCTTCAAACTGGCGCAAAACGCCGTCGCTCACCTCATACGCGAAACTGTTCTCCGCCCGCGTGCGAAACACCATACCATCGACGCCGCTTCGCACCAGATCGGCCAACAACTGCGCCAATTCCTGTTGCACCGGCGGGGCGAGGAGATCGAACTGCGTCCACGTATGAACTTTGCGCCTCGTCGGATCATACAGTAGCATCCTCGATTCCTGGCGGTGATCGGACAGCGGCGCGTGAAACAAATCGAGCACAGCAAACACGGATATGCCCAGGTCATGCGCTTGTGGGATCATGACGCTGAACCAATCCGTCATGACGGGACCTTGGGAGGTCGAGAATAACGCGCCGGCAGGCAACTTCGGCAAGGGGCTGCTGGGAGTAGGACCCGTCGGCACAGGCGGCCTGGTGAACGATGACTCCAAACTGGCATCCATGAGAATGGCGCTGACGCCCTGTGCGCTCAGCTGCCGGATCCAAGTTTCCACTTGAGCCATGGGGGGCAAATTACTGAACGACACATAGAGCGCGGTATGACCGGATCTGGTCCCGCCGGGCACAGTCGATTGGTTGCGCAACGCTTCGATACGATGCAGTGCGCGTTCGGCATACACGCTCTGCGTCGAAACCGGAGCGCCTTCAGGACCGGCCAGGACCTGATATTCCTTCACCGCGCCCGCCACTTCACCCATCTGTTCATACGACTGACCTAATTCCCAATGGGCCTCATTCGCGCGCCGGGATTTGGGATAAGTTGTCAGATAGCGTTCGTAGAGATGGATCGCGGCGGAATACCGGCCGTCAGAAAAAGCCGTCGAGGCTTGGTACCACAGACGCGTCTCCGCTTCGATTCCAGGATTTTCGACGGACTGAGCCACCGGCACGGCGGACGGCGCGGCACAACCGGCGCCCAGTGCCATCAGCAGCATCACCAACGGAAGGAACGCTCGACGACCGGAACCCGGCCGTCGAGCCTGCATGACGTGGGAAAAGTCTGCGCTCAATGTGCGCCTACCCGACCAACTCCATTTCAGGAAAGAAGTACCCGATCTCGAACTTCGCCGTCTCCGGCGCATCGGATCCGTGTACGGCGTTGAATTCGATATTCGCCCCATGGGCCGCACGGATGGTTCCTTGCTCCGCCTTCGCAGGATCGGTGGCGCCCATCAGTTCACGATTCTTTTTCACCGCATTATCCCCTTGCAGGACCAGCACGACACAGGGCCCGGACGACATGAACGTGCAGAGGCTGTCAAAGAAGGGGCGCGCCTTGTGAACCGCATAAAACCCTTGCGCCGTGGTTTTGGACAGGTGCATCAGACGCATGGCGACCGGTTTCAACCCCGCCTTCTCATATCGATGAATAATGTCGCCGATGGCATCCTTCTTCACGGCGTCCGGCTTGATGATGGCAAGGGTTCGTTCACTCATGGATCGTCAGCTCCTTCAGCTAAAAATATCGCCACGGATTACTCTCGCGGCATTATAAAGAAGCGGCGGAAGTACTGGCAAGATAAAGGACTCTGAGATTCCTCGACACCCACATCGCAGACGAGATTTTTAGCCTGTCCAAGTACCGGGTGTCAGGAGCTGCCACCGGACTTGTTCGCAGCCTGCTCCGTCCCGAAAACACCGGCAAGCTCTCCTGGCTTGAACACGCCCCGTTCGGTGATGATGCCGGTGATTAACTCGGCCGGAGTCACATCGAACGCCGGATTGTAGACGGCCACACCGGCCGGGGCGACAGGATGGCTGCCGTGGATGGACGTCACTTCAAGCGGGTTCCGCTCTTCGATGGGAATCTCGGCGCCGGTCTTGGTGGCGAGATCAATCGTGCTATATGGCGCGGCAACATAAAACGGAATGCCATGCGCCCGAGCCAGCACCGCAACCGAATAGGTGCCGATCTTATTGGCCACGTCGCCGTTGGCCGCAATACGATCCGCGCCGACGACGCAGACCTGAATCTTCCCCTGGCGCATGAGGCTACCGGCCATATTGTCTGTAATCAGCGTGACTGGAATCTTGTCTTGCATCAGTTCCCAGGCGGTCAACCGCGCGCCCTGCAGCACGGGCCTGGTTTCGTCGGCGATCACGCGGATCTTCTTGCCCTGCTCCCAGGCTTCACGAATTACGCCCAGCGCGGTTCCATATCCAGCCGTCGCTAACGCCCCGGCGTTGCAGTGGGTAAGCACCGTCTGACCGTCGTGGATCATCGCGGCCCCCTGTTTGCCCATGGCTCGGCATAGCGCGATATCTTCATCCAGGATCGTCTGTGATTCGCGGATCAGCTCGGCTTTGATCTGCGCAATCGGTTGAGCTGTTAGTCCCGCCAGCTTCTGCTTCATGCGCGCGATGGCCCAGAACAAATTCACCGCCGTCGGGCGCGAGGCAGCCAGGTGATCGCACATGGCTTCGACCTGTTTCGCAAATGCGGGATACTCCTCGACGTCCACACTCTGCGCACCGAGGGCGACGCCCATCGCCGCAGTCACACCGATGGCCGGAGCGCCGCGCACCTTCAACTCCCGAATAGCCTCTGCCACGGCACGATAGTCGCGGCAGTCTAGAAATTCGACCTGCGACGGAAGTCGACTTTGATCCAAGAGCCGCACCGCTCCATCTTTCCACTCGACTGTGGGCACCATACCAATTGTCTCCGGTTTTCGCTGGGGGAAGAATGTGACGTCGTCACGCAACGTTCGCGATCCGCCACATCATGCCAATCAGTCAGGCGAGGGTCAAGGGGAGCGCGTTTCGGTGAGACTCACCCGCGTCAATGAAGCTCTTCTTGCAGAATATGCGCAGCCTGCCGGACCGCTTCTTCCGTCAGCGAGGGATGAATGGGCAGCGAAATGGCACACGAGTCTGCCTCATCACTGGCGGGAAAATCCGGCAAGTCGAGATAGCGATGCAGGGGGCGAAACACCGGTTTGCGGCATTGCAAACCGCGATGGGCCAGGCGCGAGAGATAGTCCGTGAATTCGTCGGCAGACTGTAACCCCTTCATCACTCGCACCACGAAGCGGTAATAGATATGCGTCCGGCCGGCTGGCACGACGGGCGCGGCGAACAACTCCGCCGGCAACATGTCGCGATACAAGGCGGCCAAGGCCGACCGTTTCTCGAGAAACTCTCCCAATCGATTCAGTTGCGCGACACCGATCGCCGCTTGCAGGTCCGTCAATTTGCAGTTGCCCGCGGCCGTATTCAAGGAGGGCGCCTTATCATATTCCCGAAGCGCACGGACCCGTTCGAGCAACGCTTCATCGTTCGACAAGACCATGCCGCCTTCACCGGCACACAGTAACTTCGTGGCATAGAAGGAACAGACCGTGAGGGTCCCGACGCTGCCGACCGCACGGCCCTGTTCCATGGCGCCCAGCGTGTGCGCGCAATCTTCGATCAATGGAATGTCCAATGCCCGCAGACTGGTCAAATCAGCCGGCAAGCCGAACATGTGCGGCACGATGACGGCTCGCGTGCGGCTCGTGCGGGCCTTACGTACTTTCTGCGGATCGAGATTATACGTGGTGGGGTTGATATCGACCAGTCTGGCTTGGGCGCCGACACGTTGCACCGCCAACCAGGGCGCCGAACAGACGTAACTGGGAAGAATGACGTTGTCGCCATGCCCGACCCCCAGCGCGCGCAGGGCCAATTCCAAGGCGACTGTCCCGGAACTCACTGCCACGCCGCCATGCAGCCCTATGTAGGCGGCCACGCCTCGCTCGAATTGCGCAACCATCGGCCCGGCGGTGATCTGTCCCGACCGAAGGACTTCGGTCACGGCTCGCAGTTCTTCGGGACCTAGCGAGGGCTTGGAGTGCGGGATTGACGTCATTGTATCAGTGGTTGGGCTTGCTCAATCGTCATACGATCTACGACGGGCACCGGAGGAAAATTCTACGTGGAAGGCGGTCAGAACACAACAGATTCCTGAGGCGAGGCCGAACCTGCGCGCGCGCTGGACACGATGACGGCGTGGATGAAGAAGCGCTTCATCACGATCGCACCTCAACAAGCCACGGCCTTCGGTGCGAGAAGATTCTGGTAGAGCGGCTCCAGCGGCCAGAGACAGCGGCTCCAATCGTACCAGACCTCCGCCATGTGGCGTGCCGCTTGTGCAAAACGTTCCCGATCGGGCTGACTCGCCAGCAACGTCTGAATCGATTCAATCATATCGACCGGTTGATCGGCGACGAGCACATCACGGCCCGGTTGTACTTTCATCCCCTCAATCCCGAGCGAGGTGGTGATAATCGGCAAACCCGCCGCCATCGCTTCCAACAATTTCGTGCGGCCGGCAGAGCCGGTGAAATGTGGCGCGATATAGATCGTCGCCGCACGCAGATGGACCTGCATGTCGGGGACGGCCCCGGTGACCATGATGCCCTGACCCGCCAATCGAGCCACCCGCGGATCCGGGTTTCTTCCCACCAACCGGAGTTCCGCCTTCGGGAACTCCCGTCGAATCGCAGGAAACACTTCCGTGGCCAGAACCGTGGCGGCCTCCACATTCGGCTCAGCACCCATGTCGCCCGTGAAGAGCAATACGGGTGAGGTCATGGCATGATCGGATTTCGCGCGGATCGCCGGACAATCGACACCATTGGGAACGACCAGGACACGCTGTCCGGGATGCGCCCCTTCACAACGCATCCGATCTTCCTCGGAGACCACCGTGACACAAAAGGTCTGGGGCCAACACCACCGGTCGTACAGCCCCAACTTGAGCCGACGCACAAATGGCTTCGGTCGAGCGGCCGTTCCACCGGCGCTCGTGAAGATCCCCAGCGGGCTTGTCAGACCGTACGACCAAATATCCAACACTACCGGGATCGTCATTTGCGGCGGCAATGATGCCATCATCCCCAGTTTTTCGACGTGGACCGCCCCATAGATTCCACTTGCCAACCGCTCACGCACGACTGACGCCAGTGCGCGATCTTTCGCGTACGGACTGACCAGGCCGATTCGATCCAGCAAGCCCGGTCCTTGAGGCGGAACAAAAGTCGTCTCCGCACACACACCCTGCAATAAGCGTTGTGCGTCCTCCCAGCCATCAGTCGCAGGGGCAATGAGATCCACCTGAAACCGACTCCCCAGGAAACGCAGCAGGTGCAATATCCGCAAGGCCCCTCCGCCCTGGTGATCGGACGGCGGTGCCGGAGCGAGAAACAACAATCGATTCGCCATCATGGCGTAGCCTTTTTCCCGTCCATTCTCGTGCGGAACAGTGGTCTTGCGCGGTTCTCCGCAGGAGACCATCTGTCCCCGCAGACGCACAGAACCCTGCCGCCGCAGACGTTGAAAAATGTTTGCATGTGCTATGCCGTGATGACATTCCTGCCTCCCTGCGCAAAATTGCCGACTTATGCCGTCGCCCTTTCTCACCCTCGGCAAATATGACAGCCGCGCTGGTGAAAAACGGGACACCCGGCAAATTCGGCCGCGGTCGAGTGGGGATTTCTGCCCGGCGAGGGCGATGGGAATCTACGAGGCGCAGAGACGGATGGTGACCTAGTTCCAATTCCACCGGCGCCACAGGCGATGAAGGTTGTCTTGCTCGACCGTCCACTGGGGGATCGTCATCAACGCCGGTTGAAGCTGCCATTCTCTGGTGCTGTGCATGCTCAGCGACTGTTGAGCCACATCCAGCTCGGCCCACACGGCACCGTCCTGATCCGTTCTCCACAGCTGCGTCTCAAGCGACTGGTAGGCGGCGAGAACTGCACTTGCTGGATGACCATAGGGGTTGCGACGGCCGGCAGAGACCACGGCGACATCAGGCTGCACGGTGTTCAGCCATCCACGATCCAGCGAACTCAGCGCTCCATGATGGGGAACTTTGAGCAGATCGATGTGGCGAAGATGGCCGGATTGTGCCATACGCGCCAAGCCTTCCCGCTCGATATCTCCTGTGAACAACACCCGTCGGCCGCCACAGGTGAGCTCCGTCACGACCGACAAATTATTCAACGATGGCTGTTTCCCCGCTGAGGATGCGTCACGGCCCGGCGGCGGACTCAGCACAGCCATCGCGCAATCCCCGTCTTCCACCATCCGGAGTCCCTGCTCTGCAACCTTCGCCGTGAGATGACGTTGGGTCAAGGCCCGCTCGATCTTGCCCCAGAATTCCTCGCTCCGCGTCACGCCATTGGTCCAGACCTGCCCGACCTGGACATGCGCCAGGATCCAGGCCAGTCCGCCGGCATGATCCAGTTGAGGATGCGTCGCGATCACATGGTCGATGGTGCGAATGCCGCGATTCCAGAGGAAAGGCGCGACGACGCTGCGTCCCATGTCGAAGCGCTCATACGTAGCGCCGCCATCGATGAGCACGACCTCGCCTTTGGGCAATTCAATCACAGCACTATCTCCCTGCCCCACGTCGAGAAACGTCACCCGCACCTGCCGCTCCCGATCGAACGGACGCGGAGACCACAACCACCAGATGAGGAGACAGGCCATCCCCAGCGCCATCGCGCGTTTCACCAACGGGGAGGCATGAGCCGGCCGATCAGTCAACATCGCCCAGCCCAGCACGTAGAACAGCAGCATCGTCGGAACGGTCGGCGCGGCCACATACCATTCCGCCCCCGGCAGACCGGCCAGCCACTGCGTCGAAGCCATGACTCCCTGCCCGAGTTGCTCAATCACTCCCGCACCGGGAAGCGTACTGCTCTGAGAGACGATGACCCAGACGGCAGACAGCAGACTGATCGGTAACAGAATGAATCCCACGAACGGCACCATGAGCAGATTGGCAAACAGGCCCATCCAGGACACTTGGTTGAAGTAGCAAGCCACCAAGGGCACGGTGGCCAACGTCACCCAAGCCGTCAGCCGCACGGACTCCTGTGCCCAATAGACAGTGCGAGCAGCGAGGCCTGTTGCCGGCGAGGGCAATTCATCGGTGAGTCGATTCCGTTGCAGGGCCAGCGCGAGCACCCACACGGAAACGTAGGAGAGTTGAAAGGAAATGTCATAGAGGGCGGCCGGGTGCACCAGCAGGGTCAAGCCGGCCGCTGCCGCCAGGGCATGCAGAAGATACTGCGGGGTGCCCAGCCATACGGTCCAGAGACCGATGATGATCATGATGGCCGAACGAATCGTCGCCGTCTCCGCGCCCGCCAATAAGGTGTATCCCAACACCGGCACGAGCGTGAGAACGGCTGCCAGCCTGCTGGGAATCACCCATCGCGAAAGTTCTAAGAGAAACATGGAAGGCAGCAGAAGACAGGCTTTCCGGATCAACGCAAAGGACAGGAGTGCGATGAGTCCGAGATGGGATCCGGAGATGGAAAGAATGTGTACCGTCCCCGTCGTCATGAACCACTCGCGCACCTCCGGAGCAAGGAAGCCCTGCTCCCCGATGGTCAGGCTGAGGAACAGACCACGAACGGGCTGCGGCAACGTGTCAGCTGCAGTTCGTACCTGGCCGCGCCAGGCATCGATACGGGACGAGATCGAATACGACCACAGCCGCCCGTCTGAATCAAGCACCTCAATCGCGCCGACGCCCGATACTGACCCCACCGCATCCACACCCTGTGCATCCAGATAGGCGGCGTAGTCAAATCCTCGTGGATTCAGAGTCCCCGAAGGGGCGTGCACGCGGGGTCGCATGCGGACCTTCAGTCCTCGTTGAAGATCTCGATCGGGGTCGCGCCAGGTCAGACGAAGGAAGAACGGCGTGGCGAGGTCTGGATCATCGCTGGCTGTCACTTGCACGAGTGCGGTCAGTCGGCCCGGAGCATGACGAACCGATTCCACAATTGTTCCGACAAGGGTCGAGGGAAGAGCAGCAGGACGGTCCGGCAGCGGAACATGGGACGTCGACCAGGCGTACAGACTCCAATACAAACAGCCGCCGAACAAACAGGCCAACAACAGGCTGCTGTCCCGTGCGGTGAGCCGCCATCGCCGCTCTGCAAGTACAGCAGCGATGGTCGATGCGATGAGGAACAACGCAATGCTGAGGGGAAAATATTGGAGGTATGAGCCGAGGACGATTCCGAGGATGAAGATGATCGTCAGGAACGGCAGCATCCGACCTCGGGCACGGAGCCGGAGCTACCCGATCCGCGCGCGAACAATATCCGCAAGGTGATCGGCCACCTCACGAATGGTCGAATCCCGTTCGCCTTCGACCATGATCCGCAACAACGCTTCGGTGCCGGAATACCGCACCAGCACACGGCCGCTTCCATTCAAGGTGACTTCCGCAGTCTTGATGGCCTGCTGAATATCCGGAATCTGATTGAGGTCCGGCTTATGTTTCACTTGGACGTTCAGCAAAATCTGCGGAACAGCGGTCATGGCCTTGGCGAGTTCAGACAGCGGTTTCCCCGTACGTTTCATGAGCGACAGAATCTGCAAAGCGGAAATCAAGCCGTCGCCAGTGGTGTTATGATCCAGGAAAATAAAGTGCCCGGATTGTTCGCCGCCGAAGTTATACCCGTCCGCCAGCATCCGCTCCATGAGATACCGGTCACCCACCGGCGTTCGCATCAATTGAATGCCGGCCTTTTTCATGGCCAGTTCCAATCCGAAATTACTCATCACCGTACCCACGACCGTCTGGGAGGCGAGCCGACCCTGGCCATGCAAGTCGAGTCCCAGCGCCGCCATCACATGGTCTCCATCCACAATTTCGCCCTGCTCACAGACGAAGATCGCGCGATCCGCATCGCCGTCGAGCGCAATGCCAATGTGCGCGCCATGCCGGCGCACGGCCACTTGCAGTCGCTCCGGATGCACGGCACCGCAGTGGTCGTTGATATTCATCCCGTCCGGAGTATTGGCGATGACTTCAATATCGGCGCCCAACTCCCGTAGCACGGCGGGGGCTACTTTGTAGGCCGCGCCATTGGCACAATCCACCACCAACTTGATCCCTTGAAAATCGAGGTCTCGGGGAAGCGACCGTTTCACAAATTCGATATAGCGCCCCTCGGCATCACCGATGCGATAGGCCTTTCCGATCGCGTCTGCCGTCGGCCGCAAATGTTTGATCTCATCAGAAACGATCAACTGTTCAATACGCGCCTCCAACTCATCCGGCAATTTGAACCCTTCGTTGGAGAAAAACTTGATCCCGTTATCCTGATACGGATTGTGCGAGGCAGAAATCACCACGCCCGCATCCGCGCGTAAACTTCGCGTGAGAAACGCGATAGCCGGAGTCGGCAACGGACCTACGAGCAGCACGTCGACCCCCATCGAACAAATCCCGGAGGTCAACGCCGATTCCAGCATATAGCCGGAAAGCCGCGTGTCTTTTCCGATCACGACCTGATGCCGGCCCGCCCGACGCATGAAAATATGGGCGGCTGCGCGGCCGAGTTGCATGGCGATTTCGCTGGTCATAGGCTCAAGGTTCGCGACCCCGCGAACGCCGTCTGTACCGAACAATTTACGCATTGGATACCTCTACAGAAGAACGCGCGTGACGGGAAATGGCTGACACGACCGTAGCCGTATCTTTCATGGCTCGAACGTCATGCACACGAATAATATGGGCGCCTTTTAACACGGCCACCGCAACGGCTCCGGCGTTCCCGAACTCCCGTTCATGTACCGGCCGCCGGATCACATTGCCGATAAACTGTTTTCGAGAGACCCCGGCGAGCACCGGGTACCCTAACGTCGTAAACGCATCGAACTCCGCCAGCATCCTAAGGTTATGCTCTTGGAGCTTACCAAAACCGAAGCCCGGGTCAAGGACGATTTGACTTGGCCGGATGCCGCAGGCGATCGCAACCTGAGCTCGCTGCTGCAGGAATGCCATGACTTCTTCCACCACATTTCCATACCGTGGAGACTGTTGCATGGTCTGCGGTGTCCCTTGCATATGCATCAGCACCACGGCGACCCCGGTCTCAGCGACCAGCTGGGCCATCAAGGGATCTCCCTGTAACGCGCTGATATCATTCACGATCGCGGCGCCGGCCTGAATCGCCGATCGAGCCACGGCCGCCTTCGTCGTATCGACTGAAATAGGAAGCGAGACGGCTTCCCGCACGGCTTCCACGACCGGAATCAACCGGCGTAGCTCCTCGCGCTCGTCGATAGGGTGTGCCCCAGGCCTGGAGGACTCGGCGCCAATGTCGATGATATCGGCGCCTTCGGCCTGCATCTGTCGGGCATGATCCACCGCCTGTTCAACCGTGACAAATGTTCCCCCATCCGAAAACGAGTCCGGCGTGACATTGAGCACACCCATGACGAGCGGATTCGATTGGATCACGATCTCGTGCGGTCCCGCTGTCATGATCACATGGCGGGGTGAAGATGGGTGTTCGAGGGTCAAGGCAAGTCCTTAGGATCAGGAACGGCTCACGATGGAATGATGTGAGTCGACGAGAGAAGGGAGAGGGAACAACCGACGAGGGTCGCGGAATTTCCCAACCCCTGGCCTGGAACTCACAAGAGAAACATGCTGTGCAGGAACACCGACTCGGGCGCCCCTGCACAGCAGGCAGTATTCAATTAGGCAGGAACCGTCTGTGAGGAGGATCCCTGAATGAGGATCTGATCGATCTCCAACGCGTCCAGCACTTCTTTTTCGAGCAACGCTTCCGCCAACGCCTTCAGGCTGGTCATATTATCGGTCAGGATTCGCTTCGCACGTTCATAATTTTCCGTCACCAGGCGCCTGACTTCATGGTCGATTTCCAGGGCAACCTGCTCACTGAAATCACGCTTGGAGCCAAGCTCACGGCCGAGGAAAATTTCCTCTTCCTTCCGGCCAAAGGTCAGCGGACCCAACTTTTCACTCATGCCCCATTCGCAGACCATTTTTCGCGCGAGATCCGTCGCCCGCTCCAAATCATTGCCCGCTCCGGTCGTCACATCATGCAACACCAACTCCTCGGCGACACGCCCGCCCATGAGAATGGCGAGGTTGTTGTAGAGGAAGTCCTTGGAATAGTTGTGGCGATCGTCGGTCGGAAGCTGCATGGTCACGCCGAGGGCCCGGCCGCGAGGAATAATTGTGACCTTATGCACCGGATCTGTTCCGGGCAACAGCTTCGCCATGAGCGCATGGCCCGCTTCATGGTAGGCGGTGGTACGTTTTTCCTCGTCGGTGAGCACCATGCTCTTCCGCTCCGCGCCCATCAACACTTTATCCTTCGCCATTTCGAAGTCGATTAGCTCAACCTCTTTTTTATTCAGACGAGCCGCCCACAGCGCCGCTTCGTTGACCAGATTTTCGAGGTCGGCGCCAGAGAATCCTGGCGTACCCCGGGCAATCTTCTCTAGTTCCACATCCGTGGCCAGAGGGACTTTCTTGGTATGGACCTTCAGAATTTCCGATCGGCCACGCAAATCCGGTCGGTTCACAACCACTTGACGGTCGAAACGACCTGGGCGTAACAAGGCCGGATCGAGCACGTCGGGGCGGTTCGTGGCGGCAATCAGAATGACGCCTTCCGTCGTATCAAACCCGTCCATCTCGACCAGCAATTGGTTCAGGGTTTGCTCACGCTCGTCGTGCCCTCCGCCAAGGCCTGCGCCCCGCAAGCGACCGACTGCATCAATTTCATCGATGAAGATGATGCAAGGGGCGTGTTTCTTGCCCTGTTCAAAGAGATCTCGCACGCGAGATGCTCCGACTCCGACAAACATTTCAACGAAATCTGACCCACTGATGCTGAAGAACGGCACGCCCGCCTCACCGGCGATGGCCTTGGCGAGAAGAGTTTTTCCGGTTCCCGGGGGGCCCACGATGAGGACACCCTTCGGGATGCGGCCGCCGAGTTTCTGGAACTTTCGCGGGTCTTTCAGGAATTCAATAATTTCAAGGACTTCTTCTTTGGCTTCTTCAATGCCGGCCACGTCCGAGAACGTCACCTTCTTGCGCTCTTCGGTCAGCATGCGAGCGCGGCTTTTGCCGAATGACAGGGCCTTGTTGCCTCCGATCTGCATCTGGCGCATGAGGAAGAACCACAGTCCCAGGAACAGAATGAAGGGCCCCCAGGTCACCAGGAAGGTGATGTACCACGGGCTCTCGTCAGGTGGCCGCGCTTCAATCTGCACATCTTTTTCACGTAAATGCTTCACCAATTCCGGATATTCGGCCGTATACGTGCGAATCCGGCTTTGGTCTTTAAGAATGGCGCTGATGTGATTGGCTTTGATGGTGACCTTCATGACCTCGCCCTTATCGAGTTTGGCCATGAAATCGCTGAATATGACTTCATCTTCCGGCGCATGGGTCGGCACGCTAAACAAATTGAACAACAAAATCATGAACAGGCCGACCACGACCCAGAACAATAAATTCTTTACGCGTGAATTCATCCACCTCTCCTTTGAGGATATTAGGCAGACCGAAAATTAGCTAAGCCTGCAGAATGTTACCATAGGTTCCGCGGGGGGAACAACCTTTCATGCGGACTCCTGCTCCCCTTCTTCACCTTGGTCGAGCGCCGCAAGATACGGGAGATTGCGGTACTCCTGCCGGTAATCGAGTCCATAGCCCACGACAAACTTATTGGGAATTTTAAAGCCGACATATTCCAGATCCACCTCGACTTGCCGCCGCTCCGGCTTGCTCAGCAACGTGCAGACCTTCAAGGATCGGGGTTTTCGCCTCGACAAGGTCTTCATCAGGTACTGCACCGTGAGGCCCGAATCGACAATGTCCTCAACCAGGAGGACATCCTTCCCCGCAATGGGTTCCGTCAGATCGGAGATCAACTTGACCTTGCCGGAGCTTTTCTTGCCGGTCCCATAACTCGTCACCACGATAAATTCGACGCGCATCGGAATACGAATGGCCCGGGCCAGGTCGGCATAAAAGGCATACGCGCCTTTGAGCACCCCTACCAGCACCAGCTCTTTGCCGGCATAGTCAGACGCGATCTGTCGGCCGAGTTCACGGATTCGAGTTCGCATCTGTTCCTGCGTCACAATGGGGCGACCAAAAATGCGTTCCATTCCTACACGACTCCTTTCCGGCGCACGGGATGCGTCACACGAGCCACGATAAATCGGGTCGTCGAAGTGGTGGCGGCGAATCGGGCATCGATCCGTTGCCCCACGATCCAGGCAATCTGTTCTCGAGACAACAGCAGTGGGATGTGTTCTCGCATAGACCGACTCAGTTTTGCATCTGTGAAGTAATCTTGCAATTTCTTTCGTCGACCGGCCATCCCCACAGGGGAAAAAAAATCCCCCGGACGCCACGATCGAACCGTTAACGGCAACAACAGCCGCTCGGCATCAAAAATGGCGACTGCAGAGGAAGGCTTGTTCAGTAATGCCCTCCCCCGTTCACGCGTCACCACCGCGATGCGAATCAAGGCTCCGGTTGGCGGCCATGTCACGGTGCACGGCACGGCGACCTGCGGAACAGTCTGAAGAGTGACACTGGATGCAGGTTGAGGACTCGCTTCTGTCCTCACGCCGGCAGGAGCCTCATCCGGCGCAATTCGTACCAATCCCTGTTCGCATGTCACCACCAGAGATCCCACCCTCCATGAACCGCCTGAGCGCTTCGTGGACAAAGAGGCTAACAATGCGAGCACGACATCGCCACGCGGTCCACCGACCGATGGTGAGAGCGCATGCATGGCCTGCCTCAGCATACGGCGCTGCAGGGCTGCATGCTGTTCGATCAAGGCGCTTCGATCAAGGAGAATGGTCTGTGAGTCCCGACTTACTGTGACCCTGCCCAGGCGCCGCGCAGCCAGCCGCTCCAAGAGCCGGTCGTCTTCGCGCACCATGTCGGCCTGTCGCGCGAGCAGCCGGACCGTTGCCGGGGCCAGGGACTGCATCACCGGAAGCAGTTCATGCCGGACTCGATTACGAAGATAGATCGACCTCGCATTGCTGGAATCGGTCCGAAAGGACACACCCATGGTTTCGAGATAGGACAGGATTTCGCGCCGCGTCACGGTCAGGAGTGGACGCACAAAGCGGTGCCCGCGGCTATGGGGCATGCCGCTCAGGCCGCGTAAACCGGCCCCACGCAACATTCGCAACAGCACCGTTTCAGCCTGATCATCCGCCGTATGCCCAAGCGCCACCCGATCGACGCCGAGTTCGGTGGTCAGATCGAGGAATAACCGATAGCGCAGCTCACGGGCACGCGCCTGCAATGAGCTCGAATGACCGGGCCCACGCGCAGGAATAGGGAGCGACCTCACGATACAGGGAAGATTCAGCCGGCGGCAGAGCTCGGCGACAAATGCGGCATCCCCGTCCGACTCGGCCCCCCGCAACCCGTAGTTGCAATGGACGACCGTCAGCGACCATTTCCACGCCGGTGCGAGTTCGTGGAGGACGGAGAGCAAGGCCACGGAATCCGGTCCACCGGACACAGCCACCAGCACAGATTGGCCCGGTTGAAGGAGTGCGCGCGTGCGGAGGGCCCGGGCTACCCGGTTACGAAGGGGATGCTTCAGGGCTGTGGAAGAACCTGCCATCGCTCATGACTGGGAACGGAGGGGGGAAACGGGATCCAAGGCCGCCTCGCGCAACCTTGTGCGGGCGGCGTTCACGTCCAGCTCAATCTGCCTGGTTAACGCCTCTGCAGACGCGAACACGCGGTCTTCTCGCACAAATCCCAGCAGCTCCACACGGATCGATTCCCCATAGAGCTCCAGCCGTTCATCCAGGATCGACACCTCGAGCAATCGTTCTCCGGCCCCAAACGTGGGCCTGGTGCCGATGTAGACGACCGAGTCCAAGGCGCGCCCATTCCAGAGCACTCTCGCTGCATACACACCGTCCGGCGGAATGACCCGTCCTTCAGGCAGGCGAAGGTTGGCCGTGGGCCATCCCAGCTCCGTCCCGCGGTGAGCACCGGGAATCACTGTCCCTTCGATGTTGTACGGTCTCCCCAGGAAACGAATCGCCTTCTGCAGATCACCCGCTTGGATCATCTGGCGAATCCGTGTCGAGCTCACCACCTCCCCGTCGAGAGTCACGGGGGGCATGGGATGCACACGAAACCCGAGCTGCGCGCCGAGCTCAAGCAGATCCGCAATCCGACCAGCCCGCCCCTTCCCGAACGCGAAATGCTCGCCGACAAACAACTCCCGGGTGCCGATGCCGTCACAGAGTACCTGTTTCGCAAACTGCGCAGGGCTCAATGCGGCAAACGCGGTCGTGAATTCCAGGAACACCACTTCATCGATGCCGGCGGCCTCGAAGCGAGCCAGTTTTTCTTCCGGCGTCGTGAGAAACATCAAATTAACCTGAGGAGCGAGAATCTTGACCGGGTGCGGATCGAACGTGAGCACCAACGCCGTGCCGGACTCGCGCCGTGCCGTTGAGACCACCCGATCCAACAGCGCCCGGTGGCCGTGATGGTGACCATCGAAATTTCCGATGGTCACCACCGAATAGGGCCTGGCGATGGATGGCGTGAGACCGCGCGAAACTTTCATGCGTGTCGTGACTGAAGCAGGGCTGCCGCTTCTTTCGCAAAATAGGTCAGAATGATCTCCGCGCCGGCGCGTTTGATCGACAGCAGCGACTCCATCATGGCTCGCCGCTCATCCAGCCATCCCGCCTGCGCAGCGGCTTTGATCATGCTGTATTCGCCGCTGACCTGATAGGCGGCAATGGGCAGGAGCGTCCGCTCACGCGCCGCGCTGATGACATCCAAATACGGCATGGCCGGCTTGACCATAATGATATCCGCCCCCTCTTCGACATCCAGATCGATTTCCCGCAACGCCTCGCGCTTGTTGGCAGGATCCATTTGATACGACTGCCGGTCGCCGAACTGCGGGCTGGAGTTGGCGGCATCGCGAAAGGGCGCATAAAAGCAGGACGCGAATTTCGCGGCATAGGCCATAATCGGAATGTCGACAAATCCGGCCCGATCCAGCTCGTCACGAATGGCGGCCACCCGGCCATCCATCATGTCTGACGGGGCGACCATATCGGCACCTGCCTGGGCATGGGTTTTCGCCATGGTCCTCAGACAATCCAGCGTCTCGTCGTTGACGATTTTGCCGTTGCGCACGATGCCGCAATGGCCATGGCTCGTGTACTCGTCGATGCAGACATCGGTGATCACGACCAGCTCGGGAACTTGCTCCTTTACAGCGCGAATGGCACGCTGCACGATTCCGTCGGGGTCGAATCCCGAACTCCCTCGCTCATCCTTTCGAGCAGGAATACCGAAAAGGATTACGGCAGGAATCCCTAACGACTTGACCTCCTGAACCTCTTTGATCAGGAGATCAATGGAAAGGCGGAACTGCCCCGGCATCGAGCTGATCGGTTCACGGCAGCCTTGCCCTTCAGTGACAAACACCGGATAGATGAAGTCATTGGGTGTCAGAGTCGTTTCTCGAACCATTCGCCGAAGCGGTTCTGTTTCCCGCGTGCGGCGCATACGTTGCAGCGGAAAGGCCATGCGCTTATTTCCTCGGCAAGTTGGTCAGGAAGACCACCAAATCACGAACCGAAATCATCCCCACCAGTTGCCCATCCTTCGTCACGCCGAGATGGCGCAGATGCGTCTGGGCCATCAGGTCGTTCGCGTCCAACAACGTCTTATGCTCTTCGATCGTTACGAGCGGCGCCGACATGATTTGTTCAACCGTCGTCTTGGTCATATCGGCCCCTGTCGCCACGACTCTCCGGACCATATCCGTGTCCGTAATGATGCCGATGACGTCCTTGCCGTTGGTGACGAACAAACTGCCGATGTTGCGATCCCGCATGACGCGGCCTGCCGTGCGCACATCCACATCGCGCTCCACGGTGATGAACTTGTCTTTCGGAACCATGAATGACTTGACTGGAACCATGCGGCATCCTCCCTGTTAAGTAACGAACATCTTGCCGATCAACTCCACACGATCATCGATTCGCCGACGCGGGACGGCGATCAAGTTCAACATGCCGGACGATGGCGTCGGTTAGCGCAGGAATAGTGTTCTCCGCCGCCATGACATGCACGGGCAGACCGGCTTCCCGTGCGGTCGCCGCCGTGATTGGGCCGATGCAAGCGACCGTCGTCTCCCCGATCAGACGCAACAAATCCTCCTTCGAGGAAAACAAGCCCACAAAGTTTCGCACGGTCGACGAACTGGTAAACGAAATCACGTCAATTTCACCGGCTCCGAGCCGCTCAACCAGGCGGTCCAGCGCCACGGTGGGAAGAATAGTCCGATAGACCGGCACCACATCGACCTCCGCTCCCTGCGCGCGCAATTGCTCCGGGAGCAGCTCACGGGCCACCAGGGCACGAGGAATTAACACCTTCGCTCCGCGAAGCTGCCGTCCGGCTAACGCATCAAGGATACCCTCCGCCTGAAACTGTTCAGGAATCACATCGGCGCGCAAGCCATACGCGGCCAGCGCCTCCGCGGTGCGCGGCCCGATGCAGCAAATGGTGAGACCGGCCAAGGCGCGGACATCGCGGTGCGTGGCGAGCAACCGGGTCATGAAGGGGCCGACGCCGTTCACACTGGTGAAGATCAACCAGTTGTACGTATCCACACGAGCCAAGGCCGCATCGAGCAGGGCCCAATCCTCTGGAGCCACGATCTCAATGGTCGGACATTCCACCGCCTCCCCGCCTTGAGCCTGGATTAAATCGGAAAACTCAGCGGCTTGCGGTTTCGGTCGCGTGACGAGAATCCGTTTTCCAAACAAGGGACGCTGCTCAAACCAGTTGAGCTGCGCTCGCAGACGCACCACCTCCCCGACTACGATCACGGTCGGCGGTTCCATATGAGCAGCCGCCGCCTTTTCGACGATATTATCCAGGGTACCCACAACCGTCCGCTGCGACACGCGCGTTCCCCAGCGAATGACGGCCACAGGCGTCGTGCCCTCCTTACCCTCGGCCCGCAAAGACTGCACAATCTTCGGCAGGTTGGTCATGCCCATGAGAAAGACCAGGGTGCCGTGGGCGGTCGCCAAACGAGTCCACTCGATGCTGCTGCGCTGTTTCGTAGGATCTTCATGACCGGTGATGAACGTCACGGTCGATGCGAGGGTCCGATGCGTCACGGGAATCCCGGCATAGGCCGGAGCCGCGACGGCCGCAGTCACACCCGGCACGACTTCATACTCCAATCCAGCCGCTGCGACGGCTTCCGCCTCTTCCCCTCCGCGACCGAATACAAACGGATCGCCGCCTTTCAGCCGGACCACACATTTTCCGGTACGGGCCTGATCGATCAAGAGGCGATTGATCTCCGATTGATCGCGATAGTGGCCGCGTCCGCGCCGACCGACGTACAGTCGTTCTGCCGTAGGAGACACATGTTGCAGCAGCGCTTCGTTCGCGAGGTAATCGTAGAGGACAACATCGGCCTGTTCCAGGCACTCCTTACCGCGCAACGTCAGCAGCTTCGGATCACCGGGACCGGCGCCGACCAAATAGACGGTTCCTTTGCGCGTCGTCATGACCATTACGTCCGCCCGTAAATCTCCTTGAGAATCACGTCTCCACCAGCCGACAAGAGCCGTTCCGCAAGAGTGGTTCCAAGTTGATGCGCTTCTGCAGCCAGGCCTTGGATGTGCTGGCGAATCACCCGCTTTCCATCAACACTCGCCACGAGACCATCCAACCTCAGGGTCTCGCCGTCCAACAGGGCATGCGCGGCGATCGGAACCTGACAGCCCCCTTCAAGCCGGTGCAGCAAGGCCCGTTCGGCGGTCACGGTCATACGGGTGGGACGGTGTTCGAAACGAGCCAACAGATCGCACACCTCGTGATCATTACGACGTGCCTCGATGCCGAGTGCTCCCTGAGCAATCGCGGGCAGGCTGAGTTCGACAGGAAGATACTCCGTAATTTCCGTATCCCACCCCAGCCGCCGCAAGCCAGCCGCGGCCAAGACGATGGCATCAAATTGCCCCTCGCGTAATTTCCTCAGACGCGTGTCCAGATTACCGCGCAGCATCTCGATCACAAAATCAGGGCGATGGTGCAGCAACTGGGATTGGCGCCGCAGACTACTGGTGCCGATGCGGGCACCAGGCTTCAGCTGATCCAGCCGGCACCCATCCCTCGTAATCAGTGCATCACGTGCATCCTCACGCGGAGGCACGCAAAGAATGTCCAGGCCGTGGGGCAATGCCGTCGGCACATCCTTCATGCTGTGGACGGCAAGGTCGATCTCCCCGCTCAGGAGCGCATCTTCAATTTCCTTGACGAACAGCCCCTTGCCGCCGATTTTTGCCAGCGGCACATCGAGGATTTTGTCGCCCGAGGTTTGAATGCGCCTCAAGGAGATAGTGAGCCCGGGGGCCAGTTCCTGGAGACGCGCCCGCACCCATTCGCTTTGATGCACAGCTAACTTGCTGCCCCGTGTCCCGAGAATAAGCGCGCGACTCATCGGCACTCACAATCGAATCGGGCGGTGATGGAGGATGGCGCGGCTATGACGATGAATGTGCTCATGGGGAATGACCGGCAGCGCGGCTCAACTCACTCGCCGGCTTTGCTCCTTCGTTGTATGCTGTACCAGTGACGCCCCGGAAAATCGGTTGGCGCCGTTCCCATCGTTGCTCTCCTGCGGCATGTCCTGCGCACCAGTCTGCGCGGGCGGGTACGGAGCAGGCGTATCCTCAAGGCTGAAAAACCGGCGGGCCGCGTCGACATAGGCCGCGCCGCTGGAAGACGTGGCCTCGGCTTTCAACGTCACCATCGTGCCATGCACCATTTTATTCACAATGGCCGATGCCAATGCCTCCACGGCGGCTCGATCCTCCGGGGACAGATGCGCCAATCGTGCAAGAACCTTATCGACCTCACGGCGCTTGATGTCTTCGGTCCGGCCACGCAAGGCGACAATGGTCGGCGTCACTTCCAGCGACTGTAGCCACTGTCCGAGCACGGCCACTTCTTCCACGACCATCTGCTCGGCTTTCGTCGCTTCGCGCAACCGGTCTTCCCGGTTTTGCTCGACCCGCATGTGCAGATCGTCGATGTCAAAGAGGAACGCGTCGTCGATCGGCCTCACCGCTGGGTCAATGTTGCGCGGCACGGAGATATCGATCAAAAACATGGGACGGTTCATGCGTTGTCGCATCGCCCGCTGCACATCATCGGCGGTGACCAGGTAATGTGACGCTCCGGTCGACACGAGCACGATATCCGCCCCGGCCAGTTCCGTTTTGTACTCTTCAAACGGAACGGCGGTGCCGTTGAACTTCTGGGCCAACTCCAACCCATGCTGGAAGTTCCGGGTGGTAATCCTGACTTGGTGTACCCCGTTGGCAATCAGATGACGGGCCGCGAGCTTGGCCATCTCGCCGGCCCCGATCAAGAGCACCGTCTTCTCGGTCAGGTTGGAAAAAATCTTCTTGGCCAATTCGACGGCCGCGTAACTGATGGACACGGCCGTCTCGGCAATTTTGGTCTCGGTACGCACGCGTTTGGCGACTGAAATGGCTTTTTTGACGATCTTGTTCAGCAACAACCCGGAGGCCTTGTGCGTCAAGGCCACTTCGAACGCATCCTTGATCTGCCCGAGAATTTGGGATTCACCGACGATCATGGAATCGAGGCTGGACGCGACGCGGAAAAGATGGCTGATGGCACGATCGCCGGCATGCCAGTAAAGATGCGGGGTGAGATGTTCAGAGGATAAAGAGAGATGGGTGTCAGCCAGGAATTCCTGCACCCGCCCGTAGCCGCTTTCCAAGTCTTCGACGACGGCGTACACTTCGACTCGATTACAGGTGGAAAGCAGCAGCCCCTCGCGCACACCAGGATATGTGCAGAGCCGACTGAGCGCTTCCCGGAGACGACTTTCAGGAACGGCGAGCTTCTCCCGAATCTCGACTGGGGCGGTCTTATGGCTCAATCCGACAACAATGACATGCATCAGGACACCGAACCGTGACTTTTCAACACCACGCCGATCAGCGTCAGAATGACACCGGCGAATCCGATGATGGTGAGATAAGCCGCGCGTTTAGCCCGCCACCCGATCGTCAATCGTCCGACCAGCACGGCAAAATAGAAGCCCCACGTCACCATGGCCCACGTTTGTTCAGGGTTCCAGTTTACATAGGTTCCTCGTACGATCTCGGCAGAAAACGCGCCGCTGATGATCCCCAGTGTCAGAAGCGGAAACCCCATCACGATCGATTGCTGGTTCAAATGATCGAGGTAGTCCAAGGCGGGTAATTTCGCATAGAGCACGTTGAACCGTTTCGACTTGAGGAGACCATCCTGAATGAGATACATCACCCCTGCAACAAAGGCGACGGCAAAACCCACGGTTCCCAGCATACTGAGGGTGACATGCACCCACAGCGTTTTGAAGACCGGCTGCAGACTGGAGGCGCCATCCGAACGAAATGCTGCAGCGGTGACAAGGGACACCAGTGCCAGCGGGACGATGAAGGAACCAAGCACATGCAGTTGCCGCCGAAATTCTACAGCGAGGAAAACCAGAATGAGCATCCAAGAAAAGAATGACAGGGCTTCATGAAATGTCGGCAACTGGGCCTGGCTGGAATCGGCCATCCTGGCGACCAGCGCGACGGTATGTGTCGCAAAGCCCGCAGCTGTAATTCCGAGCGAGACCTTTGAGAGGGTTTCGGCACGACGGAGCAAATAGGCCAGGTAACACACCGTACTCACGAAATAGAGCCCCATCGTGAGCATGAAGAAAACCGACGACATACAGCCCCTATCCTCGCAACATTTCAGCGCAAAGCTAATTTTTTCGGGAACTGGAAATTATATCGATGCGACGAGAACGGAGTCAAGAAAAGTGCGCTCAATCCGGCAGCGGGGCAGGAACGTTATTCATTGTGGGAGTACCGATCGGGCATCCGGATGATCTCACGATTCGAGCGCTGTCGACGCTCCGGCGGGTCGATGTGATTGCCGCCAAAAATCCGCAATCCACCCAAGCGCTGCTTTCGCATCACGGCATTCAGGCCGTCGTCACAACCTATAATCGGAACAATGCTGCGGAGAAAGCGCCACTGCTACTGCAGCGTCTGAAACAAGGCCATCATATTGCCCTGGTATCGGATTGCGGAATGCCTGCGATTTACGATCCCGGGAGAGTGTTGATCTCCGCGGCATCCAAGGCACACCTTCCTATTGAAGTGATTCCAGGAACGTCTAGCGTCGTTGCGGCGGCTGCGCTCTGTGGCATGGATGGCGACTCATTCGTCGTCGAAGGGCGTTGGTCCGGTGGGCTGCGCAAAATGACGCATCGCCTTCAAGCGCTCCGCTCCGAGTCCCGCACCATGATTTTTCTCCCTCCGGCGCAAACAGTCCCCCATCTTCTTTCCCTCATCCTAAGCGCATTCGGGAATCGACGAGTGGTGGTGGCGCTGGATCTTACGAAAGCCACGCAAAAAGTTGTGAGAGGACGAGTCCGCACTGTCCTCGCAAAGAATGATCTTCACGACACGGACGCTCAGGTCACGTTGATTGTGAAAGGCATGAAATCACAAGGGAAGACCGAAGAGGGAGCGGTGTGATGACCTATTCGTCGAGTCGCTTTCGTATCATGACACGAAAATACTGCTCGGCACGTTCTTGCGACAACACATCATGCCCGTCATCGCTGACACTGCGAGGCACATTACGAATGGGGTCGCCATCGTCCAGATGAACGAGGAGCAGTTGTCCGGGAGCCATGCTCTCAAGTTTGAGCTTCGTCTTGACGAAATTGTAGGGACAAATCACCCCGCGAAGATCCAATTCTTCGTCGGGCCTGTGAACCTTTGTTAATGAGTCGGACATCATTCCTGCTTTCAATAGAGTGATGTGGTGATGGTATCAAGGGTTCCGAACCGTTGCAACGGTGACGGAGAAAACGACACGACAGAAAAGCAAAGCGGGGTGCTTCTTGCGAAGCACCCCGCTCAACATCGGCCATCAGATGGCCTTAACTCTTAATTGGTCCAGCCCTTCTGCAGATTGGGCTTGGCACCATCAGTCCCGTAGTCAGACTTGTTCTGAACTTTGGTTTCCGGAGCGACCGTCTGGTAGCCCCATCCCGGCTGCGGCTCACAATTCCAGCAAGGCGCGGTTCCGGTGAATTCACCCACGGTTGTGGTGACCACACCACCCGTGACGGTGCCTGGGAATACGCCGCCGACCGGACCACCGGTGTTCGTGGCCGAGTTGGTCTCAATACCACGCTCCGTGGACGGAGCCGGACGTTGACCAAGACCACCAAATCCTGCCAACTTTTCGTTCCCGCGGAACAGGTAGACCTCTCGAACAAGCTTACGACCAGTCCCGTATACACCCTGCTCGGCTCGTTGATTTGCCGGCTCGACGACCTGCACTGAAATGTCATCACCGGCATTCAATGCGCGGATCTGGTCAAGATTGGTCTTCTCATCAATATACAGCGTGAGTGAAGACATCGCACCGGTGCCGGCGCGGCCTTCATCATGAGAACTACCACCTGTCTCCAGATGAAGCTTTCCACCGGGAATATCGATGGCTAGTACTCGCCCGAAAACCGTTTCCGCTTGAGAAAGACGTTCCATGAAAGCGGACCGATCGAATGCGGCCGTACGGCCGGAGTTGCCCGACACGTCTCCGACTCCGGTGCCGACACCGAACCCTGATCCTGACGAGGACTGTGGTAAACGCTCTTGAGCGCCTGCAACACCAACGGAGCTGATAAAAAGCACCGCAGCTCCAAGTGCCAACACGTTACGCATGTGCTGCCTCCTTAGTGAGTTGGAATTGATAAGAGATTGATGATGGACGACAATAAACTAACTGAGTCATAAGTATTCCACAGCAAATTCGGGCGAACTATAGGCTAACCCCCACATCATGTCAAGAGGTTTTCGGCCGTGACATCCACTATATGGTGTCGTCGTCACCGGCACAGCCCAATGCATTCCCACTTCACTGAGATTCATCGCAACACCCTTTGCATGGGAGTTACTGCCGAGGCGTCGTAAGCTGGCTTGTGGCTGCATGACGATTGGTGCCCAGAGGGAGGGTCGAACTCCCACTCTCTTGCGAGAACCGGATTTTGAGTCCGGCGCGTCTGCCAGTTCCGCCATCCGGGCATCTGTCTCGTCCTGCGACATTCAGCTTGCGATCCTCAAATTTGAGGGGATGCATTTTTAGCACGAACCTGTAGGCCCGTCAATCTGCGAGACTCACTCTTTTTTCTGAGCGAGACGGATGCTAGAATGACGCATTTCGCAATACATTTGGAACTCGCAGACTTATGGAGGCAACCATGGCGGATGTGCAGTGTGTCACCTGCGGCCAGGCAGGCGAAGCAATTACAGATATGTTATTCCTCGGGAAACTCGAATCAGAAATCAAGGCGAAGGTCTGCAAGCCTTGCTGGAAGAAATGGGAAGGCATGCGCGTGATGGTCATCAATGAGTACCAGGTCAATCTCGGCGATGAAAGTGGCCGCGAGCTCGTCAAAAAGCAGATGAAGGCGTTCCTGAAGCTGGGGGAGCAAACCGACACGTCAAAGCTGGATCAGAACTTCCGGCCGGCGGGCACATAAGGTCGCAGGAGATGTTGCCCGTCACCCGCATGACGTGCGAGGTGCACGGGCGTTCCCCGCTCCCGCCATCTGGCTTTCACCGCAGAAGATGGGCCGCCTACTTCTCAGCTCCCGTCCTGCCTCGTTCCGACACCGAATTCATTGACACTCTGATTTCGGAAGTGATAGAGTGCCCTATTCTTGAGGTTTTTGGCTGACATCGGGAAGGATACTCCCGCCGTGATTACACAAATGCGGGTCAAGGGGCTGATCTTCGACCCCTATAACAACGCGTATATAGTAGTGTTGCGAGACGAAGAGAATTCAGACATGCTGCCGATCTGGGTGGGAAAGTCGGAAGCCAGCGCCATCGGCCTCGCGCTTGAGAGCGTGACTGCGCCTCGTCCCATGACCCACGATTTGATGAAGTCGTTTCTAGAAACCTTCGATGCCAAAATCATCAGCGTGGTCATTACCGATCTGAACGACAACACCTACTTCGCCACGATCCATTTGATGTACGAAGATTCTGAATACACCGTCGACTCTCGCCCCAGCGATGCGATTGCGCTGGCCTTACGAACCAGCGCACCGATCTTTGCAAGCGAGAAGGTGATTAAGAAACAGTCGTCCGAAGAACTTGAACAGTGGCTTGAAAACTTGAAGCCCGAAGACTTCGGCAAGCTGGATACCTAACCATGGATGCCACCGCGCCACAGAATGACGCCTCGGAGCTGGTTGCACTGTCCGTCAAGCAAGTGCTGGACGACGGGAACACCGATACCCGTATCGTTGTCCTCAAGAATGAGGACGCCAGCGTGACCCTCCCAATCTGGGTGGGCTCTGCAGAAGGCAACGCCATTCGCCTCGCCATGGAACATGTCGTGACGCCCAGGCCCATGAGCCACGACCTCATCCGGAGCTTCGCGGATCATCTCGGCGTTCGAATCGAACGAGTTGTGATTACGGACGTGAAAAGCAGTACGTACTACGCGAGCATCGCCTTTGCCTCGAAGGGTCTTCATCGAACCTTAGATGCCAGACCGAGCGATGCTATTGCCCTCGCGCTTCGCGCCGGATGCCCGATTTACGCGACGCAGGATGTCCTGAACCGTCGAACTGCCGTGCATTTAGATGCATGGATTAATAAACTAGACGCCAACAATACCGAAACCCAACAGGCGTGAGGCCTTATCCCTCACATTAGAATCCTTTCGTGCAGGAGTAGATGGAGACCATGACAAAAACGTATCTCGAGAAGCCCGCTAATGTGCAACGAAAATGGTACCTCGTAGACGCCGAGGGTAAGACGCTTGGCCGCCTTGCGGCAAAAGTCGCTACCTTGCTGCGAGGGAAACATAAGCCGACCTTTACACCCCATGTCGATACCGGGGACCATGTCGTTATTGTCAATGCCGAGAAGGTCGTGCTCACCGGCAACAAAATGGAGAGCAAGACCTATTCAACGCACAGCGGATTTCCTGGCGGCTTGAAGACCCTGACTGCGGAGCATATTCACCGGAAGGACCCGACCAAGCTGCTCACGAAAGCCATTGAAGGCATGTTGCCCAAAAATCCACTCGGCAACCACATGGCGAAAAAGTTGCGCGTGTATGCCGGCACGGCGCATCCGCACCAAGCACAAAAACTGGAATCACTCTCGTTGTGATTCTTATTCTTCGAATTCGATCAGTGAAGGAGACCGCCTGATATGGCCGCAATGACGCAGTACGCAACCGGGAAGAGAAAAAGCGCGATCGCACGCGCATGGGTCACCGCAGCCGCTGGTGACATCGTCGTCAATGAGAAGCCGCTGGAAAAAGCGTTCCCCCGCCCGACGCTGCGGAATGTGATTCAATTTCCGTTTGAGTTGGCCGGAGTGGCAGGGAAATATTCCGTCCGCGCCACCGTGTATGGTGGTGGCCCTGCCGGTCAAGCCGGCGCGCTTCGCCATGCGATCTCAAAAGCGCTGGTGATCATGAGCGCGGCGTTCCGCGCTCCCATCAAGAAGGAAGGCCTCCTGACCCGCGATTCTCGCGTGAAAGAACGTAAGAAATATGGTCAGAAGGGTGCCAGAAAGCGCTTCCAATACTCGAAGCGGTAACGATCGACTGGAGCGACAGGGTTTCAAAAGGGAAGGCTCCGCAGCCTTCCCTTTTTTATTGGCTCGCTGCAGGCGGACAACAACTGGTCACGGGCCCGGGAGGAGAAGATGACGTCGGTACGAGTAGCGGTCGCAGGGGCAAGCGGATATACCGGAGCGGAACTGGTGCGGCTCCTTTCTCAACATCCCCACGTACAACTCACAGCGGTGACCTCGGAAAAATCGGCCGGCGCGGCGATTTCCTCCGTCTACCCTCACCTGCAGGGAATCGTGCCACTGTCATTTGAAGCGTTGGCACCGGAAGCATTGGCGGAGCGAGCCGATGTCCTGTTCCTTGCGCTCCCCCACACCAAATCCATGGGTCCGGTGGCAAGCAGCATGAAGGCCGGCAAGCGTGTCATTGATTTGAGCGCGGACTTCCGGCTCAAAGATCCCGCAACCTATGAAACCTGGTATCAGACCACACATGCGCAACCTCACCTCATCAAGGATGCCGTGTACGGCCTGCCGGAACTTCACCGCGCGGCCATCGCCCAGGCTAGACTCGTGGCATCACCAGGATGTTACCCCACCGCCGCGATTCTCCAGTTGGCGCCCTTGATCGCACACGGATTGGTCGCGCCTGACAGCATTGTGATTGACGCAAAATCCGGCATCTCCGGCGCGGGAAGAAGTCCCGCCCTGCCCTATCACTTCCCCGAAGCGCATGAATCATTGGAGCCGTATAAAATCGGCCAGCATCGCCACATCCCGGAAATCGAGCAGGAACTCTCCGGATTGGCCGGCACAAAGGGACGAGCGGCTGGCGCTGCACAAGGCCCCGTCACCATTGCCTTCACCCCGCACCTGGTTCCCATGAATCGGGGCATCCTCAGTACCGCATATGCACGCATGAAGGAGCAGCTCGACGTCGCTGAGTTACGAACGCTCTATCGAGAGTTTTATCAGGGCGAACGATTTGTGCGACTCCTCGAAGGAGCCATGCCGAATCCTCGCCACGTGCGAGGCGCCAACTATTGCGACATTGCCGTGCACACCGATCGGCGGGCCGGTTGGGTTGTCACCGTGTCGGCCATTGACAACTTGATCAAGGGCGCAGCCGGGCAAGCGATTCAAGCAATGAACCTCATGCTGGGATATCCGGAAGAAACCGGACTTGTGGCTCCTGGCATCTACCCCTAGCGCACAGAGACATATGCACGTCATAGCGGATCATTTTCATATCACATAGGAAGTGCGATGAAGACAATTTCTGGAGGCGTCACTGCGCCGATCGGTTTTCGAGCCGCCGGAGTGTACAGCGGGATCAAAAAGAAAACAAAGCAGCAACTCGACCTGGCTTTGCTTGTATCAGACCGTGAAGGTCCAGTCGCCGGAGTGTTCACCAAGAATCAAGTCGTGGCCGCCCCGGTCATCCTCGATCGGCTACACCTCAAGCAGGGCATCGGCCGCGCCTTCCTCGTCAACAGCGGAAACGCCAACGCCTGTACCGGACCGGAAGGCATGCAAGCGGCCAAGGAGATGGCAACGCTGGCAGCAGCCGCCCTCAATTGCGCGCCCCATACCATCTTCGTCGGTTCCACGGGAGTCATCGGTCAGCCCCTGCCGATCGCGTGTATCCGGAAAGCGCTTCCGGCACTGGCGGCACGCGTCACGCGACGGGGCGGAGCCGAAGCGGCCGCGGCCATCATGACCACCGACCTCAAACCCAAACAAGTCGCCGTCCGTGCGTTACTCGGCGGCAAAATGGTGACCGTCGGCGGCATGGCCAAGGGCTCGGGCATGATTCATCCCAACATGGCCACGATGCTGGGCTACCTGACGACCGACGCAGCCATCGGGCAACGCGCCCTCCAATCGGCGCTTCGACAGGCAGTCGATCAATCATTCAACTGCATCACGGTCGACGGCGACACCAGCACCAACGACACCGTGCTTTGCCTGTCTAACGGGATGGCCGGCAATCGCCCCATCACCCCGGGCTCGGCTGATTTCGCACGCTTCTGCGCAATGCTCGAAACGGTCTGTCGCACCCTGGCACTGAAAATCTGCTGGGACGGCGAAGGCGTTACCAAAGTCGTCCGGGTGGAAGTCGCCGGAGCCGCATCCACGAAAGCGGCCAAACAGATCGCGCAAACCGTGGCGACTTCCAACCTGGTCAAAACCGCGCTCTTCGGCGGCGACGCCAATTGGGGCCGGGTCATGGCGGCGCTCGGACGTGCCGGAGTCCCTCTTGATCCTTCCCGCATCAGCCTGCAATTTGGAGGGGTGCCGATGGTGCGCAAGGGCCAAGGACTCGGACGAGCAGCCGAACGGCAACTGACCAAGGTCTTCAGATCCAAAGAGTTCACGATTCTCATCGATCTGGCTCAAGGCAAGGCCGGGGCACATATGTGGACCACGGATTTGTCTTACGAATACGTGCGGATCAACGCGAGCTATCGATCATAAGTGGCCTCACGCGGTTGCAAAATCGCAGCCACTATGCTAGCGTTCGGGCGTTTCGCGCAATGAACGGTCGGTCCCATCGTTCACTGCGCGGCATCCAAAATCAGGGACATCTTATTTAAATCCACACCAGCGTGATGCGCACGCTGCGCAGCCTGAGAATAAGGGGGATATCCCCCTCGCCGTTGCATTCGCCACGGCGCTCTGCAGGCTTCGGAGGGAGGTGAAGGTATGGGAGTAGTTGCGATTAAGGAATTACTGGAAGCCGGCGTCCACTTCGGACACCAGACGAACCGTTGGAACCCGAAAATGAAGCGATTCCTGTTCGGGGAACGAAACGGCGTCTACATTATCGACCTTCAACAGACAGTCGAGCGCATGGAACAAGCCTATGCCTTCGCGCGCGACACCGTGGCAGCCGGTGACTCCGTCCTGTTCGTCGGCACGAAGCGCCAAGCGGCCGAAATTCTGGAAGAAGAGGCCAAGCGCGCCAACCAGTTCTACATCAACCAGCGCTGGCTGGGCGGCATGCTCACCAATTTCCAGACCATCCGCCGCAGCATCGACAAAATGAAAAAAATGGAAGCGACCCTCGCTGATCCGACGCATCAGGGGCACACGAAAAAAGAGCTCGGACAGATGCAGAAGGAAGTCGTCAAACTGCAGAAGAATTTGTCGGGCATTCGCAACATGCGCGCCCTCCCCGGCGCGGTATTTATTTTGGACACGCGCATTGAGCACATTGCCATCCTTGAAGCCAGCCGGTTGGAAATCCCCGTCATTGCCATCGTCGATTCGAACTGTGATCCCGATCACATTCAATATCCCATTCCGGGCAACGACGACGCGATCCGCTCCATCAAGCTGATCATCTCCCGGATTGCGGACGCCTGCCTCGAAGGCGCCCATCTCCGTGCTCAACAGGAAGAGACGGAGTTTGCATCGGCACCGGCCGGCGGCGCTGGCAAACCGGCGGCAAAGTTGGCCACCGTGTCTGCCTCCTAACGGCCGCATTTTGCAGATGACATTGTTCTATTCGACTAACTGAGGAAGCCATGGCAAGTTTGAGTGAGTTGGTGAAAGAGTTGCGTGAAAAAACCGGGGCCGGCATTCTGGATTGCCAGAAGGCCTTAACCGAAAACGGAAACAGCATCGATAAAGCGATCGACTACCTTCGACAGAAGGGGTTAGCGGCAGCGCAGAAAAAGGCCGGACGGGAAACCAACCAGGGCCTGATCCATGCCTACATCCATGCCGGAGGAAAAATCGGCGTGCTCATCGAAGTGAACTGCGAAACCGATTTCGTGGCGCGCAATGAGCAATTTAAAGCCTTCGTGAACGATCTGGCCCTGCAGGTGGCAGCCGCGAGCCCATCCTATGTGAGACGGGAAGAGATCGCGGCCGATGTGGTGGCCAAGGAACGGAGCATCTACGAAGGGCAAGCCAAGGAACTCGGCAAGCCGCCGGCCGCCTGGCCGAAAATCGTCGAGGGCAAGCTCGAAAAATTCTATCAAGAGAACTGCCTGCTTGAACAGGGCTTTATCAAAGATCCCTCCGTCGTGATCAAGGATCTCTTGGCGCAACAGATTGCCAAGATCGGCGAGAATATGAATATCCGCCGGTTTACCCGTTTCCAACTAGGCCAAGCATGAGCTCTGCCCACTACCGCCGCATCCTGCTGAAAGTCAGCGGAGAAATGCTGGCCGGTGAGCAGGGCTATGGCATCCAACCCTCGATTCTCGAAGGGTTGGCGGAAGAAATTGCCGACGTCGTCGCAATGGACGTCGAAGTCGCGGTCGTCATCGGCGGAGGCAATATCTTCCGCGGCCTGGCCGCCAGCGCACGTGGTATGGAACGGGCCTCTGCCGACTACATGGGCATGCTTGCCACCGTGTTGAATGCGCTCGCGCTTCAAAACGCACTGGAAGGCCGCGGCGTCAGTACCCGTGTCCAGTCGGCCATCGAGATGCGTCAGCTGGCCGAGGGCTACATTCGGCGGCGCGCCATCCGCCACCTGGAAAAGAAACGCGTGGTGATCTTTGCCGGAGGAACGGGCAACCCCTATTTCTCCACCGACACCGCCGCATCGCTCAGGGCAATGGAAATCGGTGCGCAGGTCATCATGAAAGGCACCAAGGTCGACGGCATCTACGACAGCGATCCGGTCAAAAATCCCCAAGCCAAAAAGTACAACGAGATTCCCTTTCTCTCGATTCTGACCCAGAATCTCAAAGTCATGGATTCGACCGCCATCAGCCTGTGCATGGATAACCGATTGCCGTTGATCGTGTTCAACTTGAAAGAAAAGGGCAACTTCAAACGGGTCGTCCAGGGTGACCCGATCGGAACGCTGGTCACCGTGGAAAGTCGCTAAGGGAGAGACCGATGTCGACGGCGCAGGAAGTCAAACAGCGTGTCACTGAAAAAATGGACCATGCGATCGAGCATTTGAAACGCGACTTGGCGGGAATCCGTACCGGCCGCGCTTCAGTGGCGCTTCTCGACGGCATCAAAGTGGACTATTACGGCACGCTGACACCCCTGAAGCAGGTGGCCAACGTGGCTACACCTGAAGCCCGCCTCATTACGATTCAGCCGTGGGAACAGAACCTGATCCGGGAAGTCGAAAAGGCGATTCAAATGTCCGACCTGGGACTGACGCCGTCGAACGACGGCAAGATGATTCGTATTCCGCTTCCTCCGCTGACCGAAGAGCGTCGCAAGGACCTCATCAAGGTCTGCAAGAAACACGGCGAAGAAATGAAGGTACAGATTCGTGGCTTTCGGCGGGACGGCAATGAAGAACTGAAGAAGCTACAGAAAGACGCCAAACTCACCGAAGATGAACTGCGAAAGTCGGAAACAGAGATTCAAAAATTCACCGACCAGTATGTGCAGAAGATTGACGACATGATGAAGAAAAAAGAAGGCGAAATTCTGGAAGTCTAGCGCCCAATTCTGTTGTCAGACACTGCGTGTACCAGCCGTCCGAATCCTCCCCAACCTCCGCCTCCGTCGATCTGACCGCCCTTGCTCAGAATGTTGCCCACGTGCGGCGACTCGCCCCCCGTGCCGATGTACTGGCCGTCGTCAAGGCCAACGCGTACGGACACGGCGCAATCGAGATTACCCGCGCCTTGCAACAAGTGGCCGTCCGCCGGTTCGGCGTCGCCACGGTGGACGAAGGCGTCGCACTCCGCCAGGCCGACATCCAGGATGCCATCGTTGTGTTAGGCCCGACCATGCCGGCTCAATTTCCGGATCTGGTTGCTCGCGGGCTGACCCCCGTGCTGTATCGTGCCGACTTGGTCCAGGCCTTTGCCGCAACGGTCAAGCCCGACACCGAACCTTACCCCGTTCATATCAAAGTCGAAACCGGGATGGGACGACTGGGTGTGCTGCCTCGCGACTTGCCGGAACTTCTTTCCAGCTCGGAACTACGCCGCCCTCTGCGCCTGGAAGGGCTCATGACCCATCTGGCCGACGCCGACAATCGCGACGCAGGACAGACGGAAGAACAACTCGCGCGATTTCAGCAGGTCCTCAATCAATTACAGGAACGCGGCGTCGCGATTCCCCTGATTCACGTGGCCAATAGCGCGGCCATCATCCAATATCCCGCGAGCCTGCATTCGCTCGTGCGTCCCGGGATCATGCTCTATGGCTACCATACCCTCTCGAACAACACGCAGGATCCTGGGTTGCAACCGATCCTCACCTGGAAGACGACCATCGCGCATCTGCATACGATTGCGCCGGGAAGCAGCGTCAGTTATAACCGGACCTTCATCGCAACGCGGCAGACACGTGTGGCGGTGCTGCCGGTCGGGTATGCCGACGGGTACAACCGGCTGCTCTCGAATCGCGGACAGATACTGGTCGGCGGACGACGAGTGCCGGTGATCGGACGGGTCTGCATGGACATGACGATGATCGACGTCACAGACGTGCCCGGCGTTCAGGTGGGCGAGGAGGCCATCCTGATTGGACAACAGGGGTCGGAGCGCATCACCGCAGCCGATCTGGCCACCTGGCAGCAAACCATCCCTTATGAAATCCTCTGTGCCATTGGTTCTCGCGTGCCACGCCGGTATCTTCCACTTGGTTCGCCGGCCGGTGAAGCATCTCACACGAGGTGACGCCTACGGCGCGAAGCACGGACTGTAACGTGTGGCGACTCGGCAGCCCCTTGCCTTCCCCTCCCCGTTCCCTCATAGTCCGTACGTAGTCTCGGCAAGCAGTTTGATCACGACTCCACTTCCCATGTATGAGGATACACGCATGACCCGCTTGATCCCGTTGATGCAGCGCCCCCTGAATCAATTGTGCGCCCTCATCCTGCTTGCCACCCCGATCACATCAGCAATGGCCGCCGGCACACAACCAGCGGGAACGCAAGCGTCCACCATGACGATCCACGTTCCCATTCCAGTCACACCACTCGCCGAGGTGTATGGCACCATCAACCAACACCTTGCGACACATCGCAGCCGCGGACGCGAATGGATCACATTGGGAGGCGGCAGCGGGTTCCTCAAATATCGGCTGTGGCCTGACGAACAGAGCTCGACCACAGCGGGAGACCGGCTACTGTCCCAGAGCACCGTGCCGTTCGGGGTGGAATATGCGAAGCCGATCAAAGGGGCCATCACCACAATCGCCGAATGCGGACAGCGCGATGGGGCCACCGGAACGGGGCGGCTTTCGGTCACCGTGGCGACGATGTTCAAGCAGGGTCGCAGCTATACAGTGCTCCCCGTCAGCCAGGTCAGCGCCGTACAGTCCACCCAATCCTGCGTGCTGTCTGAACAAGGCGTGGACGCCAGCCCATTGATGGTGCAAGTCTATCGAAGCGACTTGCTGGAGGTCCTGCCTGCGGTTGATCGGCAAGCGGCCGGCCTCGTCCCCGTCAAACCGGCAGTCGCCCGCATCTGGAACGAGCTTCAGGAGCCGTTGCTGCTGGATGAGACAGAGCACCTCTGGCTGATGCTGAACCCCGACATCGCCGCCGTGGCCGGAATCGCACCGCTATCCGGCAGTCCCGCAGCCGGGTACGGGATCATCGCAAGACCCGCGGTCGTGCGCGGCACCAAACCCACATCGCACCACCTGCCGCTCCCCGAACCGCAGGATCACTTCCGTGACGACGGGTTTCATGTCGATTTCGCCCTGCAGGTGCCGATGGAAGAAGCCAATCAACGGTTGCGTGAAGCCGTCATCGGCCAGGAATGGTCGCTGGGCGTCGGGACGATCAAGATCGTCAACGCCACCCTCTACCCTTTGGGCAATCAGGTGGGAGTCGAATTGGTCTTGCGAGGCTTGCTGCCGCTGACCCTTCGCCTCAAGGGGACACCGGCCTACGATGAATCGGCAGGACGCATCCTGTTCCGGGAGGTCGATTACACCATCAAGGAACGGACTCCCGCCACGGACTTGGCCGAAGAATGGCTGCACGAACCGCTGCGGGAAGAGCTGGCCGGCAGGCTGTCCTTGCCGATTCGTGAGGAACTGGATCTCATGCGGCAGGCGCTCGAGAAGGGGCTCAACCGCGAGCTCACCGGGGGACGGTTGCACGGAACGGTCAGCCAGTTGTTGCTGGAAGACCTCGCGGTGCAGGCCGCAAGTCTCTCGGTCCGCTTCAAGACCGGAGGCACGCTGCGCTACGATGCCCGTCCCGACGTCGCCGTGCCGTGAACGGATCTAGACCTTGAGCTTCCGCTTGAGCTGGGTTTCGACACTCGACACTTTGCCGGCCAGCCGCCCCTTCGGCCCCTTGCGATAGTCGATCTTGATGCTGCACGAGACGCGATTACAGTCCTTGCGCATGCGCAGGTAGCATTTCTTGACGACCGCCATCACCTCGTCCCACTCCCCTTCCAGCACCGTGCCCATGGGATTCAACCGGTAATCCACTCCGCTCTTGTCGATGATGTCCAGCGAGCGCGCGACATATTTGCTGACACTTTCGCCCTTGCCCAGCGGTGACATGCTGAATTCCAATAACACCATGATCCGGTTGTCCTCCCTACGTCGTAGTTGCCGGGGCCGCGGGCGCCTGCTGAGTGGCGCGCTGTTCCTGCCACACCTTCGGGTACTGCACCTTTCCCAAGAGGCGGAACCCGTCCAATGCTTCACGCAGGAGTGCGCGCCGCTTTTCGGCATCCGGCTCATTCGCCTTCGCCTGCTCCCGAAGTTGAGCGAGCCAATCGACGAACGCGGCAAATTCACTATCCAGAATCCGCTCCAGATCTTCTTTCATGAATCCGGACAAGGCCGGCGCTTGCCCGCTCGAGCTGATCGCCACGCGAACATGGCCGGAGCTGACCACAGCAGGCATCACGACGTTCGAGACATCGGGCTGGTCGACCGACCAGAGCAGGAATTTCTGTTCACGAGCCAATCGAATCAGCGAGTGCGCGAGTGCGCGATCGTCGCGCAGGGTGTTCAAGACGAGAATGACGCTCTCCAAATCATTGGCGCGAAAATGTCTTCCGCGATGGATGATCTTGGCAGACGCCGCGAGTTTGCGGAGTAGTTCGTGGAGCGTGGGACTGACGACCGTCACCTTGGCGCCGGCATCCAGCAGCCGCTGCACCTTGTCAGCCGCTTCTTCATTGCCGCCGATGACGAGGACCGGCCACCCGCGCACATCGAGTGAAATTTGAAACCCGGAATTTGCAGCCATGATTGATCTTCCTCCAACAAGCCGACAACAACGTGAACGCGTATCATACAACAGGGGATTTCGCAGGGTAAACCGTCCCCGCCATTCCCCTTTACGCCGTGAGCTGGGTATAATGCGCCCGCAGTTCAAGACAGAAGCCTTCAGGCTCTCGCGCCAACAAAGGAGTGTATTGTGGCAGGATATACAGGACGGTCCCTCGCGATGGCCGGCGGGATCATCGGCTTGGCGGCCGTGGCGGCCTATTTCGGTATCGCCCACATCGGGGAGCCGGATCAGGGGGGAGGATCGATCTCCGGACAAGTGCAAATCGCGCCCAACCTGGCCGACCAAGTTAAACCGACCGATGTGCTGTTCGTGATCGTGCGCCGTCCGACCGGCCCTCCGCGACCCATCGCGGCCAAACGATTCGACGGCCCGAAATTTCCGGTGCAGTTCGAGATCACGAACGACGACGTGATGGTGAAGGGCAGCGAACTGAAAGGAATGGTCGATGTGATTGCGCGCCTGGATCGCGATGGCCAAGCCGGGCCACCACAGCCGGGCGATATCGAAGGGCGCTATCCGAAGAATCCGACGCTACCGGGCGGGAAAGACGTGAACATCACGATCGACAAAGTGTACTGATCTAGAAGGCTGCGCTACGGCTCGGCCGGATCGGCATCTAGCTCGAGGTTCCAATACAGATAGTCCCGCCAGCTTTCCGGCGTGTTGCGAATCCCAATGGTAATGGTGACCGTGGGGCTCCAGCGCGGCTTCACGGGTTTTTTGATCAGGCGCATGTTGGCTTCTTCCGGCGTCCGCCCGCTCTTCCGGTTGTTGCATCGCCAACAGGCCGTCACGATGTTTTCCCAGGTCTTGCGCCCGCCTTTCGCGATCGGCACGACATGGTCGAAGGTCAGTTCTTCGGTGCGGAATTTGTGTTTGCAATATTGGCAGCAGTAACCGTCCCGGGTGAAAATGTTGATGCGGGAGAATTTGACGGCGCGATGACTATCCTTGAGCTTGACCAGCTTCAAGAGCCGCATCACGGAGGGGAGTTTGATCGAGATCGAGATGCCGTGGATTTGACGGTCGTAAACTTCGAGGACTTCGACCTTCCCCTGCCAGAGCAAGGTAATGGCCTTTTGCCAATGCAGGACACGCAGCGGTTCATAGGTGGAGTTGAGCAACAAGGTCATTTCCATAGTGGCTCCGGCAGTCTCCTATGAGAACACTATTTAAAGCATAGCAAATGACGGCGCTGTGATGACCCTTCCCCGAATGGTTCCCGCTTCATCTATGCCATACGCCACTAATGAAATCAAGCGCTTAGGCTCTAGCTCGCACAATGTTACTTCGTCGTACACCAATCTCTACCAATCTGTAACACACAGAAGGACCGCATGGATTCTCACACCGGTTATGTCACCGTGGCCCAGGTTGGAGAGGTTCCACCGGGCACCTGTCGCACCGTGGAAGTCGACGGCATCTTCCTCGCGCTGTGCAATGTCGATGGAACGTTTCGCGCCGTGGACAACACCTGCCCGCATGCCGGCGGACCGCTGGGTGAAGGCTGCCTGGAAGGTGACGTGATCGAATGTCCCTGGCACGGGTGGCGATTCAATGTTCGCACGGGCGAGCGGCCGGAGAATCCGGAAATCCGTGTCCCTTGTGTAGAAGTGCGTGTAGAAGGAACCAATGTGCAGGTGAAAGTACCGCTTACATTGTAGGAGGGAACGGAGGCGCACCGGCGGGAGGCGTTCCTGCGCGTCCGCTGTCCGGCCCTTCGGGCATCAATCCATCCGCGGGCAAGGAGGCCGCATTCACGCGTTTCGTCCCCAGATCGACATGCCAAATAAAATCACGCTCGAACCACTGCGTCGTCCCCTGCTCACGCATGTAAATGCGAACTTCGTATCGCTGCTCATCCTGCTTGATCACTTGCCATTCCCCTAATCGCAGCCCCAGTTTGCGGTCTGCCAAAATACGCACTCGCTCGTTGAACGCCTGAAGGATTGTGGGATAGCCGGCAGCGCGGTGCGTTTGCACCAACGCCAGCGCCTCCGCCGCACGCGGATCGGTGATTGGATTGACGCCGGGAGGCTTCATCCACCAATAGACCAGCCCCCCAACGACGAGCAGCAGGAGCACCGCGTAATGAATGACTTTACTCATAAGCTGTGACGATCACCTTCGATGCATGATGAAGGAACTGATCACTATATGTGGCAGGTGATTATGCTGTCAATCGCTCACGAACTCGTAGGAGATGAATCAACTGAGACGCGCCGCATCCTCGCCGCGCTTGACAAGGCCGCGCAGCGCTGTGGTACAAGTACCGGTCAACCTACAAGACACCATGGGAGCCTCACCGTTCAATGAAGTTCTTCTTTTACGCGGACAATTTGAACCCGTCCCAACTCAAGCGCCGTGCCCCGGAACACAAGTTTCTCTTCACGGCCTATCTGCCCGACCATAGCGTGCAGTTCTGCCGCTGGTCGACACAGTGGCGCTGCGGCCTGGCGAGCGTCGTCCCGTCGCCGGGAGAGAAGGTCTGGGGAGCCGTCTTTGAAATCACCGACGAAGATCTCAAGATCCTCGACGAGTTTGAAGACGATGTGCCGCAAGGTGCATACCGGCACCTGCCGGTCACGGTGATCACCGAAGAGGGTGAAAAGTTATTGGTCACGACCCATGCGGCCAATCCCATCGGCAAGTTCAAACCGAAGGAACATTATATCGACTGGGTGCTCAAGGGCATCAAGCAATGGAAGTTGCCGGAAGAATGCAGCGAGCAGTGGAAAGCGTATAAGCCAGCCTGACCAACGCCACAGATCGTCACTTATCCATACATTGAGGTCACGATGCCAAAGCCAAAACATCATATCCTTGTCTGCACCAACGCCCGACCGCCGGGTCATCCGAAACCGTCCTGCGGCGGCCAAGGTTCCGCGCAGCTGCTCATGAACTTCAACATGGGCTTGATGCAACGCGGGATCATGCCGGGCGAAGTGCTGGTCACCGGTTCTTCCTGCCTGGGCCCGTGCGAGCAGGGACCGACCGTCGTCGTGTATCCCGAAGGCACCTGGTATTCCAAAGTCACGGAAGCCGATGTCGCGACCATCCTGGATGAACACATCAAGGGCGGCAAACCCGCCGAAAAGCTGAACCCGGATAGCATCTGGAAGTAGTTCAGCATTCATCTTGTCTCCACGAATGATCAACATGCCCTTCCAGCAAGGCCGCAGGCGACTGACACCTGGAGGCGTACCCTCAGGAGTACGTTGAGGAGTGTGAACAGCTGAGAACGATGCTGGAAGGCGTTTTCATCATCCGATTGTTATGAGCACCCCAAGCCACAAAGAACACAAACACCACGCCCCCCGCTCCGTCGGCTGCTTGATCATCACCTGCAGCGATACGCGGACACCCGACACCGATACCAGCGGGCAACTGATTCAGAACTTGCTTACGGAGAAGGGGCACAAGATTGCCGCCTACCACCTCGTCAAGGATGAACCGGCTGAGATCAAGGCGCGGATCACCGAGGGCATTGCCGACGAGTCTGTGCAAGCCATCATCATCAACGGCGGAACAGGAATCTCCCGGCGAGACTCCACGTTTGAGGCTGTCGATGCGATGCTGGAAAAACGGCTGGATGGATTTGGCGAAGTGTTTCGGTTTCTGACCTATCAAGAGATCGGCTCACCGGCCATCATGAGCCGGGCCACCGCCGGCATCATCAAAGGTCGCGTCCTATTCTCCACTCCGGGCTCGGAAAACGCCGTGCGCCTGGCGATGGAAAAACTCATCCTCCCGGAACTCGGTCACCTGGTCAAAGAACTCACTAAGTAGTACGTCGTCAGCTTTGAGCAATCAGCGTTCAGTTTTTGGGGTTGCCCAGACCTGAGTGCGGCGCGCTGATGATGTTTGTTGCTCGCTGGCGGCGTTCCACCGGTCGGCTTATCTGACGGAGGATGTTCAGAACGGTGCTCCGACCAGGCCCCAGGAAGCTGTCCGACCAAGAACGCTGCTCGAGGCCGTTCTTCACATCTGTCACATCAAGGCTGCTCAAACCGGCCATCCAGCAAGGCCGCAGGGAGTGAGACGACTGAGGCGTAAAGGTCGTACGACGCAAGGAGGCTCAGGACTGAGAACGCAGTGGGTGGCCGTTTTCAGGGTCCGTCCAGTAAAGGATGTTCAAAACGGCTTTCCAGCAAGGCCGCAGGCAAAGCAAAACCGGAGGCGTACTCTCAAGGGTACGTTGAGGATTTTGATGAGCCGAGAACGCTGCTGGAAGCCGTTTTCAACATCCGTCTAGTCTTGCGAGATCTTGGGTTCCGAATACGTCTGCTTATCCGCCAATCGCGATTGCGCGTACCGCTTGTAGTGCATCAACAGATCGCGAACCGAGACAACGCCGACGATCGATCCACCCTTGGTCACCGCCAGATGCCGCACCCCGAGATCCCCCATCATATCCTGGGCATCATCGACGGCCTGGTTGCTCTCGATGGTGCACAGGGGGGAGGTCATCACCTGTTCGACGGTCAACTTGCCCACATCCTGATTGGTGGCCAAACCTTTCCGAACCAGATCCGTGTCCGTCACGATCCCGACATGATTCTTCCCCTTCTTGATCAAGAGGGAGCTGACCCGCAGGGTGCGCATCTTCTTCGCCGCACCGCGAATGGAGGTCGTCGGACCGACACTCTGAGGTTTCTTGTTCATGATTTGCGCAACAGTCGCCATGTCACATACCTTTCTGCCCGTTGGGACAAGAGAGCCGATAATGAAGCCGCTTACGAAACAGTCAGCACGATTTTACCAAAAAACTTCCGATTCAAAAGATATTCTTGCGCACCTTTGGCCTCGGACAGTGGAAAGGTCCGATCGATCACCGGCCGTAACTTGCCTTCGCCGATGAGGTGAGCCGCTTTCCACAACTCGCTTTGCGATCCCATGTACGAGCCCTTGATCGTCAGCTGCCGCGAGTAGACGTAGCGCAAATCGAGCTTGACCTCCGCTCCCGTCGTCGCGCCACAGGTGACCAGTCGACCGCCCTTGGCCAATGAATCGATACACTGCGTCCACACCTCCGGGCCGATGTGTTCGATCACCACGTCCACGCCGCGGCGCTGCGTCAATTCACGCACCCGCTGGTTCACCTGCTCACGGCTGTGGATGATGACGTCATCCGCGCCCAGTTCCTTCGCCTTCGCGATTTTCTCCTCGCTCCCGACCGTGGTCAAGACGCGAGCGCCGGCCAGCTTGGCCATCTGGATCGCCATGTGGCCCACGCCGCTGCCTGCGCCCATAATTAAGACCTCTTCGCCTGGCCGCACTTCCGCCAACCCGAATAACATATGCCAGGCAGTGACAGATACCAGAGGGAAGGCTGCGGCTTGCTCGAAGGATAACGCGCCGGGAATGGGACGCACGTTTCTCGCCGGCACCTTCACATAGTCCGCGTAGCCGCCATGACACATCGCCCCGATCAACCCGTACGAGCGGCACATATTGTCGCGTCCAGCAAGACACTGTTCGCACCGGCCGCACCCGACACCGGGAGACACATAGATACGCTCGCCCACGGTCACCCCATCCACCTGTGAGCCGATCTGCTGTACGACGCCCGCGATGTCTGAACCGAGGATGTGCGGAAGCGGCATCGGATAGGCCGGACTCCCCTGCCGGATCCAGATATCCAGATGGTTCAATGCGCAGGCCTTCACCTGCACGAGCACTTCGTCGGCGCCGATCGTCGGCATCGGCATCTCCTGATACTGCAATTTCCCGGGCCCGCCATGCTCGTGAAACACCACCGCGTTCATAACACCTCAGTGTGACAAAACCCCAATTGAGTGTTGAGTTGTGAGTCCTGAGTTCTTGGATACGAAGCGCGCAGTTCTCGATTCGTTTCCATCGCACAACTCGTGACTACATGTTCGCCCTAGCCCCATTCTTCACGGGACGATCAACACGCCGTGTCACAAGGCCGCAGGGAGTGCGGTGACTGAGGCGTACCCTCAGTCGTACGTCGCAAGGAAACGTACGACTGAGAACGCCATGAGATGGCGTTTTCATCATCCCGCTAGAAAGTGAGCACTCCCTCTACCACCATGACCGCCTCTCCTCCGACCATCACCCCCTGAATCGCGTCGTCATCGGAATTCACCTGGATCAAAATGCGGGACGGGCGATCGATCTCGTACCCCTGCTCGGCGGTAATCTCGGTCTCCGGCCTGATATCCACCACGCCATGTTGCACGAGATACGCCCCTAGTGCGCCGCTGGCGCTGCCGGTCGCCGGATCTTCCACAATGCCGATCAACGGCGCGAACATGCGGGTATGCACAGTGGAGGATTGCTCGACCGTCATCGTGCTGAAGACCATCATGCCGTTGGCGCCATATTGCTGGGACAGCTCGGCGATGGCTGCGACATCCGGCACGATTGATCGCACCGCCGTCAGCGTGCGCACGGGCACGATAATGACCGGAAGCCCCGTCGAAACCACCTGCACGGGAAAGCGGCTTTCGGTGATCGCAGATTTGGTGATACCCAGAGCGCGGGCAATGGCGAACAGCGCCTCCGGCTCCTCGATCACATCCAGAAACTCCGGGCTCGGCTGCGCCATCACCACCCGTTCGATCGCTCCGTCGTGCGAATGGATATCGACCGGAAACAACCCGAGATTACATTCCTGCAGCACCCGCGTGACCGGCTCCCGGAGCGCGAGGCGATCTAATGTCCCCAACACAAAAAAAGTCCCGATGACCGGATGCCCGGCGAAGGGAATTTCCTGCGTCGGTGTAAAAATACGCATCTTCACGACCGCCGCCTGGTCGGTGGGGGGAAACACAAACACGGTTTCGGAGAGATTCATCTCACGCGCGATCTGCTGCAACTCGACGTCGGTCAACCCGTCCGCATCCGGAAACACCGCCACGGGGTTTCCGCCGAAGGGTTCATCAGTAAAAACGTCGGCTTGGTAAAACTGCAGTCGCCGTTGCCCGGCCATAGATTCCTCGAGAAGATGCTGGCGGCATGTTGCCCCGAGCCAGCATTTTTTGCAAGAGGCGATGGAGCTACAAGAAGGTAAGAATTCGGGAGGCGCACTCTTCAGCATACAGCCGAAACAGTGCGTAGAACGGGCGACGAACTGCCACGATCTGGATTCACTCTCACAGGCTCGTCAAAACAGCATCCAACGAAGCCGCAGGCAAGCGACAACCGGAGGCGTACCTTCGAGGTACGTTGAGGATTGTGGCGAGCCGAGAACGAAGTTGGAGGTCGGTTTCACGAGCCGACTAGGAGCCTGTCCGAGTAATGGTCTGAACCGCGATTGACGGCGGCCTTCTTACAAGCTGGTCTGGTTTTCTCATCGGGGGGAGTTTGTGAGAGCCAATGTGCGACCAGAACCCGTCACGACATTCC
>JADYYH010000046.1 GCA_020853775.1 Nitrospira sp.
ACCGCTAAGCTCACTCACGTCATCTCCGTTATGAGATGGTTGATAACCAAAGCAGCAACTTCCTCCATGATCAGAGTTGCCGACGAAATGGCAGCATTCGTCCAAGCCGTCGAACAGGGCGGGCCGCCGGTGATTCCGTTCGATCAGATCGAAGCAGTCACTCGTACCTGCCTGTTGGCCGTCCTGAGCCTACAATCCGGCACCGCATACTCCGTCTAGCTTCCCTCTCCTTACAGGGTTCCAGCCACAGCTTGTGGCAGGAGGTCTCAAGTTTCGCCCTCCGCTAGCCGATGACGGGGGAGGGGAGTATTTCCATGGCTTTAGAAATCATCGAAATTGTCGAAGACGACCAGAGTCAGGCCAAGTTGCTCGATCAGATTCTCCGGCAGGCGTCATTCCGGACCAATGTCGCATTCGACGGACCGGCGGGCATGCAGGATGTCTGGCGGATCAAGCCCTCGCTCATCATGGCCGATGATAACCTTCCCGGACTGACCGGCCGGGAAATGTGCAAACGGTTACGGCAGGATCCTTCGACGAAACACATCCCCATCATTGTCATGTCGGGGTTTTCCTCTGAAGAACGCCGGGCGGAAGCGCTGGATTCCGGGGCCGACGACTTTATCGTCAAACCCTATTCCAGTACGGAACTGCTCGCTCGCGTGCGGGCACTACTACGCCGTTGCCGACAAAACCTGGCGCAGGACGAAGAACTGGCCGAGGATCTTGCCCTGACGGAAAATCTGTATGTCGCGGTGTACCGGGGAAAGACAATGACGCTCTCTGCGCATGAGTGGAAAGCTCTGCGCCGATTGGTGAGTACGGTCGGCAACGTCGTGCCGCGCGAAGAACTGAAATCCCTGCTCTGGGGAGACGACCCCCTCATGCACGACGGGGAGCTCGATCGTTGCGTGGAACAGCTCAATCGAAAGTTGTCGGACGAAATTCCGTCGGTGCACTCGATCAAAAGCGTGCCGGGAGGGTTCCGCCTGACGACACCGGCTTCAGACGAGCCCGGTGGACTTGCGGTTCAGTGACGTAACGGGAAGACCTTCAACACTCCACACTTGGCCGGATGCCAACGCATCCAATAACCACTGCAGCGTATCGGGAACATGTCGGGCTCGTTTCCGGACCCGCTTCCAATCCTTTGTGATACGCTGCTGCACCGGCCGGCTCAGCTTCTTGCCTCAGCGACGAAAATCCGCCGGTTCCTCATACCCTCCCAATATGGTTTGAACCCGCTTGAGCGGTGAGAGCATGTCGTGTGTCGCTGCTGTTCGACCGGACAACCATTCGGTCTGATACCGGATGGTGTTCAGGGGGAGAGGCACCGCATGCAAGCGTTTACGCCGGGGCTTATCCGAGGCAGCTACGATCAGCTACTTGAGCTGGCGCTCGTGCTCATGACTCAGCGCATCAAGTCGGGGGCTCCCCAAATCAAGAGGGGAGGCGATCCCGGGAAGCGCCTGCGTCGAGACGACAGCTCGATTCTGCGATAGGCCTCTGTCCGGTTCAACGTCCTCGTCTTTTTGGTGAGCCGGTCATCTATGCGGGCCCGATCCTTGTGTCCGACGTCACACTTCATGAGGCTTTGCCGGAACACCTGGAGCGCCCGCAGTGTACTCAACTGCCTCACACCATCCGCCACTGCTCGAGCACCTCTCGCCTTCCCACAGAGTTCCAGCAATGCTTGAAGGCTTCGGCAATGCGTGCGGAGAGCATGTATCGTATCGGCATGTTCCTTTTCCGCCCTCACGTGGCGCGCCACACGGAGGAGCGTGGCGTGATGGGAGGAAGCCCTGCTAGCCAGACCTTGAGTAGGGGACTGCGGTCCTGTATGAATAGAACGTCGCATGCTCGTCATAGCGATCAAGCAATGTCTGTGCAATGGGTCGACAAAATATCACCTATCACTTGAATGATTGCCGGCACGACCACCTCGCATTTAACCCGAGGGAAACCGCAATGGATTGTCTCTTGTTTCGACACGGGATTGCCTACGATCGTGAGGACTGGCGAGGGAATGACCAGACTCGGCCGCTGACGGACAAAGGCCGGATTCGTACACGGCAGGCGAGCAAAGGATTGCTGGCTCTCGGCCCTCTTCCGACGCACATCCTTTCAAGCCCGCTGACACGCGCCCAGGAAACGGCCAAGATTGTGAGAGCGTTGATGCCCACCGCTCCACCTCTACGGATTTGCCATGAACTCAATCCAGAGGTTCCTCCCCGGGCCTTGATCGCACTGCTCAACACACTGCCGTCCGACGCAGTGGTACTATGCGTAGGGCACGAACCGCACTTGAGCGCGACGGCCGCCATTCTGCTCACGGGAAAACTCTGCAAAGGGCTCTCGCTCAAGAAAGCAGGCGCGTGCCTCCTTCATCTTGAAGGGTCCGTGCGCCCGGCAAAAAGCCGCCTTGATTGGTGGCTGACGGCAGCTCAGTTACGTGCACTGGCATGAGGTGGAGGCGTGGGCCTTGTCACTAATCCTCTACACGCGAAGATCCGCACGATGAGTGGGCCCAATGCTGGTGCAGGAAGGAAGTGCCACAGAATCTGACTGGGGATCCCGGGTCAAGTGGCGTCGTCGTCTCGAGTGGTCGTCAGGAACTGCACCGGCCGCTTGAAGACCTTCTCAAACAGATCGCTCCGTCCGCGCGCCGCCCACATCTCCAGCTCCGCATCACCCGACACCTGCGCAGTGATCACCACTGTCTTGCCGAGCTTGACCTCAATGTTCTGTACCACCGAAAACTGGCTTCGGTCCAAGCCGTCGGCAATTCGCAGCAGTGCCGATAAGACATTGATGACGCGCTGGGAATCGGCCGGCAACGCCGTAAACTCGTCATGTTTTCTGGTTGGCACCGATCGCCGGTGGTACCGGGCGACATTCGCGACCAGGTCGATTTCCTCAGCGGTAAATCCCGAGAGATCACTGTTCTTGATCAAGTAATAGGCATGCTTGTGATGCTGCCGCGAATTGATCATGTAGCCGATATCATGCAGGATCGCCGCGCATTCCAACCATTCGCGTTCACGTGGCCCGAACCCGTGCAACTCTTTTGTCTGGTCGAAAAGGCGCAACGCCAGCCTCGCGACATGCAGCGCATGAGTTTCAGACACATGGCAGCGATGGGCAAGGGCCAGGATGTTTCGTTTCCGCACATCGGGAATGTCCCGCTCCGCCTGGATCCGTTCGTGGTGCCGCTGAATGAAATCGTAAATAATGCCTTCACGAATGGCCTTGTCGCAGAGGGTAAGCTCCGTCTTCTGCAACAACTCCAGCAGGATTCTGAACACGATGGCGGCGGGGAGCAGGGTGTCCACACGCTTGGGATCGAGCCCAGGCATGGCCAGACGGGTTTTCAACGATGCTTCCGCGAGGCGCTTTTCGACGGCCGCAATGTCTTTGGCAGATACCTTGGCCAAATTCAGCTGCGGCAGCGGACGGCCGGTGCGTTGCAGATGAATGACCTCGGCCAGATTTCCTGCCATGCCGGAGGTCGCGATAATTTGCTCCACCCGTTTGGTTTTATATGAGCCCAGCGCGTTCTTTAATTGCCCGGTGACCGCGTCTTCCAGCTCCCGAAGCATCGCTTTTGATGGAGGTGTTTTGGACAGATACAGATCCTTTAGCCGGATTGCGCCCAGCTTCAGGCTCCGGGCCTGAACAATAGCCTCACGATTCCCGACGATCACCTCCACCGAGCCGCCGCCGATATCGATCACCAACGTGGGGGACTCAGGCAAGGCCACGCTGTTCTGCACGCCAAGAAAAATCAATCGGGCTTCCTCTGCCCCTGTAATCACGCGCACGGTGAGGCCGGTTTGCTGCAGGACGTGATCTAAAAACTCGCCGCCGTTCCGCGCTTCCCGCACCGCGCTCGTCGCTACGCCTTCGATCTGTTCGTATCCCTTATTCCTGGCCAGCGTCACGAGTGTGCGGATCACTTCCAATCCGCGCATCATGGCCTGGTCTGACAGACGCCGGGAGGTGAACACCCCGTCGCCCAGGCGCGTCATATCTTTAAAACGATCGAGGATTTTATAGGAGTAGTCCGGCTGGACCTCGGCGAGCACCATATGGATGGAATTGGTGCCGATATCGAGGACGGCCAGCTTGGGCATCTAGAAACTCGCGGTGGGAGCGACGTGCCGGATATTCTTGCCTTCGACCATATAGACGACCAGTTCAGCAATATTGGTCGCATGGTCGGCAATCCGCTCGAGGGATTTCGCCACAAACGTGAGGCGGATCGCACGGGTGATAGTGCGCGTGTCCTCCAGCATAAAAGAAAGCAGCTCTCGAAACAACTGTTCGTTCACCTCGTCGACGAAATCGTCGTCTGCACAGACCTTCCTCGCCAACGCCGGATCCGAATTCACGAAGGCGTCCAGGCATTCCTTGACCATACGCATCGTCCAATTGGCCATGCGCGGAATGTCGATATAGGGCTTCAGCTGCGGCTCGCCGTTCAATTCCAAGGCCCGCTGGGCAATGTTGTCGGCCAGATCACCCATCCGCTCCAGTTCAGAAGAAATCTTCATCGCGGTCGTCACGAATCGTAAGTCGCGCGCCGTCGGCTGCTGCAGCGCTAAGAGTTGAATGCACAGCTCGTCGATCTCGACATCCAATGCATTCACGTCATGATCCTGCTTGATGACGTCGACGGCCAAATCGGAATCGCGATCCACTAATGCCTGCAGGGCCTGCTGAATTTGCGACTCGACTAGGCCGCCCATACGGAGCAGCTGTTGCTTGAGATGCGCGAGGTCTTGATCGAAGTGTCGTTGCATGGTGCCGGCTCCTCTCGCGATTATCCGAACCGCCCGGTGATGTAATCTTCTGTTCGCTTGTCGCGAGGCGTAGTGAAAATGGTTTTGGTGTCACCGAACTCGACCAACTCGCCCATGAGAAAAAATCCGCACTGATCGGAAACACGCGCCGCCTGTTGCATATTATGCGTCACAATGACGACCGTGTAGGTCTCCTTCAAGCTATAAATGAGCTCTTCGATTTTCCCGGTGGCTATAGGATCCAGCGCGGAACAGGGTTCATCCATGAGGATGACTTCCGGCTGTACCGCCAGGGCGCGGGCAATACAGAGCCGTTGCTGCTGGCCGCCAGAGAGTCCGACGGCGCTGTGCTGAAGGCGATCCTTGACCTCATCCCAGAGACCCGCGCCTTGCAAACTGTGTTGCACCAGCGCGTCGAGCGACCGTTTGTCTTTCGTCCCATGCAAACGGGGTCCATAGGCCACGTTGTCGTAAATCGATTTGGGAAACGGATTGGATTTTTGAAACACCATTCCCACACGTTTCCGTAGATCGGTCACATCAATGGCTGCCTCGTAGATATCGACGTCGTCCAGCTCCACACGGCCAACGGCGCGGGCACCTTCGACCAGATCGTTCATGCGATTCAAACACCGGAGCAGGGTGGACTTTCCGCAACCGGACGGCCCGATGAACGCTGTCACGGAATGGCTCCGCACCGTCAACCCCACTTGAAAGAGGGCCTGCCGGTGCCCGTAATAAAAGTCAAGGTCACGAACCGAAATTTTCGCCTGGACGGGCGACCCGACTGCCCGGTGGGGAGGCACGGACCGGGAGGGGGATAGGGACGGGCGAAGGGACACCATCGGCGCCGTCGCCGTCATCCTGTCTGATCGAACTTCCATACCAACTCCTCTCCGTAATCACACCGCCGAGGTTGCGAATCGCTTGCGCAAACGATTGCGCAACATCACTGCCGTGAGATTCAACAGCACCACCACGAGAATCAGAATCAAGGTGGTCATGTAAACCATGGGCTTGGCCGCTTCGACGTTCGGCGATTGAAATCCCACGTCATAAATATGAAAACCCAGGTGCATGAATTTTCGCTCGAGATGCAGAAAGGGTAGATACTCATCCAGCGGCAGCGCCGGCGCAAGCTTCACCACGCCCGTGAGCATCAGCGGCGCCACTTCGCCTGCGGCTCTGGCCATGGCGAGAATCAATCCCGTCAAAATTCCGGGTAGCGCGCAGGGCAGAATGACATGTCGGATCGTTTCAAATTTGGTGGCGCCCAGACCGACCGAGCCTTCGCGAAAATCTCGCGGCACCGCCGACAGGCCTTCCTCGGTTGCAACGATGACGACCGGAACTGTGAGCAGCGCGAGGGTCAGCGAGGCCCAGAGAATGCCACCGGTTCCGAACGTCGGATTCGGCAGGGATTCAGGAAAAACCAACTGATCGATGGTCCCCCCCAGCGCATAGACGAAGAACGCCAAGCCGAACACGCCGAACACAATCGATGGCACGCCGGCCAGGTTGTTCACCGCGATCCTAACCAGCCTGACAAGTGGCCCTTGTTTCGCATACTCCCGCAAATAGATCGCCGCCATCACACCGAACGGCATGACCGCCAAAGTCATCAAGAACACCATCAACACCGTGCCGAAGATGGCTGGAAAAATCCCGCCCTCCGTATTGGCCTCTCGAGGTTCGCCTGAGACGAAGAGCCACAGGTTCCGAACATAGGCGATCACCTTCTCAATCCAATTCATCGCATTCGGCCGACTCACAGACAAGATCTGATCGAGCGACATGCGCACCGACCGACCGGTAGAGAGGGTGAGGAGCACCACGTCCTGGCCTGCCTCTTTGTGTAATTTCTCCAGCGCTTCGGTCTTGGAAAGGTATTCACGTTCAAGCGCGGCCATCTGATCGACAAGGCGCCGATCTGCTTCAGCGGTGGCCGGATCAGCTTCGCCCTTCAACACCAGCGTCTGACGCGCAAGCCGGGCCTTTTCAATACGATAGTTGATCGATCCGATGTCCTCACGTTCAAGGTGTTCGATTCGCTGGCGCAGCTGGTTGGCTCGATCCACAAGCGTGACGACCGTGGACCAGGTGCTTTCGTCACGGTTGATGGTGGCGGCGCTTTCTGCCGCCAGGCTGATGCGGCCATAGGCAGGGCCCCATTCACGACGCTCAACGAACGTGAGATCTTCAGGGGAAGAAATCGATGCAATATCGGCTTCGTTGATCCAACGATACTCGGACCCGAACTGATCTCGATTGCCGACGCGATATCGAAAGCGGCGTTGTCCCGATTGCGCCTCAGTCGTGACTGAATGGGGAATCACCTCGTCGCCTACCATTTGCCCGATCACCGTCTCCTGCGTGTTCAGCGTCACCTGCTGCAAGGTCCCCGGCCAGAACTGCCCCAGACCGTTGAGCATAATCAGGGCAAGCATCCCGGCCACCATCAGCAAACTGATCGCCACGCCGGACGCCGTCATCCAGACGAAGAGTTCTCCGCCTCGCCAGAAATCCTTCATGACCTTGGACTGCTTAACCATGGCTGTATTTTTCCCGGAGGCGCTGGCGAACGAGTTCGGCGAGCGAATTGATGGCGAACGTGACAATGAATAGAAGTAGCGCAGCCAGAAACAGCACGCGATACAGACTTCCGCCGTGCGGCGCCTCCGGAATTTCGACGGCGATATTGGCCGACAGGGTGCGGAACCCGTTGGCCCAATTCCAATCCATAATCGGGGTGTTCCCCGTGGCCATCAGCACGATCATGGTTTCTCCGATGGCGCGACCGAAACCGATCATCACGGCGGAAAAGATCCCGGGGCTAGCCGATAACAAGACGAGATGCAGCACGGTTTGCCAACGGGTGGCGCCCAGTGCGAGAGAACCGGCGATTTGAGATTTCGGCACGTTGGAAAGCGCCTCCTCGGCAATACTATAGATCACCGGTACGATAGCGAATCCCATCACAATGCCGACGACCAAGGCGTTACGCTGATCGTATTGAATGCCGAGACGATTCGAGAGCCAGGCCTTGATGTTGCCATCGAACCACCAGACTTCGAAGAAAGAATGGGCCCAGAGGCATCCGCCGATCCCAAGAGCCAAAATGGGCATCAACATGAGCGCTTCATTCCCGGGTGAGACATGCCGTTTGATGGACACAGGGCAAAGATGCCAGGAGAAGGAGGCCACGATGACCAACATCGGCAAGACCAGCACCATTCCGGCGAGAGCCGGGAGCATACGCTCGAGGAGGGGGGCTAACCAGAGCCCGGCCAGAAACCCAAGCACCACGGTCGGCAAGGCCGCCATGACTTCAATAATCGGTTTAAGTTTTGCGCGAAGATCGTGATGCATGAACTGGGAGGTGCAGATCGCGGCGAGAATGGCGATAGGCACCGCAAGGAACAGGGCGTAGATTGTGCCCTTCAGAGTCCCGAAGGCCAGCGGAAGTAGCCCCAGTTTCGGTTCCACATCATCCGATCCGGAAGACGATTGCCACACATACGCAGGCTGATCGTACCCCTCGTACCAGACCTTACCGAAGAGTGTTTCCAACGTGACTTCGGGATAGGGGTTCTGTACCTGATAGAGCGACAGTTGGCCGGCTCCATCCAGAGCGATCACTCCATCTCCTTTCGGCGCAAATGAGACGGCACGAATGGGAAACTCGCCGATGGCCAGCCGCAACAATGTTTGAGAAGAGGTGGCATGATGCAGGAACACATTCCCCTTCGCATCTCCGGTGACAAATCCCTTGACCCGTTGCGAGGGAGCGAACGCGGTCACCGGCGCAGGGTGAGAGCGGAACGTATGCATTTGTGTGAGCTTCCACCCCGATGGCACGTCGGCGCGCCGAACCAGCCCCCATGTTGATACGGCCCCGTCAGCCGCCATGACCACCAGACTGCGATCACCGCTGAGGAATCCCAACATGGTGATTGCCGTGGCAGGTGACGCGACCGCATAGGAAGCCCTTACTTCCGGCGGCTGCCTCTCTGAAAGCCCGATATGGATGATGTGTCCGTCGGCAGCCCCGACATACAGATGTTCATGCGACGCATCCAGCGCCAGGGACGTGACAGCGCCGGGCGGTTGAGGCAACTCCGTGATAATCGTATCGGTTCCCAGCGGATCATCGGGAGCGATCCTCGCGAGAAACAACCGCCCCGCCTTGTTGGCAAAGGCAAGGAGACTGCCCTGCTCGTTGGATCGATAAGCGAGATGGACGATGGGGCTATTCGTTAGCGGAATGGGTGCGCCGGCCTGAACATACGGCCGTTTTCGTCGTTCACCTTGCTCGGAAAACTCCGTCCTTGTACCGACCTTCAACAGGAAGATTTCGCCGGCAGCCGTACCCAGGGCAAGACGCGCGCTGTGGCCGCCCCCTGAGGCCATTGCCGTCACCTGCTTCGACGTCAGCTGCGCCGGCACCTCCAAGAGGATGGGCTGACCGGAGGACAGATCAAAAAATTGAATCGCACCGGAAGTGAAGACCTGCGCGATCTCCCGATGTTCGTCTACCGCCACCTGCGCAGGGCCTTCGTCGGATAACAAGGCAGACACACTGAGACGCTGGCTCAACTTCGCACTCGGCGCCGTAAAGAGCGGAGTGACCTCGCGAAACAGAAAAAAGAAGATACCCAGAATACTGACAATGGTCGCCAGCCCGCCTACCGTAATGACGGCGCGAGCGAACCGGTCGATCAGCGACCGCACACGTACAGGCGTGAAAAAGAATCGTAGGGGGCTCGTCTCCATTAGCGAATCTTGGCGAGTTGTTTCTCAGTCAATGCCCCGGGGATGGGGAAGTATCCATCTCTCAGCACGTCCGATTGCCCCTCTTTGCTGTATACGTACGCGAGAAATTCTTTCACGATGGGGGAGAGGGGTTTGCCGGGAGCCTGGTTCACATAGATGTACAAATATCGCCAGAGCGGATAGGTTCCATTCTTTGTATTCGCATGGGTCGGTTCGATGAACGGCTGCCCCGCCTTTGCTGTGAGCGGAACCATTCTGACTCCGGAGGTGCTGTACCCGATCCCGCTGTAGCCGATACCGTACCGGTCCTCGCTGATACCTTGCACCACGGAGGCCGACCCCGGCTGCTCCTTCACCTGATCCTTGAAGTCGCCGTTTTTTAGCCCGTGCTCCTTGAAGAAACCGTAAGTCCCTGACGCCGAGTTTCGACCGTAGAGACTGATCGGCGCATTCGCCCAATCGCCATTATGGCCAAGCTGTCCCCAGCGGGTCAGGTCGGTGGGGTGTCCCTGGCGGCGCGATTTGGAAAACAGCGCATCCACTTCGGCCATGGTGAGCCCGGCCACCGGATTGTCCTTGTTGACGAAGAGCGCCAGCGCATCCACCGCGACCGGGTAGGCGGTGGGAGGATATCCGAACTTGGCCTCGAAGGCGTCGATCTCACTGGATTTCATCGTCCGTGACATGGGTCCTAGCTGAGCTGTATTTTCGATCAACGCGGGCGGGGCCGTGCTCGATCCTTTCCCTTCCACTTGAATTTTGACGTTGGGGTATTGCTTCCGAAATCCCTCCGCCCACAGGGTGATGAGATTATTGAGCGTATCGGACCCGATGCTATTGATCGTCCCCGACACGCCGCTGACCTTTGCATAGGACTTGATCTCGGGATCCAGTGTGACCGTGTTACTGACGGCCGGGGGCTCCGCCGCCACGACAGACCACAAATTCGTCGTCATGAACGGCCCCAAGACTGTCAGGGTGAGGCCTACACAGACTTGACCACGTGATAGGGACATACGAAAATTCCTCCGTGAAAAAAAGAAGCCGCCTATATATATGCAGGATAGCTTACGGAGGCGACATTTCACCTTGTTCACCACTGCGTTACACGATTGTTAACTTTATTCGAGCCCAAGGCGAAGGGACATCCACCGCGATCCGCAACTGGCGCGGCCATGAGTCATGCTCAACCGGCAGTTAACGATTCTGTAACAATGCCGCAATGGTCCCGTGACTGATAACTGGTACACAGCGCCCCAATTCTTTCGACCATTTTAGGATTCACCCTCTTACAGATATGAGGTGGCAGGGATGAAACGACGAGAACGGCAAGCATGGTTTACAGGCTTCTGCCTGCTGAGCCTCTGGGCACCAGCCGGGGCGGAAGAGATCGGCCCCGTTCGCGCTCCGGCGCATCCAGCGGTTGTGGCGCAAGCAGAATCGACTCGCGATACCGGCGCTCCGTCTCAGCCACCGGTTGCATCGCCACCCGGCGGTACATCCCTTGAAGATCTGCTCTTGCAAAAAGGCAGCATCACGATGGACGAGTGGATTCAGGTTCGAGCGGAACAGGAATACAGCGGTGCGGAAAGCGCCCGGCGGATCGACGCGATTGAGGACTGGAAAACCAGGACCGAATTATTCCCGATATTGAGAGACAAGGTGAACTTCGGACTCAATGCGCTCCAGTTCCTGTATAGCCACCAAGATGCCCATGTCCCGGAGGGAAAGAGCCAGGACAATTTTTCTATTCGCCGTTCCGAAATCCTGTTTTGGGGACGCATTAGCGACACCTTGCCTCGCTGGCACGCCCTCATGGAGTTTCAAAGCATCAACTTCGGACGTGAAACGCCGACCGGCGGCAGCGGAGCCGCCACCGGACAGCCCATCGCGGCAACATTTTTTCGAGAATCCTACATCGACTTTCGCCCGTTTCAATCCTGGGCTCCCTACATGAACTTTATTCGAATGGGTATCTTCCGGATGCCGTTTGGCATCTTCACGGAAACCTCCGGCGGACTTCGCGATATCATCAGCTCACCTTATCTGACCTCCGTCGGGAGCGGAAACGGCAATCGCACCGGATCGGCGGGCACGATCGATTTCCTGCAGGAACGGGATTTCTTTGTGGACGTGCGCGGGAAACTGTTCAATCGCCTGGAATATGTGGCGGGCATCATGAACAATAACAATTTCCATGCGAATGCGACCGGCGCCAACGCCCCGAAAAGCTTTTACACGCGAGTTCGTCTTTTCGGCACCGATGTGTCATGGATCAGCTTCACAACCATTCAAGGGGAATCGAACAACGCCAACACAAACATCAACGGTCGTGGCAAGGGCGCCTTCGACCGGTATGGCCTCGACTTCCGGTACACCTCGAAAATCATTCCCGGTTTTATGATTCAGGGAGAATGGTGGCAGGGACACGATGGCGCTAACCAAACGACGGTCGGTCGGCCGGCCAACGGCGCCTGTCTCGACCAGACCATCTGCGGCGGGTCCGGAGCGCCCGGCGCCATGCGTCGCACCTGGTACGTCCTCGCCAAGTACCTGATTTCAGACGGCCCTTTTCAGAACTGGGAACCGACCGTCATGTATGAGCAGTTCGATCCCAGCACCAGCATGTCGAACGACCTCTATACACGAACGATCCTGGGCCTGACGTACTACTTCGAAAATTTTCCGCCCAAGGTACAATCGAAGATTCAATTTAACTATGAGTTCAGGCATCATCAGGGCAATGGTCCCGGGGTGGCGTATGACACGACGTTCGACGCTTTCGCCCAGAACGCGTTCCTCGTCCAATTTCAAATTCGGTTTATGTAGTCGAACCAGTCGATCGTCGATATGCGAGCCCTCCGGAGTTGCGACGCAACCCAGGAAGGCGTAAGGAGGACTAGAATGAACCGTCTACCCGGTGCCATATTCGTCGTGCTGTCTCTCGCCGTCGCTGCCTGTGCGCCGGTTCAACTGTTTCCCGCCGACGTCAGAAACGGCGTCGAGAACGATTTTGATTTCAGCACCTGGCGCAATATCCCGAATGCCAGAATCGGTCAGAAGGTGCAGTTGGGCGGACGAATCGTGCAGGTGAATGGTGGAAACGGCAGCCTCACGATCATTGCCACCCAGTTACCGATTGTGCAACAACCGGCCTATGGTCCCAAAGATTCGGGCCGCCGTTCAGGAGAGTTTTCAATTGTGTATCCAGGAGCGCTGGATTCCAAATGGGTGAAGGCCGGCAATCGACTGATCGTGATCGGCACGACCAAGGAAGCCAAAACTGTCGTCGTTGATGACGTGCAGCGAAGTTTACCTTCTCTGACCGCCCACTGCCTCCACATCTGGAATACCGGTGGAAAAGAAATCGCTGAATTCCCCTATAATGCCGGCGGCGGATACGAACCTTTGGAAGAGGAGACGCACTGTGCGCCACACTAGGCGTCACCTGAGTGAAGGATGAGGAACGTACGTTTCATGGGGCTGACCTGCCTCGTTCTCTTCATGACCGGAGGGGCCGGATGCGCTCATGAAGCCACGCTCGTCTGGACGACGGACCAGGGCGGACTCGTCTCGTATCCGTTTCAATCCGATGCCGACGTGCTGGCCTCTTCCGGCCGGCACGTCGCGTTTGCCTTAATTGCCGAACAATGCCCCAAGGGATCCCGGATTGTTCGTGAGGGGGAAATTCCAAAAGTCAGCAGAGCGGCGGATCGTGCCTGGCGCGGGCAAATGGGATTCGATCGGCTGTGGGGAGTTCAATTCGCATGCGAATAACACCGGGCGGCTGGCTGTCGTACCGCAGACCCGTCGCGCTAGTCTTCTCCCTTGGACTCGTATCCGTGATGCTCCCTGCCTGCCAGCTACTGGGCCACGAACGAGTGCTCTACGAACGCCAGGGAGTACAAATCGGTCTCCAGGCCGATCCCTCAATCTCACGTGCCTCACAACCGACGGTGAATACACATCCCATTGACCTGACGTCTCAGGACATCGTGAGCCTGCTCGGCACCGTCCGCGTGAGCGGGTGGAGTGGGACCGTGGTCGGGTGGTTCGACGCTCCGCACGCGATTCCTCTGTTCGATGACACCGATCTTCACCGGATTGCCCAGCCGATCGCCGAGGCGTTCAAACAAGCCGCCCCAGAGCAACGGGTGTTTTTCTCCATCCCCAACCCGCGTTCCGCTTACGGCGATACCACCGCCGGTGCGCTCTTTATCCGGGGAACCTATCTCCACGTCATCGTCACAGACCATAAGGCCTTCGCGCGGGCCGACACGGCGGGGGGCGACGAAAAGGATATTCGAGACACGAAGGGCATGAGGCTTAGCCTTGCGTCCTCCTCACGAATGACGTCCATCACGAAAGGGGACGAGCCCGCCTGGGCCCCATTCGAATCCGTTCACCTTTCCATGAATAGACATGAAGTCCTGGCTCAAGGCAGTCTACATGCGGGCGAGGGAAGAGCGGCTGCAACGTCTCCGCAAGCGGCAACTCCGACGCAAGCCGCAATGGCTCCTACCAACAAGGCCGTAGAGCCGGCTCAGGAACTCCGCCTGCAGATTCGGGAATTGACCCAATCCAACCAGGATCTGCGTGATCGGTTGACGGAGCAATCGCAGCAGCTTCAGGATCTCAAAGAAGAACTTGCACGGTTACGGCGTGACTCGGAGGGGACTCGAGCAAAGAAACCGACAGTTCGCAAACCCACGACGCCGTGACGCCGATCCCGGCGTCACGACGTCACATCCACCAGAACCTTCACGGCTTACCGGCTGCGTCCGAAGCAGAGGCGGACTTCAGGGCCACCGACAATTTTTGTACCTGGTCCAACGGCAGGGGATAAAAGCCGGCGCGCACGACCGCTTCCTGTCCCTCCCGGCTCTTCACGAATTCCAGAAACTCCTGAATCGCAACCGGAAGAGGGGCACCTGGTTCCTTATCGAAATACACGTACAACAATCGGCGCAGAGGATAGGTTTTGTCCGCCACCGTTGCGGGCGACGGGGTAATCAGCGGCATGCCTTCATTTTCCGCCAGGGGAACGATCCGAACGTTGGACGCCTGCAGTCCGATGCCGCTGAATCCGATCCCCAGCTGATCACGGCTGAGAGCCAAGATGACCGATGCGGCACCGGGCTCCTCGTGCATCGTTGACTTGAACTCTCCGCCTGCCAGAACATGCTCCTGGAAAAAAGCCCGCGTGCCGGATTTGCGGTCACGTCCGTACAGCTGAATCGGGGCGTCGGTCCATCCGTTATCCAGCGCCAGGTCGCCCCAGGTCGTCACAGTGTTCTTGTGGCCGCGCTGACGTCCGGTCGAGAAAATCGCATCGGCTTGATCCAACGTCAGTCCTGTCAGGGGATTGTCCTTATGCACATACAACGCCACGGCATCCACTGCGATGGGAATCGCCAGAGGCGCGTACCCTCGTTGCGATGAGAACTGTTTGATCTCCGAATCCGTCAACTCGCGCGAGCTGCTCACGAGGAGTGCCTGCTTGGCCCGCTCCTCTTTGACGACTATCCGTCCTGGCTGCGGGGCTTCGAGGAACTCACCAATGGCTTTGGCAGATCCGCCGGCTTTGAGATCAATGGAGACTTTCGGCTGGCGAGCTTGAAAGTCCAAGACAAGACGGCGCATCAGGGCATACATGGTGTCCGATCCATGGACGCGAAATCCGCCGGCCACCTGAGATTTCGGAACATATCGTTCGAAAGCGGGATCGACCATCAAAGTGGCAAAGGGACCGCTCTGCTCCGCAAAGACGCCGGATGGAGCGGGCGCGATGAGCGCTATGGCAAGAAACAGCGCCTGAAACCCGATTGCCGTCTTCCGTTGATACTGTGGCTTCATGGCCGACACGGAATGAGACATATGGTCCCTCCCTGAGACGCGACTAAGTGACATTGACAGCGATACCATACCGGGCCAAAATTGCGCGTGAGGAAACAGATTGTTACAAGTATGTTAACTATTCGTAGTGCCTGCCTATCATCCTAGCCTGCACAGGAGAGCGTGCGTGCTCGGGACGACACCCATTCGACCTCGTAATCATACCCGCGCCGCAAGAGGACGATCTCACCGCGCCGACTCAGATCGTCGATCGCTCTGAACACCTGATTCCAGCTCAGTTCCGGAAGCAGCGAGACTACCTGTTCTAATGTCAGCGATCGACGGGCGCGCAACAGGTCGGCAATCAAGCATTCGCAACTTGGTGAGACAGAGGCATAACCCATGGCGATTCCTCCTGGTTGGACTGCTTCAGTTCGCCAAACCAGGCGTACCGAGAAGCAGCACGGTTGTTACACGGCAGGCTGACGATTCTGCATCCGGCACATCTCACCGACTTTAGGACTTCCTCAAGTTTGCGTAACATCCCGAGGCCATTACCCGTCCTCGCGTCCGAAAAGAGCGCTCTTTGCACAGCCTTCCCCTTGGGCGGGGGAACAGCGGACGGCAACAACGCGCACGACCCCGAGCATCAGCAGGATGGCACCGAGCAGTAACATCCGGTGCTGCTCCGCATCTTTAAACCATAGGGAAATGATCTCGGTCAGCATGACGACCAGAATCGTGTCGACGATAAAGGTGACCTTGACGCGCCCCTCGGAAAAATAAGTCAGGGTCGTCTTGAATACTTCGACCACAGCCAGGAGAATCAATGTGTCGACGATAATCTGCCTGAGTCCTACCTCAACCGGAGCGTGCATCAAGAGACCGATATCCAGGAAGGTTTTGATGACTCCACCGGTCAGCGCAATCAGGATCGTGAGGATCATCAGGCTCAGGACCGCCTTGATACCCTTCATCCATAAATCCGTAAGATCCGTTTCAATCGCATTCTCCATGAATTCTGACAAGCGATGCATGCGGGGCTGGGTGCCGTTGAAGGCCATATGTCTTCTCTCCTGGTGATTGCCGACGGAAGTCTCGGGTAGCGCTTGAATCGCGCCCCGGCTCCGATATCGCTCGCATGTAAGATCCTGCATGTTCGGAGTTTATGTCGACACTGTTCCATCGTGATCACCGTCTGATTACGAAACCGTTACGTTTTGCGAGAACCTGCCCTCCACAGGGTGATGTTGAGTGATCAAACGGATGGATTAACGCCCTTGTAACCGACAGGTCATCTGCTCGCAACCCCAGTCCGGCATTCTGGCACCATGCAAACGACCTTGAGCGCCATTCCTTTCGAACCGACCGTGATTCTTCTGGTTACCCATGATGAAGAACTTGCCGCGATGCTACATCACCTTCTGCGCACGAATGGCTATAACATCTTGCGAGCGACATCCGCCCACCATGTCTGTTCGCTCGAGCAACGTAGATCCAGCACACTAGCCGTGGTGGATCGCCGCCAAGCCATCATCACTCAATTGCGGCGCGATCCTCTCATCGGGCACATTCCCATGGTTGCGCTTCAACCTCCTGGCCAGCCCTGCACCGAAGACGACATGGTCCGGGACCTCGCCGAAGGATACGACGTCGTCTTCCCCGCGTTCAGTCACCGAGAGTGGCTAGCCATCATCAAAGCGCTCATCAGACGCCAGGCGCTCCTTTCTACTCCGGCGCCAGAACTGCGAGCTAACCAGTTGCACATGAATGTCGCCCGTTACGAGGTGACCATGGCTGGCCGCCCAGTTCAGTTGACACCGAAAGAGTTTCGGTTGCTTCAGGTCCTTCTTCAGCATGCCGGACAGGTACTGTCGCGACAGGAATTGCTAAACCTCGTATGGGGAGAAGACTACGCATTGGAGGAACACGCACTGGATGTTCATATTCATGCGCTGCGGCATAAAATTGAGCCCGACTCCTCAAGACCAACGGTCATCCTTACCATCCGCGGAATCGGCTATAAACTCCTCACGTCCTGATCTGTCCTGGACCACACCGGTCGCGTGCCATCACACGTTCCACTCTAAACAGCCGACCGCCCAGTGCCTGAGCCCTATCGGATTCCACCGAGAGGGGCCGTTCATTGCATCGGCAGCAGTTGTTTGTTCGACTCCCTCGCTCGGCATCGAATCGACATAAGACAGATCGTTAATTAACTTCGACCTTAGTTCCATGTAATACCTCGTTAACGATCGGCCGCTATCCTCCCGGCGACAACTCTGTCGAACATACAACCAATTGGGAGGACAAGCATGAATCGAAGATGGGGCTTAGGTGGAATGAGTGTTTGCGCACTGGCTGCGCTCGTATGTGTGGGGATTAGTTCGGCGCGCGCCGGATCATTGGAAGACCTCATGCTCCATAAAGGTCAAATGTCGATCGATGAGTGGGTTGAACTGAAAGCGGAGGAAGAGAAACGCGAAGCCAAGGTCTTTGAAGAAAGCCGAGGTGTCGGTGATACACCGGTCAAGGCCAAGTGGTACGATAAGATCAGCATCCGGGGGTATGCTCAGGTGCGGTTCAATCGTTTGGGAAACCCGAACGGTAATTTGATCAATGATCAGGGCGACAAATCGATCGGGGATAACAATGGATTCTTTCTCCGGCGCGCGCGCTTCATTGTCAGCGGTGAAGTGCATGACCGGTTGTTTGTCTACATACAACCGGATTTTGCTTCGACGGTCGGCGGGACAGGCCATGCGGCTCAGTTGCGGGACTGGTATGCGGATATGTTTCTGACAGCAAACAAGGAGTGGCGCATCAGGGCCGGGCAGTCCAAGGTACCCTATGGATTCGAAAATCTTCAGTCCAGCCAAAACCGTCTGGCGCTCGATCGAAACGACGCGCTGAACAGCGCCGTGAAGGACGAACGTGACTTCGGCTTCTTTCTCTACTACGCCCCGACCCATATCCGTGAACGGTTCCGGCGTCTTGTAGACAGCGGTCTGAAAGGATCCGGCGATTACGGCATGTTGGGAGTCGGTGTCTATAACGGCCAGACCGCCAACCAGTCGGAACGAAACGACGACAAACACATGATCGTCCGTGCTGCCTATCCGTTTGAATTCTCGAACGGGCAGATATTCGAAGTGGGCGCGAGCGCCTATCGAGGCATGTTCAACGTATCGAAAGCCGCCGTCGTCCCCTTGGGAGGAGGCGCGGCCGTGACGCCGCGGGGGAATAACAATATCCTGGACCAACGGGTAGCGGCCTATTTTGTTCTCTATCCGCAGCCCTTCGGCATTCAGGCAGAATATACGGTCGGACAGGGGCCGGAACTGAGCGCCGACAGACGGTCAATCAACCAGAGTGATCTGTATGGCGGCTATGTCCAGGCCATGTATAATTACAAATGCACGACTTACTGCTTGAACGTCCTTCCGTTTGTGCGGTACCAGGAGTATTACGGCGGAAAGAAACATGAAGCGAATGCGCCGCGCAACGTCGTACGCGAGTTGGAATTAGGGATCGAGTATCAATTCAATAAGGCCGTTGAATTAGTCGGCATGTATACCTTTACCCAACGGACATCGGCCGTGGCCACCGGTCCGAATCCATATCAGGACCATTATGGGAATTTGATCCGGTTTCAGTTGCAGTGGAATTATTAGAGAACGTTGCCCGGCATCCTTTGTAAACAGCCGGTTTCTCTTCATACATCTGAGCTGCCTTTTACCTGGCGCCGGCCTTCGCCGGCGCCAGTCGTTTGTACAGCACCACCACTTCGCGGCGCTCCGCGCTGAAGAGACTCGATAAGAAACCTTCCTCAGAGGGGGCGATCGCATTCGGCGGCTCGAACTCAAGACGAGCCTCCTGCGGAGCCATCCTTCGCATGGGCGTCAACCGATCATCCATCGTATCATCGACGCCGGGATCGGAGGCGGAATGGGTCGGCGAGCGGTAGTTGGTCAGCACCACATGCATCTCCTCGCCATCCAGAAAAATTCCCCCGGACGTCACCTTTCTGATGATCGCGGTGTCCTGCTGCGTTTGATAAAACGTGACGACTTCTTCTGCGGTGGCCATTCCCAACCCCTTGGCCAATAACGGCGCGAAGAATTGAATCTCCGCTTGATTGAATGCCGGATGGCGCCGGGGTTCCTTATTTTTGTCCAGAAAAGAGAGGAGACGGGATGGCTCTTCGATCATCAAGCCTGCCAATACTGCTCCCATCTGTTCGGCGGGCACAGTAACCGGATGCGAATGGCCACGCTCTTTTTGTACCGTCGGATCGGCTTCGAGCCGGACGAAACTGGCCGGGCTTTCGTAGAGCGTCACAGTCGGGAATTGCCGATTCTGGCAAGCGGAGACACTGAGGAAGAGAGTTAGGCAGCAAAACGGGACCATTCGAGCGATATTCATAGGTTCCTCACGACAAGCAGTGAAACTCTAACACAGCGTTTTGGACAAAAGAAAACGCGCCGCCCGGTCGGGCGGCGCGCAGCGAGAACATCGTCATACTCTAGGCTTAGTCGCGAGCAGAAATCGGATTCGCGGCACTCGCGGCCTGCAACGGCTGGGACCAGGTCGCAAACAAATTGTTCAGTTGAGCGGTCGGCAATGAGAAAAATCCTTCTTCAATCACCGCTTGCTGCCCTTCCTGACTCACCGCAAACTTCACAAATTCCATCACCGCAGCCGGCATGGCCCCTTTGGGGGACTTGTTGACATACAGGAACAGATGCCGACGCAACAGGTACGTACCGTCGGTGACCGTTTCAAAAGTGGGTTCGATAAAAGGCTTGTCCTTCGCCACTGCGAGGGGAATGGGTTTTACGGACGATGTTCGATAACCGATCCCGCTGAAGCCGACGGCATAACGATCCTTCTTAACCCCCATGACGACGGAAGCAGAACCGGCCTCTGTTTTCATCCTGTCTTTGAAGTCTCCGTTGCCACACACCTGCTCGCGGAAGAATGTCGATGTGCCGGAAGTCTTATTGCGACCGAGCAGCGTAATCGCAGCCTCGCTCCATTCTCCTGAGAGTCCGAATTGCGACCAACTGATCCTGTCTTCGTTCAGACCACGGCGATGTTCCTTGCAAAACGTCGCGTCCAACTCAGCGAGGGTCATCCCTGAAATGGGATTGTCACGATGCACAAAGACAGCCAATGCGTCGGCCGCGACCGGCACTTCCGTCGGCTCATAGCCATATTGCTTGGTGAAGTCTTCGATTTCTTTTCGGGTCATCTGGCGGGACATGGCGGCGATCTGGGCTTTTCCGTCCAGGAGTGCCGGCGGGCCTGTTTCCGATCCGATGCCTTGAATTTGAATCGCCATGCCGGGATAGATCTCTCTCAGTTTACTTTCCCACCGATGTGATAGCCCCTTCATAGTCTCCGACCCGGCCACTGTCAGGGCGCCGGAAACACTGCCGGCCTTCGCATAAGACTGAATTTGAGGATCGACTACAGGCTTGAGCTGAGCATTGGCAAGCGGCGCGACAGCCACCATGCCGATTAGGCTAAGAATCGCCCCTCTTTTGAAAGTACTGCGCATCATTCGACCTCCTGGATTGTGATGGTTGAGTATCAGGTACTGTAACGAACGTCTCGTATGCATGCCGCGACGGTTCACATGGGTAGCAGCCAGAGGTATACCGGACAGGCGTGACGTGAAAGTAGCGCACACGTTACATGCCCGTTAACTCTCTACCGGTGCCGGTGAAATGGTGAGGGCATGGAGAAATGACCACTATGGGTCGCGCCGGTGCTCAGGGAGACAACACGCGCCGTCTGTTTACAACCAGTTAACAGCCGGCTGACGCTCAGGAAACGGTCGACTCGTACGATCGAGCCATGAGTTTGGAACTCGTACAGATCATCGAAGACGAACCGCACCATGCGCGGCTGTTGGACCAATACCTGCGGCGGGCCCGCTACCGGACCAATGTCGCAGGCGATGGCGTGACAGGCTTAGCCGACGTGATACGGCTCAATCCCTCCGTAGTATTGCTGGATCTCATGTTGCCCGGGATCAACGGGCAGGAGGTCTGTCGTCGCATCCGGGATACGTCTGCCACCAGACATATACCCATCATGATGATCAGCGCCTTAGGCAGTGAGGAAGAGAGAATATCCGGCATCGAGATGGGGGCGGACGACTACCTCACCAAACCGTTCAGCCCCCGGGAAGTCGTGTCCCGCGTCGGGTCGCTTCTTCGACGGACTAAGCCTGCTCGCGATCCAGGGTTCGCCACTGAAGATCATGGGATTTCCATTGAGGAGCACTGTTTTGTGATCACTCTGTCCGGACACCGGTTGACCGTCTCGAAACCGGAGTGGCATCTTCTTCAATTTCTCAGCAGGAGAGCGGGGCAGATTGTCTCCGTCGAAGAACTGGCGAGCCTTATCTGGACAGAGAGCCAGTTCCTGCGGTACCGCGAGCTGGACGTCATGATTCGCAGTCTGAAAACCAAGCTGGAAAATGCCTGCTTCGGGTCCATCGAAATCGTCCCGACGGTCGGATACCGCTACCGCCCGCTCATGTCTACTCCAAAATTCTCCGGCAACATCCCGTGATCACATAGGTCTGGTTGGCAGACGGCACAGGCATCCGTCCCGGACGAGGCGGAATGTGGAAGATCTCCCTGCCTATTACATAGCGACGTGACGGACGTCTAACGCGGAGGAACGTATGTACAGAAGGAACCGGGAAGACCCGACTCCCGGCCTGTGAAAAGGTTTGCATCACAGCGGGGGTCGCAATAGCAGAAGATAAGGCAAGCGGGGAGATCTGCGTTTATCCTAGGCGGGACGATCGCGGCTGGCTTCGACTGCGAGTTAAAACTCGTCCACCGCAACCGGTTGCAACAGATCGCGCACCGATAACACCCCGACGATCGCGCCGCTCTGCAAGACACCCAAATGACGAGTGTGATGGCACTGCATGAGTTCGGCGGCCTCCGTAATCGATCGCCGCTCATCGAGACTGATGACAGGGCTGCTCATGATCGATTCGACGGGGACAAAATGCACCGGCTTGTTTTCTCCGACGACTTTTCGAACGATGTCGGACTCGGTTACGATACCGACCACACGGCCGTTCTGCTCGATAAACACGCTACCGACGTGACGTTCATTCATGACTCTGGCGGCGTCCGCCGCTGAGGTTCCGACCGGGACCGTCACCAGGTTCTTCGTCATCAACTCGCTGACTGTGACCATGCGCATGACCTCCATGATGTATTTCCCCCCGGCCCGATGCCTCCGCATCCAGAACCGATGGTCTACAGAATAGGATACGCGCTCCGCGTTCCGGGAAGGTTAGACGATGGTAAATTGTGTGTTACGTATGCGACGGGGAGAAAGAAAAGACGGGCGGCATGAACGAGATCAGTTCATGCCGCCCTCAACGGAGCAACATGCAACGACGCGCTACTCTTTGACGACGAAGTGCACGCTGCGATTCTTCTGCCAACACACCGGGTTGTGCTGCAAACACAAGGGACGGTCCTTGCCGTAACTCGTCACATCGACCTGCACCTGGTTCAGGCCCAGAGATTCCAAATACCGTTTGACCGAAAGGGCACGCCGTTCACCCAGCACCAGGTTGTATTCCGCGGTCCCGATTTCGTCACAGCGACCTTCCAGTAGCACTTTGGTGACCCGGTTGTCTTTCAAGCGTTTGGCATTGGCTTCGACCGCATTCAGCGCATCGTCGCGCAGGACATACTGATCAAAATCGAAGAGCACGTCAGGGAAGGGAATATTCTGTTCGCCCGTCGCGTTACGGGCGGCCATTTCCACCGAGCGCAAGGGAACCGGCGCCGGTTCCGGAGGCGGAGGAATTTCCTGGACGGGGGCCGCGGCGATACGCTCCTCCACACGGGGTTTGGACGGAGTTACGGTCGCTCCTCCACTGGTTCCCGCCTTGCTCGCGCAGCCGTCGAGCAGAAAGGGAGCGGCGACGGCCAACAGTCCGACCAGGGCAAACGGGCGCAAAACGATCATGAAAACCTCCGGCGCTAGGTGAGTTCGTGGACTAGACGAGGCACAGAATAATCAAAACCTGCGAAGCTGGCAAGCTACTTCTTCCCGGCACAACGATCGTAGACCGGGCGCCACTCCGACAACGGCGGCCACTGCAAAATCCGGAGTGCATCCTCCACGTAGGCCGGCGTGCGCATGCCGTTGAGCACGGAGGTCACACCCGGCGTGCTGGCGAGCACCCAGAGCGCCTTCTGCGACAAGGTCGCCATGCGTCGTTCCGCGGGCAACACCTGGTTGAGGGTGCGATGAAGTTCATCCGAACGGAGATGACTCTTTTCGGCGGCTTCCCGATGCAGGGTTCTCAACAGCGCCAACAGCTCCGGCACATACCGGTCGCGCCACGACTCCCATTGTTCAGCGACGGTTCCAGTGAACGCCTCGGCCAGCGCACGGAGCACTTGATTCACATGCGGCGCGATCATCTGTTGTTCGATTTGTTCCCAATGTTCCAGTCCCTGCACTTGGCTGCGAATGCGAGTCAATTCATCGGCCCAGCGAAAAAAGTCGGCGGGAAGCATCCCTTGCCCGCTATGGGCGACGGCGGGGGCGAGGCTGCTGCGATATTCCTCCTCCAACGTGGCGACCTTCTTCTGCTGCGTTTCGAAATCGGCCTCCGGAGCCGGCACCGATACATCCGCCAATCGAATCACTCCGCCGCGCTGCACCGGCATGGCATTGAGCGGACGATTCACCAGCACAGCGATCCGTTCGCGCATCGCTTCCTCCAGCAACGTGCTGCCGTTTTGGATCCCGGTATTGCTGACCAGCTCCGCGCCCGACTCGTACACATTCATCGGACACTGGAGGACCTGAAAGTGATGAGACCTGGCACCGACGGTGGTAGCCGCCGCTTTGGCCGCATCGACCATCTGCGACAAAGACGTCGCGCCTGGCTCGTCGGGAGCCGAGGTGGCGGTGTTCGACGAGACGCCATACCCACACAACCGGCCCGCCTGCACCTGCGTCTCGAAATACTCGAAGGCCTTCTGGAGTCGTGCGTAGAACTCCTGGCGCAACGCAGACAGGTCGCGCGATTCATTCCCGCCGAGACGGGTCGCATGAGACAGGAAATATTCCGGATTGTGAAGCAGACACACATCAAGCGTGGCTAACCCCAGCCGGTCCAGCGACAGCGTGAGTTGGTCCGAGAGAAAATCCGGGTGGATGCAGTGCCAGATGTCGTCACCATACTTCACCATCTCCTGGTAGGGCCTGCCGGACTTTTCCCGCGCCTGGGCTTGGGTCAAATTCTGCCCCTGCACATACCCGATCTTCGAGACCACGATAATCTCCTCACGGGCCAGGTCACCCGCGCGGATCATGTCTCGCAAGACCGAGCCGACCAATTGCTCACTCTCGCCGTCCATGTAATTGGTGGAGGTGTCGATCAGGTTGCAGCCCAGGCGAAGAGCCTTCAGCAACGCCTCTCGATGTTCCGACTCACGCTGGCCGACCCGGTACGTTCCGAACCCCAATCGGCTGGCCGTCAATCCCGTCGCACCAAATAAGCCGAATCCATTGGCGAGCGCCCCGTTACTCTCATGGATGTGTCGCGCGGCGTAGGCGGCCGTGCCCTGTACGGTCGCATGGCCCATGGATAACGTACCGCTCAAGATCTTCTGCTCCGATGCAGAGGACAAGGGGGCCTGTTGCCTGGGGTCAAGCAGGGCCGGGAATTCCGCCGGATCGGTGATGGGGCGGCCGCAGGAGAAATTCCGGCAGACGTATAATGCCGCCTTGCCGCCGATCAGCGTCTTTTCCTCTAGCAACGGATGACGTGTTGCGGTTTGTTCCGAATCACGATGCGCGAGCACGCGATTGGGGAGGTAGGTTCGATTCACGGCGGTGCGCAAGGCCTCCGTCCCGGAATCTCCGGACCGCCCGATCAACGCAATCTCCACAGGACCGTTCATCAGGAGATCGACGACGATGAGACTCTTGGCAAATGCCCGGGGGTAGCGCGCAATCGGGCGGCCATAGGCACGAACGGCTGCGGTCGCGGCCTGCCGAAAATCCTCCCGTGCAAAATGGTAGGACAAGCGAGCCAACACGGAAGCCGCCACGGCATTCCCGCTCGGCGTGGCTCCGTCGGGACCCTCCCGGCTGCGCATGATCAACGCTTCATGCCCCGTGGCCGTGGTAAAGAAGCCGCCCTGCTGCTTGTCGGCAAACTCCTCCAGCATGCGCTCGGCAAGGCGAACCGCCGCGAGTAGATACCGCTCATCGCCTCCGGCTTCGTACGTGTCGATCAATCCCTCGGCGAAATAGGCGTAGTCCTCAAGGTACGCATCCAGATGGGCGGTGCCCGCGCGATAGGTTCGCAAGAGTCGGCCGTCAGGTTTGGAGAGGGTCGTCAGCAGAAAGTCACAGGCCCGTTCGGCCGCCTTGCGATAACGCGGCAGGTCACACACCCGCCCGGCTTCCGCCATGGCGCTGATCATCATCCCGTTCCACGCCGTGATGACCTTATCATCGAGCCCTGGCGGAATTCGTTTCGTGCGCGCTGCGTAGAGCTTCGGTCTGAGGCGGGCGATCGTTTCGGCCAACTCGCCGGCGGTGATGCCCAGGTCCTTGGCGACCGCCTCGGGACTCTTGGCCGTATGGAGCACATTCGTGTGCTCCCAATTGCCGGCCGCCGTCACATCGTAATAGGCGCAGAAGCGGCGCGCATCTTCATCGCTGTCCACCGCTGCGCGCACGTCTTCCGGTGTCCACACGAAGAACTTGCCCTCGACGCCTTCGGAATCCGCATCGGTGGCGGAGTAGAATCCGCCTTCAGAGGACGTCATTTCTTTCAGGATATAGTCCAGCGTCTCGCAGGCCACACGGCGGTAATTCTCGTCTCCCGTGACCTGGTAGGCTTCGACATAGACACGCGCCAGCAACGCGTTGTCATACAGCATCTTCTCGAAATGCGGCACGAGCCAGCGTTCGTCCGTGGAGTACCGGGCGAAGCCGCCGCCGATGTGATCGTAGATTCCGCCGGCCGCCATGGCATCCAACGTGGTGCGCACCATTGTGAGCGTATGGGGATCCTTCGTGCGCTGATAACAATGGAGCAGCAATGACAATCCCGTCGCCGGGGGGAATTTTGGCGCGCCGCCGAAGCCGCCCTGTTTGGTATCAAAATCTTCGGCAAACTGGGTCACAGCTACATCGAGTTCCGTTTCACCGACGGTGGTGGGAGAAGGAGCGTGGCTGCCTTCCTGGAGTCGCGCCGTGAGATTGACCGCTTGCGCAACCACACCGTCGTGGTCCTTGTCCCAATACTCGGCGATTTTCTTCAGGAGCGTCGGGAAGCCCGGGCGGCCGTAGCGATCCGTCGGAGGAAAATAGGTGCCGGCAAAAAACGGTTTCTGGTCCGGGGTGAGAAACACGGTCATCGGCCAACCGCCTTGATTGCGGTTCAGCGCCAAGGTCGCCTGCATGTAAATCTCATCCAGATCCGGCCGTTCTTCCCGGTCCACCTTCACGCAGACGAAGTGTTGATTCATCAGCGCGGCAATCGTCTCATTTTCAAACGACTCCCGCTCCATCACGTGACACCAATGACAGGAGGAGTAGCCGATGGAGAGCAGGATCGGACGCTTCAGTTGTGCGGCCTGGGCCAAGGCCTCCGGCCCCCATGGATACCAATCCACGGGATTGTACGCATGTTGCAAGAGATACGGGCTGGTTTCTCGAATGAGGCGATTGGCTGGGCGATTCGTGGAATGTTCAGTCATTTGCGAACCGTAACACGGGCTTATTGAATGGGTCAATGAAGCGGGGAACCGAGCAGGGGAGGGTGAGAGGTCGAAAAACTCAATGAACCTCGTGCGGGCATTTCACCAGGAAATCGGCCACCCGACTTCCCGGCCGGGGACTCGCTACACTGCCTGAGGCTCTTTATATTTTAGAGTCTACAAAATATTCGACTCATCTTTTCCGCATGCGATCCGCCGATTTCACAAGAGCGTCGGCGGCACACGAACGGAACCTCTCGTTGTGATACACTCTTCTTAGGTGATCCTCACGTGTTCGGATCCAGCCTATGACCACCGACGACATCGGCCCTTACTCGAACTACCGCCTGACCGTCCGCCTCGCACTCCTCAACAAACCGGGCATTTTTGCGAAAGTGGCTGCACTGCTCGCGGAGGAGGGAGCCAACCTCGGGGCCGTCGATATCGTGTCCGCCAATGCGGAGCGCATGATCCGGGACATTACGTTCGACGTGCAGAATGAGGCGCACGGAGATCGAGTCCTCGAGCAACTGGAAGCCATGCCGGAAGTGAATGTCCTGTCTGCATCGGACCGGATCTTCCTCCTGCATCTTGGCGGGAAAATCAGGGTTCAGAGCAAAATTCCGGTCACCACCCGCAACGTGTTGTCCATGATTTACACGCCCGGCGTCGGACGCGTCTGCAAAGCCATCGCCAAGGATCCGTCGAAAGCCTATGCCTTCACCAGCAAGAGCAATAGCGTAGCCGTCGTCACAGACGGATCCGCCGTGCTCGGGCTCGGGAACCTCGGCCCTGCAGCGGCGCTCCCGGTGATGGAAGGCAAGGTGATGTTGTTTCGAGAATTGGCCGGCATCGACGCCTGGCCCATATGCCTCAGTACGAAGGATCCGGATGAGATCATTCGCATCGTCCGCGGCATTGCCCCCGGGTTCGGTGGCATCAATCTGGAAGATATCAGCGCGCCCCGCTGTTTCGAGATCGAACGCGCGCTCAAAACCTCGCTCGACATTCCCGTCATGCACGATGATCAGCACGGCACGGCTGTTGTGTTGCTGGCTGCCTTGACCAATGCGCTCAAGGTCGTCGGAAAACGGATGGACGACGTCCGCATCGTGGTGAACGGCCTCGGGGCAGCGGGAACGGCCTGTTGCCGCATCCTGCTGGCGGCCGGAGCCTGTCACCTCGTCGGCTGCGATAAGGAAGGCATCGTCTTAATGGGGGAAGCGGAAGAACTCCGCGCCTGCCGGACCGACCTTCAGGCCTGCATCCGGCGCGACCAGCCTCGCGGAACCCTCCACGACGCCTTGCGGGGCGCCGATGTCTTCATCGGCCTGTCCATAGGCAATGTGCTCGACAAGGCGGATCTGGAACGGATGAACCCCGATCGCATCGTCTTCGCCATGGCCAATCCCGATCCCGAAATCGATCCGAAAATCGGCGATGAAGTCTCGCGCATTTTTGCCACGGGCCGCTCCGACTATCCCAATCAAATCAACAATGCCCTCTCGTTTCCGGGCATTTTCCGCGGCGCCCTCGATGTCCAGGCCAGCGAGATCAACGAAGCCATGAAACTGGCCGCCGCCCAGGCCATCGCCGAATGTGTGCCGACCGAGGCGCTGTCGGAAGACTATATTATTCCCAGTGTCTTCGATCGCGACGTCGTGCCGCGCGTCGCCAAGGCCGTGGCCGCTGCCGCTCGCGCCACCGGTGTCGCCCGACGCCGCGTGAAAATCGAGGACGACCCCCGCTGACCCACGCCCGCTCACCGTTCCAATCCTTGCTCGCGCACACGTCTCAGTCAAATATCTGCAACGTTGGCGCGTTGGGCACAATCCATGTACATTGGGGGGAGGTACGGCCTCTGTGTGCAAACAACATTGAATTCTCGTGATTTGAAAGGCGCGTAGGAGATCGGCGTGACCCCAACCACCATTCAGTTCATCGGTACAGTTCTGTTTGCTGTTGCGATTGTCCACACCTTCAGTACCTCATTCTTCCAACACCTGGCGCATACACAGCCGGCCCATGCGGGACTGTGGCATCTCTTGGGTGAAGTGGAGGTGGTATTCGGTTTTTGGGCCTTCATATTGATGCTCGCCATGTTCCTGACGGATGGTGCCGCCGCGGCCATGCGCTATATCGACTCCTATCCTTTTATTGAGCCGATGTTCGTGTTTGTCATCATGGTGATCGCCGGCTCGCGTCCGGTTTTGCATGCCTCTTCGCAGAGCGTTCGTCTCCTGAGTTCAAGCCTCCCTATGCCTCTCAACATGCGCTTCTATTTCACCGTCCTCGCACTGGTGCCTTTACTGGGTTCGTTCATTACGGAAGCCGCTGCCATGACCCTCGCGGCGATGATGTTACGCGACCGTTTCTTTCGACATGGACTTTCCATCCAGTTGAAGTACGCGACATTAGGGGTGCTTTTCGTGAATATCTCGATCGGCGGAACCCTCACTCCCTTCGCCGCACCGCCGGTGCTGATGGTGGCAGGCGCGTGGGAGTGGAGCACGTCGTTCATGATGGCCACATTTGGATGGAAGGCAGCGGTTGCTGTGCTGTTCAATGCGCTGGTCGTGACCCTGTTGTTTCGCAAGGAACTCTGCAAACTGTCGGCCACGCCACACCGGACTGAGGGGGCAATTCTCCCGCTCACCATCGTGCTGATTCATTTGCTCTTTCTCGCCGGAGTAGTGGTATTCGCCCACCATCCCGCCATTTTCATGGGACTCTTCCTTTTATTTCTCGGCGTGGCCCACGCCTATCAGAAGTATCAACATCGGTTGTTGCTCCGTGAGGGGCTTCTCGTCGCCTTTTTCCTGGCCGGATTGGAGGTATTGGGCGGACAACAACAATGGTGGCTACAGCCCCTCTTGCTCGACATGACCAACAACGCGGTCTTCTTCGGAGCGACGCTCTTGACGGCCTTCACCGATAACGCTGCGCTAACCTACCTCGGGTCTCTCGTACCGGGCTTGGCCGACGAATTTAAGTACGCCCTGGTCTCAGGAGCAGTGACAGGCGGCGGGCTCACCGTCATTGCGAATGCACCCAATCCTGCCTGTGTGGCCATCCTGCGCGACCATTTCGAAGACGAGACTATCCGACCCGTCCGCTTGTGCCTGGCTGCCTTGCCGCCTACAATCGTGGCGGCCTTGGCATTTCGCTTGCTATGAATCCCGCCAACAGGTGATGTGACCGATGCCGTTTCCCTTGATCGATGTTGCCGCGCTGCTGGCTGCCGTTACCCTCGCAGCGTTGGGTGGAGAACTGTTCCTCAAGGGTCTGGTGGCATTGGCCATCTGCTGGCGTCTCCCTCAACTATTGGTGGCGACGTCTCTCTCGGCATTCGCCACCTCCAGCCCTGAGCTCACTGTTTCAACGATATCAGCCTTGGCCGGAAGACCGGAGATCGGCCTAGGCGACTCACTGGGCAGCAATGTGGTGAATATTGCCTTAGTCTTAGGGATAGCGCTGTTGTTTGGACCGCTGGCTGCCCACCTACGCGACCTTCGACGCGATGCTTTGTTTGTTCTGGCCGTGCCAGTTCTCTTGTTCATCCTGCTAGCAGACGACACGATTTCGCGTCTGGAAGGCGTGATTTTGTTACTGCTCTTCTGTCTGTGGCTCACCCTAATTGCGAGACAGGCCCTCGCGCAACGGCGAGAACACACGCCGGCACCGCAGCGGACATCATTGGCACCGCTCCAAGCGTGGCCGCTCACACTAACGGGTTTGGCCTGCTTGATCGTAGCCGGACAACTCTTTGTCATCGGAGCAACTGGTATCGCCACCGCGTTGCATATACAGGCCTATGTGATCGGCGCGACTGTCGTCGCTATTGGAACGTCACTGCCGGAATTAGTGACCACGCTGCTCTCCCGCTGGCACGGTCACGACGATGTGGGATTGGGCACACTGCTTGGGAGTAATTTATTCAACGGCTTGGCCATTGTCGGCCTGTCTGCCGCTATCCATCCCATTCAGGTAGCACGACAAGATGTTTCCGTCGCGCTGGTTTTCGGTATCGCATCCGTGTTGTTGATGCTGCCCCAGGGACACACCATCCCACGTCGACGTGGATTCGTCCTTCTCACGTGTTACGCGGCGTATGTCGTCATGACATTCCGGCCCTGATTCTGGAGATCGACGGCATCAATCTACCGGTCTGTTTTCGGCATCACTCCGCCAATAGTCTCGCGCCTGCTGTACCTGGGTCTCCGACACTACCCTAGCGTGAATACGCGGCCACGCATCTCTTATGTCCGTACAAACGGTTGTGCTAAGATGCGATCGACTTGGCTCTTGCCTGCAAGGTCGCGCCGAACGAGGACTCGTGGCATTTTCAACCAATCGCTTGTTCAAATATCAGCGGGGCATGCGGCGCCGAATCGGCATGCTGCGCGCCAAGAATGTCGACAGCATGGAGTTTGCCGTCGATTTCATGATGCAGGAACGGGTCGATAGTTATTTCCGCATCGAACCGGCGTTGGAAGAAGTCGAGCGTTCGCTCGGGCAGATCGAAGACGAATTGGACCTGGTGAAGGATGTGTCAGGGGCCATTCGTTTGGAGTCCCGCCTGGAGTTCGTCGAAGATCGCTGGGATGAACTGGACAGCGAGATACGCGAACGCCCGCGACGGCGCCGTCGAAAAATCAATCTGGCTGATTTCCTCAAGGCCGCCGGAGGGCAGGGCAATCCCAACGGCACCTCCAGCGAAGTCACGAACGCCTACGACGCCTATCAGTTGCTGGGCCTGGAATTCGGCACGCCGCTCGCCGACGTCACGACGGCGTTTCGTCAACGTGCCAAAGAATTGCATCCCGATGCCCGTAATGGCGACCGCAGTTCCGAGCCCGAACTCCGGCGCATTCTCGAAGCCTATCAGTTCCTCAAAGAGTATCTGAGCCTGAGCAACACCGAACCGCCGATTTCACGCGGGGCGGAATATCGTCCCACCGAGTAACCCATGGCCACATTGGATCCGGATCAGACCTTCATTACGTCAGACCATATGCTCGAACGGTTGTGCGATCAGCTGGCGACCAGTGCCGTGATCGCCATCGACACCGAATTCATGGGGGAAGATCATTTCATTCCGCGCCTGGAACTGATCCAGGTCGCGGCCGAAGGGGTAGCCGCAGTCATCGATTTTCCCGCCGTGCAGGACAGCACACCGATGGTCCGCTTCTGGGAACTCGTCTGCGATGCTCACATCGAGAAGGTGCTTCACGCCGGCCGGCAGGATCTCGAGCTGTTCGCGCACCATGCCGGGCGGTTGCCGAAGCCGTTTTTCGACACTCAGATTGCCGCCGCCATGATCGGGTACGGTGCGCAGACGGCCTATGCCAATCTCGTGCAGCGGGTGCAAGGCGTGAAACTCGACAAAGCCCACACTTTCACCAATTGGAGCCAACGACCGTTGAGCAAGGAGCAACTGGTCTACGCCCTCGATGACGTGACCTTCTTGCTGCCCATCCATCGACATCTCCGCCAGAAGCTCTCCGTGATGGGTCGATTGAACTGGGTGGATGAAGAGTTCTCCCGCCTGGAGATTTCCCTCGGGGCCCAGGCTCGCGACCCGCAGGAGCGGTATCAGCGCATTCGCGGGTGGGACAGCCTTAAGCCGCGCGCCGCCGGCGTGCTGCGTGACCTGGCCGCCTGGCGGGAAGGGGAAGCCCGGCGCCGCAACGTCCCGCGAGGACGTGTGATGCGCGACGAAGTGCTGGTGCAGCTGGCTCGTCAAACCCCGCGCACGCTCGATCAACTTCGCGGCATGCGCGGCATGTATTCCTCGGAAGTCGAACGCAACGGGCAGGCCTTGCTGGCCACGATGCAGCAGGCTCTGGCACGACCGGAGTCTGAATGGCCGGAGGTGCCGCGCGATCGCAAGCCGGATCCTGAATCCACCGGTGTGCTGGAACTACTGCAAGCCGTGCTGAAATCCCGCGCCGCAATGGAGAACATCGCGCCGACGCTGATCGCCACGACGGGCGATTTGCAAGCCTTGGTTGAACGGACCTCGCCGGTGGAAGAAGTCGATATTCCGGTGCTGCGGGGATGGCGACGTCAGCTTGTGGGGGAAACGCTCCTCAGCGTCTTATCCGGCAATCTCAAAGTCTGGATCGACCCGCAAATCGGCAAACTGCGCTTCGGACATTTGGACCAGTAACCCAACTCTCACTGGCCTCCGATTCAGGGGCGGGGACGCGACCTCCATCCGGAACGCCCAGTTCGATGGGGTCGCGCGGCCCCTTACCGGGACGCTCCGGCTCGATGGAGCGCGCGGCGGTCTTTCCACAGTCCCAACAACAGGGTCAACAGCGCCAGCCCGATTTCGTCTGCCAACGGAATCACATCAGGGACAATCAAATCCGCCAGGGTGAGGAAGGCGAACAAGACAAACAGGGACGGGAACCGAAGATTGAGCCGCTGCAGCACCCGTCCCAGCAGTGACACCCGACCCACCGAGCTGTACGCAAACATGTCTGCCTCCTCTCATCCAACCGCGGCAAACGCAGTACCGCGCGTCCTCGCTCCCGAAGACCTCAGAGCAGTTCGGTGACGGTTTCGGCCGGACGCGCCAGCATGACCTGGTCGCCTTTGACGACGAGAGGCCGCTGAATCAAATCGGGATGGGCGATCATCTGATCGAGCAGGTGCTCATCGCTCAGCGTTGGATCGGCCAGTTTCAACGACTTGTAGAGATCTTCTTTCGTGCGCAAGACATCGCGCGGTGACAGGCCGGCTTTCTTCAGTAAGTCTTTGAGCCGGCTCTTGGTAAACGGCTGCTCATAATAGTTGACCGCCGTAAACGGCTGCCCGCTCTCCCGCACGAGACGCACTGCCTCGCGACAGGTTGAACAGGTGGGTTTCTGATAAATGGTGATCTCTGCCATGCCGTTAACCTTTCTCCTTCATGAGGGTTCCCTTGACGCAAATTTTTCACCTGTGTTACATGGACACACGACATTCATGTCCACGCGATCGTGATAACCGATGCCCATCTTTGGAACTGACACCAGCGACCACGCCGGCAAATTCTCCTGCGCCACAGCCACGCAGCGCACCTTGAAAGATTTGCGCACCAAACGCAAGGGCCAACCGGTATTTGTCGTGGGACATCGGCTGGAGCGAAAGGGGAAAGAAGCCTCCTTTGAGGTCTTCAATGACCGCCTGGCCATCATCCGGTTCGACGATGACGTCCGGCTGGGCTACGATCCCCTCGAACTGCTGCTTCCGACGGAGATCGATGACAAGGGCGTGGCCTACTTCGAGATCCGCACCTGCCGGCTCTGCGAGCAATTTTTTCCGCTTACCGCTGACGAGTGTGACGGGGACGAAGAACCGACAACCTGCCCGGACTGTGCCTGACCCAGCTGATACTCAGCCGTGAAGTACCGGTCATGAGGCCGAAACTCACCACTCACGACTCAAGCCTATTCCGTTCACTCTGCCAGCGGCGCAATCTCCACCGCTTTCTTGATCAAACAATCTCCCGCGAACCCTTGCAGCCCCATCGGTAACATGCTGGCATCCAGCACCCGCGCGGACATGACCTTCAATCCGTCGCCGATCTTCGTGCCCTCGATCTTGAGCGCATGACAGACCTCCAACGTCCGCCATACAGGATTGCTGACCACCGCCTCGCTCGGGATGAGTTTAATGTCGGCGGAGGCGCCGTCCTGGAGAACCTTTGCTGAAATACGCATCTTATCTTTCGGCACATCGCTGACGACGGCGAAGAACACCTGGTCGTCATCAGCCCAGGTGGGGACAGCCATACCGGATAGTATCAGCATTCCCAGCGCGAGCGACCGGAACCGGCCCATGCCTCACCTCGTTGTTGCAATTCAAGACTACTGAGACGACTCATTCCGTCCGCCTGCAGGAAGGCGTGGGGAATTGTCGGATAAAGATCCGGCGCCCGGGCCGCCATGACTTAAGGTACTGCGTCCTGGCCGTTGCGCCCCCGGAGAGCCGGCTGCCTGGTCTTTATTTGCCCGGTCTTCCATCCGCAGCATCACGAGAACGGCTACTGCGACCAACAGTCCGACCAGCAGGAGAATGTGTGTGAGTCGAGTCACCCTGTGCTCCGCAGTCGAAGTCTTCTGTGTTTCGAGGTAGTATGCCAAGCGAATCCCCTCAATTCAAGGTGAAGGCTGAGCCGATGTCGTCGATCGTGATAAGCTGAGGCGGTGCGGCCTTCACTCAGGAAACCCCGACGCGAGGGCCGCTCATGGAACCGATCGCATCACGCGTGATGCCTCATTGGGATAGTTAAAGATAGGAGACAGAATCTATGCCGCACGATTTCATGCCGGGTCTGGCCGGTGTTCCTGCCGCAAAATCAGCGATCAGCGATGTGGATGGACAACGAGGAGTACTCGAATATCGCGGCATTCGGGTCGAGGAACTCTGTCAGCATTCGTCGTTTCTCGAAACCAGTTACCTGCTGTTGTTCGGCCGGCTGCCGACCGCGACGGAACTCACGCAGTGGGTGGATGATGTCACGCACCACCGCCGGATCAAGTTTCGTATTGTGGATCTGCTGAAGGTCATGCCTGAACATGGGCATCCGATGGACGCGTTACAAGCCGCCGTGGCGGCGCTCGGCATGTTTTACCCGGGCCGCAACGTCAAGGACGTTGAAAACAATTACTGGTCGGCGGTGCGCCTCATCGCCAAACTGCCCACCATCGTGGCCGCCTGGGCGCGGCTGCGGCGCGGGGACGAATATATCCCGCCGCGCGATGATCTGCCTTTTTCCGACAACTTTCTCTACATGCTGACGGAAACCGTTCCGCATCCGCTCTGGAGCGAAGTCTTCGATGATTGCTTGATTCTCCATGCCGAACACACCATGAACGCCTCCACGTTCGCCGGCATGGTCACGGCTTCGACGCTGGCCGACCCGTACACCGTTGTGGCGTCCTCCATCGGCGCGCTCAAAGGCCCCTTGCACGGGGGTGCCAATGAAGAGGTGGTGACAATGCTGAAAGAGATCGGGACACCGGCGCAGGCTCGCGCGGCGGTAGAGGCCCGTCTCGGCGGAAAACACAAACTGATGGGCTTCGGCCATCGCGTCTACAAGGTGAAGGATCCACGCGCCACCGTGCTGCAGGATCTCTGCATGCGGCTCTTCAATGTGTGCGGCACGTCTCCGCTCTATGAAGTGGCGGTGGCGGTGGAACAACTGGCCAGCGAGCGATTACAGGGGAAGGGTATTTACCCGAACGTCGATTTCTATTCGGGCATCATCTACGACAAGATGGGCATCGAGGTCGATCTGTTTACGCCGCTCTTTGCCATGGCGCGGGTGAGCGGATGGCTGGCGCATTGGCTGGAGCAATTGCGAGAGAACAAACTCTACCGGCCCGACCAGATCTATTCCGGGGAACATGACCGGCATTACGTGCCGATCGATCGGCGGTAAGCCGAACGACGGACTATTCGGTACGGCCGATGAACCACCACAAGACCACGGACGTAACCATCATGATGCCGCCGAGCAATGCATAGGAAATGAATTCCAACATGGTGATCGCCTCCAGTATGAAGGGGGCTACTAAATAATGCCGAGGGTTCCAATGTCAAGAGGCCGCTCACGACAATAACTCTTCAGACCGCGCCCTTGACTTCACCGGCGTGAAGATTACCTTCCTTGTAGTACGTAGGATGGCTCAAGTGAACACCAGCAAGGCATTCACACAAGGAGGTTCCACCATGGCGATCGTACGATGGGATCCGTTCCGGGAATTGGAAGAAATGTCCGACCGACTGAACCGGATGATTACGCGGCCGAGTGCGGCTCAGACTGCCTCTCAGGGCAAAGAGGTGATGACAGTGGCCGATTGGGCGCCGACAGTCGACATCAGCGAGACCGAAGACGAATATGCCATTAAGGCCGAGCTTCCCGAGGTGAAAAAGGAAGATGTGAAGGTGACGGTCGAAGACGGTGTCCTCACGCTGCAGGGCGAGCGGAAACAGGAAAAGGAAGAGAAGGGGAAGAAGTACCATCGGATTGAACGGTCCTACGGGCGATTTGTCCGGAGCTTCACGCTTCCTGACTCGGTGGACGAGAGCAAGGTGAAGGCGGAATATACTGATGGTGTGTTGCACTTGCATCTGCCCAAATCGGAAAAGGCGAAACCGAAACAGATCGACGTCAAAATCGCCTAAGCAGGCCTGTGTCCGCGTGAGAGAGCAAGGCCCGCCTTCTGGCGGGCCTTTTCTTTTTCTTTCGTCTCCCGATTTCCCACACTGGCTCGCCCGTCTCCCCCAGCCATCTCTCGTAAGTCGCTCACGCCACGCTTGTGCTTCGTCAGGGCGAGCGTTTATTATGCGCGGTTCAAACAGGTCAACCGCCAGTCTATTCGAGGAGATCCCACGATGAAGAACGCTTCGCGCACGCCCAAACGCCCCGCATCCGCGACAACCGCCACGCGTATCGAACGCGACACGATGGGAGAACTTCCGGTTCCTTCCAATGCGTATTACGGGGTGCAAACGGCTCGCGCGATCGAAAACTTCCCGATCAGTTCGCTGCGCATTCCTCGCGCCATGATCCGGGCGATGGGACTCATCAAGCGCGCAGCCGCGTCCGTCAATCATTCGCTGAAGTTGCTCGACAAAAAGCCGGCGGACGCCATCACTCGTGCGGCAACCGAGGTCGTCGACGGCAGTCTGGACGCCGAATTTCCGGTGGATATTTTCCAGACCGGTTCAGGTACGTCTACCAACATGAATACCAACGAAGTCATTTCGAACCGGGCGACCGAACTGCTCGGCGGCGCCAGAGGCAGCAAACTGGTGCACCCGAACGACCATGTGAACCTGGGACAATCGAGCAATGATGTGATCCCCACCGCGATCCATATTGCCGCCTCGGAAACGATCCAACGACAACTCATTCCCGCGCTGACCCAACTCCACAAGGCGCTCAGCGGCAAGGCTCGGGAATTCGACAAGATCGTCAAGATCGGCCGCACGCATTTGCAGGATGCGACGCCGGTCCGCTTGGGACAGGAGTTCGGCGGATACGCGAGACAGGTCGAACTGGGAATCGCCAGGATGAAACGCGCCCAGGCGGCCTTGAGCGAAGTCGCCCTCGGAGGCACCGCGGTCGGCACCGGGCTCAACTGTCACCCGAAGTTTGCGGGGAAGGTGATGGCGCTCATTTCCAAAGAAACCGGATGCAGCTTCAAGGAGGCGGTCAATCATTTTGAAGGACAGTCGGCTCAGGATTCGCTGGTCGAAGCCAGCGGAGAGTTGCGCACGCTGGCCGTCAGCCTGATGAAGATCGCCAACGACGTCCGCTGGCTCGGGTCGGGTCCGCGCTGCGGCCTCGGCGAAATCAATCTCCCGGAAACCCAACCCGGCTCCTCCATCATGCCGGGTAAAGTGAATCCCGTGATTGCGGAATCCGTCACCATGGTCTGCGCCCAGGTCATCGGCAATGATGTGACGATCACCGTCGGAGGGCAGGCCGCGAACTTTGAATTGATCGTGATGTTGCCGGTGATGGCCTATAACCTGCTGCAGTCCATCGAACTGCTCGCGACAGCATCCACCAACTTTGCCGTGAAGTGCATCGCGGGCATCAAGGCGAATGAAGAGCGCTGCAAGAGCCTCATTGAAGAGAGCCTCGCCATGTGCACGGCTCTCGCGCCGGTCATCGGGTACGAAGCCGCCGCCAAATTGGCCAAAGATGCCTATAAGTCCGGCAAGACCGTCCGTGAAGTGGCGCGCGAACAAAACGTGTTGCCTGAAAAGCGGCTCAACCAACTGCTCGATCCCTGGCGCATGACCCAGGCTGGCGGCCCGGTCGGCAGCGCCGGCGGGTAGGTCCCCCAAGATCGTCATTGGACCTTCGGGTCGGTGGTAACGGGGAGGCGCGCCGACCCTTGCGGCTTTTGACAGCCCGAGGAGCCCTATGCTAACGTGCGCAAAATTTTACAGGTTTGGCCGTCCATCGTCCTACGCGAAGGGACGGACCGCGAATCATCAGCGATTCATTTCATTCTCGATATAGATTGAAGGGTAGATAATGAGTGCAACCGGTTCGGAGACAAGCGGGCATGTAGTCATCGTGGTGGGCGCAGGCCCTGCCGGAATGGCCCTGGCCAAGAAAATGGCCGATGCGGGCCATGAGGTCATCATCCTCAATCGCGACATCAAGTTCGGCGGGTTGGCCGAATACGGGATTTTCCCCAGCAAGCTCAAACTGCGCGGCGGATTGAAGAAGCAGTATTGGGAGATGTTGGAACAGCCGAACGTCCATTACTTCGGCAATGTCTCAGTCGGTCAGGGAAAAGACCTCACGGTGGAAGAACTGCGGGGACTGGGTGCGAGCGCCGTGGCCTTCTCGATCGGCGCCCAGGGCACCAAAGCCATCGGCGTGGAAGGGGACTCAGCCAAGGGCGTGTTCCATGCCAAGGATGTGGTGTACCACTTCAACCGCCTGCCTGGATTCGGCGACCGTCCATTCGATATGGGAAAACACGTGGCCATTATCGGAGTGGGCGACGTGATGGTCGATATCGCGCATTGGCTGATTCGCTATAAGCAGGTGGAGCGTGTGACCGCTATTGCCCGTCGCGGTCCGGTCGAGCGCAAATACAACCCCAAAGAAATCCGCGCCGTCTGCTCCAACATGGATCAAGAAGGTATCGCCCATGAATTCGCCCGCATCAAAGACCGGCTGGCCGCAGTCGGACAGAATGCCGACGAAGTGCTGGCCAGCCTGACCGCGGAATTTACGAAGTGCGAGCCGACGGGAAGTCCCTCCAAGATGGGCTTCCGGTTTCTCGCGTCGCCGAAGCGGGTCCTCGTGGATGCCAACAACCGCGTGCGCGCCCTCGAGATGGAAGAAAATAAATTGGAACCGAAAGGTGACGACACCGCCGCGGTGGGACTCAAACAGTTGTATGAGTTCCCGGTGGACAGTGTCGTCTTTGCCGTAGGCGATCGGGTCGATGAGACGGTAGGCCTGCCGTACAAAAACGGCATCTTCGTGACGAACCCGACCAAGACCGGCAATGATCCGGACGATTCGTTATTCCAAGCCTATGATGAAAAGACAGGGCAGGTGGTGGACGGGGTGTTTCTTGCCGGTTGGGCGCGCAAGGCCAGCGAAGGTCTGGTCGGAATCGCCAAGCGGGACGGGGATTGGTGTGCGGAAGTCATCTCGCGCTACCTCACGACCAAGTCGGCCCACTCAGGCACCACCGTAGACCAGGTCCTCTCGAAATTGCAGAGCATCCTGAAGGACCGAAAGAGCAAGCCGGTGGACCTCGAAGGGCTCAAGCTGCTGGACACCGTAGAGAAAGCTCACGCCGCATCACCCGAAGCCATCGGGGAATTCAAGTTTGCCTCGAACGCCGATATGCTGACGCACATCGAACGCGGGCGCGCTTAACGCGCCCGCTACCAATCACCCGTCTCCCCATTTCAGCTTTTCCCGCAATACTTCGTAATAACTGCTTTCAGGGAATCGGATGAGCCTGGTCAGGTGCTCGGAAGCCTGAATCTCAACCGTGTCTCCCTGCGTCAAGGCCACACCGACCTGGCCGTCCAGTGTCGCCATCGCCCCGTCATCCCTGCTGGTCAGCACAACCTCGATTTCCACACTCGCCGGCACGATCAAGGGACGATGTGTCAACGTATGCGGACAGACAGGCGTCAGGATCAAAGACGGGACGGCGGGATTGATGATCGGTCCCCCGGCTGACAACGAGTAGGCCGTCGATCCCGTCGGCGTGCTGACAATCAAACCGTCGCCGCGCAGGTTCGTGACGAACTGCCCCTGAATGGCAATCTTGAGTTCGATCATCCGGGCCAGCGTCCCCTTGCTGATGACCACGTCGTTCAGGACGACCCCTCGCGCGACCGTTTCGCCGTGCCGGTGCACATGGGTCTTCAGCATCAACCGTTCATCGAGCACAAAGTCATTGGCAAACACACGCTCCAGGGAGGGATATAAATTCTCCAAGACGACTTCGGTCAGAAATCCCAGGCCGCCCATATTCACCCCGAGAATGGGAATCCCGCGTTCGCCGGCCAATCGTGCAGCATTCAGCATCGTCCCGTCGCCGCCCAACACCAGCAGCACGTCGGCCTTGCTGGCGAGTTGTGTTTTCTGAAACCCGCCTTGTTCGCCCAGTAAGGTCGTCGAGGTCGTATCCAGCAGCACGTCGATGTTTCGCGAGCGCAACCAACTCACCACGGCCTGCACCGTAGCCTTCACTTCCGGGAATTTCGGTTTCGTCAGAATGCCGATGCTTTTGCTTTTCATACGTGAGACCGCGTCGCGCTGAGGTGAGGAGCCGGTTGAAAGGTGCGGGATTGTATCGGGATGATTCTTTTACTGTCAAACCGGCGCGCGACATCATGCGGCGTACGCCGCTCTCGCATGCGCGCGCTTCACCAGTCGCAGCGCGTCGTTTGCGATTCGCTCAATACCTTGACACCCAAAATTGCGGTAGTTAGAATCACACCATCAGTAGTATTTTTGAGCCTTTGATCTGCATCGATTCACTCAGCTAAGGCTTCTCTTACAGACCCCATCACCATAAGGAGGCGGGATGTTCGAACGGTTCACGGACAAGGGTCGCAAGATCATCATCCTGGCACGTGAAGAAGCCGAGCGCCATCAGAACGA
>JADYYH010000047.1 GCA_020853775.1 Nitrospira sp.
GCGGTGGGTCGGTAATGGGACTGCACGGCGGTCCAGAGTTTGGACATCTCTTCGGTGCTGAGGGGATCCGGAACCAGCTTGATCTGTTCCACTTGATCCGCCAGCCCGCATTCGGCCAGGGCCCGCAGGGCCGGCGGCAACGTCGTCTCCACCGGCGGAGAAGGATTCAGCGCGGTTGTGATGGCCTTCCGATCCAAGACCGGAGTCTCATGCAGCAGTTGCATCGCGTACCCGAGCAGAATTTCGCTCCCCAACTCCTCGGCGCTGTAGGCGCTGACGAGGTAGTGAAGATCGAGGGCCAGCGGCGGATTGCTGAGCCGTTGGGTGCCTGATCCGTCGCGGGACGGTAACGCATGATTCCGCCAACCCGTATTGAACGTGACTTGATGGAGGAAGAGATTCAGCTGGGTGCTTTCGGCGCCATTCGCGGGAACCACCCGATCCGGCGGGACAGCGCTCACCGTCACGGTACTGCCGAGCAAGCCGCTGACGTTGTGGTTGATCAAGCCGTCGTTGAGGAGGTCTCGAAGCACGGCTGTGACTCCGGCAATGGCCAACGCGCTGCTCACGCGCCCCTCCCCCGGCGGCGCGCCAAATAGTCTGCCAACGACATCGACGGCGGACGGGCGGCTGATTTCCGCCCTGGTGGCGAGGGCGCAGGCAAGGCGGTGACTTCGATCCGTCCGATCGTCACATGTACGGGAGGCTCTGGAGACGTGGTCCCTGCAGCATCGCCGCGTTGCCCCTGCGGTCCCGTGAACAGCAACGAGGGCGGAGTGACGCGTGCGGCCATCGGCGTCGCCTGTTGCGCCTCGACTAACCGTGGCGGAGGTATGACCGCTCGCTCTTGCCCGGCCGGCGCCCCACTGAGCCGTTCCTGTGGCATTGCATGGCTGCTGGGAAACAACCGCGCCGCATGCCGGTCCGACTCGGCGATCTGATTGCGCAGGGATACCGTCGGCCCTTCTCCTTGAGCTGTGCGTGGAACAGCCGTCGCCTTCACGAGGGGCGGTTCGTGCGATGACTCCATCCCGCGCGCGCCTGTTTCCGGCAGAGCGACAGACGGCCCATCGACAGGCGCTTCGCTGCGGCGCTGCGCATGGAAGGCGGCCGTCGCCGGATGCATCACAGCAATCGAATGAAGCGGCGCTTCGGCCGCTTGGCGCGGCTCATCAGACGAGGCCACTCGCTCGATCATCGGAAGATCGGGTGGCGGCTGATCCGGCTGTTTCACCGCGGGGTCAAACATGGAACGGGCACGCGGTTGAATCGTAGCGAGCGTTCCGGACTGTCGCTGGACGAGTCTGGTAAGAAAATCGCTCATGAGAGTGCCATCCCCACATACAGGCTGCGCCGTTGATCGGTCATGCCGAGGATTTCCCCTTCCGTCCAGCCATAGGTGCGCGCCAGTAGATCAATTTCCTGCAACAACCGCTTGCTTCGCACATGGATCTCATTCCAGAAAAAATCCGCGATATCGAAGACGCTCTCCCACGCGTGCCCGCAGGCCGCGCATCTCACGTCGATGAGGATTTCGGCCAACGGATCGAGCTCGCTCAGCCGGGCCGCCAGAGCCGCCTGCAATTCGTCCGTCCATTCCGCTTCATCCACCATGTCGGTACCGCTGCGCATACAACGCGAGAGAATCACGCGGCGCGCCCGATCTAAGTCCGGGGCGGCCGCGGCGGCGGCAAGATCCCGGCTGTTCGGCCCGCGCATGTCCCACAAGCGCCCTGCCTGCTCCACTCTGTGCCAGGTCGCACCCGTCGTCGATGCCGATCCCGATACACCCTCGCAGGACAGTTCGAATTCGAGTCCGTTCCCGCAGGCAGGACATTCTGCATACCCGTCGATGCGATCGCCGAAGGTGTTTCGACGGGACTCCAACAACCGCCTATCGCGCTCCCCCATCGTCCACTCGCATAGGATTTCGAACGGCTCGTCGGGACAGGTATACCGCAGCAGCAACAACGCCCGGTCGAGGGGATGTCGACCGGACCCCTGCTCCCAGATATCGATGACCGCCGCTGCGGAGAGTCCTGACTGAGATCTGTGCGCCATCGTCACGGCTCCGTAAAGGTCGGCTCCGACGGTTCGCTGACTTCGTAGTCGCGTTCCCAACCCTCGTTCTCGAGCTTCAGCGTCTGAATCGCAACCGCATTCGCATTGGCATCGCAGTCAGACTGGGCTTGATACTCCGACACCCAGCAACGAAAGACCTTGTAGGCGATGGCCAGTTGTCCCGCCTCGTTGTACAACTCGATGATGATGTCTTTCCGGAAATCCTTGAGCGACACCTCCGCGCCCAAGCCGGACCCGAAGTTCCAGACCTTGTTCGCCCATTGCTCGAAGGCGGTATCGTGGGTCACCCCCCGCTCCAGCGTAATGGCTTCATACTTGGTGCGGCCGGGGGACTTGCGGCTGGTGCTGGGATCGCCGCCCTCGCGGTGCTCGACCACTTCGGTGGAGCGCTTCAAGGAACCGACCTTGCTGACCCCCGCGACGTAACGCCCGTCCCATTTCACCCGGAACTTGAAATTCTTGTAGGGATCGAACCGATGCGTGTTCACGGTAAACTGCGCCATGTTTTCCTCCTCTTAGCAGGATGCTGGAAAAAATCCGCCGCCTTTGTTCTCGCATCGCACAGAGGCTCGACGTACGGGAATAGTACGCCTCGCCCCTAAGACACACTGCCGGCTCACCGTCTCGCCGGCGTCCACAGGCGTGGCGCTCATTATTCTTCGCGCCGTGGACCTCGCTGCGGTCGCGACGGACGGCCTTTTTGAGCATCCTGCGAGTGGTGATACAATCGTTTCCCTATCCACCCATAAACTCATCTGGCCCCGACACTCGGCTGTTCCAGAAGCCGCTAGGTCGCGATCTGGCCGGCCATCTGCTGGAGCTTGATGATGACGAACTCAGCAGGCTTGAGCGGGGCGAATCCGACGACGATGTTGACGATGCCGAGATTGATATCGTTCTGTGTGGTCGTTTCCTTGTCGCACTTCACGAAATAGGCGTCCCGCGGTGCGGTGCCCTGAAAGGCACCCTGCCGAAACAGGTTGTGCATGAACGCGCCCAGATTCAGCCTGATCTGCGCCCAGAGGGGCTCATCGTTTGGCTCGAACACCACCCACTGCGTGCCGCGATAGAGGCTTTCTTCGAGGAACAGGGCCAGCCGACGAACCGGCACATACTTGTACTCATCCGCCGCCGCATCCGCGCCCCGCATGGTCCGGGAACCCCATACCACTCGACCGTGGACCGGGAATGTCCGGAGACAGTTGATGCCCAGCGGATTCAAGAGACCGTTCTCCGCATCCGTCATATCGAGTTGCAGCCCGGCGACGCCGCTTAACGAGGCGTCGAGCCCCGCCGGCGCCTTCCACACTCCGCGTCGACTGTCCGTTCTCGCCATCACCCCGGCAATCACACCACAAGGCACGAAGGTTTCCACTTGTCCCCCGAGCTGTGAATCGGCCTGCTTGATACGCGGAAAATAGATCGCCGCGTTGCGCGCCATGTCGCCGTTCAGATTCATCCCGGGGACTCCAGATTGCGCAGCGCCCACCGTCGCCCAGGCCGCCTTCGGATCGACGATCAACATGGCCCGCCGCTTGACACAGTAGCTGAGCGCCTCCTGATACACGTCATCCGGCACATCCCCGCCGCGCGCGTCGGGCAGAATACAGAGCAGGTTGAAGAGATCGACTTTTTCCAGCTGGTAGAGTCCGGTTTTACCGGTTTGGCTTCCTTTGTAAGCGGCCGCATCGAGCACGGCGCTATCGACGGCAATGTCTGCCGGAGCCGCATTCTTCGCGGGCGTGGATTTCGTGGTGGAAGTCCAGACGTCGGCATCCGCCGATGTCCCGGCATGGGCCGTAGGCGAGCTATTCGACGGCATCGTCGTCGTAACACGGACCAGATTCGATTCCGCCAGGAGCACACGGTCCGCGCGACGCGCGCTTTCCTTCGTCGTGAGATTCAGGAAGGTTTCCGTGATACCGGTGCTGCCGTCGCGCACAATTAAGTCGAACAGATCGGCCGGTTGCACGCCCAGCCGGGTAGCGACGGCGATCAGATTCGGATCGGTCGCAGCCTTTTTCTCAACCCGCGCGCGAACCAGCATGCCCCACGCGCCTTCCGATACGGCCTGCAAGGTCAGGTTCGGCACTTCATAGGTCGCCTTCGCGGCACTCCCCGCGGTGGCCTTGTAGAGACGCACGATCACAGCCTGCCCGCCGCCGTTCAGAAAAAAATCGCGCACGGCGTAGCTCAAGGTCATATCCCGGTGCAGCCCGCCGAAGACCCGCTCGTAATCCGCAAAACTCGTGATCGTCACCGGTTGATCGGCCGGGCCGCGCACGGCCTTGCCTACAAACCCTGTGATCGACGTGGCGACTCCGGTGATCGTGCGCACCCCGCTCGGCAGCTCCTCGATGTACACACCCGGATAGGTTGGTTGCACTGGCATGCTGATCCTCCTCGGCTTAGGACGTTCACCTCTCGTTTCCGTCCTGTGTCAGAAATGTTCGTATCTCCTTCAGGTGCGCATGATTCAGGCTATAGATCGGCTGATTCGACGTGTCGCGTTTCAGGACCCAGCCTTGCGCAACCAGCTTGCCCAACGCCTCGATTGCGAGGCGTTCGGCGCCTTCATCCAGGCACGGTGCCGCGATCCACCAATTCAGCACCCCTTCCTGAGTGTCTTTTGCGCCAGGATGATGAACCAGGTAGTCGAGAATGCTGCGCCTGAACTCTGCATCGTGCTCATCCATCCGGCCTGATCCCCGGAGCCCCACTCCATGACAGCACTCCTGCGGAATGGAGCAAGAGCAATGCCATTAGGGAGAATCCCGTTTCCTGCGTTTTAAAGGGAATCGAACAGGTGCCATCGGAGGGCGCGGCAATGTTGCCGCAGTACTGAGACTATGCAAACTTTTAAATGGCTTTGAAAATCAAGGCGATGATCTGTGCGGCAAAACCGCCGCGGTGGTGAGGAACTTAGGCGCGGCCGTCGAACGGTGTCTCAAAGGGAGGCGGACAATCGCGTGAAGAACCGGTCGGATCGTTCTGATACGCTTCGCGATCGATCCCGTATTTTCGAAGAAGTCGTTGAAAACTGCGGCGCTCTTTGCCTGCCGCTTTGGCCGCATGCGTCACATTTCCCCGGAATGTCACCAGCGTTTTCACGAGATACGCCCGTTCGACATCCATGGTCGCAGAGGTTTTCGCCGCGCGGAGCGAGCCATCCAGACAGGGGGTCTTGGGCGCCTCCCCCGCACACTCGATATCCTGCGCCTGAATCGTCGCGGCCCCACACATGACGACGGCCCGTTGGAGCGTACTCTCCAACTCCCGCACATTCCCCGGCCAGGCATACGCGAGCAATTTCTGGATCGCATCTTCGGCGAGCCGTCGCGGGCCTTGTCCATCCGCTCGCCGGAAGCGCTGGAGAAACCGGTCGGCCAACAAGGGAATGTCCTCCACACGCTCCCGCAAAGGCGGCACCACCATCGCCAACACATTGAGCCGGTGAAAGAGATCCTCGCGAAACTGCCGCTCCGTCACGGCCTGCCGGAGATCGTGATTGGATGCCGCGATGATCCGTACGTTCGCGAGCTTCGTGCGCGAACAGCCCAACGGCCGATACTCTCGATACTGCACAAAGCGCAGCAGCTTCGCCTGAGCATAAGGATTCAGCGCATCGACCTCGTCGAGGAACAACGTTCCTCCCTCGGCCTCGAGGACGAGCCCGCCCTGTTCGCTGGCCGCGCTCGTATACGCACCCTTCACATGCCCGAACAGTTCATTTTCAAACAACTGATCGGGCAATGCGGCACAATTGATTGGAATGAACGCATGGTCCTTCCTGGCGCTGGAATAGTGAATCGCGCGAGCAAACACTTCCTTCCCCGTTCCGGTTTCGCCCTGCAGCAGCACCGTCGCCTCCACATCGGCAAAGAGGGGAATTTTTTCAACCTGTGCCTGAAAGATTGCGCTTTCCCCGACCAACGAATGCACGCGGCCCGACCGCGTCGTACCCACCCTCCGGGGAACTTGAGGAAGCTCCTGCGTCAGCACGCGGCGCACCCGAAGAGCCAACTCCCGTCCATCCAGCGGACAGAGGAGAAAGTCACGAAGGCCCGCCGGGAGGTCTGGCGGAAGCATCGGCGCGCCACCTCGTTGCTGCCCGATGACTCCGACAATAGGCACATCCGGCCAACGGCGGATCACCGCCGTGAGTCGTTCTTCGTCTGACTGATCGGGAACGTTGAGATGGAGCAGGACAAGGTGAGGTTGATCCGTCGTGAGGGACGGGTCAGCCGCATCGTCAAGTGCGACTCGCTGCCCAGTCAAGGCATGTTCTACGTATTCTGCGATGCGGGCGTGATCACAGCAGGACCGGCCATCTTCCTCCCCGGATAGAAAGACGATTCGGATGACGTCCCTCATGTCGACTCACCTCGTTGTTAGGGTGAAGTGCTTCGTCTGATCAGCCGGTGAACGCGCGGCAGGATCCCATCAGTTTCTTGTCAAAGCTGCACCATTCATACCACCCCATGTTCTCCACGAGACGAAATCGTCTCCATCTTATTCAAGTCGCGTTGCCCGCGCATCCACACGGCCTGTTCAGCGATTGTCTTCATCAAGACCGTCTGCCATCCGCAATCATCACCGATCCACGCCGAGTTGTTTGTATGTGATCCGATACAGTCGACGCTGCAATTGGATACAGTCTTCGCTCAACGTCTCGTGCCGGCACTTATAGCACAATGCGGCAGACTCGACCATGCGGTGCACAGGAGAGGTATGACCTTCGTGATGAGAGGCACTACGCAACTTCACGTGCCGGAGGTGGCTCCCAATCGCGACAGGACTTCTTGTGCACAGCCGGCGACGAGTGTGAACGCATGACCATACTGACTCACGATGATACAAGTTGTGCCTCCTTCACAAAAAATGTCGCGAAGGGTTGACAGGCACCCTTTGAATAATGTGTACTCCGTCGAGGTCACAAACTCCTACTTCATAGGGCCCTTGGTGACCTGACCATACGGGCTCTCAGCGTAGCCCAATTCCCGAATTTCCCCCACTGGGACATTGGCAACCTGGCAGTCACTTCACGCATCGCAGGCCTTCCGGCTCCCACGCATCTTGGCTGATGCGCGCACCTCGGCTTTGTCTGAGATGTGCGGGACCACCTGGCCGGTCAGAGCACATGCAACACTTTTTCAGCGAGAAGGACCCTCGCGAGATGACCCGCAGCGCAACTCCGGCAACTTCTCTTTCTCCCAATCTGGACGTCCTGCGTGCGGTAGCAGTTCTCCTCGTGTACTTCTTCCATTTGTTTCTCACGACTGGTCCCCATTTGCCGGACTTCCTGGCGCAATTCGGCGTCATTCTCTTTTTTGTTCATACCAGTTTGGTGTTGATGTTCTCGCTGGAGCGGATCGACCTCAGGGGACAAAGACTATTTGCAACATTTTATGTGCGCCGCCTGTTTCGGATCTACCCGCTCAGTATCGTGTGCGTCAGCCTTATCATCCTGCTTCAACTTCCCCGCGCCCCCTGGTGGCCCTGGTCCCAACCGGACGTATCAACCGTTCTGGCGAATCTTCTGCTCTACACCGAGTTCGCGTATAAGCCCGTCCTGACCTCGGTGCTCTGGAGCCTTCCCTATGAAGTGGCCATGTATGCCGTCCTCCCGTTCTGCTACCTAGCCGGCAAAGCGTATGGCATGAGAGGGATCCTGGCCCTCTGGGGGTTCGCAGTGGTGGCCGGCCTCATCCAGCCTTATATTTCCTGGCGCCTCGGCCTGGCGCAATTTGCCCCCTGTTTCATCGCCGGGACGGCTTGCTACTTTATGGGCTATGGAGTCCGCCGGCGCCCGCTCCCGTTTTGGGGCTGGCCGCTGATCCTTCTCTCCGCCGCTGGAATTCAAGCGTTTGGGAGCTACTACGAATACGAGCAGATATCGCGATGGGTACTCTGTCTCATGATCGGGCTCACCGCGCCGTTCTTTGCGGAATTGAACCGGCCGATGCTGAACAAAGGCACCGAATTGATCGCACGCTATTCCTATGGCATTTATCTCACGCATCTCCACGCGCAATGGGTTGCACTGGTCGTACTTAAAGACCAGCCGGCAGCCATTCGTTACAGTGCGCTGATCGCGCTCAGCATAGGTCTGCCCGTCGCCCTGTATCATCTGGTGGAATCACCGATGATCCGGCTGGGCACACGCCTCGCAGCGAGTGTGTCGACGACCTCCGCTCAGGTCATCCGACCAATTTCCTCGGAACGGCCGCTTCCAGCCCCGGCAGAAGCCGCACAGTACAACAGGGGCCCGCACTCATCGCGGCCACGCGTCGGACAAGCCCCCGCTTCTCGCACGGCCAAGACCGCTTCGGCTTCAGCCAGGTAATACCCTTCCTCCTCCCCTTCGCCTTCAGTTCCTCTTGGAGAGCCCCCCGCGCCCCCCTTCATCTTGGGACAGTTCCGCCTCATTAATTGACAGGCTCGCGCACCAGGCGTACCCTTCGCGCTCAGCTACCGCAAGGCTGAGGAGGCTCGCCGTGGAGCAGGAGACGACATCGCCATCCCTTCACTATCCAACGAGAGGCTTTTCATGTTGACCAGATTCCTGTTGTGTCTTGTCCTGACCGTAGCAACATTATCCACTGCGGGACTTGCACTCGCCGTCGACCGCACGAACGTTGAATACTCGGCCGACCAGATCATCGAGTCTGAAGATGGCGCCACCAAAAGCCGTATCTATTCAACACCGACCAAAGAACGCCGCGAGATGTCACAAGGCGGCGCCGCGATGACGATGATCACCCGCCATGACAAACATGTCAGCTGGACGGTCATGCCCGAAGAAAAAATGTACATGGAAGCGCCGGACAACAAACAGGGGCAGGCTAAATCCGATCTCTCCGGCTACCAGATTGAACAGACGGCATTGGGAGAAGAAACCGTCAACGGCGTCGTCATGAACAAAAGTAAGATCATCATGACCGGCAACGACGGCACGAAGATGGGCGGGTTCATGTGGACCACGAAAGAAGGCATTCTGGCCAAGATCGATGCCCTGGCAGTCGAGAAGGGGCAGAAGGCGCGCTTCAAGATGGAACAGACCAACATTCAGATCGGCAAACAACCGGCCGAGCTGTTCGAAATTCCCAAAGGCTTCGAAAAGCTGGATATGGGCGGCATGGGCATGGATATGCTCAAAGGGATGATGGGACGCTAAGGAGGCAGTCGTGACTCGAATCACATCTCCATGTCTGGTATTCGCCCTCGCGCTCGGCTTCTGGGGCACGCCGGCTTGGGCAGACTCCCTCTGCACAGAGAAGGCGCTGCAAGCAGCGGCAGACGCGCACTTGAAGAAGGCGGAGGATCTGGAACGGGCCGGCCAACTGCGCGAGGCCTATGCCGCGGCGGTGAAACTGGACGGCGACTGCGTCAGCGACGGTACGCGCCATGCAGGGTTGAAGCAACGCACGGCCAAGGCGATCGGCGCCGACGACGAAAAGAAGGCTCGCCTGCAAGACGCCTTTGAGTGGTACGTTCGCGCGAATGCGCCGGCCGACGCGGGCCGCATGCAACGCAAACTGGTCGAGGCCAAACCGGACGACATCAGCACCGTGAGCCATGCCATCGATTATTTCTCGCAGCAGAACGACAAGGCACAGGAACAGGCGATGCGCGCCCACGCCTCCAGGAACGTCGAGAAAGCCCTGGCCGAGGAAGAGAAACGGTTTGCCTCCGTCACCAAGGATTCCCTGCATGAGCTGGGGCGAGCGCGCGATTGGGCCTATTACGCCAAAACGGGAGAAGACCGGATTCGCACGCGTGCCGCCCAACGCGGCGACACCCTCGTCGCCGAGGACGGTCGAAAGCTTCTCCGTCTCGCAATGTCCTACTACGAGCAGGCCGATCGTTCGGACGGCGTCAAAAAAATACGCGAGAAGGCGCGGATGCTGGCGAAGCGTCACGAAGCCAAAGGTGAAGGCGAGATCGCGGCGGAGTTCTACACGATGGCCGGCGACGACAAGCAGGCCGAGACCGTCCAGAAGCAGACCGAACAGCGCCAGGCGCAGGCTGAGGAAGGCCGCAAGAAGACCTTCAAAAAAGAGCAGGCGGATTTGGAAAAAGCACTCGGCTTCTGAACAGCCCACCCTGGATCGCACTATCCTCCCGGCCTCTCCGGCGACCTGCCGCCGCTGGTGTGTATTTCGCCATCCGTCTCAACGACCCTCTTGCCTGATCGCCCCGGTTATGGGATAAGCGCGGCGAACAATCCACGTCATCATCAGAGGTGATCGATCCGCACGACATCAGCAGGAGCACATCATGGCACACAAAAAATCCGGCACAGTGAGCTGGTCGACATCAGAAGGCTGGGACGTTCGTACGACGGAACAGGCCCGTGGAGGACGACGAGCAGCGGGAGAGGTACCTGACCCCTTTGTGGCCAACCTCACCGCGACCAAGCGCTGGGAAGTCGAGCAAACTCTCACCGCAACGCCGAAGGCCAGACGAGGCGAGGCGGCTCCGGCCCCTCTCACGCTGGATGTCGAAGGCGCTCCTGACGACGCCTATATCGTGATGACGCGATACGCCTCCGGAGCCATCCGCTTCCATATGCCGACGGAACCGGCCCGGCGAGGGACTCGACGAGGCGGGAAGAGAATCTATCGGTTCTCGATCCCGGTGCCGGCCGCGCCCATCGCCGAAGCGGGCGGCCGCCGCGGATTCATCAGCGCGGCCATCAAGGCCGTGGTGCTCAAAGTGGCGGGAAAAATTGCCGACTTTGCGCTCTCGAAACTCGCGCTGCTGTGGGAAACCGCCACGTGGAAACTGAAAAAACAACGGGAGGGATGGCTGTCCCTAACCGCCGACAGTCTCGGCGCAGAACCGGGCTTGCCTGCCGCAGACTTGCAGACGTTGAGCGCGTCGGAACGGAATCTGCTATTCATTCATGGGACCTTCTCCAGCACCAAAGCTGCCTTTCGCTCGCTGGCGCAGACGCAAGGCAGCAACGGCAGGACATTTTTCGAAGAACTGCAGGCGGTGTACGGCAATCGCATCTATGGATTCGATCACTTCACCCTGAGTCGCACGCCGCAAGACAACGTGCAGATGTTGCTCGAAGCGCTCCCCGCCCGCCCGACGACCTTCGACGTGATCACGCACTCTCGCGGAGGCCTGGTCCTGCGGCATTTGGTGGAACGCCGGAGCCTATTCGGCTCGCTGGCAGACCGATTCGTGATCGGCCGGGCCGTGCTCGTCGCCAGCCCGAACGAAGGCACTCCCCTCGCCTCACCGGATCATGTCACCCAATACACGAACTGGCTCTCCAACGTCCTGGAATTATTTCCCGCCAATCCTTTCACCACTGGCGTCGAATTTGTCAGCGAAGCCCTCTCCTGGATCGCGCGCCGGCTCGTCGGCGGGTTGCCGGGCCTGGCCTCGATGGACAATAAGGGCGACATCATCCAGGCGTTGCAGGCCACCCCAAACCCTCCCAACGAGGCCTACTCGGCTCTGGTCGCCAATTACGAACCGGACGCGGGGGTGCTGCAGCGAATCGTCGATGCGGGAGCCGACCTCTTCTTTCCGACGGCCAACGATCTGGTCGTTCCGACCGAAGGCGGCTGGCGGGTGGATGCCGGTAGCGGCGGAGGGGGCATGATACCGGGTGATCGCGTGGGATGCTTCGGGTTGGGCGGAAACCTGACGCAGCAGAAAGCGGTGAACCATGTGAACTTCTTCGACGATCCGGGCACGGTAGATTTTTTGGTCCGCGCCCTGCGCGGGGAGGCCCAGCCCGCCGCACCGATCGACATTGAGCACGACCTGCCCTCCGGCAAACGGCGGGGCGCCGTTCGCGCCGAAGCGCGGCCCACCATCGCGGCCAGCCCTGCACTTCAACAACCGGTGACGCTCTCTCCGACTGTCGCTGCAACTCCTGCCTTCAAGGCAGTTCCGCCCATTGTCTCCCTGACGCCGAGCGTCGAGCCTGACGATGTGTTCCAGCTCGCCCTCATCGATCCTGACCCGAAGGACGCGGTCGCCACGCTCATCGCCACCTTCCGGAATGCACGGGTGATGGAAACCGTACACATCGGGACCGGCACAGATGCCGCCACAGTCCGCGGCAAACAGAGGCCGGCTGACGCGCAGTGGCAAGCCATCGAGGCCATGCAACAGCACATTCACGGCTATATCGACGGCGATCCCCGTTATCCTCAACTGCCCGACGAGAAAGACCTTCAGAAATTCGGCGGTTCGTTGTTTAATGCGCTCTTTCCGGACCAGGTCCGCAGGCTCTACGATGCGGCCCGGTCTGAACAGGTTACGCAACGGCTCAATCTGATCTTTACCTCGGACAATCATTGGCTCGCCAGGCAGGCATGGGAATTCATCTACGATCCCGATCGCCGGACGTTCCTGGCGCTGGAGGAAGTGAATTTCACACGCAACGTGCTCACATCCATTCCTGCCGAACGGATACCGGCTCGCAGCGGCCCGATGCGCATCCTGGTGGTCGTCGCCCAGCCGTTGGGATTAGGCGCGCTGTCCGTCGAGGAAGAAACGGACGTGATTCGTAGCGGATTCCGGCGGCTCCTCGATGCGAAACTGGCGGAGGTCGAACTCCTGCTCGATGCCACGCCCGAGTTGTTGCATCGCACGCTCGAAAGCGCCGCCGCACCGTTCGACATTCTGCACTTCATCGGACATGGCGAATATCGAGAGCAGGACGACTGCGGGTATCTGTTATTTGAGAATGCCGAAGGCGGCGTGCAGGCACTGGATTCAACCACGCTCAGGCAGATTGTCTGCCGGCGCGGCATTCGTCTGGTGTGTTTGAATGCCTGCGAGACCGGACAGGGTGGACGCGAAGATTTCAGCCGGGGGGTGGCGCAGGCCTTGATCGCCGGCGGCGTCCCGGCCGTCGTTGCCAACCAATATCCTGTGCTGGACGTGTCGGCGACATCCTTTTCCCGCCACTTCTATTGGGCGCTGGCCATGGGCCAGTCCATCGGCGATGCAGCGCGTGAGGCACGGGTGTCGGTCAATTATTCGATTTCCGGAGAAGCCATCGATTGGGCCGTGCCGGTCGTGTTTGCGCGCAACCCGGCCCAGCGCATTTGTGTTCCGAGACCGGCCGCCGAGTATGAACGGACCAGGACAGCCTCGGAACGACAGCGCAGACGCGCCATGCAGGACCGGATCAAGATCGGCATGTGGAATGCGCATCGCATGATTCCTCACTTGCCGGACATTTGCGATCGCCTCACAACAGTGCAGAATGTCTATTCGTTTCAAACCGTCTCATTCCCTGCGCCGATCGGCACCTGGCGACGTGAACAGGATGAGGATCAGGCCTACGTGGTTGCCGAAACCCTCTATGCGCGGCTGAAAAACAAGCCAAAGGAACTGGGCTTGGATCGACTGGTTTGCATGATCAATTTTCCGCTCAAGAGCGGGAAAAAGAAAAATCTCTACTATTGGCCGCTCGAACCGGGAAAGGCCGAACGTCTGTCCATCGTGTCCACATTCGACCTGCTCGATCAGTTGACCGGTCCTGAATTTACGGTCGAACGGATGATGGCTCACCTGGCGGCTGCCGTGGTGGCGGACCTCCTGCCTCATCTCCCCGGCGTAGGACCGGCCGATTGTCCGTTTTTCTATAACAAAGACCGCGACATCAGCTCGATTGCCGGTCGCCTGCGGTTCTGCGCGGCTTGTCGGAGACAGTGCAAGAAACAGGAGGATCAGGATCGCCTTCGGATTGCCGAACAGCTCCTGGCGGCCTATCCGTAAGCGTCGAAGTTACGCCTCAGGCCTGTTGCACTGACGCACCGCTTTGGCCAGGTCTTCCGGTGTGCCGATATCGATATAGGTATCGTGAGGGAAGATCACGGTCTGCAACAGCAGCCCTGCTTTCAAGGCGGCCTGCAAGACCACCCCTACGGCTAAATCTCCGCCCAGATCATGGGCGGTATTGGCCAATTGCGCCAAATTGCGGTGAGTCTCCTCCGCGCGCAGAAAGCGGTGGAGAAATTCCGAAAAGGCCGGTGTCCAGACCGCGCAACACCAGCCGTAGATCAACGTCGTCGTCACCGGTTTCATCACGATATTCCGCACGAGGCCGTCGGCGTCGCAGTCCACCATGTCCCAGACGCGATGGTCATACACCCGATGTAGCCCTAAGACCACATCCGCACCGGTTCGCTCCTGCGCCGCGATCAACTGCCTGTAGGCATCGTCAGGCCCGAACAGAATATCCGGAAAGCCAAACGCCACGCGTTTCTGTTCGAGAAAGGGATAGGCGCGATCGATGGTGTCCGGCGGTCCCAACGATCCCGCAATCACGACATAGGCCAGCGACAGACCGACCAGGTCGCCTTCTCGAAAATAGTTGGGGATATCCCATTTGCCGTCTTTGATCACGAGGAAGGCCTTCGTGATGCCGGCCGCCTTGAACTTTTCCAGCAGATACTGGGCCGCCACTTTCGGACGTGGCATTCCACTCTTCTCATCTACTGCGAACCCGACCGGAAACACTTCCTTGCTGCACGGAAACGGCTGCAGGCGTTTGGCCATTCCGGCGGCCGGCACGAGTCCCACCACTTCTAACGGCACATGGAGAGCAGCGTCGGCATGGTGATGCGGATCGTTCATCTCACAATCCTTCCTTCGCTCGTGAACGGCTCGCCGACAATTTCCCGGTAGTAGGTGTGCACCATGGCGGCCCGAGCCTGCTCAACCACGACGAGTTGCCGCTGATCGAACGTATTGGCGCAATAGAGATAGACGAACTCACCGGCTCCTCCCCACTCCACGTGCAACTGCCGTCCATCCGTTTCTTTTCTAGTCACCTGCTCCACCACCTGTTTCGCGGGAAGATTGCCCCACGCCTGCTGCGCCGAGGCCCCATGGTTTTCGTACAGCGGCTGATCGCGGTCTACTCGAACGGACCGCAGCTGTTCCACATCAAGTGGGGGAGCATCATCCGGCTCCGGGGCCTCATCCCACGCCAGGAGGTCCGACGAGGACACCAAACCCGTCACATATAGTGGGCCATCGTCGGTCACCTCTTCGATGGAACGATACCGAATCGGTTCAGGCGATCGAAGCGGCATAAGCCCTCTGGCCGCCAACGCCCGCTGAAAGGGAATACGCCGCGCGAGTTGCCTGGTCTTTTCAAACAGAATCATTCGACCTGTTGCCGCCAGCACGCCGCGAAGCCGATCCAACCGCCTCCCCACCCCGGTCCGCTGTTCAAAATCCGATTGGGCTCCGGCATCCAACGCTCGCGTGAAATCCTGCCAGTCGGAACTGGGAAGCCCGGGATCCTGTTCGGCCTGGAGCAGCGCATGCGTGGCGACGATCAAATCATAGCAGCCGCTCAGCTCGTACTGATCCATGTCCAGGCACTCGAACCGCAGATTGTTCAATCCCAATGCTTGCGCCCGCTGTCGCGCAAGGGTGATGGAGGCAAGCGAACGATCGATCCCCACCACCGTCGCACCGGGACAGCGCTGCGCATAGAAGGTCGTCAGGAGGCCGATACCGCATCCGGCATCGAGAATGGTCTGCGCGCCCTTGAGGTGAGCCGGGATTCGGGAGCCGACTTCGAGATTATATTCGTAGCGTTGACTGTAGAGGGCGGGAATGAATCGAGACTGGGCCGTCAAATCATAGAAGGCAATCTCCGCGGACGATCCACCGGTCGCCGCGCGCTTGGCTTCAATAGACCGGTGCAGCGCGGCCAGGTCTTCTGGGCTGAAAACCTCCCGTTGCCATGAAAAATATGCGGCATCGGATTCGATGTGCCGGAGTCCCCACCAGGCCAAGTGCTCGCGGAGGGCCCTGAGCATCTCCTCGTTCCGATCACCAGGCACAGGGTCCTCTCGCCGGGAGGGCCATCACGATCGATGCGTTACGGCCGCTTGAGCATGATGGCATCTTCATAGGCCAACGGAACGGGATGCGGATGCCGGAGTTGCCCGCTGCCGAACACGACATATTTTTCACAGGTCAGTTGATTGAGTCCGATCGGCCCTCGCGCGTGGTGGCGCGCCGAACTCAAGCCGATATCCGCACCGAACCCCAGACTGTCCCCGGCATTCAATCGGGAGGAGGCATTGACCAGGACCGACCCCGCATCCACTTCTTTGCTGAACCGCATGGCGGACTCATACGACTTCGTGACGATGACGCAGGTGTGGCTGGGACCATGCTGCGCAATATGCGCCAACGCCTCCTCAAAACCCGGCACCATCTTGATGGCCATAGTGGGCCCCTGAAATTGCTTGTTCCAGTCCGTCTCCTGCGCCGGCTTGACCGCCTTATGCCCCGTCATGAGCATCTGGCCCATCAACGACACAGTCTTGGGGCAGCCGTAAATATCGATTTTGAATTCATCCAGCAAGCGAAGGATCAGCGCAGACAACAGCGGGCGCGCAATCCCCTGATGCACCAGCAGCGTATCCACCGAGTTGGGCGCCGAGGGATTCTGCACTTTGGAGTTCACGACAATATTCTGTGCAAGCGGGATCTCCACGTCATCGTCGATATACACGTGCGTAATCCCGCCGTCGTGACAGAGGATCGGCATCTTGGCCTGCTCCTGCACCACCTTCCGCAGACCGGCGCCGCCACGCGGGATGATCGCATCCAACGCCTTGCCGGACTTAATCAGTTCCAGGGCCGCCTCTTTTTCAGGACGGTCGATAATCGTACAGGCGCCTTTGGGGATGCCCGCGTCATGCATGCCCGTCGCAAGACCGGCCGCAATCACCTGCTGCGTATGGGTCCAATCCGGAGAGCCGCGGAAGACACAAACGTTGCCTGACTTCAGGCAGAGGGCTAGCGCATCGATCGTTTCCAGCGGTGACAGCTCCGACACGATGCCGATCACCCCGATCGGAACCCGCACCCGGCTCACTTGAAGACCGTTCGGTTCCTCGTGGCGCCCCAGCACTTCACCGAGCGGGTCCGGCAGATCCGCAATGTGATGCAACCGATCTACGAGCGCTTTCACGTCGTCGGCCGTCATACGGATTCGGGCCACGGCATCGCGCACACGTTCCCGGTTTTCATATCCGGTCATCGACTTTCCGACCGCGTCCACATCCGTTTCGTTCGCCGCGAGGATGGACTCTTCCGCTTCCGCAATGGCCGCCGCCATACCACGCAACGCCTTGTCTCGTACGGGGCCGGAGAGGAGCGAGGTCGGACGCACTGCTTCCCGAGCCGTCTTCAATACTTTATCGAGGTAGAGTTTAACTGGAACTTCAACCATCATGTCCCCAATTGGTAAATCTGGTGAGTGGGCGTCCGGTGAATGGCCACAGGGCGCAGGGCATCGTCAGGACTGCATCATCACAGGCCTTGAACGATCCGCGCCGGACTATACCATGCGATTTTTTTGTGAGTCAAAGCAAGGTCGGCAGGCACGGAAGTGTATTGAAGAAATACCGTTCTTCTCGCCTTACCAACACGATGATGGGGTTTACGCCGTCGGTCTGCAGCACGACGCCATTCATCTCACACCAAGACTTCTTCCATCACTGCCCTGAGCATCGCCAGTCCTTCCTGAACATTGGTTCCCAGATGCACACGCAACACCCGCCTTCGTCGCTCCGCCAAAACCTGAAAATCCCCCCGCGCCTGCGCCGCCTTGACGATACCGAACGTATACGGCTGTCCCGGCACAGGAAGGTCTGCCGCATCTTCGCAGGTGACTTGGAGAAACAGTCCGGTATTGGGCCCTCCCTTATAGGCCTGTCCGGTGGAATGAAGAAACCGCGGACCGAACCCCATGCACGTCGCGACATGTTTGATATCCCGCACCCTCAGCCGCAGCGCCTGGAGTTCCGCCTCATACCTGGGATCCACCTCGAGATAGGCCAACAAGGCAAAGTAATCACCGGCCGTAAGCCGATTGAGATGGCCTGCTAGATACTGCGCCAGGGACGGGGGCGAACCTGGCACAGCCTGGAGCGTGAGGGCATACGCCGGATCGGCAAATAGTTGGAGTCCACGCTCTTCGAGAATCGGAGTTTCCGGCGGAAGCGCCCCGGTTCGCTGAACCTTTGCCGTCAACTGCCTGGTGGCTAATTTACTCGCCTCCACATCCGGCTGGTCGAAAGGATTAAGATCCATGATGGCCCCTGCCACTGCCGTGGCAAACTCCCAGCGGAAAAATTCCTGTCCCACATCATAGCGGTCGCTCACTGCAATGCGGATGACCGGATGGCCCGCCGACTCGAGCCGTGCGACAGCCACGTCTTGCCCCTGGTCGGGTGCAGCCTGCCATCGGAGATACACGAACACGCGATCCAGTCCGTAAACCGCGGGATCGCCTACCGCCTCACGATCAACCGGAATGAGTCCCTTGCCCCCTTTGCCAGTCGACTCAGCCAGGAGTTGTTCAAGCCAGGCGCCGAATGAGGCTAGCTCTGGAGAGGACACCATCGTCACCTTATCGCGGCCCTGTTTGCCGAGCACCCCGAGGATCGTGCCGAGCACCAACCCAGGGTTCTCCTCGACCGGGACACAAGGGAAACAGGCTTCCACCATTTCCTCCGCATTTTCAAGAATCTGAACAATATCGAGCCCCATGACCGCGGCCGGTACCATGCCGAAATTCGACAGCGCCGAGTAGCGCCCTCCGATCGTGGGTACTCCGAAGTAGAGGTGCCGAACATCATCAGCCTCGGCAGCTTGTTGCAATGGAGAACCAGGATCCGTAATCGCAATAAATTGCCGGACAGCGGCCTTGGTTCCGACAAGCCGCTGAACCCGGTCAAAAAAGTAGGCTTTCAGCATCATCGGCTCAAGAGTAGTCCCTGACTTGCTCGAAACGATAAACAGGGTACTGGCAAGTTGGATCCGTTTTTCTATCGTCCTGATCTGAGCCGGATCCGTTGAATCAAGCACGTAAAGTTCCGGGTACCCCGCCTGCTTGCCAAACATCCGCGTCAGCACGTCGGGACAGAGACTCGATCCTCCCATTCCCAACAACAGGACATGCGTGAACCCTCGAGGCAACGTTTCTCCGGCCAGGCCGGTGAGCAGAGGAATCTGCGCCAACTGTTGATCCGTGATATCCAACCACCCGAGCCACCGGTCCTCGTCCCGGCCGGTCCAAAGGGACGGATCACGATCCCACAGGCGTTCGACCTTCTCAGCATCCTTCCATTCTCGAAGGGAAGACTGTACTGCGTCGGCCACATCCGCCGGCAGGGAATATGAACAGCCCTTGAGTTGCAAAGAGTCGCCCAACCTGGCTTGAGATTCGATGGCCATCAGCAGTTGGTCATACGCGTCCCGGAACAACTGGAGTCCTTCTTCCAACAGCCGGTCGGTGATCGCTTTCATTGACAGTCCTGCCTGCGCCCACGCAAGTAGCACCGCTTCTGCATCATCGAGGTCCTCCGTCAGCCGGTTTTCCGGACGCCCATGATCACGAAAGGCATCAAGCGTCGGGGGCGGTATTGTATTGACCGTCTCGGGACCAATCAGCTCTTCGACATACTGCACGTCGCGATACTGTGGATTCTTGGTTCCCGTACTCGCCCAGAGCAGCCGTTGGGTCCTGGCCCCTTGCCTCGCAAGTGCTTGCCAGCGATTGCCCGAGAAGATGGCCTGATACCGCTGGTAGGCCAATTTGGCATTCGCCACGGCAATTTTTCCCTGCAGGCTCTTGAGTGTCGCCCGCGCCTCTCCGCCGGTCGCCTTGTCCAGATACGCAGCAATTTCCGCGTCCGCCGCCGTGTCTATGCGGCTGATGAAAAAACTGGCCACGCTCGCAACGCTTCCGAGATCACCACCCCGCCTGGCCAACTCTTCCAAACCGGTCAGGTACGCCTCGGCGACCGACACGTAGGTGTCTAGCGCGAAGAGAAGGGTCACGTTGACGTTGATTCCCATCCCGATCAGCGGCGGGATAGCGAGAAGTCCGGCCGGCGTGGCCGGAATTTTGATCATCAGGTTATCGCGCCCGACAGAGTCCCACAGTCGCTGCGCCTCTTCGAGCGTCGCTTGCCTGTCATGAGCCACATGCGGCGAGACTTCCAGGCTCACATACCCATCGCGCCGCTTCGTGCGGGCATACACCGGCTGCAGGAGATCCGCCGCGCACTGAATATCCTCGATGGCCAGCCGTTCATAACATCCCTTCGCATCCAGACCTGCTTCACGCCGAAAGATGCTCAAAGCGTCGGCATAGTCCGAGCTTTCGCTGATGGCGTGTTTGAAGATCGCCGGGTTTGATGTGAGGCCCGTCACGCCTTCTTCGAGTATGAGACGTTGCAATACCCCGCTTGTGAGGACACTTCGTCGAATGTCGTCCAACCAGACCGATTGGCCGTATCCCTGAAGAGCACGAACGGGATTCGTCATCCTGCCTTGCGTGACGTGCATCATGGCTTCTCCTTGATCGTGGGTCGCTCTGTGTGCTGTCCTGGCGAACGATGCGTGTATTGCCTACTATTCGGTAGTGGCCGGTCATGACTCCTATTTGTCCACCTACACATCGCGCACGCTTAAACATCGTGAGCAGCGTGTGAAGAGATTTCGATTCGAATCGGCCAACCGCATGCCGACGAATCCAGCCGGGCCCATGCTCATGATGTTGGAGTTATCGTCTCTCGTCGCCGGGCACTGCCTCAACCTGTTCCGCGTTTCTATTCGATCTCCGCTGTGACGGAATTCGCCCTGGTTCCTGCCCGAAAGGCTCAGATGCCGGCGCGATAGAGGGAGTGCGAGGGGCCGTCGGCGCTCCGAGATCAGGGCCCCCAGGCGGGATATGCGACTCCGCCGTCCTGTGAGGTTCGCCATGATTGAGCCAGCTCTCCCAGGAGCTCCTCGGCCTCTTTGTCGCATCCGGCGAATCGGAGGGACCGGTCAGGAGAGTGTGCGGCAATCCAAGCAACTGGTCCTGCGCCATGGCAGGACCTCCCCCCAGCAACACGAGCACGAGCGCGCAGAGCATGTTGTGATGCATCACGATCCCTTCTTCCTGTCTCCCAGCATGCCCCGTGAATCGGCACGGAACACTTGCTGGGCAACGAGGACTTCCCATCTCATGGCCATCTCGACCTGCATGTTTCGCTACCGACACACGACCAACTTGTTGAAGGCATTCAGCGCCGCGACTTTGTAACATTCGGCCAACGTCGGATAATTGAACACCGACCGCAAAAAGTATTGGAGTCCTCCGCCCAACTCCAAGACCGCCTGCCCGATATGGATCAATTCCGTGGCGCCGGCGCCCACGGCGTGAATGCCGAGGAGACGCTGATCCTCACGATGGAACAGCAACTTGAGAAACCCGCTGTCGTCACCGAGAATCTGCCCCCGTGCAATCTCTCCGTATCGCGCGATGCCGGTTTCATAGGGCACCTTCTTCCGCGTCAATTCATGTTCCGGAGGTCCAATCGCCGAGACCTCCGGGATGGCGTAGATTCCGATCGGCAGGTGTTCAATCATCGGTCCGGGATCGACGCCGAAGGCGTAGGACGCCGCCAGCCGTCCCTGTAGAAATGAGGTGGATGCCAAACTCGGGTAACCGATCACGTCGCCCACGGCGAAGATATGCGGCACCGCGGTTCGGAACTGCCGGTCCACGGTCAGCCGTCCGCGATCATCGGGCTTGAGCCCCACGGCATCGAGATTCAGGCGACTCGTGGCACCGAGCCGACCGACCGAAAACAGCACTTGGTCGGCGACGATCATTTTCCCCGACTCCAGATGGACAACCGCCTGCCGCGGATTTCCGGTCGTGACGTCCAGCCGCTCAACGGCTTCTCCCAAGCAAAACGTGACTCGCTGCCTTCTCATTTGCTGCATCAGCTCGTCGACGCTCTCACGGTCCAAAAACTCTAAAAGCCGGTCGCGCTTATCCACCAGGATCACTTGACTGTGAAGCGCAGCGAACATCGACGCATACTCGATTCCGATGATCCCCCCACCAACAACGACGAGCTTCTTCGGGAGCCTCTGCAGTCGCACGAGATCATCGCTCGTGAGAATCAGGTCCCCATCAGACGGCACACCGGGGGGCGAAGCCGGATAGGTTCCCACAGCAATCACGATATTCTCTGCGGTGACGGTCCGGCGCCCCTCACCAACGGTCACCAGCACCGTATGCGAATCGACAAACGAGGCCTCTCCTCTGATCATGTGCACCTCGTTTCGGAACAGCTGCTGCTCGATCACCAGTGATTCGCGGCGGCCGACCGTTTGCATCCGGTGGAGGAGCGCTTCCACAGGAAGGCGACACATGTTCTCGCCATCACGACGAGACGTGGAGGCACCATTCAGTCCACCCGCGACCTGCGACAGGGACCACACCGCCTCGCGAAAGGTCTTGCTGGGAATCGTCCCCATATCCAGGCAGACGCCTCCCATCGAGGGACGCTTCTCCACGACCGCTGCCCGTTTCCCGAGTTTGGCGGCTTGAATCGCAGCCCGTTGGCCCGCGGGACCGCTGCCGATGCACAAGAGATCAAAATCATAGTTTGCCGTCATGAGGCTGCTCTCCTTTACCTAAAGCCGCCGAAGTGGTGGATCTTGCAATGCCATTCACGCAGGATCACCAGCCCATCCGTGCCTCTCTCCAAACGTACGAAGTCATCTCGGATGCCGGGGATATTTATTCCCGATTGATGAATGCGCGATCGCCGCTATCCTTCGGATGGTAGGCATAGACTTGCTCTCGTAGAGCCGCCAACACCACCGTGAACAATTCCACCGCCAGCTCGGGTCGACCGACAACGTGTGCCACCTCACCGCCATGCTGCGCACAGGCCACCATCATCGCCTGAGGGTCGACAGCCAATCGTGATGGCGGGTTCATCACAAGCCCTCGTATCGAGGCAGGCAGAAAGGCGGATGGCCGGCTCTGCGTGGCTACCCTGTAGGCCATACGGCTCAACTCTTCTAAGTCTCTTCGGATATCGTCTGGTTCCTGACTCAGCCGGCAGTGGAGATAGGTCGTCCACCCCTCCATAAACTGGCTATTGCTGGGAAACGGCGTCGATCCTGCAACAGGCCACGAACCCTGACAGCCGAGTACACCGATGAAGCCCGTCAGGAATAGACAGCCAACCGTTCCGAGTCTGCCACGCCATCCGCATACCCGCATATTCCGTCTCCCCGCGTTACGTCTTGCCAAGCGGGGTACATAGCAAAGCGAATGCCACTGGTGATCGGAAAGCGCCTCACAAGAAACCACCGCATTCCCGCTACTTCGAGGCGCCCCCCTGTTCGAACAGACACCAGCTGGGCATCAGGCCGCGAGAATCCATCGCGGCGTTTCGCGGGAAATCGCGACCGTTCGCGAGGTTCTCCAGAAGATCCATGCGTGCGCCATTCCTCACCGACCGCATTGTTCGACAGGAACGAACCCATTCCAAAACGAGAGCATGTTGAACAGAGCGACACAAGGGACCGAGGCCCGTCGCCGATATGTGACGATGTTCGATGACGGCTTGCGGCTAGGACTGGTGAAGAGGTTCCAGAGACGGAGGAGCCGTAGGTCGTGACAGCGCCATTTTTTTCATTCGACTGCGCAGGGTACTGGGATTCATTCCCAGTCGAGTCGCCGCTCCAAGAGGACCATAAATTCGCCAGGCGGCTTGCTCCAGCACACGAAGAATGAGATCGCGCTCAGCATCGTGCAAGGTAAGCGGGCGATCCATGTTCGGCGTGGGTCTCGATGAGGAGGCGACGAAGCGCTCATCGATCTCGATACGATCAGTCGGCGCGAGAATCACGGCGCGCTCAATGACGTTCTGCAGTTCCCGAATATTCCCCGGCCACTCATGTTGAACCAACCGTGCGGAAGCCGTTTCACTGAAGGTCAGGTCCGCACGATTGAGTCTGACCGCGCAGATGTTGAGAAAATGCTGCGCCAGCAGCGGAATGTCTTCCTTCCGGTCACGAAGCGGAGGTAGTGCGATCGGAAATACCTTCAGGCGATAGTAGAGATCCGCTCTGAAACGTTTCTGTTCCACAGCTTCGGCCAAATCCACATTTGTCGCCGCGATGAGCCGCACATCCACAGGTATCGATCGCGCCGCTCCTACCCGGTCGACCAGATGATCTTCAAGGACTCGAAGAAGCTTGGCCTGTACATCCAGGGGCATCTCCCCGATTTCATCCAAAAACAGCGTTCCTCCGTGGGCGAGTTCGAACCGTCCCTGATGTCGCTGGACTGCCCCCGTGAAGGCCCCTCGTTCATGCCCGAACAATTCACTTTCCACCAGGCCGCTCGGCAATGCCGCGCAATTGAGCCGCACGAAGGGTTTCGTACGTCGCACACTGCGTTCATGGATGGCTCGAGCCACCAGTTCTTTGCCGGTACCGGTCTCTCCGGTCACCAATACCGTCGTGGAGGTGGCTGCCACCGCCTGAATTTGCGCCAGCACCTTGTGCAAAGGCCCACTGTTGCCGACCAGCGATCCAGGATTACTCCGCGATGTGATGTCCTGAGTCCGATACGCGTGTTGCTTGGTCAGTTGTCGGCCCAACCGCGCCACCTGCTCGTAGGCTTGGATGTTTTCGATGGCCAACGCAACCTGAGTCGCAATTTGCCGCAAAAAGTCTACTGTCTCGACCTCAGGTTCTCCGGAGGCCACACTCCCGATATTCAGACTCCCCAGACACGTTCCACGCGCAAGTAGCGGGAGGTTCACCATTCGACCGAGGCCTTCTTCGGCATACAAATGATCTTCGAAAAAAACTTGTTGGTGCTGGAGATAGGGCCGCACATGGACTTCGCGATGTTCATACACCCACCCCACCGCACTGCCGATACGCGGGATGATGGCGCCTTGCTCCAGCAAACGTTTCGGCATGGCAGTCTCCAACGCATGAAACCGAAACCCGTCTTCATCCGGCGCATAGAGGAGGACGCCAGCGCGTTCCCACGGCACGACGTCCTTGATTCGCTCCGTGCAAGCTTGCCATAGGCTGCCCATCTCACGCTGTGAGTTCAGCACATTGGACACTTCAAGCAATGCGTGATACCGACGATGAATCATCATCACCAAGCAGGAACGAACACGGTGGTCTGCCTGGGCACTAAGCAATATTCCTGCCTGCAAGCGTCTTTCGCTTGTATGAGTGACGGGATCACACGAATGACCAGCAGGAGTGCCCCGTTCCGCGAGAGTGGTTGGGTAAAGAAGATTCCGAACATCGTGTCGATGCTGCCGACGAACTGGTTCCGTGCATAATTCCAGCGAGCGAGACGTGCAGAATCGCACACTCTGACTCATAGAAAAGATGTGCGGTTGCCAGCCGCGCTGAACAAGAAGGGATGTCCGTCCGTGAAGAGGACCGAGAGGCGCAGGCTCGCAACAATTGCTTTGTCGGCAAACCAGGATTCGGCCGCCACCGGGATCTCGGCCGAGGCTAACGCACTCCGCATAGACCGGACGGCACACACCATTCATTCTCCGACCGGGGGCATACCTATTACGGCCCAACCTGTTTGCGCTGTTGCGCCGCCAACCATCGACCCAGCCAGGCCCAGAGCAGCATGAGAGGAACCAACACCCAGGAGATCTGTGCGGTCGTGACGCTCAGCGCCTTCAGGCCGGAGACCAGCCAACCGGTCGAGGCGTCACCGGCCCGCGAGATTGCCGTATCGATAAAATTCTTCGCCTTGTACTTTTCTTCACGACTGACCACCGTAAACAGCACCTCACGCGCCGGTTTGGAAAGCGCATATTCCCCCACGCGCCGCAGTACGGAAAAGCTCACGTACACCACCAATCCAGGCCACAGGGCGATGCCCAGAAACCCGAGCAGGCTGACCGCCGGCAGAAACAACAAGGCCGCCGACAACCCAAACCGGGCCACCACGCGGTTGGTAATCAGCAGCTGCGTCAGCCACGTCAGGATGTTAGTGGCAAAGTCCAGCAGGGAGAAGAGGCGCGTGCGCGCTTCCGGGGTGTCGAACTGTTGCGCCACGAGACGCACCTGCTCGAAATAGAGGAAGGTCGCGGTCATCGTCAAAAAGGTGAGGTAGCCACAGATACCGAGCAGATATGGCGACGACCATACGAGGCGGACACCGGCCAGAAAGCCGCCGCCCAATGGGGCGCCGCTGTTCTCCCGATGAAACAGGGATCGGCTGCGGCTCCACAATTCCAATTGGTAGATGCATCCGATGCAGGCCAGAAGGAAGGCGGCCGATGCCAGCATCAGCACCGGAACGGGAAAGACATAGGTGAGTCCGGTCGTAATGAGCGGGCCGAACAAGGCGCCGGTGCTGCCGCCTGCCGCAATCATCCCGAAGAGGCGCGCCCCTTGCGCCGGCGTAAACAGGTCGGCCATGAAACTCCAGAACACCGACACGACGAACAGGTTGAACACCGAAAGCCAGATAAAAAACCCGCGCGCAACCCATTCGATGTACTGACCGCCCGTCATCAAGACGTACAGGCCGAGCAGATTGGCGATAAAGAAGAGATAGACGGCGAGGAGCAATCGATAGCGGGAATACCGCGCGGACAACCACCCGAACAGGGGTGTGACGGCCAGCAAGGTGACGAACGTGCCCGTCATCATCCAGGGAAGGTTATGCACCCCGCCCTGAATCGCCATCTCATCGCGCACGGGGCGAAGAATGTAATAGCCGCAGAGGAGGCAAAAGAAATATCCGAAGGACCAGGCCAACGGCCGCACTTCTTGCGGCTCCGCCTGCACAAACCGGATCACTGACCGATGCCATCTCTCCATGGGGCTCCGAATCGGGCCCCAGTGTAGCAGGCCTACGTACACCGGCAAGAAGAAATTTTGCTAGAATGCGCCTGCGGTTCGTCCTGATGAATCGCGATCCACCTTCAGACAGAGGCACATCCATGATCGATCTCCGGAGCGACACGGTCACCAAACCCTCCCCGGCCATGCGTGACGCCATGGCCCGTGCCGACGTGGGGGATGACATTTATGGTGAAGATCCCACCGTCAATCGCCTCCAAGAGGTCGGTGCCGCGCTCGTCGGGAAACGCGCCGCACTCTTCGTGCCATCCGGCACGCTGGGCAACCAATTGTCTGTGCGGGCGCAGGCCGAGCCTGGACGTGAAGTGATTGTTGAAGGTCAGGCGCATATCATTCGTTACGAGCAGGGCGCGGCGGCGGCATTGGCCGGGGTGCAACTCCATTGGGTGTCCGGCGCGCACGGGCTCATGACGGCTGAACAAGTGCAGGCCGCCATCCGCCCGAAAGACCCCTACAGCATCCAGACCGCGCTGATCTGCCTCGAGACCACGCACAATGCCGGAGGCGGGACCGTCTACCCGCTTCCGACCATTCAGGCCATTCGCGCTGTCGCCACTACTCATGGACTACCGATGCATCTCGACGGGGCTCGCCTCTTCAATGCAGTCGTGGCATCGGGCGTGCCGGCCGCGGAATATGCGCGACATTTCGAAACGGTGACCTTCTGCCTCTCCAAAGGACTCGGCGCGCCGGCCGGCTCGTTGATTGCGACCGATGATCCAGGCGTGATGGAGCGCCTTCGGCGATTTCGCCGCATGTACGGAGGCGCCATGCGCCAGTCCGGCATTCTCGCCGCGGGGGGCCTCTACGCCTTGGAACACCACATTGCCCGACTCAGTGAAGACCATGCCAACGCCAAACGGCTCGCGGCCCGGCTGCAGCAAATCCCGGCTGTGACCATTGATCCATCTCGGGTCGAGACAAACATCCTGTTCTTCGACGTGCACAGCACAAAATTTTCCATCCCGGCCTTCGTGGCAGCCCTCAAGCAGGAGGGCGTGCTGATCAACGCCGTCGGCGGCTCCACTTGCCGCGCGGTGACTCATCTCGACGTATCGGCCGAGGACATCGAGCGGGCGGCCGACCATTTCGCCCGCCTGCTCAACAATCAGGCGGGCGCCTCACATTGACAGGCTCCGTCCCCCCTCCTACAATGCCCACACGCGATCCGCGCAGAGAGGAATGAGTGTCGCTTCACGCAGTGTCGTTTCAACAGATCAGCCGCATTCTCGACGTCACGGATGCCCTCGGACTCAATCGCGAGTGGGTGGAAATTTCCCTCTCGCCGGAATGTCCCGGCATCGTCCGCAAATTCCCTAATGGAAAGCTTGAGATTGTTGTCGATGCCGAGCAGCCGTTCAACGCGTGGCTCGGCACGCTCGAGCAACAGATACGACGTGCGCAGGCCGCCTGACCGCGTCGAAGGATGGATATGGAATCACACCTGGCCACCTCCTCACCTCAGTCGTCCCCGGCGCTCCCTTCCTCGGACGAACTGAAAGCTGAGCTACTCGATATTCCCGAACCACCAGAGATGCCTCCGGCCGTGACACCCCCCGGCTACGATGACGCCCTTGCCGGCGCGGTGAAATATGTCCGCGCGAAACGAGGCGGCGACCTGGTTGGCATTATTCTCGTCGGATCCGGGGCCCGGCGTGCCGTGACCGCACACAGTGATATCGATCTCATCGTCCTGGTGAAGGGGCCGGCCGACGGACAGGAAATGATCCGCGTGGCAGACCGGCTGGTCGATATTCGTTACGGCGAACATAACACCGTCGCCGAAGATCTGGCGTTTTCTCCTCGTCTCGCCCCCCTGCTTCGCAAGGGACGAGTGCTGTACGACCATGAAGACATTGCCGCACAACTGATCGCCAAAGCGGCGCAACGTTTTCGGCAGGGTCCGCCGACGGCCTCGATTCACGAACGCATCCGACTGAAAGCCGAGTGCCTGCATTGGCTCGGAAAGGCCGAGGACCTGCGCGACAAACCGAATACCGCGCAATATCTGCTGCAGTTGTTTTTCGAGGCATGCGTGTCCGCATTTTTTCGAACGCGAGGACTCTGGTTTACCGCGCCGGTGGACACTCTCCGGTTTCTCGCGTCTCGCGATCCGGCCCTCGGAGAAGTCGCCGCACAGTTCCTGAGCGCGGCCACCCTTCACGACCGGTTGATGGCGAGCCGACGGTTTGCCGAGATCCTGTTCCACGATATTCCCCTTCCACCCCGCGTGGATTAACAGGGCGCCGTCACCCCGTGCCAAGGCGGCATCGCTGGCACGGGCTTCCGACCGTGATAGCATCGGGACTTCACCGAACCACTGGCGCGGCATTCCGTCCTTGGCCGACTCCGCACCAGTCATCACATACCGGTCTTCACCAGAGAGGATGACCTATGGAACTTGGATTCGTCGGACTCGGCAAAATGGGCATGAACATGGTGACGCGCCTGCAGCAGGGCCGTCACCGCGTCGTGGCGTATGATCGCGCGCCTGCTGTCGTGAAGCAGGCCGAAGGCAAGGGCTGCGTGGGCGCCTCCTCCCTGAGCGACCTCGTCTCCAAACTCACCACCCCCCGCGCCGTGTGGATCATGGTGCCCTCAGGAGCTCCGACGGAAGAGACGATCCAGGCAGTCAGCGCGCTGCTGCAGCCGGGCGATACCATTATCGACGGCGGCAACACCCGCTTCCATGACGATACGCGACGCGCCGTCGAATTGCAGAAAAAGGGCATCCATTATGTCGATGTCGGCACCAGCGGCGGGATTTGGGGACTAAACGTCGGATATTGCCTCATGATCGGCGGCGAGAACGAACCGGTTCAGCGACTGACGCCCATTTTCACGACACTGGCACCCGAACAGGGCTGGGCGCACATGGGCGGGCACGGCGCGGGTCACTACGTCAAGATGGTGCACAACGGCATCGAGTACAGCATGATGCAAGGATACGCTGAGGGGTTCGAACTCATGGCGAAAAGCGAGTATCGCCTGGATCTGGGGAAGATCGCCGATGTCTGGATGCATGGCAGCGTAGTCCGCTCCTGGCTGCTGGAACTGGCGGTCGGCGCACTGAAACAGGATCCTAAGCTCGAACAGTTGAAGGGTTATGTGCAGGACTCCGGTGAAGGCCGCTGGATGATCCAGGACGCCATCGATAAGGATGTGCCTGTGCCGACCCTAACCGCGGCGCTGTTCACCCGCTTCCGGTCGCGGCAGGAGGAATCGTTCGCCGAAAAAATGCTAGCCGCGTTGCGCAACGCCTTCGGCGGGCATAGCGTCCGGCGCTGACCTTCACCAAAGGAATATCGAGACCATGTCCTCGCCCACGACTCCCCTGGCGTGCAAGCCTGTTCCGGAATCCGTTCCTCCCGTCGAGCCCTGTACCCTCGCCATTTTCGGCGGCTCCGGCGACCTCGCTCGCCGCCGGCTGATTCCGGCCGTCTATAATTTGTTACTCGACGGGCTCCTGCCGGCCAAGTATGCGGTCATCGGCCTGGGTCGCAAGCCCATGACCGATGACGAATTCCGCAATCTCGTCAAGGAAGGGATCGGCAAACATTCCCGACAGGCGCTGGCGGAGGACACCTGGGCCACATTCAAAAACCATCTGTTTTATATCCAGGGAGAAAATGAAGATGCACAGACCTACGCCACACTCCGCGCCAAGGCCGAGGAGGTGGAGCGAGCGATGCAGCTCCCCGGCAATCGTATTTTTTATCTGAGCATTCCACCCAGCTCGTTCGCGTCGGTCTGTGAAGGATTAGCCCAAGCGGGCCTGGCCACCTCAGCGCCCACCGCCTCGCCCTATTCGCGGATCATCGTCGAAAAACCTGTCGGACGCGACCTGGGTTCAGCGCAGCAAATCAATGAAGTGACCGGCAAAGTATTCGATGAATCCCAGATTTTCCGGATCGATCACTATCTGGGCAAAGAGACAGTTCAGAATCTCATGGTGGTCCGGTTTGCCAATAGTATTTTCGAGCCGATCTGGAACCATAAATATATCGACCACGTCCAAATCACCGTCAGTGAATCGGAAGGCGTGGGGACGAGAGCCAGCTACTACGAAGAAGCCGGCGCGCTGCGGGACATGATTCAGAACCACTTGCTGCAGTTGCTCTGCCTGGTAGCCATGGAGCCGCCCTATTCGCTCGACCCCAACGTGGTGCGCAACGCCAAGATGGAAGTGCTGCGTTGCCTCCGGCCCATCGTCGGCAAAGATGTCGAGCAGTATACGGTGCGGGCGCAGTATGCCGAGGGTATCGCGCATAACCAGCCCGTGCCGGGATATCGGCGGGAAAAAGGCGTCAATCCGAATTCGACCACGGAAACATTTGTCGCGGTGAAAGCCTTCGTCGAAAACTGGCGCTGGTCGGGCGTGCCTTTCTATCTTCGCACCGGGAAAGCGCTCCCGAAACGGGCCAGCGAAGTCGCCGTGCAATTCAAAGATATTCCGCAGATTCTCTTTAATGCCAATCCCTCGACTCCTCAACCGGCCAACGTCTTGACCTTGCGCATTCAGCCGGATGAGGGACTATCGCTGCGCATCATCTCGCGCGTCCCTGGCACGCGAGCCCAGACACATCCCGTGGAGATGGATTTTCAGTATAGCGACGTGTTCGGCTGCCCCTCTCCCGAAGCCTATGAACGGTTGTTGCTCGACGTAATGGCAGGAGACGCCTCGCGCTTCATGCGGCGCGACGCGGTGGAAGCGTCATGGGACTGGGTCACAAAAATTCTCGATGGCTGGGCGCAACAGAAGCTGCGCTGGTTGCCTGAGTACCAGGCCGGGACCTGGGGCCCGGTGGAAGCGGAACGGATGATTGAACACGACGGGCGGACCTGGCGAATCCTCTAGCCGCATCGTGCCCGATGGCCGCCGACCGATGGCGTGGCAAGCGGCTTCATGTCGGATGCTAAATGTTAATAGATGTGAGCAGCTGTTTTCGAATCTCCTCCTTCTTCCCGATCCCACCGATAAACCGCACGAAGGCTCCCCGGTCGAATAAGGCCAGGGCCGGTAACGAACTGATCTCGAGTTCGGCAGGAATCTGAAAATTCTCCTGCACGTTCATCTTCACGATCTTCACAACTGCCCCCACCTCATTCTGCAACAGTTGTAGTTGCGAGAGGAGTGCGAGACAGTGCCCGCAACCAGGCTGCCAGAACTCCACGAGGACCGGCATGGGGGCTTGCTCTACCGTGCGCGCGAAGTTGTGATCCGTGACCTCGGCGATCATGGTCGGGACAGGCTGGAGGGGGCGTCGCCTGAAACGGCGGGATCAGCGGCAAACACCTGCTCATACACGAGACGGCCAAAGGCACGGTAGCCGCTGCTGGTCAGATGCAGCCCGTCATTCGAATAGGACTGCGCCAGCATGAACGACTCCGGTTCGGCCGTTGCCGTGAACAGATCGACATGCCGCAGGCCTTTGCTTTCCGCATAGTCTGCAATCATGACATTCAACCGCTGACGCCGCTGAATATGCTCCGCCACCCATGCGGCGGCATCGGGATTCTCCCCGCCCATGTCCGCTCGAATGGAGGGGACGGTCACAGGAACAGGCACGATCGATGAGGCCCGGGCCAATTCATACATCTTGATCAGGTTCCGCATGATCTCCGCGGGATCGGCATTCCAGCCCAGATCATTCGTGCCCCCGAGAATAATCACCATCTGAGGGCAGCGTTCAAGGACTGCCCTGCGGAAACGCAGCACCATTTCACCGGTTGTTTCTCCACAGATTCCGCTGACCTCTACGCGGCCTCGCTCGCCGAGATATTCCTGCAAGACGTGCCCATAGGGCGAGTCCTGTCCGGACGGATGCGCCGGACTGGGCGTTTGATACCCGGCCGTGAGGCTATCACCGAAGCACAGAATGAGTGGAGAGGGAATCGTGGCAGTCACCAAGGAATTCTACTGGGTCCAGCAAGCCGGCGCAATGGCGATGGGAGGCATGCGGAGATCGGCTATTTTCTTGACGGATCATGCACCTCACGGTACGACTGACACATATGGAACCTACAGCCCCGCTCGGAGAAGGCCTTCCCCTTGCGCCCTTCGTGAAAGCCGGCACCGATCCACAAGTCGCTGCCATCAAGCAATTGTTGAAGCTGCTCGATAAGGCGGCCAAATCGGCTCGTACGTACGGCACCAAGAACCCTGTCGCGCAGCGATTCTTCCAACAATTTTACGATGACCTCACTCGCCATCTGGCGCAGTACACGCGCCTGACGCTGCTGGTCCAACGCAATCAACTCTTCTTCCAGGACGAAGTAGTCTACGAACCCGAGCGCGACGCAACCGGCGATAGTTTTGCGTTCAAAATGTACTCGGATGGAATCCGTGAGCTGAGCTTCCATCAAGGACTCACTCGTGACGACCTCGCGTTCTTTCTGGAAGCGCTCTGGGGCATGCCCGCCGAGGAGGCCACACCGGCCGACGCCACCGCCGACCACGAAGAGGACGACGACATTGTGACGCGGTTGTGGGCCAAAAATCTTGAAACCATTACCCTAGTGACCGCAGAAGAACTCGTGCGCGCATCCGGTCTCGGACTCGATGAGCTCGAACTTCAAACCCAGGGATACATGAGTATGCCTGTCGGCTCGTTGCGCGAGCTGCTCGATCACGAGCGCGCGGCGAAGTCCGCTGAAAAAGACGGGGCGGGCGGATCTGCGGAACCGGCGAGCGGGAATGTCACCGGCGGCAACGCAAGCCGCACCCGTCGCTTCCAGGCCAATGTCGTCGGGTATGACGTCTCCGACGAAGAGCATGAGGCATTGACACAAGAGATCCAGCGTGAAACCGCCCGTGATGCCACGGCCTATATTCTCGACATCCTCTCGGCGGTGCTGGCCTCCGAACCGTCCCCTGTGCTCCTGACGAAACTCTTCGAGGTATGGGATCACGTGTTGGAGACGCTGATTCGAGCAGGTCAATGGACGTTGCTCGAAACCGTGTTGACGATGTTGCAGGAGGCGGAAACGGTTCGGCCGGATCTTTCGGAGAGTCACAAACAGCAGGTCGCTGGATTGTTCAGTGGCCTGGCTCGCCCTGAACGCTTGAAAGCCATCGGGGTTCATTTGAATCGCGATCCTCAGGCCAAGACGGAAGGGCTGAACACGCTCCTGCTCATGATGAACGTCGAGGCGATCCCGGGACTCTGCTCGGTGCTGGCGACCCTCGATACACCGGCGCATCAGGCGGTGGTGATGGAGGTCCTGCAGACTGTGGCCCGGGACCATGCCGAACCGATCATCCGCGGTCTGAGCGATAAACGCCCGACGTTCGTACGGAACCTGCTCACCCTGCTCTACCGATGGAATGACCCTCGTTTCGCCGACAGTGTCGAAAAGGCGCTGCGCCACCCCGAGGCCTCGGTGCGCCGCGAAGCCCTGCGCATTCTGTCGCCCCTTCGCCCATCGGGCAATGGTGTGAAGCTGGTCGCCCTTTTGAGCGACAGCGATGAAACGGTTCGTCTGACCGCGATGAAAGTACTCACCGGCGGCCAATATACCGCCCCATTTTCAGCCTGGTCGCCGTTCCTGACAGCCGACGATTTCTATGATCGGTCACCGGCGGAAAAACGCGCCATCTATCAAGCCCTCAAACAGACGGCCGCTGATGAAGCCGTGCCCTACTGGCAGGGACTGCTGACGGAGTGGTCCTGGACGAACCGAAAAAAGAAAGAAGAGCTGGCGTTACTGGCAGCCGACATCCTTGGGAAATTGGCGACTCCCGTCGCTCTGGCGGCCCTGGAGCTCGGACAGAAAAAAGGCGGCGCCGCCGTCAGGCAGGCTTGCACCGCGGCCATCTCGGCCGCGAATCGCCAGCACCGTCACGAGATTCCCAGCGCAGCGAATTCCTAATTGAGAGGCCCCCTGTGACCGACTCCCCTTCCTCCATGAATCCCGCCCCGATCCCGGACAACGCGCATCCGATCCTCACCCATGAACGGTCACTCGCGAACAAGATCGCCAAGGGGTCCGAGGCCGGCGATATCCTCGATCAACAACTGGCCATGCTGGGCATTCAGCTGGTGACCCAGTTGAACGTCTTGATCAAGACCTCCCGCATTCATGGACGCACTAATGCCGCGCTGGACAAACCCGTCGACTCCATGTTGACGCTGGTGAAAACATTGGCGGCAGACCACCCCGTAGCACTTCGGTTGCAAAATGATTTTCTGTTTCTCGGAGACAGCCACCTGAAAATGAGCTCGCAGCAGATGGCTGTCTTTGCGAGCATCATCGAGGCGTTGAACAAGTGGCATATCGGCGGAGTGTCATTCGCCTCCACGGCCGAATCCAAAGATTATCGCGAATTCGCGTATCTCTTTGTCAGCCTCGATCCCGACAAACATACGCTGGCTGATTTGCAGGAGGCGCTCCAGACCGCAGGCGTCAACGGGATCGAACTGGAGCAACCTCGAGCACTTCAGCTGCAGCCCTCGAACGACGCCGAGGCCGGAGCCGGCGAGGGTGGGACGCGGAGTGGAGCCTCGGCAGGCGGCCAGGAACATTCGAAGGACAAGCGAAAAGCCATCGCGAAAGGTCGGTATGCCAAGGCGGCCTCTGCGCTCGGCGATCTCACGAAAAATACGCGCGCCGGCGGGACGGTCAGCTTCAAGCAGGCGAAACGCGCAATTCAGAACATCGTCGAGCTGATGATGCAGGATGAATCCACGATCCTCGGGCTGACCAACCTCCGCTGCCACGATCAATATACGCATAACCACTCCGTGAACGTGTCGCTGCTGGCGATGGCCCTGGGCAACCGGGCCGGATACCCGAAGGTGGATCTGGCCGACCTGGGTTTGTCGGCGTTGTTTCACGACGTCGGCAAATGCGCTATTTCGCTGGATGTCTTGAACAAACCCGGTGAGTTCACGCAGGACGAATGGGCCATCATGCGCTCGCACCCCATTGAAGGCGTGTTCACCCTGGTGAAGGCACGCGGCATCAACAATGTGCCCGCACGTATGGCCTCGGCCTCATTCGAACATCATATGAACTACGATTTTTCGGGCTACCCCAAACTCAAGGTGCCCTGGAGTCAAACCGTCGCCAGCCGGATCATCACCATCGCCGACTGCTACGATGCGATGACCTCGTCGCGCGTCTACCGCAGAGAGCCGATGTCCCCCGCGAACGTGCTCAAATTCATGTTCGGGAAGAGCGGGCAATCGTTCGATCCCGTGCTGCTCAAACTGTTCGTGAACTGCGTGGGTATTATTCCCATCGGCAGCCTCGTGCGTCTCGACTCCGGCCCCCTGGCGGTGGTGACCAAGCCCGCGCAGGACAAAGCCAACGCGGAACGTCCGATGGTGCGAGTGATTACGGATGCGGGCGGAACGCCGATCGAGGACGGTCCCGAGCTGGACCTGGCCGCGCAGGACGACACCGGGACCTATACGCACAACATTCTTCAGCTCGTCGACAACGCCGAGTACCACTTCGACACCGGGCGCTACTTCGTCTAGCCCTTCGCCCGCCTCCATTCAAGACTCGTCGCTACCGCTTGCTCTCAGGCGGAGGCCAATCCATTTCGGTGTGTCGGCCGCAATAAAAACAGGCCACCCGGTACTTCGCCTTCCGACGAGGATTCGGCATGGAGATGAATACGACCGGCGTGTCATCATAGGGACATACAGGCTGTTGATGCATCAAATGTTCATCTGCCATCAGCTCCAGTGAGGCATTGTCCCAGAGCGGCGTCAACTGTTCGCGCCCTGTGACGCTGGCGTGCCACCCGCAACGTTCACATGTCAGCTCAAACGTCTTGACCCGATCGCGTGTCTGGGACTGGTCGAGAGCCTCCACCGGCCCCGGACATCCCGCGCGCCCACAGTTGATCGCCTCATGTTGTAGCGCCAGGATAAACACGCGATGGGCCTGCTCTTGCTCGGGAGACGTCATAGATTCCTTTCTCATCCGCCCCCTGAACCGGGTCGGATGTGCAGATCATGAAGGCCTTCCGTGGCTTATAGCCACCGGCCCAACACCTGTCAAATCACCTTCTTCCCCCGCGCCTCCCTCCTTGACACGATACCGGCAGGCAGCTATTCTCCCGAGGTTTGTAGCACGACATTATTCCCGCGAAAGGAGTCCCGAGATGGGTGTGAAGTGGCACGGAGCAGGCCGGCGCGCGGTCGTGGTCGGGGCGCTCGTCGCAGCGACCTTCGGCTTGTTCTCAATAAGTCCGGCGGCGGAATTCAAGATGGGGGTCATCGATCCTCAAGTGGTCCTGGAAAAAAGCAAGGCCGGCAAGCGAGCGCTGGACGGGCTGCGAGAGTATGTGGCGACACGCCAGAAACTGTTGTCCCGGGACGAGGAAGAGTTGCGCAATACGGAAAAACAGCTCAAAGAGCAGGCCTCCAAATTGACCGACGCCGAAAAGAAAGAGAAGGACACCTCGTTTCGCAGCAAGATCCAGGACTACCAGAAGCGCGCGCAGGAGTTTAACCAAGAACTCCAGGGCAAGCAGAAGGAACTGGTCGACGAGTACATGAAGAAGATTGCCGCAGCCACCCAGGCAGTTGCCGACAAAGGCGGGTATCAACTCGTATTGGATAAAGGCAGCGAGCAAACGGTGAAAATCGTGATCTTCAATAAAGACACCATCGATTTGACCGAACAAGTCATCAAGGAATTCGACCGCACGAACAAGTAAGCCTCACGCATCCAGTAATTCCTGCCGAATATGCTCCACCAGCCGAAGAAACGCTGGTGGAGCCGGATCCACCGCTTCAGTGATGAGTTCAATCACGCGCCCCGATCCAACCCCTAAGCCCAAAGCCGCCGCGCGTCGGATCTGCCGTTGATCGCCAATCCGCCTCCCCTGCAGCTTCGACGACTTGCCGAACGACCGGAGCAGCGCCATGGCCGTCAGGTCCACCGCGACCCGGTCTCCGCTGCAGATCAGCACATCCGTCTTTGCGGGAGTACCTGATGTCGGGCCGCCCTCGATCATCGTGGTGGTTCCGTCGGCCACAGTCAGCGCGGGATGAACTGCAAGATTGATTTCAGCAATGCGCTCGTGCCAATCCCCGCTCCAGAATGTGACGGATGGACGGTACCGGGGGTGGACCGCCCCCACGAAATTTTTCAGACTGCAGGAAAACTCCGCAAAACGATGGGTCTTGATGACGGGCATGTTGATCACGACATCAGCGTCATACACCGGCCGGGAGAAATAGAAATGTCCGAGGGCTTTGGCATCGGACGGCTCAAGCCGCACCCAGGGTTCGTCCTCAAGCGCCAGTACCTTCGCCCCAGCCGACTCCGCCGCCGCCCGCATACCGGTGCGGGTGAGATTTGCGGATGTGGGAAGCCGTATGATTCCCGAGCCGTCGGCCACCACCACTTCCCCCGCTCCATGTGCCCTGGCCATATCAGCCATGACTTTCACCACCAGCGGATTGGTCGTCGAAGGCGGCGGCTGATCGTTCAGTACATTGGGTTTCAGCAGGACACGAGCGCCGCGAAGGCCCAATCGATCGATTCCACCCAGGAGCTCAAGCGCACGCCGAAGCATTCGGCCGGGGTCTGTGCCATAGACGATGCCGACGAGGGAGCGGCCGTCCCGCATAAATGGATTGACAGGAATGGGCTTGGGCGAAACCAGAGGCCCCTCGGGATCGAAGAGCAGATGGCGCAGGATGGTCTGTGGCGAACGAAGCAGCGCCGGGAGGAGAAGTAGACCAAATCCGGCATTGTTGAAGAGTTCGCGTCGTGAAAACGGCATGCGTTAGGGCTGCCGCCCTTTCTCGATGGGGTAGCCGGCGGCGCGCCAGGCCTTGATGCCCCCGTCCATGGAGATCACATTCGTGTATCCCATCTGGCGAAGGCTGTCGGCGGCCAATACCGACCGGTACCCGCCTCCGCAATACAACACGATCGGTTCCTGCCTATTCGGAATCGCCGTTTCAATATCCCGCTCGATCACCCCTTTGCCGAGATGAACGGCCCCTGCAGCATGATCCTGAGCAAACTCGTCATCTTCGCGGACGTCCACGAAGTGGAAACGTTCACCGCGGTCCAGTCTCGCCTTCACGTCGCCGACGGTACATTCGCGCACGCGAGCCCGCGCGTCATCCACGACTTTTAAGAATCCCGGGTTGTGCTTCACAGCGACTCCTCCTCACAAAACAACGACTGCTGCGTCGTGGGGCGTCGAAATGTCTGAGGAACGCGCAACTCATCCGACTCAAAGCCGGCACGCCTGCGCCCTAACTCAAATAACTGCTCGACGCAGCGCCAATAGGCCCCCGCGCCATGATGCCGGCTGAAAAACTCGGCGTCACTCAAGGCTCCTCCACGAACCTCCCGGATGCGATGCAGGATTTTCGACATCCGATCGGGAAAGGCTTCTCGCAGACGCTCAACGAACACCTGCTCGACGTGTCCCGGCAAACGAAGCAAACTCCCGGTCGCAGAGACGGCTCCCGCCTGCTTGGCACGAGACAATATTTCAGGAATGGCCTCTTCATTCAACCCTGGAATGATGGGCGCCACAGAAATTCCGGTCGGAATCCCTGCTTGGGAGAGCACACGCATCGCCTCAAAGCGCGCACTGATGGCAGGCGCTTGCGGCTCCACCAATCGCGCGGTTTCATCCTCTGCGAAAGCGATACTGAAGTAGACGCGAATCCACGCCTGTTCGTGCAATTGGGTCAACAGATCCAAGTCACGTGCCGGAATGACGCCTTTCGTGATGATGCCCACCGGATTCCGGTATTCGGCGCAGACTTCAAGACAGGCTCTCGTCAAGCCGAGCGAGGCCTCGACTGGTTGATAGCAATCGGTATTCCCAGAAAACACCACTAGCTCGCCTGTCCAGGACGGCTTCTCGAACGACGCTCGCAGCAAGGTTGCCGCGCGGCGTTTCAGCACGATCTTCGACTCGAAATCAGTTCCGGCTCCGAATCCCCAATACTCATGGGACGGACGCGCGTAACAATAGGCACAGGCATGAAAACAACCCCGGTAGGGATTGACGCTCCATTTAAACGGGAGGTCCGGGCTGTCATTCTGGCTAAGAATCTGCTGTGTATTGTCCTCGAACAGTTGGATACGGGCGCGCAGCGATGGCTCAAGCGCTTCGCGCTGAAGTGGTTCGAATCGATTGGGAGGATTAGAGATACGCTTCACAACGACCATGGTGCCGCCCCAACTGCGCGTTGTCAATCACGCCCAGCACGCCTTCTGTCGCCTTGCAGAGGGGGCTGTTTCATTGACTACGCGGGCATCGGGTGTTAAATTTCTGGCCGCTTCAAAGGAGAGGGTATGTACGATCTGCGGGTATTGCGGGACAATCTGGACGGACTCCGTGACCAGTTAGGGCCACGAGGGAAGGACGTCGCTTGGGAAGATTTGAGAACACTCACCGAAGATCGTCGTACCCAGACGATTCACGTTGAAGAACTTCGGCATCAGCTCAGAAAGGGCTCCGAGGAAGTCGCCCGCCTAAAACGAGAAAAGCAGCCTGCCGAAGAAGCCATGTCGGCGATGAAGGCCGTAGGAGAAACCATCAAGGGCCATGAAGACCGCCTGCGGGTGATCGAAGAACAGCTCGCCCATATTGCGCTGCGCATTCCCAATCTGCCCCATGCCTCTGTGCCAGACGGCCATGACGCCGCGGGCAATGTGGAAGTCCGTCGATGGGGCGCGCCGCCGCAACTCTCGGCGCCAGCCCAATCGCATTGGGATCTCGGGGAATCATTAGGCGTTCTCGATTTCGACCGCGCGGTGCGCATGGCCAAAGCTCGCTTTGCCGTCCTGACCGGCCTTGGAGCTCGTCTCGAGCGGGCGCTCATCAACTATATGCTCGACATGCATACCACGCAGCACGGCTATCGCGAAGTGATGCCGCCGCTCATGGTCAATCGCGCGGCGATGACCGGGACTGGTCAATTGCCCAAATTCGAAGAAGACTTGTTCCAGATGCGCGACGAGGAGCTGTTCTTGATCCCGACGGCAGAAGTGCCCGTCACCAATCTGCATCGTGAAGAAATCCTACCGGAAGAGACCTTGCCGATTCGGTATACCGCCTATACGCCCTGCTTCAGACGCGAAGCCGGTTCCTACGGCAAAGACACGCGCGGCCTCATTCGCCTTCATCAATTCAACAAAGTGGAACTCGTCGCCTTCGCCAAGGCCGAATACTCCTACGACGAATTGGAGCGCCTGACGTCTCATGCCGAAGCGGTGCTTCAAGGGCTGGGCCTGCACTATCGAGTCATCACGCTCTGCAAAGGCGACATGGGATTTTCTTCAGCGAAGACCTATGACATTGAGGTATGGTTGCCGTCGCAACAGACGTTTCGAGAAATCTCGTCCTGTAGCAACTTCGAAGCGTTTCAAGCAAGGCGGGCCAACATTCGTTGCCGTCCGAAGGCGGGAAAAAAAGAATCCAAACCTGAATTCGTGCATACGTTAAACGGATCGGGCCTGGCCGTCGGCAGGACGTTGGTTGCCATTCTCGAGAATTACCAGCAGCCGGACGGGTCCGTGGCTATTCCGGCAGTGTTACAGCCCTATATGGGTGGGATTCAGACCATAGCGCGATCATCATAAAGAACGTGTCCCGGCCTGGTGTGGAGGGGTGACGGAGTGGCCGAACGTGCCGGTCTTGAAAACCGGAGATGGGGTAACCTATCCGCGAGTTCAAATCTCGCCCCCTCCGCCAATATTTTCAAGCAATTCAGGAGTGCTTTGCCACATTCTTGCGGCTGTACTGTGGCTAAGGCCGAACTGTAAGCGTACGGTCGCAGCCGTCTTGACGCTCAGGATTTGATACGCTGGAGGCGCTGGTTGGTGCGTTCGATGTCGAAGGCTGTGGGATTAAAGCGGCCGCCGCACCACCGGAGCATGTCATCGTGCTCAGGGTGAGTTGGGTCCGAGATGGCTTCGAGGAAATCGACATAGCCCGGTGGTCCGCCGACATCCTCGGGCGGACAGGCGTTGGCGCCAGCCACACAAAGTGGGGTGCGGGGATAGGTCTCGAGAGGAAGGGACTTCTCCACCTTGACCCGATGCTCCCAGCCGTCGCCGAAATCGTAGACGTAGCAAAAGGATTGGGCATTGGCCAGGCTCATCGTCAGCGTGATGCGTTTCTCCGGGATCACCGCCTGGCCCATGCCCCAGTCCGGATCGGGAATGCCGTAGCGGCTGCCTCCGATCTCGAACTCGTGCAGGTGGCTGTCCGTCAAGCCCATCGCCGCCTGGATCACGTGGTGCAGCTTGGCCAGCATCATGGTGTCCGGCACCACGACCCGCCGCCAGATGGCCGGCTTGAGCCCGACCAGTTCAATGCGCAGCTGAAGCAAGCTCGTGGGGCGGGCGCCCAGCACATGGACGCGCTTTGCCATCTAAGCTGCCCGCCGCGGTTCGGTACCCGCATCAATGGCCATATTCCACGGCAACAACTCATCGATGCGGTTGATTGGATGCTCGGCGATACGACCCAGGTCGTGGCGCAGGTAGGCTTCGGGATCGAGGCCATTGAACTTCGCTGTGCCGATCAAGCTGTAGAGGGCGGCAGCCCGCTCGCCGCCAGCATCTGAGCCGGCGAAGAGATAGTTCTTGCGGCCAATGGCCACGGCACGCAGCGCCCGCTCCGCGGCGTTGTTGTCGATCTCGATACGCCCGTCGGCAACATAACGGATGAGCGTCGCCCAGCGCGTCGTGGCATAGCGGATCGCTTCGGCCCATGCCGATTTCTGTGAGATTCTGCGCAACGTATCGTCCAGCCACCCGCGCAAGGCGACGAGCAGCGGGCCAACCCGCGCCTGGCGCACCTGCCACCGCGGAGTTTGGGCGGCTGACCACGAATGTCGTCCTCGACCACATAGAGTGCGCCCATGCGCGCCAAGGCGTCGGCCGCCAGCGGGGAGCTGTGCGCCTGGTGGATGTCGTAGAACTTGCGCCGCACATGCGCACAACAGGCCGCTTCCCAAATTCGCCCCCCCGGCATAGAGCGCGCCGAATCCGGCGTAGGCATCGGCCTGGAGGATGGCGGCGAATGATGTTAGATGCCGCTGCGGATGTTCGCCGCGGCGATTCGGCGAGTAGGCGAACCACACGGCCGGCGGTGCAACGGCTGCCGCAGGCCGATCATCGCGCACATAGGTCCACAGTCGCCCGGTCTTGGTCGTGCCGCTGCCGGGTGCGAGCACCGGGACTGGGGTGTCGTCAGCGTGGACCTTGTCGCCGGCCAGGACGTCACGCCGTACGGCTTCAACCAGCGGCGAGAGCAGCCCCGTGCATTGACCGACCCATTCGGCGAGCGTGGAGCGCGTCAGCTCCACGCCTTCGCGCGCATAGATGTCGCTTTGCCGGTAGAGCGGTAGATGGTCGCAGTATTTGGCGGCGAGCACAAGCGCGCGCAGCCCCGGGCCGGCCAGGCCGCGCTGAATCGGCCGGTCGGCGGCCTGTGCTTGGACGATGGCATCGCAGCGGGCGCAGGCGAGTTTGGGGCGAATCTGACGTATCACCTTGAAGCGGGCCGGAACGTATTCGAGCCTCTCGGCCACATCCTCGCCCAACTTCTTCAAGGCACCACCGCAGTCGGGGCAACAGGCATGTGCCGGCTCCAGCACGACCTCCTCGCGCGGCAAGGGCTTGCGGATGGGCTTGTCCGCTTTGGTGGACGGTGTGGCCGTTCCTGCAGGCACGGCACACGGCGCGTTGGCCATTTCCAGTTCTTCGAGCACCAGTCCGAGCTGCCCGAGCATGGCGGACATCTGTTCGGAGCGGCGTCCGAACTGCATGCGGCGCAGCTTGGCGATGACGAGCGTGAGATGTTCGATCTGCGCGTGCTGCGCCAGCACCAGCGCCCGCAGGGCATCGAGGTCGGTGGGCAGTGCGGCGTAGGGCATGGGTGGAATCTACACGATTCCGGGCGCTGTGACCAGGGATCAGGTCGCCCATTCGGGACGGCTCGTCCACTGCGGCCGCCGCCAGTCGATGCCTTCGAGCAGCATCGACAGTTGCGCGGCACTCAGATGTACCGTCCCGCGCTCGGCCTGTGGCCAGACGAAGCGGTCGCGTTCCAGGCGCTTGGCGAACAGGCACAGACCGTCGCCACTCCACCACAGCAGCTTCACCAGATCGCCGCGCCGGCCTCGGAACACGAAGAGGTGGCCACTGAATGGATCCCCTGCCAGTTGTTCCTGAACCAGGGCCGACAGGCCGTCGAAGCCGCGGCGCATGTCGGTTGCGCCAGCGGCAAGCCATATGCGCGTGCCGGCTGGCAGTCCGATCATCGTAGGGCCTCCAGCACCATATGCAAGGTCTCGACATCGACCCGGCCATGCAGTCGCAGCCGGGCAGCCGGTAGGTCTATCTCGATGTGGTCGCGCGAGATTGCTGCAACTTCACTCCTCGCCAGCTTGAGCGCTGGCTCGGCGCGTACCGACACGGGCAGCAGGGCCGTGCCCGGCTTGCCGTATTCGCCGGAACGGTACTTCGCAATCCATTTGCGCACCAGGTTGGCATTCGCTCCGTGCTCCAGCGCAACCCGCGCCACCGAGGCGCCGGGCTTCAGACACTGTTCAACGATCCGCAGCTTCTCTGCCAGGGTGCGCCGTCGATACGGCCCCCGTCCCGGTCGGTTCTCCCTCTCAAGCCTGTACTCAACGCCTATGGTGGCCACCCTCAATTCGGGTGGCCACCTTCGCCAATCTTCACAAATCCATCAAGACGGCCGTCGCCGGACGCTCACGCCGAACTGAGCACCATTGATTTTGGTGCCTTGCCTTCCCGACTTTGAGTAGAGATCGATAACGATGGCCGGTGATGTTCTATATCACCACCATTCTGCTGCTCCCCCGACGAAGAATCTTGTCCGCTTACCCTCAAGCTATTGTGCCACTCAAGCAGCTTGATCAAATCCTCTACATCAAATCCGACCGCTATCCCTCCATACGTCCTTGGGATCATCGAGGGCCCATTTGCTTACCTTATTTCCTCCCCTTCGGCTTCGAGACGTTTCTCCGAACAACTACGCACTTGCGTGACTAGGCTGCCGCGTGGTTGACTAAAAAAGGGTGAGGGTCTCTGCCTTGGTAGTGCCCACCCAGGGCGGGAAGAGGTCTCGGCATCCTCCTGGCGAGATCTGCCTTCACCCCCAAACCTCAACCATCAGATCATCTTCGTCAATCCGTGCGGCATCCCCCGCCTCAGCGCCTTGCGCAAAAAAATAAAACTTTTAGATAATATTTATATCGTAACTGATTGGCACAGAATAATTTTCTAAATTCGCACAAACAAATTCTTTCTAAGAGATTCCGCTCATCCCACCTCCCCCTCTTTTGCTCCATTCCCCTCCCCTCCTCCACGGTATTCTCACCCTCCTACTTGCTCGGTATTGTTGAGCATGTGCACGTCACCCGTCGGCCGCCACAGCATCGCAATTCCGTCCCATTTCACCGGAGGTCTTATGCACAAACAAGTTGGAAGGATCGGATCGGTGCGCCGAGAACTTCACGGGAAGGCCTGTCCCTTTTGCGGAGGACGGAAGTATCAACTGGTGCTTCGAGCCCACACGCTCCCTTCTACGGATGGCCTCTTCGCTCGCTGCAGCCAATGCCAGAGAACCAAAGAAGTTGATGAAGACCTCGGCCGCATCCTGTGGATGTAGCAAGCAGAACATTCAATCGTCCGATGCCCATCATGCCTGAAGCACGAGGATCCATGGTCAGCGCCCACAAATCGATCAAAACCCGAACCCATCAGAAGTCACATGCCTTGAGGATGTTATTGACCAGCGGAGTCATTCGAGGGGCGGATGTGGATCCTCCAGGAATGTCCGACTCGCGATTCCAGACCAGCCCCACCCACACTATCTACCCCAACAAATCAGTGTATACCAAACTGGTGCATACGACAGGACACAAACGCCACGTGGGACTACTCGCCCAGTGGCACACCACCTTCATCGATATCCTGAAAGAGTTCGGGAAACGATAGCGCCAGCACCCCTCCTGCCACGTGCACCGCTCTGAAAGAACCTTAAAATCCTTCGGGAATTACTTGAGTGCGATCCATGCTCTGGGGTATGATCCCCCTTCTTCGAGTGGAACAGATCCTAGCCGAGGGCGTCTAGGCGCGAGAGATCCACACACAGTCTGTGGCTTGCGGAGAGGTGGCCGAGTGGCCGAAGGCACCGGTTTGCTAAACCGGCACAGGTCAAAAGCCTGTCGCGGGTTCAAATCCCGCCCTCTCCGCCACGCCAGCGATGGAGAGTTGATTTTTGGGCGGTGATCCTGTAGACAGGAACCCCTCCAGAATTCTGTCGGAATGCCGAGGTAGCTCAGTTGGTAGAGCACAGCCCTGAAAAGGCTGGTGTCGACAGTTCGATTCTGTCCCTCGGCACCACAAATCAACCACTTAGGAAACTGGAATTTTTCGTAACTGCCCAACTGTCCATTACTGCCCATCGTACCCTCGTCCTCTCGCCCCGTCTCCAGTAATTTTTGCAATAAAATCGTCTCAAGTTTTAGAACAGCTTCACGCAGGCGGTGCTCCCAGTTATGGATGTATCCTTCGCCCATTCCATGGAGCCGATGCCCCAGAAGCTTCTCTATAACGGCATAGTCAATGCCCGCTGCAAGCAACCATGACGCTGCGGTATGCCGAAGGTCATGGAAATTCAAGTCATGAATTCCAACCCTGTGACACAACTCGGCCCACCGATGCTTGAAAGAATTACCGTCTTTCCACTGCCCAAAGAACCGACCACCAATTCGCGGCAAATCCCCATAAAGTGCCCTCACTGCTAAATTTGATAATGGCACCTCTTTGGGTACTCGCTTGTGCCGACTGCCCGGAGACGGGCAGCGTAGTGAGTAATGCGAACACCATCAGTCGGCGGACTGGATCTGACGCTTTACGAAACAGTCTTGAGAGTTCTTCAGTGCTGACCACACGCTCTCGTGATTCCCAGTTCGGACTTGGAAGAAGCCGCAATCTATTTTTGTCCAGAGCGTCGATCTCAACAGCATAATTTAGAGCTGCTTGCAGAACGCCGCATTCTCTAGCAATGGTTCCCTCCGCAGCACCTTCGGCTCGACGCTTCATGAGATAGGCTAAGCCATGATCCATTGTTACTTTCATTAAGGGGACAGATCCAAAGTGCGGCACAAGATGGCGGTTCAGAATAGTGCACGGTCGATCCAACGCCTTCAGTTTCTTCGCCGCAAGATAAGCCATGTACCGGGAAGCAAATTCCGAGAATACGGGTGATTGCCGCGAAGTCTGCACTTTCGGCACCTGCACACCTGCATTCACTTGAATTGCAACCATGACTTCGATCGCCGCCCCTTGCTCCTGCTCCCTTGTGAGATCGTAGCCAAGGACAGGACGGTATCGAATGCCACCATACCTATAATCAAGAACAGAACAGATCCCACGGGGAGTCTGAGTTCGTTTAATATTCATTTCGACTGACTCTCTTTTGGTAAGACGAAAATGGCCCTACGACGACGGATTCGGGGAAGCCGTTCGGAATTCGCGTTAGTTTTGACGCTCGTAAGATTCCCTGCTGCGCCCTCTTGCCTACTGCGCACCCAAGCTTCCAGATCTTCCAGAACGTAAAGCAGCTTACCTGCATAACGAACACGTGGAATATCCTTCAACGTGTACATTGTTCGACGACTGAGGCGTAGAAAAACGGCAGCTTCAGCAATAGTAAGAATGGTCATACGGTACTCAATGAATCACGGCAAATACAAGGCTGGCGCCACTTCACAGGGAGTCTTGCGTCACGAACGCGCATCTTAGAGAAAGGCAACACAATGCCAGCAAGAAATAAAAGAATGCCTCCATAACGGGTGCAGCCCGTGGCTGAGGAGCAGCGGGGCAGGCCTTCCCGGTTCCCACCGTGCTGGTCTCCGCCCCTCCAGGCCTGCCCGCTGCGAGAGCCCCGCGCCGCCTCCTTCGTTACGCCCCCCCTTGGTTGGTGAAGGGTGGGGCTAGAACATAATTTCAGAAGGAGGCGGACATGTCCGTTGATAGCTCTCTCGGTTCCTCGAACGGTGGGCGGCCACTGGGCCCGGTTCGGAAATACGGCATCCCGCGCTACCGTGTCACACTTGTTCGCGAGGGCCGTGCCATGCCGGCTACGGAATCGGTGCATACGTCGGAGGGTGCGGTCGCCATCCTCCGACCGTTGTTTGACGGTCTGGACCGGGAGCAGTTCCTGATCTGTGGCCTGGACGCCAAGCACAAGCTCATCGGCATCAATGTCGTTTCGACTGGCTCTCTCAACTTGACGATTGTGCATCCTCGTGAAGTCTTTAAGCCGTTGATCCTCATGAATGCCGGCGCTTGGCTCTGCGCTCACAATCATCCGTCTGGCGATATCACGCCCAGCCCAGAAGACCGTGTCCTGACGAAGAGACTGCGCAAGGCCGGTGAACTGTTCGGCATTGCCCTTCTCGATCATTTGATCCTTGCCGAGGAACGCTACTACAGCTTTGCCGACCAGGGGTGGCCCGGCGCTTAGCGGAGCAGCCGCAACACCCAGGCCGCCCCGGCGGCCACCAGCGCGAGACCAATTGCCGCTGTCCCCCAGGCGACCAGGTCGGTGGCCAAGGCATTGCCGATCGTTTGAATTTGTTGCGCCGTCATAGTCCCTCTCCCTCGTCATCGCTCTCAATCCGGTGTGGAAGGTAATAAAAGAGGCAGGCTGCTGCCAGCCTGCCTCGATGGGCTCGCTCAGCCCACAATCGCGCGTACGCGCTTAAAGGCGTAGATCGCCAATGCCACGCCAATCAAGGCCGTGGCCCACAAGAGCAGATCGGCCCGCACCGTGGCCACATCCGCCGAGACCGGAAACAACTGCGCCTGCGACAGCGCCGGCATGCCCAAGGCGAACACGAACGCCATAAGCACGCCTCCAAGCCCTTTCACCCAACCCCATCCCTTCATACGGCACCTCCTTGTGCTGTTGGTGGTTCCGTCCACCCACGCCGCCGGATGACTCGCCGGCAGTCGAGCGCCTCAGTAAGTCTGAGGCAGAATCAATTTGATGATCAGGCCGACGGCGAAGCCGCCGAGCCAAAAAATCGCCGTGAAATAGGTCATCGCTTCAATCGCCGGCAGGTCCATAGAACACTCCTTCGCCAATGAGCCGCATCGATCCTTCCTCATAGATTTCAGAAACCATGAGGCCATAGCGTCCGGTAATCTGCGCGGCCGTCAGGATCTCGCCGCTGTCCAATAGATACCGCCAACCTTGACGATCCTTGCTCATCCCCGCGCCGCCAAGAATCCGCACTGGTCGCTTCGGTACAGGCGGCGTCGCTGGTGCTGGTGGAGACATTCCTAATGGATTCAGCAGACTGGCCGAACCGGCGACTGGTGCGTCGATGGTGGTAGGGAGAACCGCTGACCCAGCGGCAGGGGCTGGCTTGCTTGCACTCAGCGAAGACCAGGGACGCCAGACCATGAGCCCAATGGCAAACAGCCCCGCCGCAATGCCGATTGCCACCCGTGCCGACTTGAACACGGTATGACTCCGCTTCTCCTCCCGAATCGCGGCCGACGCGTAACTCGAATAGTAGGCGTAGACCGCCGGCGAATAGGTGCCGACGAAGGCCCGGATGACCTCATGATCTTCGGGATTCCCGCGCACCTTGCCCTGATACTTCTTTGACAGGCCCACAAATGCCAGCTTCCGAAACTTCACCGTCGCTTCAATGAGTCTCGTCACCCCTTGAGACATCTGCCGGAAATCCTGACTCATGAGCAGAATATCGACGCCGTAGTGCCGATGCGTTTCGAGCCAGCGCAGCAGCCCTGACTCAACCTTCTGCATGGACCGAAAGACGGTCTGGGCTTCGTCGATAATGACGGCCGAACCCGGATCGACATGGGGGAAGGCTTGGAGAACTTCGACCGAGTCTTTCCAGATCGTGATCTGTTGTTCGAGCGTTTCGATGTCGATCCCCGTGAACAGTGACAATCGATCGAGATAAATCCCATCGACGGCGATGTAGAGTCGCCGGCCTTGTCTCACCCACGGCAGAAACTTCTCGCAAATCGCGTGATAGGACTTGCCCGAGCCTGGCACCCCTTCATACAGTTCGATCATCGAAGACTCCTGAGATAGACCCAGATCCACAAAGCTAAGATCACTGTCCAGGCATAGGCCCACCCGATCACGAGCTGATTCATGAGCCCCACCGGACAAATGGGATTGTCTGTAAGATGAATCGGGTGCCCATGGCGCTCGCCACGATGGCCAGCGCCTGACTCATGCCTGTCGCGCCCAGCACCCACGCATATTGATCGGGAATCACCGGCAGGGTGAAGCCTGCCGTCCCAATGGTGGCGAGCGTGCTGTCCGCCACGGAGAGCAGTGAATCCCAGATGCCGAGCCCCCAATCCGTGAGCGAGAAAAAGAACTCCTCCACCCAGCAATAGATGAGCGTGAGAATGGCCGTCATGTCGTCTGGCCTCCTCCCACAAAAATGATGCGGTAGGCGGCAATGGACGCGGTCGCGATCACCAGAGTTCGCAGCACCGTGAAGAACCAGGCCCATTGATTGAAGTCCACCTGTTGACTGCCAAAGAAGGCCGAGGGCAAGGCAATCACCGGCAAGGTCGAGGGCCAGGTGAGCGACTTCAAGAGATTCAACGTCCCGAGTAAGCCACTCGTGGACCAGCTCGTTTGATGGGCTTGAAGGACCGTGCCGAACGTTCTGTTTTCATGCGAACCGACGGCACAGGAGGTCGTCGCCTGCGTCTCTTCATGTTGCGTCGTCGAGCCGTCGGGGTTCTGCGTCGTGGTGGTCGTCGTAGTCGTCGTTTGCTGTTGCGTGTTCTGCTGGGGTGTACTCGCGGGAGGCGGAACTGTGTCGACCACCACAATGTCGCCGGCAGGCACGGGCTTCGGCTTCACGGTCGTCGGCATTTCAGTTGGCGTGACCGCCTGAGAGATCGTCGTATCTGCGGGCTGTGTCGTACCGGTGGTGCCCACGGGATTCGTATGGGCTTCGACAGATTTCGGATCACTAGCCGGAAGGCCTCCAACAAAGTTGGCCACTTGCTGCTGCGTCGGCGGAATCAACGCATCTTGAATCGGTGAGGTGGAGCCCGGAATCCCCTTGCGATGGCAGACATAGAGGTTGTAGCCCCCCACCGCCGGACCATTCACAAAGAAGTTGCCGGGAAAGAAGACGGCAGTACTGAGACTTTGAAAGGGCCCGACCACCCAATCATGCTGATACTCGGTATCCACCGCGCACAGTGGAACGTTGGTCGCGCTGAACTGAATGGTCGCGTTCGGATAAGCCGGATTGCCGGGTGTGTTCGTGCCAAGACCGGGGAACGTCTGTACGCCCGAATTGGTGCTGGCGACCTGCCAGCCGCCAGGGGTGGACGCGGCCGTTTTGACCGCTGACAGATCAGATTGGGAGTAATACATCTGCGCGAGGACCAAACCTGCGCTGACTCCTAAGGCTGCCCATCCCACGGGACCTGCCACCATGCGCACGGCCATCGAAGCCGCCGAGGGCGCAAGTGCGGCGGTCGCCACCTGATTCGCCAAGGCGGATCGTTGCGCGGCCAGATAGGCAATCCGCTCGGCCTGGGCCACGACTCTCGAATACTGCGCGGCGGTTTGTGCGAGAGATTCGCCTGGCGCCACACAGAACGAGACCAACAGGCCCCAGATCAGCGACAGATAACTGGTAAGTGAAAGCAGCTTCACAATCGTCCGACTCCGAGGCCAGTGAGGAAGGCCAGCAATAAGATCGCGACCAGAATAATTGTCAGATCCACCGGCCTTCCTCCCTTTAGCCGTTACTTCACGACCTCTAAGCCAGTGAGGTCGAAAAACGTTCGACCGGTCTGTTCAAACTTGCGGACTTCGATCGACGCCTTGGCCTGCTTGCCCTCCGCCTGCTTACAGACCTCGATCAGCGACATCTGATCGTCCGGAATGCCCAATCGCAGCACGCCCGGGTCTTTGCCCTTCACATAAAAGTCCACCGATCGGTAGACCTTGCCTTCCCGACTTCTCCGTTCCACATACCCCTGCACCGCTCCCTCTGCTTTGACTTGCATCGTTCACCTCTCCTTGTTGTGAAAAGACTCCCGGATCAGCTCTGCGCCTGACCCACACGCCCCGGCCCGCGAGCCGGACTTTTGGCAGCAATTCATATTCGAAACGACAGGCCTGGCACATCACAAACAACTTTCCCTTTCGAAACTCCCCACAGGCTCCGGCGACGTGGCAATCTGGACCTGGACAGGTCCGGAGGTACACCACGTTAGGTCCGAGGATTGAGATGAAGCACATAGGGCGTTCCCTTCCTTCGTTGCTTCAACAAGGCATAGTGCTTCTGCGTCCATCGCTTGGTGCCCGCATAGATCATCTCCATCAGGAATTGATCACCGCGACAGGCCACCACTACCGCGAGCATGGGACTGATCGCATTCGCGAGCCAGGCGGCCACATCGTCCAAACGTTGCTGAATGCGTTCGACGACCAGCCGGCATCGCATGAAGCCTTCTGTGAGTGCTTTCCACCAGCCCACCAACGGGGCTCGATACTTCTCGTATGATTCGGCCTCACGTGTCGTCTCTCGGAAATCGACATAGGAACGCAGCACGCCAACCAAAAACGCCCGCCAATCTTCGGAATCGAGCGTCAGGAGGGCTTTGGCACAGGCTTGGGCTCGATCCTGTTTGAATTCCAGTTCCCAGCGGACACCGTACAATGCCGCGTCTTCTCGGCCTCTGGCCTGGAGCTCTAGTGTAGTGCGTCATAAATGACTTGACAATTGGCCACAACGAGAGTCAGCTTATGCATCGTGAACCTTGCTCCTCCCATTGTCTTGTCCCTGAAAGAGCGCGCGACGTTGACCGCGTGGGCTCA
>JADYYH010000048.1 GCA_020853775.1 Nitrospira sp.
CTGTCAGTGGATCTGCCATCGAGGCGGCATTCGCCTGCAGAGCTTCAAACGCTCCTGGTGGGAGGCCTGTGAAGCCGTAGGATTAGGACGCAGGGTGCAGGATGAGAAGAAAAAGCGGCTTGTCTGGGATGGACGAATCCCCCATGACTTTCGGCGCACGGCCGTGAGGAACATGGTCAGGGCTGGGGTGCCAGAAAAGGTGGCCATGGCCATTTCCGGCCACAAAACCAGAAGTGTCTTTGACCGGTACAACATCGTGAACGAACGGGACCTCGAACAGGCGGCACGATCTCTCTCGGCCTACTTCGAAAAGCAGACGGTTACACTTGCGGTTACACTGGCAGAATTGAGGGGTGAGAGCAGCGGTGTCGCAAACCGCCAACAGGTTGAAACGTCGGGGATATTTCTGGAGCCGGCGAGTGGAATCGAACCACCGACCTGCGGTTTACGAAACCGCTGCTCTGCCAACTGAGCTACGCCGGCCAGGCGAGGTGAGGCGCAATATTACTCAGACGGTGAAACACCTGTCAATGAGTAGGCACTATTGCCGGGTTCACGGGGTGTAAAAATTGCGGATGGGTTTTGAGTTCCTCGAACATGATCTGCGCCTTCACCTCTTCGCCTTCGGGTGTCAGGTGGCAATTGTCTTGAAACCACTCGTCCTGGAATCGATCCTGAGCCGGAATAACAAAAGGCACGTGATGCTGACGCCCGGCTTTTGCCAGCACGTCGTAATTTTTCTCTAGCCCGAGTACGAGCGCATCTTCATAACCTTTGAATACTCCCGCATTCTTGCTGAGATATGATTTCCTCGCCTGGAGAAATCCGAAGAGGACCACGTCCGACCCTGAACTCTTACTGAGGGTGATCAGGGAATCGACATTTCGTTCAAACCCGATCGGGGCTTGTTGCCGGACCCGTTCGAGCGCGACCAGAGGGTCCACTTCCCAAAACGGTTGCGTCACCACCACCGACCCGACCGGTTCCAGCCATCTGGCATAAAGATATCTGGCAGTGTTGCTGTTCGCGAGAAGGGGGTTTTCTCCTGGTCGTGGGTTGCTGCCGCTGCCGGCGCTTCTGAAATGCGTATACTCAGAATTATAGTGGTCAAAAAATAGCGGCAGCACATCGTTTCCCCCGCCGTGATAAATCACAATATCCGGCTGCAGAAACCGATGACGGAAGACGTATCCGGCTAAGGCTTCCGCGCTCGTGCCATAGTTGATACCGGCGTTGATGACCTGAACTCGCTTGTTCGATATCGCCTGAAGTTTGCTTTCCAGACGAGCCACCCATGTGTCGGCAGGATTTTTGACGTACGGCCACATGAAGGTGGTGGAACCGCCCAAGACCACAATCCGAATAGTGTCGCCCGGCTTCTCTACCGTAAACTCTTTGTTTCGATACCCGAGTGAGTTTGTTTGTTGATACCCGTCGACGGTCATATTGGGCGTATGCACAAACAACAGATACGGATGCGGGGTGATCGACGCATTCTCCGCTTCTTTCGGCCCTGAACGAACCTCTGTGGTCCGACCTAAATAGAGATCGACCATCCGCTTTCCATTGGCCAGTCCCGCACGGTCGTAGAGATAGCCCGCTGCCAGCTCGAACAGCGCGACGGACAGGCTCAGACTGGCGAGCAGGAGCGCGGTAGTGACAAGAAGATTTGCGAGGCTTCGTATTCGCATCGTGTGCCGGAAACCCCAAGCCACGCAGCGCGAACGTCGGACGAACGAGGGATGAGTCCCTCGAGCAACCGCATCCAATATCAGCACCAATAATGAGCCGTCAGGGCAACTGGCTGAGACGAAGCTGTCTGAGTGGAGACACTCGGTTGGCGTCCGGGAGACAAAGAGGCTGCTGGGTATCCCCGGAAGCCGACCGGCCAACGGCCGTGACCTGTCGCTGTACGTAGGCGCATAATTCGCCGGTGAGCACCGAGCCATTCTTATCGAGATCGGCGGCGCCGCGCAGGCCCTTGAGTAGAAAATAGGTGAAGAGGCCATGTTGGCCGGGTTGATACGCCTGCGCTTCCTGCATGGTGGCGTTTCCCACCATCAGCAGCACACGCTCCTGGCCCCCGTTGGAGGCCTGCGAGATCCATTGCGGCTGGGCCACGCGAGCGGGATCTGAACCGGACGATGGCTCCAGAGACAGATCCAACATCACGACGGCTTGTTTGACGGGCGCGTTCGCCAACGCGCGCTCCAACCTGGACAGTGAAAAGGCGCGGGTCGATCCGGATACCGTCGCATCATACGGCAGCAGCGAAACGGCGCCCGTCTCGTGATCCACAATGGCGCGGCCCGAGACATACACGTAGGCGGTGGTTTGCGGTCCCACCTGCTTGGGCAACCACTGTTCAAACACCTCGATCCAATCGTCTTTCAGTCCCTTGCCATCAAGCACCACTTTGACCTTCTGTGGCGGAATCCCCATCACAGACGTGAAGTACCCGCTTATGACTTCGGCATCGTGCGCGGCCAGTTTCATCGTCGGCATGGCCGGATCCCGGAACGCCCCCACTCCGATCGCGATCGCGACGGCATGCGGCTGTATGGGTTTCCCCTTTTTGTCGGGAAGTTGATCGACATCTACCGACACGACTTCCGTGGCATCGGTCGCATCAGGCTTGATGGCCACGAAAAATTTTTTTGCGGAGGGAAGCACAACATTCGCTGCGGCCTGCAGGGCACAGACCAATTCCGCCTGCTCTGCCTCCGATACCTTGCCGACGGTACCTTCTACCGTCACGCGCCGAATTTCCCTAGGCTGCAACGACCCCACAGAGACTGGGGTTTTCACTGAGGCGACAATGGCAGGATGCCCACTGAGACTCACCTCGACGGCGTCGGCCGCAGTCGGCCCTTCGTTTTTGACTTCGAAATCCACGCTGAAGCGTTCATTCTGTTCCAAGACATGGTTTTGGTTCTGGTCTCGAAGAATGGTGCGGAATGACAGTTGAGTCGTACCGGGTGTGGCGGATGATGCCGTAGGGACACTTTCGGTCGCGGCTGCCACCGGCACCGACGCGCCCGGCACATTCGACGAAGGTACAGCAGGGAGAGAGGGAGGAGGCACCGGCACGACTGACCCAACCTGGGCCGTCGTTCCGCGCTGAGTGGTTCTCAACTGGGCTTGTTCCCGGATTTTTGTGGCGGTGCCGAGCTGTTGCGCAACGCCTTCCACGACTGTGGCAATGACATCCTTAGCCACTTTATCGAGCCCGCTGATGTCACAGGTCTCCGCCCGCGCATCAACCTCGCCGGTGGTCACGCTCTGCAATTTTTTACTGTGCAGCACGGTCCCTTGCGGATCGGTGTATGCCACATCGAGTCCCAGTGTCACCGTGGCGGGATAGGACTTGTTCGCTTTGCGGGCGACAAACAGGTCGATCTGCCGAAGCCCTAATGCCACATCCACCACGCCGTCCAGCGTCTCGCTCGACGACTCTGGCTGAATCACCACGCGCTCGAATACCTGCTCCATCCGCTGCTTGAGTTCGGCCGCTAGCGGCTCATGAATGGGCAGTGTCACCGACTGCGCGCAGGCATTGTGATACTCCAAGGCTGCCGCACCGATGCTCTGGTCCAGACGCAGGAGCACCTTTAATGGAAGATTGTAATTCGTGGATATGTGACGCGGGCTAAAGTACTGGCATCCGGAAGACACAAGCACCGCCGCCATGAGCGCCGCAAGAGCACACTGGGACGACCGCCGAATGCGACATCTGATCCTACCGCCTATTAATCGCTGCACAATAGTTTTGTTATACCCAATCTGGCGGAGACATAACAACCGCCGGGCGCTCGCGTTGACAGGCTCTGTGTGCTTCGTTATGGTCCAACGCGTGATCTCTTCCCATGATTCAACCGAACGCGCCTCGCCCCCCTGGACGTGGAGCGCCATCGCCGCTCTCATCCGCCTGGACAACCAATCCGGCACATTACTGCTGCTGCTGCCAAGCCTGTGGTCCCTGGTCTTGGCCAATCACGGTCACCCGCCATTCTGGTTGATTGCGACGTTCATCCTGGGCGCTTTTGTGATGCGGAGCCTCGGTGTGGTGTTCAACGACCTGGCAGACCGCAATTTCGACAAACATGTCGCTCGCACGAAAAATCGCCCATTGGCCGCCGGCCGCTTAGTCCCACACCAGGCTCTCTTCGTGGCGCTGGCGCTCGCCGTGGCGGCGGCAGGCCTCGTGGCCACACTCAACTGGCTGACCATACTCCTCAGCCCCATCGCGCTGTTCCTGGCCGCGCTCTATCCGTTTTGCAAACGATGGATTCAGATTCCACAGGCCGTCTTGGGCATCGCGTTCGGCTGGGGAACCATCATGGCCTGGGCAGCTTCGTCCGGTACGATTGCGCCCGCCGCCTGGTGGTTATTTGCCGCCACGACCTGCTGGGCAGTGGCCTACGATACGATTTATGCGCTGCAGGATCGCGAAGACGATCGCCGTATTGGAGTGAAGTCGTCGGCACTCCTGTTCGGGACGTCGGTCCCGACGGCCGTCGGCCTGTTTTTGCTGGGGATGATCGCGTGTCTGATAGTTGTGGGACAGTTGGCTGGTCTAGGGATGGGATACTATGGTGCCTTGACGCTGCTGGCGGGGATGTTTCTCTGGCAAGCGCGGCGTCTACGGTGTCCCGTGACGCCGCCACAAGCCTTCACGATGTTTCAGCAGCACATCCTGGCCGGACTCGTGATTCTCATCACGCTGTGGATCAGCACGGCGAACGGGCTGCCCTAAGCTATTCCTCTCCGACTTTGCCGAGCGGCTTGTCGGGTTTCGGGGCACGGAGCGTTTTCAGATAGAGGGCCACGGCTTTGGCGTCGGCATCGTTCAGCCCCAGTGCCGGCATGCGCGTATCGGGCTTCATGGCTTGCGGATTTCGCAACCACCGATACACCCAGGTCGGGTTCAGCCGGTAGCCCGCTCGATCGAGCGCAGGACCAACCTTTCCGCCCTCTTCCCCGATCTTATGGCACCCGTTGCAGCCGTACTTCGTCACATAGAGCTGTTTGCCGATCTCCGTCATTTTCGCCGCCGCATCCGGCTTCATGCTGAGATCCGGACGGGCGATGTTGAGGCCTTTACCTGGTCTGGTGGTGAAGTTCGCGAGCGCAGCGGTGGCCTGATCGAGTTCCTTCTTGGCCTGCCCCATCGCCTGCACTTCCTTGGCATAGGCGTTATCGTCGACTTCAACACCCTTCTTGTCCGCTTCGTCGCTGGCCTTCTTCTCGGCCTCCTGCTCCACACGTTCCGCCTCTGTATACTTTTGCTCGGCAGATTGCTTGGCCTCTTGGAGCTCTTTCTTGCGGCCTTCGACGTTGAATTCCAATTTTTTCCCGTGCAAGGAGCGCACGTATCCGACGATGCCCCAAATCTCTTCCTCTGACAGCGTGTACTTGAAGGTCGGCATGGTCGGCACGGCAAACTCATCGTCACCGATCTTGTCCCCGTTGGGGCTCGTGTCCTTCATGTCCCGCGAAATCGTGGCGAAAATATCTTCGTCCTTGAACGTGCCCATTTCCGATTTGTTGGACAAATCCTTCGGTTTCGGGTCTGTCATCGAGGACCAATTGAACCCTTCATTTTGCTTTCCGGTTTCGCCGTGACAGTGCATGCAGTAGTGCGCGTAGAGCTTCTTGCCCTTGGCGGATTGCTCATTTTGAAACATCGAACAACCGGCACCGATGAGGCCCGAGAGGCCCACTACCCCGACGACCGCTCCAAAGACGCGTATTCTTCGCCACGCCCTCATGCTCACGACCCTTTCTTTAAACGTCTCACGAGAGCCATCTCGAATCCCAACGCGAGGCCCACCGCGAGTAATGCGTACATGTACGGCGAATAGTCCGGCGGTGCATCGGCACGGAAATACCACCAGGATGAAATCGCTTTTTCAGAACCCTTTTCTTTTGGCTGGCCGCTCTCCGTCTTTTTGCCGTCCCAGACAGCGAAGGCGATGCTGCCAAATTCCCCGGGCTTGAATTGAGTATCTTCCGCAACATGCTCCGTGCTTAATGGCCGCGAGAAGACGACCTTCCACACGCCACCTTGGTAGACGCCCTTGGCCTTGACGTCCTGATGACCGTGTGGCTTGAGCGTCCCGAAGCCCTTCGCGCCCAGGTCCGAACCCTTGCCGTCTTTATTTTTCCAGTACCAGATATTGACCGGGCCGCCCTCGACCTGCGCCATGGGCTGGCCGTGAGCGAAGTGCGCTTTGGTATCGCCAACCATGAACTCCAGGGCGGCTGCATCATCGGGATCTTCAGAAGGATCCGAATACTCGAGCAAGATGGCGACGTTGGTGCCATCGTGGAGGCCGCGAACCTTGACACTTTTCGCGGTCACATCTGTAATCCGAACCGGCCAGTGGACCTGAGGAGACATGGGGAATTCAGACACGGAGGCAGTCGCCCATGCCGCGGCCGTGGGATCCTCAGCTGGAAGGGGGCCCTTCACAAGTCCCGCGCGCACTGCGACGCTCTGCTGACTATAGGCGGGCTGCACTTCAGCCGCCACGCACAGGCCTAGAAGGCCGACGGCTCCAACCCACCATCGCTTTCCTACTCTCCTCACTCGTGCCATACGTTCCCCTTAATTGCTCAGCAATCTCTGATCGGAGACATTATTCGGACTCATCCCAGGTTCTAGGTTTCTGCCCGGCTCCGTCATACTCGCCCATGATGACTTTCCAGATGTCCTCATCGGACATTTCCAATTCCCATCGCGGCATGGCCGTCTTCCATGGCATCCCTTCGACAGGAAGGCCGACGCCTCCTTTTTTTATCCGCCAGAACAAATAACTTTCCTGCAACATGGCGATTGTCGTCGGATCCTTAAAGTTGGCGGGCGGCGGCGTAAACCCGGCAGCCGCGAATCCCTTGCCGTCGAAATTGCCGTGGCAAGGTGCGCAACGCGAGGCATACAAGCCTTTGCCATACATAATATTCTCCGGCGTCTTCGGTACCGGGTTGGAAAGTCCCGTGTATTCGCCGGGAGGCGCGGGGTGAATGGTGCGATTTTCACCGGGAGGTGCGTCGCTGGACGCCGTACTTCCGTACGTCTGCCATCCCACGAGCAGCGGGAATAATGCCAACACGAGATACCGGGCGCTGCTGAGCGCTCCGCCACTCTCCCCAGTCAGGAAGCGGAGAATAGGCTGAAAGAAGGCATCTTTCGACTCCCCGCTCAGGGTGGCAAACAACACTGAGCCGGACATTACCAGCATCAAGTACAGAAAAATCAAGCTGGAAGGCAGCGGCGCGCTATGCGGTAAGATCGGAACAATAAATTTCAAAAACAAATAGATACAGACCGTGAGTATGATGGGTCTTATGAGTACGCCTCCCATACCTTCCTCCTCTACTTCACCGACAATAACTTATCGTGCCTGAGCCACCGCCATAGTGCCGGCGTCCGCTGCCTTCACCGGTGCCGGGGTGGCACGCGGGATGTCTAGTTCCGACGGGCTCACGCTGATCGGCTCACCGCTCATTTGCTGCAGGAATGCAATGACCGACAGGATCTCGTTCTTCGACAGACCGATCGGGTTTTTATTGATGTACGGCATACGCGCCGGATATTCCTTCGGGATCCCCTCATGCCGGTAGTCCAGGTAAAGGTAGGCCTGCGGTTCCGTCAAACTTTCAAAGATGAATTCCCGCGATAATTTGGCGCCGATCCCCTTCAAGTCCGGACAGCGGGCAGATTCGCTGGGCCCGATCGAATGGCACAGCGCGCACTGGCCTTTGCTGAAAAATATCTTTTGCCCGATCGTCGCCATGTCCGTCGCCGTCTTAATGTCGGCGATATTGATGCTCTCTTCCGCCGGAGGCAACGACGCCATCTGCGGGACGGCTAATGCGACCAGCGAGAATAATCCCAGGACGATCGCCACAAAGCCAATGACCCGAAGAAACTGCCCCTTGATGAAGAGCAGGATCACGACGCCCAGGCCGACTACGCACAGACCGATTAGCTGCAATTTGACTACTTCACTCATAAGTCCTCAACAAAGGATAATGATCGCGACCCACTCTTGATCGCCAGGAGAAGCCCCATTTCAGAATCAGACCCGACCCTGTTGGTCTGATCGGTCGGCCACAGCACCATCCAAGGCTTGCGAGCCGCCCGCCATGGCCGGAATCCGGCCAGGCTCGGCCGACCCCTTCGCACTGGCTGCCGCCTTAGCCTTGTCTCCCATGGTGGCGACCCAGAAAATAAAGGCGACCAGCAGGCAGAACAAGAATGTATTCAGGGCCATCAGCGCAGCGGCATAGCCGAGCGCGGGCGAGAACGCATATTGGGAGGAATCGCGCATCACTCCGTACACGTGCCAATGGACACGTGACGAGGAGCGGGCATAACCCATCAGGGTCATCAGAAGGATGACCATCACCGCGTTCAACACCAGCGAATAACCGGCGCGAGGCGGCATTTTTCCCCAGACCATTTCAGTCGTGGTCTTGGCGCTTTTTAAGAGCAAGGCAGTGAGTGGCGTAATCGTGAGCATGACGAAGATCACGATGCCGACCTGCGAGGTCGAGAAGTAGTTGATGCGGATAATGGCTGGGACGAAATACCCCCAGACACCGAGCACGATGACAGCGAGTCCCGCTAGAACCAGCACAGCGCCCATGACTGATTTCGCGACCTTGGCCCAGCCAGCCGTATCTTCTTTGCCGGCGCGCCAGTACATGATGAAGCTCATAAACGTCACGAGCACCATCAAGTTCGACACCGTCATTTTGGCCGACATGACGCCGAACACACCCAGAAGCGGATGGTGCGTGCCTCCCATTTTCTGAGCTTCTTCCAGACTGGCGACCAGTGAATGCGGCGTCATCCAGACCGCGAGGCACAGGAGGAGGATAATCAACATCGCCATGATCGGTTTGCGATATTGGCCCTCTGAACCAGGTATTCGATGCGTAATACCCATCCAGAAATAATAGTTCGATCCGAGGAACAGGACTCCGATGAGCATGGCCTGCAGAATGAACAGCCAGGATAGGAATCCGCCCATGAGGGTGATGCCCATCTGTTGGTTGTATTGGTAAATTTCCCGCATCAGCCAATAGCCGGCAAAGGGAAGCGGCAAGAGCCCGAACACACCGATGAAGTTGCCAACGTAGCCCATCCAGTCATAGTGATAACGTTCTTCGGCGCTCTTGGCCGACAGGTAGCGAATGCCCGCATAGGCTCCGCAGATGTACCCCCCCAACACCACGTTTGCAATGATGCGATGAATGTTCACCGGCCACCAAGTGGGATTCCAAGTGGCAGCCCAGGCACGCTCAAAATCTGTTCCCTCGGCGATGACCACAGGGCTCGCCTGGAACGTCGCCCAGGAGTTCGGAACAATCATGATGAAGAAGGCGAAGACGTTCAGGAGGAAGCCCAAGAAGATATGGAACTTCTTCCCATTGCCCTCGGACATCGCATCCCACCCGTACCAATACAGGTAGAGAGTGGCGGTTTCCACGAGGAAAAGGCCGCAGTACACGAGGAAAGAGGGGAAGAAAATGTCAGTCAAATAGGCCATCAACTTCGGATAGAAGCCGATCAAGAGGAACAGCAGGATGCCACCGAACAAGGCGGTGGTGGCGTAGGACGACGTGAGGAGCTTGGTGAACTCCTTGGCGAGTTTATCGTAGCGCTTGTCACCGGACTTCCAGCCGACGACTTCGCACAACCAGGCAAAAATCGGGACACCGAGCACAAACCCGGCAAGGAGGAGATGCAGTTGGGCGATGATCCACACCAGATTGCGGCTGCCGACATAAGGAAGATCCCGGTATGCGGTCGGCGCTTGAGTGGCCGCTTCCTGAGCCAAGACGGTGTCGGGGATGCCGATCCACCCCAGCAATGCGGCACATCCTGCCAAGAGAGCGGCGCGGCCCGCAATTCGGCCACCGTCATTCGTAATATGCAGCCCTTGGTCTATCATTGTTCCCACCTCGTCGTTCGCCATGATGTCATTTGCTTCCTGCCGGTTTCCCGGCGATTCCTTGCGAAGCCTTGCCGTCGCCCTTGGCGGAGCTCTCCTTGACACCGGCTTTTTCCTTGCCGCCCTTCGGCTTATCTTTCTCGTCTTCAGCCGTCTTCTGTTCTAACGCGGCGATCTTTAGCTCCGCGTCCTTCAGCACCTTTTCCCCCTTAGAGAGAGATTTTTGAGGGTCAAATGGGGCAACGGGGGCAACGCTGGCCGGCTTGCAGCATTCGTGGGGATGGGGGGTTGATACCGGAAGCACCATCCAGAACAGCACGCTCAGGACTGCCCCGGCCGCCGTGAAGGCCGTGAGCATCAGACTCTGATCCGCCGGCACCCGAATCATGTCCCAGCGGGAGATCAAGCCCTGATAACTGTCGCCTGAAGGCTGGGCTCCGGCCGTCCTCCCTTCGACCAACTTGCCGAGGATGGAGAGTCCGATAAAGGTGAGGGCCAGCAACACCAGCAGAGAGACACTGCCCCATGCGGTGAATTCCAGGCCGATGCGTTCAGCGACCGGCATACTCTTCAACATATCCGTGTCGAGAATCGACTTCACGATCGAACGGGCGAGGTCGGTCGCTCCACCTTCAACCACCCAGAGCAGCGGCAAGTACAACGCGCCGGCTATGGCGAAGCGGACCCATAAGGCCAACCCGAGTGAATCCGGCGGTTCGATCCGCAGCCGTTCAAGAAATACGGTGCGAGCCACGAGCCCCAAGGCCCAGATATCGATCGGGATGGACACCAGGAAGAGCAAGGGAAGTCCAGTGCCTTCACCGAAATGAAATCCAACTCCCATAGAAATGACAAAAAAGGCAAATACGCTCACCGGGCTCATGAGCAGCATCAGGAAAGTAATCCCGAGCTTGGTCTCCAGATGGATCGTGCCCATCGCCATAAACAACATGGCGAACGCCATCTTGATCGGCAGGGCGGTCCAACAGGCAGGCCAGAGAATGCTCAGCCCTAATTTGAATGACGACATCGTCTCTCGACCAGTCATGTGCCCAAGACCCTCCGCCTATTCCAAAAATTCGCGGTTGATGATTGCCGCCACGGTGAAAATGAGAATGCTCGCCATGACCACAATCCAGCTGATCAAGGCAATCGGCCGTTTAAAGATATTGCGTTCCGGGTCGCGATCAATGAACGGCAATGCCGCGAGCAAGGCCATAAAGACCCCGGGTAATGCGATCGCGCCCAGGAACTGCCCGAATTCTCCCGCGAAGACTTTCAGACGTAACAGCTGAAACAGAAACAGGAAGTACCATTCCGGTTCAGGATGGTAGTCGCCGGGATCCGGAGTCGCTTCCTCCAGGAGCACGATCGGCTCCCAGAAGGCCAAGCTGCAGATGCAGAGGAACACGGCAACCATGCCGACAATGTCTTTCCAGATTTGTCGCGGAAAGAAATAATCGGTCTTGGCCTTGATCTCCTCGACGCTGCCGCGGAATGGACCGGCCGGTCCGGCTTTCCGGAACAGGAAGAGGTGTAAGCCGGCCAAGCCCATGAGCGCAGCCGGCAAGACCATGACGTGGATGACGAAGAAGCGGCTCAACGTCATCTGACCGGGCGTCGCTCCACCCTTCAGGAATCTGGCCATGAAGTCACCAAGCACCGGCGTCTTGTCCATGATTTCGACGCCGACAGTCGTGGCCCAATAGGCCCGCTGGTCCCAGGGAAGCAGATATCCGGTGAAGCCGAATCCCATGACAATGCCGAATAAGGCCAAACCGACCAACCAGATAAGTTCGCGCGGCTTCTTGTACGCCCCCCAGAGAAAGACCTGGGACATGTGCGCAAAGACGCAGACCACCATGGCCGTGGAGCCCCAGAAGTGGTAACTCAGCAAAAACCAGCCGTAATCCACGGTATGAATGATGTACTGGGTGCTGGCGTAGGCATGGTCCGCGGTCGGCACATAATAGAACATCAACAGAATGCCGGTTACCGCCTGCATGATGAAGATGAAGAGCAACACCGAGCCAAAGACATAGGCCCATCGTGACCCGCCAGGGACAGGCTCGTTGAGCATTTTGGCTTGTAAAGTCTTCAGGCCGACGCGTTCGTCGACAAAGGCAAAGACTTTTTCAATGGCTGAGGGCTGCGTGGTCGTCGGCTGCGTAGTCGTATCCATTAGACAATCCGAACCTGGGCCTTAGTGCCCGCCTTGAATTCCATATCAATAATGGTGATGTCACCGGTTGCCGTCACCTTGATGGGGAGGGGGTCCAACGGACGTGGAGCCGGTCCGTCCAAGACCTTCCCCCCGGCGTCGTAAATGCTGAGGTGACAGGGGCACAAAAAGACCTGCCCCAGCGTCTTATGGGTCCGCCATTTGAATCCGCAGCCCAAGTGCGGGCACTTTCCGGAATAGGCGATATAGGGAACGTCCTTCTTGTTCGTCCAGATATGTTTCCCTGCGGAATCGCGGAACTCCATATCCTTGCCCTGATAGACCGTCTCCAACACCTTGGGAGTCGCCTTCAGAACCCAGACGTTTTTGTCGATTTCCTGTTCCGGCATGTACGCTTCTTTGATCTTGCGCTTGTACTTGAACTGGACACCGACATCGTCCTGCTTGATCTTTCCGGAGTTGCCGATCTTGAGCCATTCATTGTCAAACGGCGAATACATCGGCTTCATCAGATACCGCAGCACGGGGAAGGCAAGCGGGAAGCCAATCAGAAAACCGATGGCATGGGTAAAATTCGCGAAGAATGTCCGGCGCTTCACACTCCGTTCGAGTTCAGGAAACGGGACCAACACTTCGCCAGGCGTGACATGGATCCTGTCTTCCAGGTGAGCAATTTCCACCTCATGAGTCGTCACGTACTCATCACGCTTGAAGACGGGCAAGGCGGCAAACTCGCCCAAGGTGCCGCGGAGCGTGACGACTTCATCACTGACTGCCTGCACCTGCCCCATGGGAACCTGGCGCTCGACTGTATCTGCCGTCCCCCCGCCCACGACGATATGACTGATTTCGTGGGAGAGCGGGTCCATAATGACCCTGCGCAGCTCCCCGACTTCACCGTCCGTACATCGAACTTTTGATTTGAGTTTCGGCTGCATGATACTCACTTCATCTTGATCGGCTTCGGAGTATTCACCGAAGCGTTCTTGTATCCGGCCAACCAGGTCGCCAATGCATCCACGTCCTTGGGTTCCATCAGGTCCTTATACTTGTCGGGCATCTTGCCCTTCTCGTATTCCTGCTCGAACCCTTCCGCCTTGTAGCTCTTCGGATCGAGAATCTTTCTGGCGATTTCTGCTGCCGGCAGAAGGTTGCCGATATTATCCAGTTCAGGACCGCGCTTCTTTCCACCTTCGCCATTCAACTTGTGGCAGTTGTAACACTCCTGAAGCTGCCACTGTTCTTCACCCAACTTGGCAATATCACCACTGGCCGCCGCCGTGGTGGCAGTCGGCGCACTGTCGCCGCCGGCCTTTTGGTCCGCAGGAGCCTGGGCCGCCCCTAACGCCTGCAAGCGAGCGGTCAACTCCTTAGCCTTTTCATCCAGCGCCTTGGCTCGCTGCATCAAGACTTCGACCTTGCCGGCCTCGTAGTGCTCGCGCTTCGGTTTGAGGATCTTTTCAATTTTGCCTTTTTCATCTTCGGGATCATATTGCGGCCACATCGAGGCACCGGCAATGTAGACCACGGAAAGGATGGCATAAAACACCAGCAGCGCCCCGACTGCCTTGACCCCGCCGAATGGCTTGAGCGTCGGAAAATCGAGGATCATAAAAACAATGGCGCCAAGCATGGCATAACCAAAAAACAGCGCCTGAAAGACGAACGGAAAGCCCAGCGCGTTGGTGGCGCCGAACAAAATTCCGCCGACAACGACTCCCACAACCAACTTTTTAATAATGTTTCCCATGAATGCCCTCGTTTACCGCCCTTCCAGTATGGTGACCGCCCTACTTGGCCCCTGCCGGAACCGGGCTTCCCTCGTGCGCGTGGCCCTTTGAATCAGAGGGGCGCAAGGTCACGATAATCGCGAAGCTGACCACTGCGTAAAAGACGATCGTAATGCCGGTGATCCACCAAGCTGAATAGGACAGCGTCGGCGTAAAGGATTCCGCCGTGAAATCCGGCAACAGGTTGTACGTATGGAAGTACTTCCGCAACAAGGAGCGCACGGCGCCCATCAGGCCCATCGTCCAAATCGCGCTGAACGCGAGGAACACCAGGACGAACTGCGAAGCAAAGTCGATCTTGCCCCACACAATGGTTCCCTGGGACACGGCCCGGTTGTAAATGACATAGTTCACAACCGTGACGAAGACTAAGGTGAACGCCGCGGAATTTTTCGCCGGCATGAGCGCCAGGAAATTCCAATCAGACGGCAGCTCCAATTCGGCCACCAACTTCGCGCCGGTGGGCACGAATCCATGCGGCGTCATCCAGATGGCGTTGCCCACGACGACCATCAAGAAGCCGATCTTAATGACCGTGCTCGACGAGACCGTCAGCGGAATGAAACGTCCCAGGATGGCCGGTGCCAACAGAAGCGGGATGAGGAAGGCCAACGATGTGGGATCCGGCACAGGATAATCGGTCAGCACCTTCGTCATGACGATCGGCAACAACACCATGACGATCGGCGCGACCACCGTCATGCGAACCCGCTCCACCCCCTCGATCCGCTTCATACTCAGCCAAATATAGTAATTGCTGGCGAGGAAGATGAGACCGATCATGGCCCCTTGCATCTCAAAGAACATCGATAATTGATCCGCCATCATGTAGGGGCAGATGGACGCGTCGTAGTCACAGAGCTCGTAGGCCAGCAAGTAGCCCATGAACGGCAGGAACAACAACGCACCCACGCCGATCATGTTGCCGACAAAGCCCATCCAATCGTAATACGCCCGATCCTCTTCCTTCTTGGACCCCATGAACATGTAGGCGGCAATCAGCCCCGCCACGAATCCACCGAAGGTCACGTTGCCCACGAGTCGATGCAAATTGAGCGGCATCCAGCTGTAGTTGAAGACCTTGTCCCAAAGAGAGGCAGTCGCCAAAAACTCGGCCGGGGAAATACCTTCCGCTCGGACCGGCGTGTTCATGAACGAGGTCGGCGCATCGATGACAAACAGCGTGATGGAGCCGATGAGATTCAGCAGCACGCCCAACGCAATGTGGCGCCCTTTCTTTTCACCCTTCCAGGCATCCCATGTGTAGAAGTACATGTAGAGAACGATGGTTTCGCCGATGAACAAGAGCGGATAGACCACGGCGAAAATCAGGAAGAAGTGATTGATGAGCCAGGTCGTAAACTGCGGATAGGTTGCCAGCAGCACGAAGATGAAGAGGCCGCCCGTCAAGGCCGTCATGCTGTACAGGATGACCGTGACCTTGGTGACCTCTTTGGCCAGCCGGTCATAGCGGGGATCCTGCTTGCGATATCCCAGCCACTCCGAGATGACTACAAAAATCGGAGCGCCCAAAATAAATCCCGCAAAGAGAATGTGGAGCTGAGCGACGATCCATACCGCCGTGCGATTCCCGGTGTAAGGGAACTCCACGGGGGGCGCACTGGGAGCCTGGGCATAGGCCACTCCTCCCAATACCGCCACTAGCGCGAACATAACCAACAAACAGCGCTGCCAGATTTTCATGATGTCTCGCCGCTCCTCCTCATTCCTACCGATTGACCCATGACTCGAACCGAACCAGACGCGAATTACTTCACCTGGTCAGCAGGCACCCAGTCCTTTTTATTTGTATCCCAGCCCTTGCCGGACAAGCCGAACGAGCGCTCGAACGCCAAAATCTTCCAGCGATCTTCTTCGGACAACTTGCTCTTCCACGGCTTCATTTTCGTGTTCGGCACGCCCTCAGAAATACGCCAGAACCAGACCGAATCCGAATACAGCTTCATGCGGTCGCCGTTGCGGAAGTCGCGAGCCCCGGCCTTGACCGGCTTGCCATCCTTGCCGTGGCAGCTGGCGCAATTGACGTCCGGATTCTTGCCGCCGATGTACAACTCCTTGCCCTCTTCCAGGATCTTCGGGTCGGTCCACCAACCGGCAGGCATATGCTTGTCGGCATACTCAGCAGGGGCAGGGGGTGGCGGAACAACCGGGCCTTCGCCGCCGCCTTCACCGCCACCGCATCCGACGACACCAAACCCAAAACCAAGAATGCCGACCATCAGAGCCAATCTCTTCATGCCTGCTTGTTTCATAAAAAAGTTCCCGCTCCTTTCTTCATGCCCGCGCCGCTTCAGACGCAGACACCCATTACCATCGACAGAAAAAAAAGACGCTTCCCTGCGGCGCAACGAGCAACCACAGCAAAAGCGTCAAGACTCACAATACAACGAGGTCACGTTTGGACTTCCCCGCCTACTTCTTGCTATTCGATCCGGCGAGGAACAATGCCCCACGGACCGTGCCCTATTTCTGCCGCTTGCCCTGTCCCTTCTTTCGCCGTTGCTCTTCTCGCATCCGCTTGCGGGAGATCTTTAGCCCAATCCATCCCACAATAGCAACAGCCGCGACCCCCAGCCCGTACAACAACCACTGCGGAGGACCAAGATCGCGCTCGCACCCACTTCCGAAATCAACTCGAAGCTTACGTTCCGTCTCCAGATCGTTCGGGTCGAACTGGATCTTAAAATTCTTCTGCTCCCCGCCAACTTCGACCAACAGCGGGTCGCCGACGTTATCATTATGCAGATGCAGAGTGACCTTATAGTATCCGTCACCGTCCGTCGTCACAGTCTGGCCGACCGTGATTCGCGTATCCTTGACCAGCACCTCGACATTGACGGCGGGCCGACCATCCTTGCCGCACACAAACCCTTCGACGGTAAATCGATGGTCGGCGGCATGACTCGCAAACAGGATCGACGGCACACACAATGTCGCGATCAGACCCCAAACCAGCACGAAATGCCAGGCGGTATTCTTACTAATCGCTCTCCGCCCTCGCATACGTTCGATCCGTGTCGGACTGCGTTTCAGCCTCACAAACATCCCGTCCAGAGCCTGTTTACGAGAGGCTTCCTCGACACGGACTCGCCCCAAATTTGAGGCCGACTCTTCTAGCATAGCCCCCCCTCTTTGTCAACAAATGGGTGGAGTAAAACGGAGGGATCAACGATGAAATCCGCCTCGAAAATTGCGGCTGCGCGAGGAGAGAAGTCGCGCGACTGGCGAAGAGGAAAACGCTAACGGCACATCACGAGAATCGAGCCACGGATCAGTGAGACCACCACTTAGAGATGACCGCGCGATTGAGCTTCCGCCGCGGCGCGGTCGATGTCCTTACGTCGTTCCGATTCCTTCTTGGCGATCCAGGCTTCCCAGGATTTGCCTGTGGCCGTATCTTCACCCGTGAAGGCAATCGACATCACCTCTGAATACGGGATGGTCACGGTCCCGCTACTGGTGGAGGGAAACAACTCGATGGCGGGCTGGCCACCTGTCGCCGTTCGATTAAAGAGGTACCCCGTCACCTGACCACCGGACTTCAGGTCTACCGTGATATCTCCCCGGTAATCGAAGGCCAGCTCGACCGCCTCTTGCAGTTCAGTGGGGGATGCGGGCCGAAAGACACGGCCCTCAAGGCTACCGGTCTCCGGCGCGTGGTACTTCGCGTCAGTCATAGTCTTCTCGTCTTGTAAAGGGTGACGGTGAAGCATTCGGCCGGCTCGCGACCAAACGCCTCACCATGCCGGCTGCCATACTGATGGATGCCGGCTATCGCGCATTCGGCATGAGCGTAATCTTGACGGTCTTGGTGAAGCCGGACAAGGACCCGAAGGTATCCTCCACCGCCGAAGCCTCATACCCGCAATGCACCATGCAGTCCGCGCATTTCTCATTGCGGCCCGTGCCGTAAGCATCCCAATCGGTCTTCTCCATGAGCTCTCGAAAACTGGGCGCATATCCCTCTTGCAACAGGTAGCAGGGGCGCTGCCACCCGAACACGTTATACGTCGGATTTCCCCAAGGCGTGCACTGATATTCGCGCTTGCCCATGAGAAACTCCAGAAACAAGGGGGACTGGTTGAACTGCCATCCGCGCTTGCGATTGCTGAGGATCTTCGAGAACAGTTCGGTTGTCCGGCTCCGTTTCAGAAAATGCTGTTGGTCAGGGGCCTTTTGATAGCTGTACCCCGGCGAGATCATCATGCCTTCGACGCCCAGCCCCATCATCTCATCAAAAAACTTCCGCACGCGCTCCGGATTGGCATCGTCGAACAACGTCGTATTTGTGGTAACGCGATGGCCTCGCTTCAGCGCAGCTTTGATGGCCTTCACGGCCACGTCGTAGACTCCATCGCGGCACACCGCCAGATCGTGCTCATCCCGCAAACCATCCATATGAACGCTGAACGTCAGGAATTTTGATGCCGGGTACTCATCGAGCTTCCGTTCCATCAAAATGGCGTTCGTGCAAAGATACACGTACTTCTTCCGCTCGACGAGACCGCGCACGATTTCGGGCATTTCCGGATGAATCAGCGGTTCGCCGCCGGGAATACTGATGATCGGGGCGTCGCACTCATCGGCCGCGGCCCAGCATTGCGCCGGGGTCAACCGCTTATCCAGCACATGATCCGGATATTGAATCTTGCCGCACCCCGCGCAGGCAAGATTGCAGCGAAACAGGGGCTCGAGCATGAGCACGAGCGGATACCGCTTGACCCCTCGGAGTTTCTGGGTCAACACGTACTTGGTCACTGTATACATCTGGGAGACTGGAACAGCCATCCCGCTCTCCTATTCTGGTAAATGTGAATGTGAGTAACGACTGAGACTTCCGGCCTTCTAGCAGAGAACTCGTGCGGATTCTACCATTGCCATTGAAAAATCGTCAATTTCACGTAGGCGTTGACATCCGGCGAACCCGAGCACGATAGTCGAGAAAGAAGGCGGTGAATGTACCGATGACAAGTGCCAACACTCCAGCCACTACGGTGTTGAGCAAGACCCGTGGACGAGTTCGTTTATCGGCCGGTATGGCCGGATCCAACACTTGCACGGTCGGAGTATCCCGGGCCTCGGCAATCTTTGCCTGCTCATGCTGCGACGTCAACAAGGTGAAAATGGTCTCCTGAACCTTCACCTGCCGGAAGAGCCGGCCGAATTGTAGCGCCAAATCAGGCACAGCGACCATGGCCGGATGAAGGCGATCGCTCGACAAGATGCCCTTCGCGTCCTTCCCTGACCCCATGGTGGCCAGCTGCTTCTTGAGCTCGTCAACATTCGACCGGATTCTGGCAAGATCGGGATTGTCCGGCGACAGATAGCCACCCATGACTTGCATTTGGACTTCCTGTGCCGTGATCTGCCCTTGAATCATCGCCGCAGCTTCGATCATTACCTTCGCTTGCGCCTCGACTGCGACCGTCTTATTTTTCGCCTGAAAATCCCGTAACGCCTCCTCGGCCTTCGCCATACTTTCCATGGTTTCGCCCAATCGCCGCTCAAGAAACACGCGATTTTGGCCGGCCTTGCTCACCGTCACGGTTCGGTTCAGTCGATCGAGGTTCGCCACATAAAAATTTGCCATGTCCGCGGCAACCTGAGGATCTTCATCCTCCACCGACACCTTGACCACCTTCTCCTTCGTGACAGTGATCCGAAGGTGGTCCTCCAATTCCTTCCTGGTATCGACCATCGTGTTCTCATGATATCGATTCATGAGATCGAATTTGTTAATCACCTCGTCGGCCATCAGACGGGATTTCAAAATCGACACAAACACATCGGTCGGTGTGGTAGGCAGACCAGGCAACCCAAGGCCAAGATTCTGCGCCATGCCGCCGGCAGCAGGGGAGCTCAGCAATGCCGATAACATCCCGCCCTCTTTGGACTCCAACTGCGGCAAGACAGACGACGTGGATTCGTAGATTTTCGGGAGAAGGAGACTGATCGCCAACGTAAGAGCTGTCCCCATCAGGAAGCAACCCGCAATTATCTTTCGTCGAGCAACCAGGACATCCCAATAGTCAAACAATGTCACGGACTGGTCGGCAGAAGGAGGTGCCTCAGCCTGAGAGCGAGGTGGATCCAGAAGCGCGTGGGGACTATCCGAAGGCCAATCCATAGACAATCCGATCGACTATCGGCCGACCACCGCAATGCCGGCGGCGGTCAGAGCAAGACTGCCGATAATACTGGCCACGGTCTGCCACAACGCGAGCTGAGGGGGACGCGCCTCGATTTTTTGTGGCACCACGATGGTATCTCCTGGGCGCATTTCCTTCGCGGAAAGATACGACGAATCCGTGGTCCCATTCGCCCGCATCACATACATTTCACGCTTATTGGCATCTTCGGTGACGCCACCGGCTTGGCGTAAGTAGTCATTCAGGTCCAAGCCCGGCCGATAGACCACAGACGTAGGATTCTTGACGGAACCAATGATCCCGACCGTTTGTGGCGGCGTCGGAATGGTAATTCGGTCCCGCGACTCCAGAATGATATCGTCTTCAGTGCCCTCCAAACGTTCAATCGAATCCAGACTCACAATGACACGGCCCAATTCGATCCGTGATGCGGTCGCCTCGAGCTGCTGGAGACGCAAGGCCAGCACCTGCTGCTCCGCCATGGCGCCACTTGCCCCCGCCATGACGCTCAACCCGGCGGTGCCAGCCGCGATTCCGGCCGATTGCGCCGTTAATCGCTGCCGCTCGGCGGCGATAAACCGATCCAGTTCGGCCTGCTGTTTCACCTTGACCGACTCCCGCACCAGGACGATGCCGTTCGGAAACGCATTCGGCGTAAAGCCGCCGGATCGTTTCAACACCGAGCTCAACCGCTCGCCGATCTCAATGGTGAAGTATCCCGCTCGCCGAACTTCCCCTTCCACCAACACCAGAGCCGGGGCGCGCATTTGGCTTGAGATGACAACCTGGTCCAATCGATTCAACACATGATTGTCGGACTCCCGCCCTTCAAAGACCGCTGTGGGACTGAAGGGAATGACCTTCGTCAGATACGTGGCCGGATCGGTCCGAACGATCTCGGCGCGATCGGCATACGCATCAACCGTGAGTTGTTCGGGAGTGAGGATATCTTTCACGTGCATCCCGGCTCGAAATTCATACGGCCCAGGGCTTTTCACCGCACCAACGAGACTCACAACGTTCACCACCTGCGTAGGCAACGTGGCGATGCGAATATAATCACCATCCATGAGGAGTGGATCTCCTCCCTCGACCCCAAGACGACTTTTCTCCTGCCCCTGCGACGCAAGCGCCCGCACGAGGTCCACATCGATCATATTGCGTTCTTTCAACGCCGGATCCTGTCGGAATAGATGGCAGCGCTGGCGGTCGGATAACGGTGTCAGGCCTCCGGCCAAGGTGAGCAGTTCGGTCAACCGAGTGCCCGGCTTCAATTCATAAATCGCCGGCCGTTTGACCGATCCACTGATGGCGACCACCGGCCCAAGCGGCGGGACCAAGACCACATCGCCGGCCTGAAGCCGATTATCCTGTCGCCGGTCTCCCTGAAGCAAAAACTCATACAAGTCCAACTGTCCAACCGTTTTTCCATCCCGCATGATCCGGACCTGTCGCAGCGAACCAGACCGGGATGGTCCGCAGGCCGCATAAATCGCATTCGAGGCCGTTGCCAACGCACTCAGCTCATAGGCTCCTGGCCGCGCGACTTCCCCGACGACATACACCTTCATGGTCCGGATGCGGGCCATCGACACGTGCAATTCAAAACGCTTCAACAGCATGCTCAAGCGAGCATGAATGGTCCGCTCCGCCTGAGAAAACGTCTGGCCGCCGACCGGAATGGCACCGACTTGCGGAATCACGACCATCCCGTCTCGCTCGACCGGTGCGATATAGCTACGATTGAAGTTTTGATCCGGCACATTCCAGATGTGGACGGCCAGCGAATCCTGCGGGCCAATCACATAGTCCGGTCCAACCGGCACATCCTGAAGCGACGTGAACCCGCCGGCATGTGCGTCGAAAAAATCATAGCCGAACTGCTTTAAGCGACTTTTGATCCCTTGCAGCACCGAAAATTGCGCAAAGGCCTCTTCCACAGAAAAGTCTTGATGCCGCAAGAGTTCCGCAGTAAAGGGCTTTTGCTCTACCTGCTGTTTTTGTTGATTGAGCTGAGTTTGAAACTGCCCCGGCATGCCGCCCACTGCCCCCTGCACCGCCGATTGCAGCCCGTTGAGCTGAGAGACGCCCTTCTTTTCCCGCTCCACCTGACTCTGCAACTCCAAACCCCGTTTCTCTTTTTCGGCCTGCAGTCGTTCGAGTTGGCGGTCGCGCTCTTCCTCCTCTTGTCGCATACGTTGTTCGACCGAGGTCGGAAGCAAACTATTCGCCGCCATGGGCCAGTAATCGTTCAGATTGGGCACCGTGTTTTCTGGCGACAGGTCTGGTGCCGTCGGGGTCGGACAAGGCGCATGCTGAGGAACAATTGGCTGGGTCGCCGTCGGGTTGGTCACAATGGCCTGTCCCGGAGGGGTCGGCAACCCGTAATTGCCGAACGGAAGGAAAGGGGATAGTTGGTTGCCGATCGACGGGCTGACAGATGAACCGGATGGAGACGAAGGAATCACAGGATTCGTGAGCGTCTGCGCGAGCAACGACGGTGGCAGGACCATACCGCCTACCAACAACCAGATCACCGCACTCATCCACCGGCCTGCTCTTTGCCCACTAGAAACACGGGGCGCACGCCATTGCAGTGACATATGCATATCGTCCTAACAATCCTGCCTGTGGATAACGACTGTAGGTTCTAATCCAAAGTCACCGGCTCAGTCAATCGAGGCCGGAACCAGATCAGCTAGAATTGCACCGCCACGGCTGTCCACAAGAGATGATTTTTCGCGGTGACTCCGGCGGCGAAGGTCTCAGCGAACGGGGTAATGGCCGAGATCTGGCCGGGGTTGCTCAGACGCTGAAAAGTGTATCCACCCATGACCTGAATGTCTCTGGAATACCACCAGGTCAGATCGACGGCGGCTTCCCGTTTTTTCTCATGAACCGGCTGGCCCCGTTCCCGTTCCTGAATGTTGAAGTTCGCGCCTAACTGCAGAGTGTCGGTCAGATACCTGGTGCTGCGCACAAAAAAGTCCGTCCCGTCGGTGCCCATATGATGCCCCAACGGAAACCCCCGGTAGCGCATGCCGCTGGTATATGTGCCGTTGTTGTACCAGACGCCGCTCAGCTCCGGATGTCGTCGGCGTCCGTAGTCGGTATCGGCATATTCAATACGCAGGTCCATGGTGTCGCCTTGAAACACCTGTGGAATATAGATGCCGCCTAAAAACGCCGCGCGGCTCGGGATCGGCAATTGTGACCACTTATCCTCCGTCCCAATCTCCCCATAGAGCTGCATGCCGCCAGGAAAGGGAATCAAATAGGGCACCGACGGCAGCCTGAGCCGGAAATCGGCCATCCCTTGCTCGTTCACATCTTTGTCAGACCCCTGATTGGCTGGATGGATATACGTATCGACGATCGTTCCAGGAAACGATTGATCGCGCCCGCGCCCGCCAAACTGGGTCAAACGCGTGAGCCCCAGCTCCAACCAGGGGACCGGCAGGTAACTGATCCGCAGGCCGAAGACACGCGCGCGCGAAAAATCGCGATTGCGTTCCAATTGAGCCAGAAAGGCATTGACCTTCCAGTCTCCCAAACCGCTGAGAAATCCCGGAAATTGGAAGGGCCGCTCCGTCCCCAATTTGATCATGTCCATCGGAAACGCATGATCGGTCAGCAACAGAGAGCCATGATACCCAGGCCCCCACCACTGCGTCCCCCGCCCCACTTCCAGCGCGATGTTGGCATAACTCAACTTGAGGCTGAACTCGCGCAGGTAAACATTATCGCTATTGTTGGTCGCACCCAATCCCAACAGATGGCGATTGCTGATGAATTTGGGTTGGACCATCACGGCGGCCCACTCGTTCAACTCTGCCCAGGCCCGCACATCGGTTTGGTTCTGCACGCCGTTGACGAAATATTCCCCGCCCCGATTTTCTCGAAACCGGATCGTTTGTCCGCCGCCGATCGATGACGCATCAACCTCAGAGGTCACTCGAGCGCCGAACCGCAACGAACCGGTTTTGTCATCAGAGCGCGTCCTGATGGTGCCGAGGCGAATGAGCTCCGGACGGAACTCCGCCAGCAACCGTTCCAACAGCGGCTCGGCAATGGCTTCCCGGCCGTCAATGTCGATCTCGTCGGCGCGCACCCGCTCGATCGCGCGCGCCACATACTGGGCCGCCTGCATGCGGGTAAACGGCTTCGCCCCGACCAAGGCCCGGTCGATCACCCCCAGAGCGATCAACCGTTCGATCGCATCGTATCCCCAGTGATGCAGCGGAAGATTGCTGGATGCGAGGGCAGGCCCGCTCAAGACCAGGCACAGGACCAGACTCAGGAGGAACCCAAATGAGGTGCGACAAGCGTTCACAAGACAGGCCGGACAAGCACCGCAAGGGGGGCAGTGAGAACCGGCAGAAAAGACTGGTTCACCGTCCGTACCACGCAACGACCCCGCATCATGCCCGCCTGGGTCGCCCGGTCGGCGATGGCCCTGACACCGTCACAATATCGACAGATGCAGGGAGTGGCTTTTCCGTCCCGATCCCGACAGAATCGTGAGCGCTCTCTTGAACAATGGGAGCGACGGCGGAACGGTACGCGGGAAGGATCGAGCGGAGGAGGCTGAGCACGTGTACCACACTTCCTTCAGCGGCCGACTCTTCCAACCGGGCGACGAGCGCCGGCAGGCGGGAGAGATCGCGCGCAGGGTCCGGTCTGACGCAGAGCACTTTTGATACAGCAGTCGTCTCCACCCGTTCATGGCCGGCGACCAATTCCTCGACCAGTTTCTCTCCCGGCCTACACCCCACATAGGTTAGGGCAATGTCTTTGTCCGGGACAAAGCCAGCCAGCCGGATGAGATTGCGTGCCATATCGGCCACACCGATCTGCTCCCCCATCTCCAGCACGAAGAGTTCCCCGCCTTTCGCCAACCCTGCCGCATGGAGCACAAGATGGACGGCCTCAGCCATCAGCATGAAATAGCGGCGCATGTTCGGATCCGTAATCGTGACCGGCCCGCCCGCCTTGATCTGTTCGACAAACAGCGGTACCACACTACCGTTGCTCCCCAACACATTACCGAATCGCACGGTCGCAAACATCGTCCGTGACGACCGGGCCAGCTTCTGCACCAGCAATTCCGCCACGCCTTTGCTCGCCCCCATCACACTGACCGGATTCACGGCCTTGTCGGTTGAAATCAAAATGAACCGCTCCACTTCATGGCGATGCGCCGCTTCCGCCACGATCCTGGTGCCGCCGACATTGTTCAAGACGGCTTCGCAAGGGCTTCCTTCCATCAGCGGCACATGTTTATGCGCAGCCGCATGAAACACCAGCGTCGGACGATGCTCAGCAAACAGCCGGTTCATTTGGCCGACATCCGTGATATCACCGATCACAGGAGCGATGAACGTATGGCCGGCGGCCGCGAGTTCATTCGCGATGGCGAACAACCCGTTCTCATACCGATCCAACAGCACTAACGCCGCGGGAGACAATCGAGCCACCTGCCTGCACAACTCCGAACCGATCGATCCTCCCGCCCCGGTGACCAACACGCGCGCCCCCCGCACCAGGGCCCGGAGCGGTTCTGGGTCCAAATCCACAGGCACCCGGTCAAGCAGATCTTCGATCGACAGGTTACGAATCTGGCTGACCTCCACCCGGCATTGCAGCAAATCCCGCAAGGTCGGCAGGGTTTGGATCGGCAGGTGAAACGGTTCCAACGCCTTCACCACCGCCCGAATCGTCCCGGACGCCGCACTCGGCATGGCCACGAGCACCACATCGGGCCTCGACTCGGCAATGACCTGAGGCAGATCAGCCCGATTTCCCAACACCTTCACGCCGTGAATACGGTGCCCGACCTTCGCCGGATTGTCGTCGATGAACCCGATAGGCTGATAGCCATAGGATCGATTGTTTCGCATTTCGCGCACGATCATCGCCCCGGCATCACCGGCGCCGACAATCAGAACCCGCTTGAGCCCTGTCTCCATCCATCCGGGTTCCCGTAGGAGCCGAGGGAACGCACGCAAACCGGCGAAGAGGCACAACAGCAGCAACGCATCGATCACAAAGATCGACGAGGGATAGGCCCGTATCCCCAACCCGAGGCGGACCACTCCGGCGAATATGAGCGAACTGGCGCCGATACTCAGCGCGAGATCGCGAACATCCCATAAACTCATATAGCGCCAGAGCCCGTCATAGAGTCGGAACGGGTAGAAAGTCAGTGCCCTGATCGTCAATAGCAGCGGAAGCATGGACGCGAACAATTCCCACTGCTGCGCGGGAATGTCTTCATCGAAACGAAGGAGGAAGGCCAACCAATTAGAGAAAGCCGCGAGCCCCAGGTGCGCGACAAAGAGCAGGAACCGTCGTTGGGCAACGGTCAACGATGTGGTGAACGAAGGAACCATGGCATGTCCCAGACGGGTAAAGCCCCGCTGACTCAACTCCGCGATTTCGGCCTCGAAGGATACCTTGCCTTCGATCGCCGAATCCAGCCCTTGGACGGGCCCGGAGACGAACCTAGCCTACTGGGTGATGAGATCGCCGTTCACCAAACAGTCGATGATCGCTCGGGCGATCTCAGGCTATGAGCTTTGCATACGGACTGCAGGGGGCAATTAATGGGTCGAGATACGCCGCACAAAAAGCGGTTACCTTACAGAAGCACTTTCTCCACCGCGAACACAATCTGCTCCGCGCCGACATAGTAGGCTTGCTCGAGCACGAACGACGTGGGGGCCGGCGCATCCGGCAAACAGACCCGAGCGATCGGCGCCTTCAAGGCATGAAAAATCTCACCGACCACTGAAGCGGCGATTTCCGCCGCGATCCCGCCGCTCATCCAGGCCGCGTCGGCAATGACCAAGCGGCCGGTCTTTCCCACGGACGAATAGACAAGATTACGATCCCAGGGCTTGATCGAGCGTAAATCAATCAACTCCACATCGATGCCCCGTTGCGCCAGCATCTCAACCGCCTTGGCCGCCTCAGCTGCCATGTATGAAGTGGCGACCAGGGTGACATCTTTCCCGCTCCGGCGAATCGCCGCCGATCCGATCGGCACTTCGTAGAGGCCGTCCGGCACGTCCCCCTCCACTTCATACAGCCAGCGGTCGTCGATGTACAGCACCGGATTCCCATCCTGAACGGCGGCGATGAGCAGCCCCTTGGCATCGTGCGGAGTGGCAGGCATGACCACCTTCAGCCCCGGCACGTGCGCAAACAGCGCTTGAACGGCCTGGGAATGTTGCGCGCCTTGCTCGCCTCCCCGATTGATGACGGCCCGTATCACGACCGGCACGGAGACCTGGCCGGCAAAGAGGTAGGACCAATTAGCCGCCTGATTCATGATGGGGTCGGCCGCCAGCAACATAAAATCCATGCGCGGGTGAAACACGATGGGACGCATCCCTGTGATCGCTGCCCCGATCGCCGCTCCGGTGGTGGCATTCTCAGACACTGGAGAGTCAATCACGCGGTCCTTGCCGAACTCCTTGTCGAGGTCCTGCAGACTCGTGCCCGCATACCAGGGGTTCCGAACACCCTGACCGATCAAGAACACCCGCGGATCTGCTGCGAGCAGTTGGGCATGCGCTTCTCGGATGGCCTTTGCGTATGTCAACTGGCGCATCGACTTAGACTCCTCGCCGGGACACATACACATGATGCAGCAATTCGCTCTCATCCGGACCGGGGGACTGCCGCGCGAACCTCACGGCGTCGTCGACTTCCGCCCTTATGTCAGCTTCAAGACAATCAAACAAGTCGGAAGAAACACCGCGCGCGCTGAGCAACTCCCGGCATTGCGCGATCGGATCGCGGCGCTGCCATTCATCCAGCTCACGCCGCCGCTCCTCCCCCACCTCGAGGTCGGCCGCCGGCCCCACATGCCCACGCCATCGATACGTTCGACACTCCAGCAAGGTGGGACCCGCGCCGCTTCTCGCGCGGCGCACGGCCTCCTGCGCGGCTTGATAGACAGACGTCACGTCGTTTCCGTCCAGCACCACACCCTTCAACCCATGGAGCGCGGCACTTTCCACGATATTGTCTTTCACCCGCCGTTCCTTCAGCGTCAGATGGGTGGAGTAGAAGTTATTCTCGCACACAAAAACGACGGGCAGATTGTAGAGCGCCGCCAGATTGAGCGATTCGTGAAAGTGCCCCTCGTCTGTCGCGCCGTCCCCGAAAAACGCCACCGCCACCTGATCCGTCCCCCGCAACTTTGCCGAGAGGGCAGCCCCCACGGCCATGGGAATCGTGGCCGCGACCAAAGGAACCGTCCCGAAAATTCCCTGGGCTGGAGCCACAAGATGCATCGAGCCACCACGCCCCTGGGCGCAACCGGTGGCTTTCCCGAAAATCTCAGCCATCATCGCGTTGAGATCTCCGCCCTTCGCCAGATAATGCCCATGCGACCGATGGCCACCCCACACTGAATCATCCTGGCGCAACGCAGCACAGATGCCGGCGGGAATGGCTTCCTGCCCGATCGAGAGGTGGCAGGGGGTCCTTATTTCGTTCGCCGTCACCAGTGCACCTACCATCTCCTCAAATACTCTGATGCGTAGCATCATTCGAAGGATCCGAACTGCCAATTTACCTGACACTTCTTCAATACGTCCCATGGTTGGATCTTTCCGGATAAAGGCGTGGTCGTGCCCTTGTGCCAGGAATTTTTACTTTACAACTATCGACTTTGGGAAGCACTTCGATTGTCCATCCCAGACAACTTTTTGGGAAGGGAAAGGGTGAAGACCATTATCCAGCCATACTTCCCGAATAATCGACTCCTTAGGAAGATGTCGTCCACGCGCTCCAATATGCGAAGCAAAGGCTTGAACAGTCGCGTCTTACGGAACGGAACCGCGCAGAGCACCGCTAGGTGAAAGAATCTCACATTGACCTGCTCAAAGTGTTCTTTCGACTGTCTCAAATGATCAACGGTCAGAATATGCTCCACCTCCCATTCCGTCCTTAGATGCATCGTGCATTTCCGATATAGGTGAATCAATGGGTTGTGTTTGAGGGCCTCAATGCAAATGATCTTTCCATCCGGTCTAATGACCCTCCTAAGTTCTGACATGGCCTTAGGAAAGTCGACGTGATGCAGCGCCCCATATTCAACGATGATGTCGAAAGCATCATCGGGAAAATCAAGCGCCTCTCCGTCCATAACATCGAAACGACATCTATCTTGGACACCAGCCAGGGCGGCATTTATCCGAGCGTTCTCGATGCCTTCGGGCGAGATATCTATACCAATCACATCACCGCCACATTGGGCGGCGAATATGCCATTCTCCCCACTTCCGCAACAATAGTCCAAGACCTTGTGCCCCTTACATCTCTCACGCAACCATGACTGATAATAGGCCTCGCTTGCTCTAGTAACTGAGTAGAATTTCATGTTGGAGAAATGCTTCTTGAAAGCTTCCGAATCGCGCACCAGATCCTGCAGTTGCGAGGCTTCCTCGGTAGGGTGTGTATCTGCACGTCGTTCGAAGCCCTGAAGAATACTTCTCCTCCTCCGAGAGTGCTCAATCTCTTTCAGCTTTCGCTCATCGAGATTCAGCTCCTCCATTGGTACAATTCTCCCAATATGTCCTTGTTGATTTTTTCCATATCGAAATACTTCAAGACCAAACACCTCGAGTGCTCTCCGAAACGAAGCCGTTTCGGCTCATTCAGGATAAGGTGCCGGAGGGCACCAGCCAAGGCGCTCGGGTTTCTGGGCGGCACCACGTAACCATTTTCTCCATCCTCCACGATATCTCTGCAGCCCGGAACGTCAGTCGTTACAATTGGCTTACCCATTGCCATCGCTTCCAGTAACGATTTAGGGGCACCCTCTCTAAACTGTGAAGGGAGCACCACAATGTCGGACAGTTTCATGATTTCTCGAATATCATGCCTCCAGCCCAGCCACCGAAAATATGCAGATTCTTTGCCGGAGAGAAATTCCTTCGAAAAAGATAAGGGGTTACCATACTCTACATCACCCACCAGCAAACCGGTAACGGAAGGAAATCGGAGAGCTAGCATCTCACAGGCTTCGATAAAGTCTTCAACACCCTTACTCTTCAAAGCGCGAGACACCATTGTGATAACTATGGCCGATTCACCCAAACCCAAATCATGCCTCAGCCGTTTCGTTGACTCTGCGCTAACTAGTGACGGGGAGAATTCCTGCAGGTCAACGCCTGAACCTCGTATTAACACCGCTTTTTCTGGAGGAAGGATCCCACGGGAAACAAAGAACTGAACATCCTCTGGATTCTGAAACCACACCCTATCGGTCAGGCTGAAGGCAAAACGGTAGAGCTGCGTCACCCAAGGCCTTAGCAGCCGGTGCGGGATCCCCATTTCATCAATGTAGACATTCCCGAGGCCAGTAACAGATCCCACGATACATCTGATTCCTGCACACCTACCAGCAAAAGCGCCGTAAATGTTTGGCTTGATTGAGATATTATGAACAATATCAAATTTGTACTTTTGACATGTTGCATAGAGAGAATGCACGAAACGCAGGTCCTGCCAGGGATTGATTACCCTATCGACTTGAGCTGGAATATGAGTGACACCTAAGCCTGTCAGCAGTGCATCGTATTCTCCGGATGGAGTAATCAGATAGGTATCAAGTCCGCTCTTGACCGCCGCTTTTAACAGGCCCCTTCGAAAGTGCCATGCTGAAAAATTCTCTGTTACGACGAGTGCAACCTTCACTCTCTGTCCTCAGTGCTCATCATGCATGCAAAAATCTCGTGGAACAAACCTCAGAAGACCTGGCTACCGAAACTCCGTTGTCTTCAAGCCAAGCCTGAAACATGAGCACATCCCATAAATGATATTGCCAGTTACGCTTTCCTGAGAGATGCTCTTGCCATTTCTCTCGAACGAGTGCCGAGTCAAGAAACCCCTCGCGGCGCAGCCTTTCTTCCGAAATCAGGTTTTCTACCCAATCTCGCAAGGAACCGCGCAACCAAGTATCAAGCGGTATTCCAAACCCCCATTTCGGCCTTTCAATTAGCTTTTTCGGTACATGCTTATATAGCACCTGCCTGAGTAACCATTTGCTCTCACCAGGCTGTATTTTCATCGACAAGGGCACTTGCCATGCAAACTCAACTACCCGGTGATCTAAGAATGGCACACGCGCTTCCAAACCCACGCCCATACTAGCTCGGTCAACTTTAACGAGAATATCATCCGGCAAATATGAAACCAGATCCATGTACATCATCCATCGAGCAAAATCTGGAAATGGTGTCTTACTCCGATGATCTGACAGCGCAGTGCTGGGCTCTGTTGCTCCTAGCACCAACCGCTCTGGATGCTTCCAGTGCGAAACCAGAACTCGGTACATCGCCTCAGGACTTTCGGCCCCTAAGACTTCCGACAACTTGTGGAGCTTGTCGCCAGGTCTGCGTTGTATGAGCTTGGCAGGCAAGACATCCTTGAACAGTGCGAACCAATGATCCCAAGATTGAGAAGATACAGCGGTCAATGCATAGGCGGCTTGCCGACGAATAACAGAGGGAATCCAGCCGATATGCTGCCAGACGCTGCTCCCCCAAAAATAGCGATTGTAACCTCCAAATAGTTCATCCCCACCATCTCCAGTGAGAGCCACTGCTACATGGCCCCTTGCGAACTGCGAAACTAGAAACGTGGGAATTTGCGACGAATCAGAAAAAGGCTCATCATACAATCTGGGCAGCCTGGGAATAGCTTCAATCGCGTCCTTCGGCGCGATGTAAAGCTCAAGGTGTTCGGTGCCCAGGGCCCTCGCCACCTGCTTTGCATACTGCGCTTCACTGTAGCTGGCTTCGCTAAAACCGATAGAAAAAGTCTTGACTGGCCGACTGCTCTGCGCCTGCATCAGCGCGACAACCGTTGAGGAATCGACACCGCCCGAAAGAAAAGCTCCCACTGGGACATCTGCCAGCATCCGCAACTGCACAGAGTTCCGCAACAAAGCGTCAAGATGCTCGATCGCCTCTTCTTTAGTTTCCACAAGGGGGTGCGCTACACCTCGCTCTGCGACCTTACCAGCCGACCAATACTCAATGAATTTTGAAGAGGAAGAATTACCCGCCTGAACAGTCAATATAGTTGCAGGAAGAAGTTTGGAAATCTTTTCGTAAATACAATGAGGCGCGGGGATACAGTTATACCGCATCAACAGTGCCACGGCCTGTCGGTTGATTTCCCCCCTGAAGTTCGGATGAACCCTAAGCGCTTTAAGCTCGGATGCGAACAGAAACACATCACCCATCCATCCATAATACAAAGGCTTCTCTCCGAGTCGATCCCGCACTAAATGCAAGACGCGCTCTGTCCGATCCCACAGAGCAAGCGCAAACATGCCGTTGAAGCGAAGAAGCGCATTGGCTAGCCCCCACTGAACGATGGCAGCCAACATCACCTCGGTATCTGAATGCCCTCGAAAGCCATGACCTAACCCTTCCAGCTCTTCGCGTAATGCTCTAAAATTGTAAATCTCACCATTAAAAACCAGGACAAAGCGTCCGCAGGCGGAACTCATTGGCTGAGCGCCCTGAGAAGAAAGGTCGATAATCGACAACCGCCGATGACTGAGGGCGAGCCCTGCTTCAACATCAACCCAAACTCCGCCATCGTCAGGCCCCCGATGACGGAGCGCGTTCGCCATGCGCACAGCGGTCGTACGAAGTTCCCCTTGTGACATTCGACGTGTAAGAGTCATAAATCCGGCTATTCCACACATTTAAGGCACCTGCGATGCAGCATCTCGCAACAGCGAGATGAGACGTGGAGCTGTAACTTCCAGACAATACTTAGTTTCAACCTTTCTCCGACCCGAAGCGCCCATCTGCGTCCTCAAGCTAGAATTTTCGCGTAGCACATTGAGGGATCGCACCCACTCCTCTGTCGTTCTGGCAAGAAATCCGGTTACGCCGTCTTCAACGATCTTTGCATTCACTCCAACAGGCGATGCGATCACGGCTCTCCCACAGCCCATGTATTGGATCAATTTGTACCCACACTTGCCTCGTTCCCAGGGACCATCATCTAGAGGCCCGATGCCCACGTCAAATCTTTGAATTTCGCTGATTTCTGTTTCCTCCGACCAAGGACGCATCACATATGGAAGGCCCTCTAGATCAACCTTTCCAGAGCCGACAAGAACGAGGCGCACCCGGCCTTTGCCACAGATCTCCGTGAGTGCCGGGAGCACACCATTAAGATATCGCACTGTTCCAGGGGTGCCGATCCATCCGACTGTAAACGCTCCGTCGTCTCCGATTCTCTCCGTCCGATACCGGCGACTATCGACAACCGATGGGACATATTCAACTCTTTTCGCGCCAACAAGGCCTGCATAGTGTCCCAAATACTCATTGCCAACAATAACCAACGCTGCCTTGCGCATGACGACATCGATCTTGCTCTTCAACAGAGAATGCGCTAGCCCGCGAGAACAGAGCTGGTATCGATCGAAGATTGCATCGTCATATTCAACGACGTAGCGCACGCCTAACTGAGAAATAATTGCTTCAATCCAAGCAGGCAACCATGGGAAGAGTTCGTACTCAATCCACAGCAAATCGAAGCTGCGGCTCTTCAGCAGGCACCGCAGCCGATCAAGGTAGGCAAACACGATGCTGATCATAGGCATCCGGTCGCCTATGTAAAGCCTTCGAAGATACTCCTCCGGCAGCAGAGGAGCGACCACCACATTGATACCGGCTCCCCTTAGGTATGGAAGATACTGATAAAACCGAATCCGACTGCTAGCGCCGAGATGGCCGTTCCGACTGAGCAACAAGACTTTCACGCGGATTATCTGCTCCTCTTCTGATGGTCTCTGGGAAATGCTTCACTATGTGACAAGCAAGAAGCCCCCGCCGCATGCTCGCTATGACTTGCTGAATCTCAAGTGCGGCCAGCAAAGACTTAATAGAGCGATGCCCAGGAACAGCCAAACCGGAAACGTGCTTAGTTTTGGAGTAAAGAACCCCATCAAAGAAACAAAGCAAATGTTGGCCCATGCATAAGTAGTAAGCAGTGTACGGCTACGCAGCAACTTAAGTCCGACCAGGTCAAGGCAGAAGCTGTAGGTAATAATTCCGAGTGTGACAAATAGGATGCCGCCATCACGATAGAGAGGTTCGAGAAAAGTCCCAACATTAGTTTCAAAGGGCAGATACTCGAAGTCATTAATCTGAGAGGGAGGGGGCTCTGCTAAATTGAGGCTTGAGAGCATCTTGGCTGCTGGGTAGAGCGTTCTTTCTGGAACATAAGACACGGCCCTTTGCTCTTCGAGAATCCTGCTAAAGTATGGAAATCCCGCAGTAATGTAGTGATACACATTTTCGGCTTGGGGTGTAAGAGTAGATGTCCCATAGGTACCTTCCTCGGGAATCTTTCCTATCCATTCTGCAATGCCCAGAAAAGCAGTGACAGCCATTACACAGCCGAGAGTGGCCCACCTTAGTATCTTGAGCACATTAAGCTTCGGCAGTCCTAGCAGCACCATCAGAAAGGAAGTAAAGAGTATCCAGATAGGCCTCGTCCTATCTATGAACATAAGATTGCCGCAGAACTGAAGAAGGGCAATTGTTAGCCACCATCTAGAAATTCGCTTCTGGGTCACCTGCAAGACGGTCAGGGCAATAGCGATCCACCCAAAGTAGGAAAGCTGTATTCCTATTGAAAAGGTATCCTCTGCTGCTCCTCTAATTAGGTAACTCTGACTGAATAAGGCAATGATAAACCCCTCTATCCCACCAAACCCTTCTGAAAAATCGATGACATATTTCGCTAAGCCGATGAAGCCGATACTATGCAGCAAGACGATCAGCCTTATCGGAGAAGATGTCCTCAGTTGTGGGCCATCAGTACTTCTCTGTGCGGACAACCAAGATCTATACATTGGCGAAAACAGAACGACCGATGAAATAAATGCCGCCTCTACTATGAGAAAAATAACTGTCGTGTACGCGCTGTTACGCTCCCATTCGACGAGGCGAGCACCATACAGCGCAAGGGCTGCACCCCACATGACCCCACCGTATAAGCTGGGCATGAAAAACAAATGGCTCCATCTGGAAATGGCTTCTTTTCTAGGCATATAACTTCCTGGGGTCTCCCCATGGAAGCAGATAGGATAGGACAATAAACGCCCCTAGCTGAATTCCGACAACCCAGGCCAACCCAGTCCCATGGGTGAGCGGTGCGATCACTACAACCAAAATGATGCCAATCATTACACTCGCAACCAAGTTCCTCAACAGCCCAGAGAGGCATCCCTGGCGGATCATGGAATATGTGACTAGATTGGCGGGAAAGATACATATCGCATGGACCAAGAAGGGAACCACAAAAAGAGACTCAATAGGGTCGCCTTCCCACAACATCACATACGGCACACTCCCAAGCAAAATGAGCACAGGCGCTCCCCATACCACGAGGGAATGCCCATCGAGCTGAGCATGTCCACCGGGCCAATGAACTGGACGCTGGATGCGGACCTCCCGAAAAACCACTGTCCCTACAATCACCATCACACCCGCGACCAACTCAGGGAACTTCGCCAGGAACAGATACTTTGAAAGGTAGTCCGGGCTCTTAGCAAAAGTTACCAGGCTGACGAATGTCGTCCCGAGGACAATCTGGTCAATTCTGAAGAGCAAATAGTTAAGTGCCTGCTGTACGCCCATTCCCAAGCTCACCCTGCAGGACACCTTTTTCAGCCTCTGTCGGTCAACGTCCACGCTTTGAAGCCACAGCCATCGAGCGAGGCTAGCAAGGACGAAGATGGCGGCGATGGTGGCAGAAGTCACATCCACAAAGGCTGCGATCACAAAAGTGACGAAGAAAAACATGGGGTAGTTCAACAGATTTCCTATTGCCGTAAGCGCATACCGCCGCCTCGCATTAAGATCTGCCATTCTCATGATTGAATGGGAATCTAGTAAAATCGTGAAGAATATTGAAATCGCAGCCAAAGGGGAGAATACGAACCAAACACTTACTGAAAAGATCATCGTTAACGGGAGAACACGAGTGAGAACATACTCCCCCGCCATAAAGGAAAGCGTTTCGTCCTTGCTCACCATGGCGTAAACAACGTTGTCCACGCCAAGCTTGGCTATGGTAAGTCCTAGCGCCTGCCACTGAACGCATAGAATAATAAAAACAGTTACAGTTGGCTCAAGGATTGCCCAACGATTGGACGCTAATAGCATGAACCCGAAAGCTGCAAATAAGCCCGAGCTCATCAGAGCTAAAAACCCGAAAAGCCTGTCCTGGGACTGACCTAGAATTTGCAGAGGGGAGGGCCTAAAAAAACTCATTTGTGGGCGGGCTTCGCTCGACTGAATAAATAGTTCTTTGACTGGATGAAAGCCGGACTTCGCGAACTCCGCTATCCCGTATGGTCTAAGGTCGGCGAGACATAACAACCTGGTCACTTCCTGGCGGCGGGTACGGAGAAAGCGTTCGTTCACCCAGGACAATCTGTTGCACCTCGTTCGGCGCGCCTATTCGTTTCAGGATCTTCGCCACCCCCATCACGGCTCCTGATCGCGAAATGAACGACATTGCGGTTAACCCCACAACCTCCAGATCAAGCCAAAATGACTGGTTCTCAACGTACAACAATCCCAGACGGCTTTTCCATGGTCTAATCAGTTGATTGTAGTCCAGGTTCGGATCCTTACTTTCCGACAGCCGCTCTGCAAGATTTGAAAACATTATAGAAGCCATATCTGTGATACCCGGCTTTACAGAGAGGAGCTTTCGTTCTTCCTCCGTATAGAGATCCGTCTCTCGCTTCACGTTCGGGCGTGGACCGACGATACTCATGTGTCCGCGTAGCACATTCACAAACTGAGGCAACTCGTCCAGCTTGTGAGCGCGAACAAGATGCCCAACCGCGGTAATGCGCGGGTCCCGGGCGGTGGTGGTGTCAACAAGGGCCAAACTCTCGTCGGGAACCATCGTTCGTATCTTGAAGAACAGGAAGTGCCGACCACCCTTGCCAATACGATGCGAAGCATATAAGGGGGAATGAAAATCTTGCATCCATATCAGAACCATTATTGGAACCAGCACAGGTATAGCCAGGCTAAGCACAATGAAGGAGAACACTAAATCAAACATTCGTTTCGCCATAGAATCTCCCTCATAATTTGAAGGCACCTGCAGCTCAACCCTGCTTTCATATTGTCATGCGCTCAAGGAACGCCACATCTTCCGGCGTAAGGCTGACTTCGGACGCTCCTGCAATTTCTTCCAACTGTTCACAGGTCTTGATGCCAACCAGGACTGCGGTAGGCTTCAGGTAATCCAGTACCCAGCGAATTGCCATTTGAGGCAGCGTCATATTTGGATACAGGCCGAGACGTTGCCGCATTGCTTTAATCAGTCTCAGATTCTGCCGCAACTTGTCCCCATGAAAATTGACATAATCTGGTCTGTTTCGGCGATCGCTTTGTTCCAACTGAAGCTTTTCCCCATACTTCCCAGACAAAATACCCTGGCCAAGACTCCCCCAAGACAAGAACCCGATAGCCCCATTACTGGTCATGGACAGAATCTGGCGTTCGTAATGTCGACAGACAAGACTATATTCAAAAGAGCAACTGGCTAGTCCCTCCGGCACGGTCGTGACACCCTGTTCGTGGAGGTCCAGGTTTGTAACTCCGTACCATCGAATCTTGCCCGCCTGTCGCTTTTCTACCAGATACTCGAAGACTTCATCGAGTGGTGTGTTCATATCCCAATAATGAACTTGGTAGAGATCAATGTAGTCAGTCCGAAGGCGCCTCAGACTCGACTCCAAAGCCTCGTCAAGCCACTTGCGCGAGTTATCGAAGAACGTTTTCCCGTCGCGATCGATTCGCACACCAAATTTTGTCGCTACAACAACTTCCTTTCGCCTTTTTCCAAGAGCGGCTCCAAGAAGTTTCTCGGAAACCCCCACGCCATAGCAATCTGCTGTATCAAAAAGTGTTACACCTCTCTCAACTGCCAGCATCACCGCTCGAGAGGTTTCAGCCTGATCGACTCGGCCCCAAGCGTGGCCACCTAAGGGATCACAACCGAATCCAACGCGAGAGACTTGCAATGTGGAATTCCCGAGTGTCGTGTAATTCATGCGGTTACAGATGTCCGAGCATAAGGCCGCTCACGGTTCATTCCCTTAACGCTGTCAGACTCCCACTCTTTAGTGGTCAAATCGCCAAGCCCCTGACCTAACGGCCCTTTGTGCCCGTTGACGGACGGTAACATCCAACTCTATCATCGGCCCCCACGCGTGAAGCATTTGCTTGCTAACTCTTTCAGCCGCAGTTCTGCCAGAGCAGCCTTGCTCCTCGTTCTGCTCTTGTCGGCATTCTACAGTCCGCTCATGGCGGAAGAATCCGGCACGTCCAGTGCGTCCCATCCCCTCGATATGCGCTTTTCCACCACCACCTTCCTGCTCAATCTTGAAAAACAGGGGCTGGAAGACAATACCTTTACCAACGGCTTAGGTCGGGATACCACCCTCATCGGCAATCTGGTGAACGCCTCGATTTACAAACGCCTGCTCCCCACGCTTGAAGCCGAGCTCGGCGTCTTCGCCAACATGCCCTTCGGGCACGACCACGAAGTCTCACAGGTCCGTCCCATCGTGCGGTTGACCTATCAGCCGAACGATGAGATTACCGGCATCATCGGAACGCTACGCGTGCCCCATCAGGATTTTCACAATGCCGTGTTCTACCGGGGCAATCGGTTTCTCCGCCCAATCGAGCAGGGGGCTCAAATGCTAGTGGATTCTGCCCACTATCGGCAAGACCTGTTCATCAACTGGGAGCAGGCCTTCCGCGGATCGGCCCCCAACCGATACGATGTCGGTTATGCCGGGCAACTGAAGATCGGCCCCTTGCATCTGAACGGCCAGGCCCATTGGGTGCGCAACGGGCAAGCCCTGTTCAAGCTCGACCGGTCATTCCAGACAGGCGACAACCTCGTGGTCGCGGCCGGCCCTGAACTGGTGCTGGAACCCTCTCGCTATTTTCCCGCGCTCTCCTGGTGGAATCAGCTCGGAATCCGCTTTACCTACCTGACGAGTTACAACCAACCAGAGGCCGGCGCTGAGGCCACTCGCGGACGCGGATACGAACTCCACACCTGGCTTGACCTGGCTGGATGGCGCCCCTATGTGTCCTTCTGGAAAGGCCGGAATTTTCTCAGCCAGCAAGGGGATCCGGAATTTAGGGCGAGCAATTTCCCGGAATTCGGGCTCTCCAAAACGATATGGCTTGGAGACCGTGCGTCGATTGAATTTGGGGCTCAGGCCCGCCGAATCCGCGCGTTCTATACCGAAGACTCGATCAACTATTTCACTCGCGATACCTTGAAATGGGTCAACCAGGAATATCTGGTCTTCAACTGGAACTGGAACACGAACCACGCCGACCTCATCGGCGATGTGTGGGCGTCGATATCTACACCCACCGAAAAGAGCCTGGATACGCCTTCGGAACGCCGATTCAGCGCCAAGCTGGACGCCTTGACCTACGTCTATAACGTGGCCTATTCCGGCGTTCGACAGATCAATGGGCTACCGGTCGCAAACCGAACATTCGCCGGCCAATACCTTGCCCCGCGGCTTCAGTACAAGGTCAATCCACAGCTGACGCTCAACGCCGGCCTCTTCGCCGGTCTGCCGGTAGCGGATACCCAACGGTTTCATACGGTGCAACCGATCCTTTCCGCCGAATATGAGATGATCCCCGATGTGCGCCTGGTGGCCGGCACCTTGCACCGCAACCATCCTTTTGTAGATGCGCTCTTCAACGACGCGATGTTATTCGCCCGTCCAATCGAACAGGGCTTCCAACTCCTGGTGGAACGGGAACACTACCAACAGGATCTTTTTATCAATTGGAACCAGGTGGAAACGTTTCAGAAAGCGGAACGCTTTGATGTAGGCTATGCGGGGCGGGCATCGGCCGGGCACTTCGCATTCAACGGCCAAGTCTACTGGTCCCATTCAGGCGGCGCGCAATATTCTGAATCGAGGACCTTTTTCGGGCCGGGCCTGCCTCGCGATCGGCCTGCCGGAAACAACTTTCTGACTGCGTTCGGCCCTCAATTCACCTTTCAACCTCGCCAGTACTGGTCACACCTGTCCTGGTTCCGTGAAATCGATGTGATGGCTCTCTACCTGACCAGCCAGAATGAACCAACACAGAGCGGGGCACCGATCGTCCGCGGCCGTGGCTATCAACTGACGGCCGGCGTCAATCTCGACGGCTGGCGACCCTATGTGACGATCTGGCGAGGTGAGCATTTCGTCACGGAACGTGGCGATCCAGCCTACTATGCGGGCGACTTTACTGAATTCGGACTCGTGAGAGATTTTGTGTTACCCGCAGGCTTCTCTTTGCGCCTTGGCGGATTTGGTCGAACGATTGATCGGCAAATCACCCATACCGAATACGCGCTGTTGAATTGGTCGTGGGACCAGTCACCCTGGCAAGGGTTCTGTCAGCGCCCGACCTTGTTGCACCGGACCGAGTCTTCCTGTATCCAATTCTGAGATGCACTTCTCTCTTGCCACCTCGCAGGAAGCTCGTTAGAGTAGCAACCGAAGTGCCATGTCAACGCTTGTCTCGGCAGGAGGAGGAGTAATGCGCCGTGGGTTCATCGGTCTTCTGTTCATAGTCCTGCTAGGGGTTCCGGTCGCGACCCGGGCTGAAACGTATATAGGGGCTGGACTCGGGATGAATGCTCCCAGCTTTGACACGACAGACGCAGGAACAGTCTCCCTCCAGAAGGACCTTTTCTACGGCGGAAAGATCGGCCATTATTTCAACGACCGCGGCTACAATTGGTTTGGCCTTGAGGTTGACGCCTACCGGTCTACACCCGGCATCAAACAACAAACGCTCCCCACCTCCAGCAATCCGCTGCTGTCCGGAAGGATTCCCGGGGCCGACTTACAGGTTCACTCGCTAGCGTTTAATGCCTTGGTTCGAGTCACCGGGTATCAGTACAAAGTCGAGCCCTACGCCGGTCTTGGGATCGGCCTCAACGTCGGCAATATTTCCAGCGGTAATTTCAGACCGGAAGCGTCCTTTGCCCCAAGCTTTAACGTATTGGCCGGCATCCGGTACTATCTGACAGACTCGATTGCCCCCTTCATTGAATACAAATACAACTTCGCGCAATTCACATTTAACCGCAGCAACGTCACTGCCGACTATCGAGCGAACCTGTTCATGTTCGGCATCGCCTACCATTTCGGACGGTAACTTCTACCGTAGCTCGATCTCTATTCTTGCGAGAGCACATTTTTTTTGCCCGGGTTCCCGCCGGTCATCGTTCCGCGGCACGCTACTGCCGCACGCGTCACCTCCTCCACGCCATCAAGTTTGTCACAACGGCCCGATACCCTAGCCCTCGCCACGGGACGCGCGGAATTCTTGCCCGACCTTGAGATACGCGAGAATGTCGGACTTCGGGATTTTCAAGGTCTGAAATGCATGCCGAATCAGAGTATGCGCCCCCTCGACTTCGGGCAGAATAATTTCCGTCGCGCCAACGTTTCTGAGGTCTTCTGCTTCCCTAAATCCATGCGCCCGGACGAGAACAGGTATGTTCGCATGCAGCCCGCGCAGCCGTCGAACGGTCAGGGAGGCTTCGTGGATCACCGGGAGCGCCACAATCACCAACGCGGCCCGCTGAGCTCCGGCTGCGTGCAGTAATTCGGTTTGCGAAGCATCTCCATACACACACGAGATGCCGCGCCGCCGCAACTGCCGCACGATGTCGGGGTCACGCTCGATCACCGTGTAAGGAATCTCAAAATGGTCGAGGGCCAGCCCCACCGTGCTGCCCATGCGACCGAAGCCGCATAACACCACGTGTCCCGCTTGTTCATCTTGAACGCCCCCTTGGGCCGGCACGGCAACCCGCCCCATTCGAAAATGCAAGGCCGCGATCCATCTCGGCGCATAACGCACGAGGGGCGCGTTGAACAGAATGCTCAACAGCGACGCGGCGAGGGTGGCATTATAGACATCCTCGCCCACATGGCCAGCCGTTTTGGCAACCTGCACCAGCACAAACGAAAATTCGCCGATCTGCGTGAGCCCGGCGCCCACGAGCAGTGCAGTGCCCCATGCATAGCGGAAGAGCCGAACCACCAGCGCCCAGATGACGAATTTCCCGACGACAATCAATCCAAGCATGAGGGCGAGCAACGGGAGATTGCCCCACACCACACGGGGGTCGATCAGGATACCGATGGTCACAAAAAAGAGGGCAACGAAGGCATCGCGTAAGGACAGGAGCCGGGCGAGCGTTTCATGACCATACTCCGAACCGCTGATAATCAATCCAGCCAGAAACGCCCCGAGGGCGAGAGATAATCCTGCCATCTGTGTCACGGCCGCCGTCCCGATGCCAAGGGACAGCGAGACCAAGAGAAACAGTTCGGCATTTTGTGTTTTGGCAATCCGCGTCAACAGTGGCGGAATCGCTTTGGCCGTGAGGTAGGAAAAGGGGACCAGAATCAGGACGGCCAGCCATAACGCCTTTCCAATGGTGGCGAAGCGCCCCGGTTCCAGCGCGCCCAGCGCCGGAAGCAGCACGGTGAGGACGACGACGGCCAGATCCTCCACCAGCGTGATCCCGATCATGACGCGGCCATGCTTGGCCCGCAGATCTCCACTGTCCAGCAGTAGCCGCGCCAACACCATCGTACTGGCGACTGACACGACCGACCCGATCACTACGCTTTGAATCATCGTCCATCCCACCAGATGGCCGATTCCGACGGACAGGAGAATGGACAGGAAAATGCCGAGCGGTCCTCCTACGAGAGCCACCCAGCGCACGCGTAATAAGTCGTTGAGCGAGAATTCGATGCCGATGCTGAACATCAGGAGGATGACGCCGATCTCGGCGAACAATTCGAAACTATGGACGTCCGAAATGGAAGGGCCGGGCGTCAGGGGGCTGATCAGAATGCCGCCGAAGACATATCCGAGAATCAACGGTTGACGAAGGAGATAGGCCGAGGTCCCACCCACGACAGCAGCAATAAAGACATACGCAAGATCTCTGAAGAATATGGGATCAGGGGTCATGGATCCTTTCAGACAAAAACATCGTCCTCTGCAGACGAGCAGGCCTCTGCGAGAAATATTTGCGGCACATCGCTAACACATCTCATCAAACCGGGGTCGAACGGATCATTCCGAATCGGGTCCCTCGCAGCAAACGAAGGCCTGCGAGTACGTAGTGCGCGTTGAGCATTCCTGACATGCTCTCACAAGCGGCACGCAGACGCACCAACACAGGCCCTTGCATTACCCTCACTGGGGCATCTGCCACCGAACGGTGGCGACTCGCTGTCCCTATTCTAACGATTTCCTGACTGATGGCGTAAGGTTCTGAGTTCCACCGAACACACACTGTTGAATCCTGAGTGTCTCTTGTGACCGTCTCGTCCGCAACTGACACAGCAGTGGAGCAGGCGCGTCCTGGCGCATGGGCGTTCAAAGAGGCAACTGGAACCGCGAGCACAACGGGGAATAGGGAAAACAGAGGACGGAATAGAGTCCGGTCGGCATCACCGAACGCGCTGACAGACCAGCGGAATGGTTGGAGGCGCCGGGCGGGTTCGAACCGCCGCATCGCAGTTTTGCAGACTGCTCCCTTAGCCACTTGGGTACGGCGCCACGGATCGGATTATAGAAGGGGGAGCTTCAGGAACTCAACCGCGAAGAGCAGAGAAACGGAGGAATTTTCAGAGAAAACAGACGGTGACCAGCGTAAGACCGACTAGGGCTTGCTCGGAAGCACGGGAATATCGCGGACGATGGTCGACTGTTCATCCGGCGCATGGCCCATCAATTCCCAGCCTGCTTCCGGCTGTCCGTCCGTCGACGACCCGTTGTGCGTGACACCGGCCGCCTCAGCTTCTTTTTCCTTGGCCAGTTGCTCAACTTCGAAGATGAGCGTGTCCATGAGCTCGTCCATGGGCACCTTGCGCATCAGCTTTCCCTTCTTGAAGAGAATGCCTTTGCCTTCGCCGCCGGCGATGCCGATATCGGCTTCCTTGCCCTCGCCGATGCCGTTGACCACGCAACCGAGGACGGACACGTTCAACGGAGTCTTGATATGGCCCAGTTTCTTCTCCAACTCGTTCGCCATACGCACCACATCGATTTCGACACGGCCGCAGGTGGGGCAGGCAATGACATTGATGCCGCGATGGCGCAATTCCAGTGACTTCAAGATTTCGAAGCCGACCTTGACCTCCTCCACCGGATCGGCGGCGAGCGAGACGCGCAGCGTGTCACCGATGCCTTGCGAGAGCAGCCAGCCGAGGCCGATCGCGGACTTGACCGCACCGGTCATGGCAGTGCCCGCTTCCGTAATACCGATGTGGAGGGGATAGTTGGACTGGGTCGAGAACAGATAGTAGGCGTCGATCGCGTGATGCACGTCGGACGCTTTGAGCGACACCTTCATATTGGTGAAGCCTTCGTCTTCGAGCGCATGGACGGCGTTTAAGGCCGATTCGGAGAGGGCTTCAGGGGAAGGCCAGCCATATTTATCCAGCAGCGGCCGTTCGAGCGAGCCGCCGTTCACCCCTACGCGCAGGGGAATGCCCCGCTCGTTGACGGCCTTGATCACTTCCTGCACTTTCCACCAGGCCCCGATGTTGCCGGGATTAATACGGACGCAATCCACGACTTCGGCCGCCTTGAGGGCCAGACGATGATCGAAGTGAATGTCGGCAATCAAGGGCACCGTCATCGCGGCCTTGATCTTCGGCAGCGCATCCGCCGCCGCCTCGTCCGGCACCGCGACACGAATGAGCTCGCAGCCGGCGCTTTCCAACTGCCGGATTTGCTCGACGGTCGCCTTCACATCACGCGTATCGGTCGAGCACATCGACTGGACCGAAATCGGCGCATCACCGCCGATCTTGACCGATCCCGCCTGAATCTGCCGCGTTTTTTTCCTGGTGATATGCATGGGTCTGTCAGCCTGTCGTGTTACGCTCCGGTCTATTAGCTGCCCTGCTCATCGCCGTGAGGCAGACTACCGACGAGTGACGCCAAGCGTGCGGCGTCGTCCGCCACCACACCGGCTCCGAACAACTGTTTCACGCTGCTATAAATGCCGTCGACCGTGAGACCATACCGTTCACGCAGCAGGTCCTGCGGCCCTTGCTCAATGTACCAATCCGGCAACCCGATGACCTTGGTGCGCAACATCAGTCCGGCGTCGGACAAAGTCTCCAACACGGCCGAACCGAAGCCACCCATCTTGCAGCCTTCTTCGACGGTGACCAGGCAACGCACGTTCTTTGCGGTCTTCAGAATGAGTTCGCTGTCCAGCGGCTTCGCAAACCGGGCGTTGACCACGGCGGCGGAAATGCCTTCCTGAGCCAGCCGTTCAGCGGCCTTCATCGCCGGCCACACCGTGACACCGATCGCGACGATCGCCACATCCGTCCCCTCGCGCAACAATTCACCCTTGCCGATGGGCAAGGCGGTAGGTTCCGGATCCATCGGCACGCCAAGGCTCACGCCGCGCGCATACCGCACTGAGGAGGGACCATCGAAACTTACACAGGTCTTGATCATGTGCTGCAGTTCGTTCTCATCCTTGGGCGCAGCCACGACCATGTTCGGCACATGCCGGAGGAATGCAAAATCGAAGGCACCATGGTGCGTGGTGCCGTCTTCGGCCACGAGACCGCCACGGTCGATGCAGAACGTCACTGACAGATTCTGGGTGGCCACATCATGCACGACCTGATCGTAGGCCCGTTGCAAGAACGTGGAATACAGCGCCACGACCGGCTTCATGCCCTGCGTCGCCATACCTGCGGCAAAGGTGACAGCATGTTGCTCGGCAATACCCACGTCATAGATCCGATCCGGGAACTCTTTTTCAAACGCATTCAGACCGGTGCCTTCACACATCGCGGCGGTGATCGCCACCACTCGCTTGTCCTGACGCGCGACCTTGATCAAGGCATCGACGGCCATGCTGGTGTAACTCGGACGCACGGCCTTTTTCGCCGGGACGCCCGTTTCACGCACAAACGGCGGGCAGGCATGGAACCAGACGGGGTTGTCCATGGCGGCCTGATATCCCAAGCCCTTTTTCGTAATCACGTGCAGGAGCACCGGCCCCTTCATTTTCAGCACGTTTTCCAATGTCGGCAGCAGGTGTTCAAAGTTATGTCCGTCAATCGGCCCGGCATACTGGAAGCCCAATTCCTCGAACAACAGACCGGGGAGAATCGCACCCTTGGCCAACTCTTCGGCCCGGCGAGCGATCTTTTGCATTTCGGCCCCGATGTGGGGAATCTTCCGCAGAAGCTGGCCGGTTTCTTCACGCATGCGGGCGTAGAATTCACCGGTGAATGTCCGATTCAGGTAGGCGGAAATGGCGCCGACGTTTCGGGAAATCGACATCTGATTGTCGTTGAGAACGACAATAAAATCCTTATTCGTCCCCCCCGCGTGGTGCAAGCCTTCCAGCGTCATCCCCGCCGTCATCGCCCCGTCGCCGACGACGCAGACGACCTTATGTTTTTCGCCCCGCTGCTCGCGTGCTTCCACCATGCCAAAGGCGGCCGAGACGCCGGTGCCGGCGTGTCCGGCATTGAAGGTGTCATAGGCGCTTTCTTCGCGCTTGCAGAAGCCGCTCAACCCGCCGTATTGCCGCAAGGTGTGGAACTGTTCCCGGCGTCCGGTGAGGAGCTTGTGGGTATAGGCCTGATTGCTGGTGTCCCAGACGATTTTATCTTTCGGCGTATCCAGGAGATATTGCAATGCGACCGTCAATTCCACGACACCCAGATTGGAGGCCAGATGCCCCCCGACATTCGAAACCACCGCGAGGATTTGCTCACGAATCTCCTGGCATAGTTCCGGAAACTGTTCAGGGGACAGTCGCTTCAAATCAGCGGGACTGTGGATATTTTTTAGCAGAGACATTGCACAATCTCCTTGTCAAAGCATGACAATTGGACGCAGGTATTCATCTTCGTGGAAAACAATCGTCTTGAGAAGGTCGTGGCGAAGCAGCGAAAGAAGTTTCGTACAAATCGCCTCATCCTCACATATGGAAACGTCTGTGTCAAGATTCTGCTGCTCTCCAGACTCACTCGCCGTCGACTTACGACCGAAACCGGTACGTAAGGACCGTAGAAAGGGTAAAGTCGGCGGCGCTTCCGGTGATGAAGTCCAGGTTTTCGACTCCATAGACTTGCCACAGCAGCCTCGGTAGTATCCGATAGCTCACGCCGAGCACCGACTCGGTTACCCCTTTATCCAACACACGGGTTCCTGTGCCGTGAAACGGTGGAGAGTAATAGTCGAACTGCGCCGTGATGGAAAAATTCTCCGTCCAAAGATATTCCACGGCGACCAAGCCGGTGACGACCGGTTGCAGGGCAAGTCCCGCGATCCGTCCCGTCGGAAAAATGCCGTTCACGTTGGCGTACAGAATCCAGCCGGTCGCGAAAGTCTTGTCGAGGGCCAGTCCGATGCCGGCATCCGGGTGGCCACTTCCGAATATTTGTCCGGTGTCTCCCGTCGGGGCTTTGACAGCAACACGGATCGACAATGCCGGCTGACTCGCGGTTTCTCGCAGCAGCTGGTACTTGCCATAGAATGAGATATCGCCTAATCCGGTGGCATTCTCCGATCCCTGAAACATCGTGCGGTCGCCATTGGAGATGTTGAAGGCGTACCCGGTATCCCGCAACGCCTTCCGCGGAGGAGAGACCCCGGTGGTGCCTCGCTCCACCCCGAGAATCGCGCCTTCCATAAAGCCGCTGTACCGATGGTAGGCCGGGATTTCTGCGCCCAACTCCAATCGATCCGAGAGGCCGTATCGAAGAAACAGACCGGCGCGGACGGTCTCGAATTTCATGGTTACATCGGCCTGTTCCTCCCGAGCGCGGGCGATCGTGGCGGTATTGGCCGCTTCGAGACGGATATCGAAATCCCCCTTGCGCAACACAGCCGCCCGCTCGCCAGGCATCGCCAACACCAGCTGGTCTAGCGCTTGAAAATTTCTGACCGGGAAGGGACCAAACCCTTCCGCCCCAGCCAGAAGCGGCAGGCCGCAGGCAAGCCCGATAATGCAGAGAAGATAGACGAAATGCCGCATGAGTCATACCCGGCCGTTCACTCAGGCGTTTAATAGGGAAAGTCCAACCCGGCGAAAATCGCTCCGCCCTCGCGGCTATATCCGTAATCCAGGCGACCGACCACGTTCGGTCGCACAATCGCTCGAAAGCCGACGCCCGGCGTCATCCGGTAATCTTGAAAACTCACATCTTTAAAGGAGTTAAACACCTGGCCCGTATCCAGAAACGGGGCGAGTTCAAAATCCGCCGTCACCCCCGCCAGCTTGGTGCGCAGGATATGAATCCGCTCTTCGATACTGAAGGCGATCAGATGTTTGTCGATATAACGATCCATTCCGAATCCTCGAAGATTGTTCTGTCCGCCGAGCGACGACTGTTCGAAGAACGGCACTTGCGAGCCAATCGTGGCCTGCAGATCGGCCCGGACGACCAGAATGGCACGCTTGGATTCGCTGGGGAACAACTTTTTCACTTCGATTTCGTACCGTGAATACACGGGGTGATCGCCATTTTTGACATTTTGATTCAGCTCGGCGTAGGCCATGACGGACATGCCGTCGGTGGGCGTGATCAGGCTGTCACGGGTGTCGTAATAAAATGAGGCGCGATGCCCGACAATGATCGACTCGCCCTGTATGCCGTCGACCGTGGGAAATTGCTCGACTGAAAACGGCAGGTCCGTGGCGCCACGCTGGAGTTGTACCTGCCGGACCCGCTGCCCGACCGACACCTGCGTCACTTCATTCGCATAGAGGCCGAGCCGCCAGTAAGCACGCGCTTCTCTGGCGGTGTAGTTGGATTCATCGGCCTGCACCGTCGATTGGCCAAGCCCGAAAAATCGCGAGGTGGCATTTTTAAAGAAGGTGCCGCCGAAATTCAGAAAGTACTGCCCGTTCCCGAAGGCGGGATCGACATAGTCAAACAGCACCTTGCGTTCGATTTTCTCCGTCAACGAGGCGATCAGCTTCATCTGCCGCCCCCCCGGGTCGTACTTAAAGAGATTGAATACCGCCCGGCTGCCGACAATCGAATTCTGGATCAGCATCGGCGCCATGAGGTACTTCAATTCGCCGTCCGGATCGGAGATCAGAATCGGCGCAATCAAACCGGCGTCGTTCCCGTCGTTTTTGCTGGTGGAAACCGACGGAACAGGGAAAATTTGAGTGTCGGCCCCTGCTGGAGCCGGGGAGCTCAGGAACAGGAGTCCGGCCAGCGCCAGGAGAAGACGGATCGACGAAAAATAATGTCGCTGCATGGCGCTCGCCGGAACGGCCGCTCTCTATGGACACTACTGAGCTTTGATCTTCTCGGATTTCTTGCGGAGCTGGTCAACGAGGTCGGAATACGAGGAGGTGTGAAGGATCTTCGTAAATTGCCCGCGGTAATTGTTCACCAGACTGACGCCATCGACCACAACATCGTACACATGCCAATCGTCACTTTTGTTCAGGAGCCGGTAGTCCATGGGAATTTCGGTTTTGCCGGACAACACCTTGGTGCGCACTTCTGCATACTCTTTCTCCGTGCGCTCATTGAGGTATTGCACACCCTCGCCCGAATAGGTCTCCACTCGATCGGCATAGGTATTGGTCAACAACGTTCGAAACAAATCGACGAACTCCTGCTTCTCTTTGTCCGACAATTGATTCCACTGCGCACCCAACGAACGCCGGGACATTTCGGAATAGTCGAATCGCGCCGCGACGACTTTCTCCAGGCGCTGCCGCCGGTCTTCATGTTTGGCCGGGGCTTTCAGTTCCTTATCGTTCAAGATCCTGAGGACCTCATCGACCGTCCCTCGGATCGATTCCGTGGCGGGACCGGCCATCACGGACGACAGCCCGCCCACGAACAGTTGCAGCGCCAATACGACACCCACGGCCATCCATCGCCTTGCAGACATTCCAACACCTCTCCTGTGAGTGGTGACCGCCTCGTCCGACCGGCCCGGTTTGAGCATTGCCCTGCTCTGACACATGTGCCGATGAGATCAGTTCACCTTGCCATGTACATACTGGCTAACCAATTCCTCCAGATCAAGCCCTGACTCCGTATCACGGATTTTGTCCCCGGGCTTCAACGGATCACCACCTCCGCCCACGGAGAGCGCGAGGTACTTATCACCGATGATCCCGCGAGTTTTGATGGAGGCAATCGAGTCTGAATACAATTTCACGCCGTCCTGGATCGCCAGCGCCACGAGCGCGCGATCGCTGCTGAGGCCGATGGTGCGGACCCGGCCGACCTCGACCCCGGCAATTTCTACCGATGCGCCAGGCTTGAGCCCTGACGCCGACGTAAACTCCGCCTCGATCGGATAATTGTGTCCGCCGATGACCTCCAGCTTGCCCAGCTTAATCGAGAGATATCCCAGGCAGGCGATTCCCACCAGCACGAAGATTCCGACCATCAATTCCAGTTTTGCACGTTCCATAACGTCTCCTGTCAGCAGCCCTCAGCCGGCAACGCTTTCGGCGCGACCGTGCCTCCGACGAAAATGAACTCGCGAATCTCTTCATCGGTCGTTTTCACAAACTCGCTCGAGGCCGCCATCTCGGCAATTCGACCATTTTTCAGCATGGCCACGTAGTCGGAAATCCCGAAAATTTCAGGAATCTCATGGCTGACCATGACGGCGGTGAATCGAAATTGTTGCTGCATCGCCACGATCAAATCGTGAATAGACTTGGCCAGCAAGGGATCGAGTCCGGTCGTCGGCTCGTCGAACAGAATGATCTCCGGCTCCATCACCAGTGCGCGAGCCAACCCGGCGCGTTTGCGCATGCCTCCGCTCAGTTCGGCCGGGAACTTGTGTCCCATGCCCGTCAATCCCACCTGCTCCAGCTTTTCCTCAACCCGCCGGGTGACGACTTCGCCCTTCAAGCGAAGCTTTTCTCGCAGGGGGAAGGCGACGTTTTCAAACACCGTCATCGAATCGAACAGCGCCGCGTTTTGAAATAACATGGCGAACTTCTTGCGGACCTCATTGAGTGCCTGGCCTTTGAGGTGCGCGATGTCTCTGCCGTCGATCAACACCTGTCCACGGTCCGGCTGCAGGAGGCCGATGATATGCTTGAGCAATACACTCTTTCCTGAGCCGCTCCCTCCGATGATCGTCGTCAACTTTCCCTCGGGAATGGTCAGGTCCACTCCCCGCAACACCGGCTGCTTGCCGAACGTCTTCTCCACGCCGACCAGTTTAATCATGGAGCCTCGTGCGGGCCGCAGATGCCCCCTGCCGTCGCAGCCGCATTCTCCTGGTGCGTTTCACGTTTCACCTTGCACGATGTTAGAGCAAGACCGACGTCAGAAAATAATCCCATACCAGGATCAGAACCGCCGAGAGCACCACGGCTTCGGTCGTCGCCGTTCCCAGACCTTCGGCACTGTGTTTGGTATGAAACCCTTTGTAGCAGCAGACCCAACTGATCAATAGGCCAAAGCTGATGGATTTGAGGATGCCCCCATAGACATCCTTCCATTCCACTGCCGATTCAATCGAGCTCCAGTACGCGCCTTCATTGCCGTTCAGTAGCTGCACGCCGACGACATACCCCCCGTAAATCCCCACGACGTCGAACAGCGCCACCAATAACGGCACGGCGATCAAACTGGCCACGAGCTTGGGCCCGATCAGATATTGCAGCGGATTGATCGCCATCGTATCCAACGCATCGATCTGTTCCGTAATCCGCATGATGCCGATTTCAGCCGTCATGGCCGACCCGGCGCGGGCCGTGACCATCAATGCGGCCAGAACGGGTCCCAATTCCCGGATGATGCTGAGCGCCACGGCGGAGCCGAGCACGGCTTCCGAACCGAATTTCCGCAGCGTGTAGTAACCCTGAAGTGCCAGGACCATGCCGGTGAAGACGGCGGTGAGCACGACCACGAATGTCGATTTGTAGCCGATGAAATTGAGCTGTTTGACGATTTGATAGAACCTGAACGGCGGACGGGTCAACCACGCAAAGGACGAGAGGACGAACAACATCATTCGCCCCATCTGCTCCGTCAGATCGATGGTAAACCGTCCGATGCGAGCAATAGCTTCCACGCCCTCTCTCCTCCTCTTCTCTCCCGATCCGAACGCCCGCGGCGCGTTGTTGCCGGTCAACCGATCCCTTCATGCAGGGCACGATCGGCACAGGCGCGATACACAGCCGTCAACTGCGCCCCGGCGACCTGACTTTGCACTCGAAGACGATTGAGCCCGATCAGGCTCGATGGATGTGCCAGACACGCGACGACACCCTTCGCCCATCCAGATGGCCTGAGAAACAGGTTGAAGTCAAGCGGCAGATTCTCATCCGCAAGATCCGACACCGTGCGCACGATCGCAAAGGGAATCCGATGCTCTGCAGCTACCAGTCCCAAGGCGGCACTTTCCATGTCGAGGCCGATACTGCCCGCTCGTCCGGCGATCGCGCGCTTTTCCTCCGCGAGGCAAAGTACACGCGGCACCGTAACAAATCCTCCGCTTCGCATCGGCACCCCCTGCGCATGCACCGCCTGCGTCACCCACTCGACCATCGCCGGAGCGCACGGAACTGGAGGTCTCGCTGGCGCGCCGTTTTCCAGAATCGCCTCCGTCCCGATCAACACATCCCCGATGCCGGCCGGTCCCAGAGCACAGGCAAATCCCGTGGACCACATCGCCGAGAAATGCTGCGCCGCGAGCATACGTTGAGCAATTGCCGTCGCTCGCTCGGGGCCCACTCCCATGGGAATGATGCACCATTCGACTGACGTGTGGCGGGCCACCACGCAGCGGACTCCGCCGACGACTCGAACCTCGCTCGCGGGAAAAGCGTGCCGCACGGCGCCCAACTCCCATCGAGTGGCGACAAAAACACCGATCGTGGTCACAGCGGCTCCCGATGACGGATGACAGGGGGAAATGGACTCGATGAACATCCACGGTCAGCGAGGCGACCGGAACTGTCCTGATTGATAGGCCAGCAGTCGCAATTCATCCGCCCTCGTCGTTCCACGAGTCTTCAGATTGCGGTACATGGCCAGCGCCCAGAGAGGGAAGTATTGGCAATACCAATGATAACGGAGGTAGAACACGCGAGGGAAACCGGTTCCGGTATGGCGTACCTCTTCCCATGACCCGTCCTTCCGCTGATTTCGAATGAGGTAGTGAATACCTCTGGCCAAGCTGAATGAGTCCGTGACACCGCCAGCCATGAGGGCCAAGAGCGCCCAGGCGGTTTGCGACGGGGTACTCTCGCCACGCCCGCTTTCCGCCACATCCGCATAGGACAGGCAGGACTCGCCCCAGCCGCCGTCGGGATTTTGCTTCGACTCGACCCAACTGACCGCACGGCGGATATACGGAGAGGAGAGGTCTTCTCCAATGGCGCGGAGCCCGGAGAGCACCGACCAGGTACCGTAAATGTAATTGACGCCCCAACGGCCATACCAGCTGCCGTCCTGCTCTTGATCGTTTTTGACAAAGGTCAGCGCCGAAGCCACAGACGGATGCGTCCAGTCATAGCCCAGCGTCGCAAGCATTTCGAGACAGCGTCCGGCTAGGTCGGCCGTACTGGGATCCAACAATGCACGATGGTCGGCAAAAGGGATGTAGTTGAACACGATCCGATTATTGTCGACGTCGTACGCGCCCCATCCGCCGTCCGATCCCTGCATCGCCGTCACCCATCGGCATCCGCGACGAATCGCCAACCGCTGTTGTTCTTCATCCGGCAGACGCACTTTGGCCAGGGCCATCAGCACTACCGCTGAATCGTCGACATCCGGAAACAGCTCGTTCTCAAATTGGAAATACCATCCGCCCGGTTCCGCACCGGGAGAGGAAATAATCCAGTCGCCGACGGTCTTCGTTTGTTTGGACAGCAACCAGGTGGCTGCTTTCTGCAACGCCGGATGATCCTGCGGCATACCGGCTTCAGACAGCGCGTTGATGAGCAAGGCGGTATCCCAGATCGGAGAATGGCAGGGCTGCAAATGCAGGGCATCGACACATTGCCCGTTGTCCATCACGGTGTCGTAAATTTCGAGTTCTTCGATCTCCCGCATCGCTTTGACGACCAGAGGATCGTCATTCTTATAGCCCAGGCAATTCAGCGCCATCACCGAATTGGCCATGGCCGGATAGATCGCGCCGAGACCACCGCTGCCCTTCATATGATCGAGCATCCAGTTCTCAGCGCATTTGAGCGCTTTCTGGCGGACCCACTCAACCGGCGAGCGATCATAGACTTTGAGCAGCGCGTCGAGATTGATGAAGAAGTTGCGGGCCGTGAACCAGGTCCGGTCCTTCCTGAAAGGAGGCACCGTGCTGTAATCGATCTCCGCGGGGGGGTGCGTGTACAGCTCGTCGATGCCCTGCTCAGGCGGCACATCACACTGTGGCCGTTTGGCGAAAATGATCAAGAGCGGAATGAGGACCGCGCGCGACCAATAGGAAATGGCATAGATGCTGAAGTAGAACCGCTTCGGCAACAGCATGATTTCCGGTGGCATGCTAGGCACGCCGCGCCAATCGTACTGACCGAACAAGGCCAAGGCGATTTTCGTGAACACGTTAGCCGCCGGCACCCCGCCCTTGTCGAGGATGCAGGTTCGCGCCTGGACCATGAACGGTTCGTCGGCCGACACACCGGAGAGTTTCAAGGCAAAGTACGCCTTGACGGAGGCGCTGATATCCGCCGGCCCCCCATGATAAATAGGCCAGCCGCCGCAGGGAAGTTGCGCAGATTTCAAATAGCGGATGACTTTGCGTTCGCGCTCGGGGTCGACGCAGTTCATGAACCGGCGCAACATCAGGTATTCGGAACTCAGCGTCGTATCGGCTTCCAGTTCGGCGACCCAATAGCCTTCAGCCGCGTCCTGCCTGGCGAGAAACCACGCCTGACTCTTCCGGATCGCTTCTTCCAAGGCTTCGAGTTGACCGGTGGTATGGGACGGGGCCCGCTTGGCGCCATCACTGGCCTGAGCGTCGGGCTTGCTGGAGACGAGGCGCAGCACCGGCGCAGAGGCGAAGTCGCGCGCGGCTCTGATTCGGCTCGGCACCGACACCAGCAGACTATCGGACAGACGGCTGAACAGATTCTTAAGAAGTCGCATAGCGTGTTGCCGTGAATCAGACAGAGACGGCGGGATCGATAGTCGAAACGGTTCCATCGATCAAGCAATGATCATATGAAACCGCACAGTACCCTGCATAACCATTAGCAGGACTGTATAACAAACTGCTTCAGGCCAGTCAAGGGAAGGAGCCCTCGATGTGGACCCTAAGTAGGTGTTTGCGCTGAAGACTGCGCGCGTTGGCTCTCCGGCACCGGCCTCGACTAGGCCGGTTGTAGATCGCCGAGCTTGACCGAAATCAAGGTCGACACGCCGGGCTCTTCCATCGTCACACCGAAAAGCGAATCTGCCATCGCCATCGTCCGCTTGTTGTGCGTAATGACCATGAATTGGGCCGTCGCCGAAAGACTCCGCAGCACCGCCGTGAACCGCCCGATGTTCTCTTCGTCGAGCGGCGCATCAATTTCGTCCAGGATGCAAAACGGCGTCGGACGGATCAGGAAGCTGGCGATCAATAGCGCCATGGCCGTCAAGGTCTTCTCGCCGCCGGACAACATCGTAATACTCTTCAACCGTTTCCCCGGCGGCTGCGCCACGATCTCCACGCCTGGTTCCCGGGCGCCATTGTCCTCTACCCCTTCCTCCAACGGCTCGTCGACCAATTGCAGCTCCGCGCGGCCACCAGGAAAGAATTGCGCAAACACATCCCGGAACTTCTGCTGCAGTTCGTTGAAGGTCTCCACGAACATGTCTTTGGTCGTGCGGTTGATCTTCTGAATGATCTCCTTGAGCGACGCAATGGACGTGGAGAGGTCCTGCTCCTGCGTCGTTAGAAACTGATACCGTTCTTCCAATTCCCGATGTTCATCGATCGCCGCGAGATTGATGGCGCCCATACGGTCCAACCGTTCGCGGATCTTCTGAATCTGCTCCCGCAACTGCGGCGTCTCGAGCAGAGAGACCGGCGCAGCTGGCGCTTCTCCTTCAGTGACGGACGGCTCCTCGGTCGGGGCCACGAGCAGGGTCGCCGGATCGATCTGATACGTGCCGGCCAGCGTGCTTTCGATGGTAGACAAATGCGCCTTGACCTCGGCCTTCCGCACCTCAGCCGTCATGCGGCGATCGTGCAAGGCCGACAGGCTCTGCCGCACGGTGGCGAGCGTCTCCTCGACCGCATGTAATCCGCTCATTTCCTCTGCCTGGCGCTCCTGGGCTGCGATGAGTTCCGATTTAATCCCATCCACCTCGGCGCCGAGTTCACGGCAGAGCGCCTCCTGCCTCGTCTGCTCCTCCCGGCTGCTCTCTGTGGCTTGCACTAACCCGGCCACTTGCTCTTCGAGGTCGGCCGCACGTCGCTGCGCCGCATCCAGCCGCTGCGTCAATCGTGCAATGTCGCTGTTGGCATGCTCCCGGCGTCCACGCATACTTTCGAGCGACAACCGCACTTCAGTCAGCCGCTGCTGAATCGCCAACCCTTGGCTCTCGATGACCACCAGCCGTTCACGGATCTGCAGCAAGCCGTTTTCCTGACCGAGCTTTTCCGCCACCCATTGTTCAAGTTGCGCCTGACCGGATAACAACTGTTCCTGCAATCGCGCCTGTTCGGCCAATCCCCGCTGCAGTTCTTCGCCCAACATGTCCATGCGCCGGTGCAACTCTCCACGCTGGCGCTCCACGTTTGCATCGTCTTTCTGAAGCGACAACTCTAACATCTCGGCCTCGCGAATGGCCCTGCCCAGCTGCTGTTCTTCTTCACGCCCAAGGCCCAATGCGGATGCCGCCTCCTCACGGGCCACACGAGCGAGTTCCAGCGCGTGCACCGCTTCCGTCCGGCGAGCTTCCAACTCCAGCACTTCCCGCCGGCGCTGCAGGAGTCCCGCACCGGCACTGGTGCCACCACCCGTCATGACGCCGGCCGCATCCAATGTCTCACCGGATAACGTGACGTACGTTGGACCAGCCGGAGCCGGCCATTGATGCTGCTCCCACAATTGCAGCGCCACAGCGAGGGACTCGACGATCACGATGCCTTCAAACAAATAACTCAAGGTGGACGCAGATGCGCCTTCAGCACGGATGACATCGACCGCCCGCCCCACGACACCCGGCTGACCATTGAGCGCAGGCCACCACGAGGCTGAGGAATCTGCCGCCTGATCGGTCGCCCACCGGATCTGTTGCGGGATAAACGCTCCGCGCCCGAGCCCTTTCCCCTTCAAAAATTCCACCGCCCGGCTGGCGGCTGAGGGCTGATCGACCAACCAGCCACGCACCCGTTCACCGAGGATCGTCTCCACCGCACGATCAAGACCGGGCGGAATCACGAGCCACTCTGCCAGCGCCTCTCGCACGCCGTCGCAGGTTTTCAGCGCGGTACCTTCTTCTTCCCCCTCCCGGCCGTATCCCATTTCTTCGCGCACGACGCCTTGCAGCGCACCCAGGCGGGATTCCACCGCGGCCACATCTTCGGAGAATCGGACGATATCGCGATCCAATCCCGTGATCTGCCCGCCTAATCCTTCAATGCGCTCGATCGCGGCCTGGCGTTCAGCCATGAGTCCTTGAATGCGCTGACTCGCCTCTTCCCGTTGCGCTGCCAGCAGTTCCCGCTGCGCATCCAAGCCGGCGACTTGCGCGACCATCTGCTCCTGCTCGCGCGAGACCCGCTCCGCCCGGGCGGAGGTTTCCTGCTGACGCCCGGTCACCTGCGCAAGGCTTTGCTCCGTGTTGGCCACGAGGACGGCAAGATTCAAGACATCCTTGCGCGCACGCTCCTCTTCACTGACGGCGGCGGTCCGATGCCCCGCCAAGGCTTTCGCTTCGGCATCCGCCTGCTGAAACTGGGCTTCCTGCTCGACAACGTCACCGTCTAGTTGCAGTAACGTCGCCCGCAGTTCTTCGATCTCGACCTGGGCCTGTTCTTGATCCCCCGCCAGCCGTTCCATTTCTTGCGAAGCCTGCACGCGCTGCCGCTCGAACAACTCCGTCCGGTTCCGCTCGACCTCCGCGGCGGTCAACGCCTGCGACTGGCGCTGCTCAGTGCCCGCTAAGGTATCCCGCACGCGCGAAATGGCTTCGGCGGCGTCGTTCATCCGGAGGCGGATGGCTTCCTGTTCAGAATCCAGACGGGCCTGCTCGGCGACCTGCTCGGCCTCCAGCGCTTCTACTTCCCGCGCCTCGCGGTCGACGGATTCCAAATCCGCATGCATGGTGCAGTAGTCACGGGACAACAACTCGATCTCGAGCCCCTTGGCTTCCTGCTGCAGCGCTTGATACGTCCGCGCCTGGCGGGCCTGGCGCTCCAGCGAATTCAACTGTTTCTTCACTTCCGCCACAATGTCGCGCACCCGCAAGAGATTTTGTTGCGTCGATTCCAGCTTCCGTAGCGCTTCGGCCTTCTGTTTTTTGTACCGGACGATCCCCGCGGTTTCTTCGATCAACTCTCGCCGGTCCTGCGGTGACGCCTGCAGGATCTGCTCGATCCGCCCCTGCTCGATCACCGTATGGCCCTTGGATCCCGCCCTGGTCTCAATCAACACGTTGCGAATATCTTTGAGGCGGCAGGGCGTCTTGTTGATGAGATACTCGCTATCGCCATTGCGATAGAGACGCCGCGTAATCATCAGTTCCTGGTATTCGCTCAATTGACTCGGCAATCCGGAAATGGCGTCCAATCGCAATTCGCCCAGTCCGCCGATGACCAACGAGACTTCCACCAACCCCAGCGGTTTCCGCACCTCCGTCCCGTTGAAGATGACGTCTTCCATCTTCTCGCTCCGAAGCGTTTTGGTGCTTTGCTCGCCCAGAACCCACAGGATGGAATCCACGACATTACTTTTCCCACTACCGTTTGGACCCACGATCGCCGTGATGCCTTTCGGAAATTGGATCTTCGCCTCTGCAAACGACTTGAAGCCGAGCATTTCCAATGACTTCAGATACACCAGCGACCTCCAGAGCAAGAAGGTTGAGACGGGACGTTGTGTGAGGAATAAAACGAAAAATCTTCTATCACAGCGATAGGATCAATGCAAAGGAAAAGCCCTTGATATGGGGGAATAAAGAGGCCACTCCCCCAACATATGGAGGAATGGCCTGATCTACCTGTAGGACAATGTGAGGACGGCCGGCGGATTAATTCGCCGACGCCGCGGTGCGAGAAGCCGATTCGATGGTGACCAGCTCTTTCGGCAGGAGAAATTCCACATCTTCTTCGATGACGGTCAATTCCTCAACCTCTTCAGAAGAGCCCAGACGCTTCAGGTAGGCCACCACTTCCGTAACCAGCACTTCAGGCGCAGACGCGCCGGCCGACAAGCCGACGCTCTTCGCATCCTTCAGCCAATCCGGATTGATATCCGACGCGGCATCAATGAGATAGGAGGGAATGCCGCAATGTTCACCCAACTCACGCAACCGGTTCGAATTAGAACTGTTCGGTGACCCGATCACAAGGATGACATCGACCAGCTTGGATAACATTTTGACCGCATTCTGGCGGTTCTGCGTGGCATAACAGATATCTTCCTGGTGCGGCCCCTTGATGTTGGGAAACCGTCGATGCAAGGCCTCGACAATATCCCGGCACTCATCCACGCTGAGCGTGGTCTGAGTGACATAGGATAGATTCTGTGTCTTTTCGACGTGGAGCAACTCCACATCTTTCACGGAAGACACCAGATGGAACTTATCCGGGATCTGTCCCAACGTCCCGATCACCTCCGGATGTCCTGCATGGCCGATCAAAATCAATTCATACCCTTGCGTATAATCGCGATTGACTTCGTTGTGCACCTTAATCACCAGCGGGCACGTCGCATCGATCACATGCAGGCGGCGGCTTTGCGCCTCTTCCCACACCGACTTCGCCACACCGTGGGCGCTGAAGATCACGACCGATCCTTCGGGCACCTCGTTCAATTCTTCCACAAACACGGCGCCCTTCTGCCGGAGCGAGTTCACCACATGCCGGCTATGGACGATCTCATGGCGCACATAGATCGGCGCGCCGTATTTTTTCAGTGACAAATCGACGATATCGATCGCGCGGTCGACACCCGCACAGAATCCGCGAGGATTAGCTAAATAAATCTTCATGCTCTGTTTCCCCTTCACGCTCACATGGCGCGCTCGGCCCGCCTGGAGAACACCTGGCCACACAGCACCGGTCACCTTACGTCAGACCCGCCCTTGTCGTCAACCGACTCGCCTTGACCCGCCCGCACAAGAACCTGTTGAGGCGCCCCGTCTATTGTGGGAGAATCGTGCCATGGCTTCTCCTGCAACCACCCATAAAAAAATTCTGATTGTCGAAGATGAGAAAGATA
>JADYYH010000049.1 GCA_020853775.1 Nitrospira sp.
AAGCCCGTCAGGGCTGCGTCCACATATTGCCGGATGGGCCGCAGGGGATGGGTCGCCGGCACCCGCACCTCGGGGGAGAGGTAACTGAACAATCCCGCTTGTTGGGTATCCTGACCACGCATCCTGCCCCCCCTTGGAGTAATGGCTAAATAGTTGTGCCTCTCTACCCCACGGAGCAGGGAAACTCAAGAGTTTTTCCGCAGCCTGCTAGGCGATTGCTTTGCACCCCATCGTCTTGGATCGTGTCGGCTCCATCACCTAGATTAAACCGGTAGGTATCGAGTCCGCCTCCCCCAATCAGAAGATCGTCTCCGCCACCGCCCTGAAGATCATCCTCACCGCCCCCGCCCTGGAGAATATCGTCTCCCTCACCTCCATCAAGCACATCGGCGCCCGCTTGGCTGAAGAAGAATGGGGAATCTCCGAAGAGGAGATCATTACCGGCCTCACCATAGAGATGATCGTCATCAGCGTCGCCGACAAGCTGATCTGCTCCCTCGCCGCCAAATAGCTGGTCCTGCCCTGCACCAGCCCACAACTGGTCATCGCCATCCTCGCCATCCAGCGTATCGTTTCCACCTGTAACACTCAGAACAGTAGGATTATTACCATCGCCGTACAGAAAATCGTTCCCTGCGCCACCGACCAGAAAATCATCTCCTTCCCGCCCCTGCACATCGTCGATTCCATCGCCTCCATCCAACTCGTCATTGCCGAATCCGCCGTTCAGCAAATCATCGCCGGCTTCCCCTGAAAGAAGATCATCTCCATCTTGCCCAAACAACGCGTCTTGACCTTCCCCGCCGAAGAGTGTGTCGCTTCCCGTATCTCCTTGCAGTTCGTCATCCCCTTCGTCACCGAAAAGCGTATCGTCCCCCTCCTGCCCGGTCACACGATCATTTCCAAGCCCGCCCCATAGAAAATCGTCGCCTAAGCCTCCCTGCAATTCATCATTGTCCGCGCCGCCATCAAGAAGGTCATTCCCGGCAAATCCGGCGAGCCGATCCATCCCGCTTCCGCCGTACAGAATGTCGTCGCCTCCGCCTCCCTGCAACTCATCAGCTCCGGCGCCACCGTCAAGAATGTCAGCAGCCCCTGGATCGCCGGAAAAATCGCCGACCAAGAGGTCATCCCCGTCACCTCCGGAGAGCATGTCCGCTCCGGCACCTCCGAACAACGAGTCGTTTCCCTCGCCCCCATCAAGCCAATCATCGCCTGCAATCGTTTGGGTGAAATCCGACTCACCATACAACCGATCGTCACCGGCTCCGCCAAGGAGAATGTCATTCCCGCCATCGCCAACAAGTAGATCATTTCCCGCCCCCCCGTCCAGATAATCGTCTCCTCCGGATAGCGAGATCACGGCGGACTGAGGCGATCGATTCCACATGAAATTGTCATCAAAAAGACTCACCCAGCCAGCTGGGCGGTTCTCTCCGCGGAGGAGATCGTTACCATCTCCTCCCAACAGCACATCCGCGCCCATCTCTCCCAAGAACGTGTCGTTACCCACTCCACCGTCGGCATAGTATGCCCCACCATCGATACGAAGACCGCTGGAATCCCAGTAGTCGGCAGCACCCACAGCATAATCGTCGCCGTCCCCACCCAAGAACATGTCCCCCTCGGTCATGAAAGCGTAATCATCTCCAGAACCACCGATCAAGTAGTCATCCCCGAACCCACCTATGAACACGTCATTGCCGCCGCCGCCATCCAACAGATCGTCGAACGCACCAAAAACTGGCGCACTATCTCCAGCGAGCACATCATCGCCGCCATTTGCATAGATCTCTGTCGCACCTGAACCTGGACGTAAGTATTCAATTTCTCCACCACCGATGTAGGTATCGCTAAAAGATCCTGCGAGAAAGCCCGCGTCGCGAGGCATCTCCGACACGTCCCGCAACTGAATCCCCATCTGACCGCTTTGGAAATTCTCGTTGACGATGAGGACGCCGTTCACAATGAGGTCGGTTCCGGACAGAACATACGTGGTTCGGCCATCAAGGCTCGTAAAGGTATTGGCGGCATCACCTGCACGACGAATACCTCCCTGCAGCAGATGGTCATCAAAAATGATTTGTCCCTGCGCGTCGCTGTCTTCGATCCGATCCATCCCATCGCCGGAATGATAGATGTACGTGTCAAATCCGATGCCACCTTCGAGGAGGTCGATGTCACCCGTGCCGCCGAGGAGGATATCGTTCTTGTCACCGCCGATCAGACGATCCGTGCCGCCCTTGCCTTCGAGCCGATTCATACCGCTGTTGCCGAGAATCAGATTGTCCTGCTCATTGCCAGTCCCGCTGAGATTGGCGGTGCCCGTCAGCACTAAATTTTCAACCGTCGTCCCAAGGAGGGAGAACGTCGCTGAAGTCTGGATGGTATCACTGCCATTGTCCCCCACTTCAATGACCTGATCACCTACATCGTCCACAATGTAGGTATCATTGCCTCGCCCTCCGAACATGCGATCTGCCCCTGAGCCGCCATCGAGAGTATCATTGCCATCGTCGCCTTGGAGATAATCACGCCCGCCATATCCCAGCAGGGTATCGACGCCATCGCCGCCATAGAGATGATCGTCCGTCAGTACATGTCCCTCTAGCGTCTCAGCATCGCTACCGCCGAAGACATACTCTCGCTGAAAGTTAGGAAAAGTTGCCGGCACCTCAATTCCTGACGTCATATCTTTGTAGTGAGTCAGCGACGGACTGAATGGCGCGGGAATGTTTGACAAGGTGAGGGCTAGGCGGGCGAGGAGAAATGCTCCACGGTCATTCAGGTATTGATCCGTCATTTCACCGGTTCCCGTTGCCGGATCGTACAATGCCAGTTGGCCATTGGCTGTATGGCCAAGACCGTCATAGTCGGCGCCAACCACCACAAAAGGATTCAGCGTTCGCAACGCATAGCGATAGGCCAATCCGCTGTTTCCGGGATCTTGGGCGGCCACTTTTAATTCCGCAGCAGACAATCGAGAAGCAACGATTCCTTGGCTATTGGTCTGGACCAACGGCTCGATGGAATACGTTCTGCTGTTCAACGTCGTTCGTACTTGTTCAATGTGGGAATAAAACTCATTGCGCGTTCCAATGTCGCCAAAGCCCCCGGTGTCATCGTTAAAGTCAGTTTTCGGATCAGGATCGTTGGGGAGAAAGAGTCGGCGAAGCGCATCTAAAGCCATTTCCAGCGTATCGCCTTCGGCCACATGCTCATCAACCGAGGATGCCACAGGAACAGCAGCCGATGCCGATGCAGCCTTGAAAATGCCTTCAATGTCTCCCTGCGATAAATCCGGATCCACCGTCTCAAAAAGTTCCTGCAAAGCTAAGGAGTCAACGAGGAGGGTGATACTATGAGCGTTGCCATAAATCGATTCCTGGAGGAGTGGAACGCTTTCGATCAATGGCTGGCCTTCAATCAGAACGGGCTGCACCGGCCCGTGAATCCCCGAATTGGCCACAAACTGCACATCGCCTCCGGTAACACTGGTCCCAAACAATTGTGTTATCTTCAGAAATGCTCCATCGGTCCGTCTCACGCCTCCGGTCAATCCACCCGTTGGGAAACTGGCGGCTCCCGTTGTTTCGAACTGCCCAGCAATCTGAACCACGGCCGGCTGATACCAGGACAGCGTTTGCACGTTGACGGTTGATCCGCCACGCGTAAGGTTTCCAGTCGGATCAAACTCGACAAATTTGGCATCCATTGCCTCGATGAGCTGCTTGATGCGGGTTTCTTCCGTCAACACAGGAGTCACCCCGCCAACCTGACCGATACCCGCACCATTAAAGATGTACGCGTGATTGATCTCGTTGGAATGCAACACCGTAAACACCGTCGCCAGATGGCCGCCCAATGAATAGCCGGTCACATTTAGTTTCGAGTCGGATGGGAGCTTGCCTGAGCTTTTCAGGTCTTCATAGTACCGTTCCATGCTGACCAACTGACCTAGGGCAAATCCTGCACCAGCAATCTCTCCCGCTGCTCCACCCTGTCCGTCCCGCTCCCAATCTCCACCATCAGCTTGACTCTGATACTCCAAGCTGCGGAAAGACAGAGTGAAGGTCTTACCAGTTGGATCATTCAAATCTTTGATAAGCGTCGCGCTAAACCCTGTCGCGTCACTGGAGTGCTGGTCGATGATCTCATACTGAGTAAGAAACCGATCTGCCAACACAATGGTGAACCGAGTTTTCCCGGTGAGATCTGCATCAGCTGGACTGATTCCAGGTAAACTATTGTTGCCAAGCAACAAGCGAGGCTTAACTTGAAGTGCATTTTGCCAATCGATCCCTTGAAGATAGGATTCCGCAGCCATTTGCTGGAGAGCAAAATTGAGCCATGCCGTCGTGTTACTTGACATTCGTTAACTCCTTAAAACTCATTTCATAATTGATTGGCTTAACAACCTTTCCAATAAACCAATAGGCAAAATCAAAATCTCTACTGCGCCCACCTCTGTATTGATAGTGGGGACAAGCTTGACCAGTAAGCCACCACACACCTGTGAGGTTGTTAAGAACGCTCCCAGTCCGAATATACCCACGCCGTACCCCTAAAACCTCTCTGGTCTCCAGGTCCAATACAATGAGTTCGCCACCAGCTATTCCCATTTCTCGATCGTGAGGCCGAACAATACCTCGCCATGTGTACCCATACCTCGCCTTCCTTGCCGAGTCGTACTCCTTAATCATGGTTATTGGATCTCTTCCATTCGAACCTAGGTATCGTTCATGGTGTGCAAGATTGCTCGGAGCTACGAAATACGAATCGTCCAGAAATGATCTCCCCCAACTAGGCTTCTTACTGGGGGCGAGGGAGTGTTCCAAGAATTTATAGCGAAGCGGTCCAACGAAAAAAAATTCCGGGTCCTGAGCCTCTGCATCCATGTGGCCGTACGGATCTTCCATCGCATAGAGATGCTCTTGCATGTAATCATTCGCCTGCTCACGCGGCCGCATCATGTAGAGCCCTTCGACGTTCTCCACTGTCTTGTAGATAACCTCTCCTGCTTCGGTCTTGCAGAGATGGTCAAAATACTCCTGGCTCGTCATGCCTAGCCTGTAGCCGCTATCTTCCGGCAAGGGATTCGGAATCTTGATTGAGTGGGCAAAACGGCCCTCTTCCGTTGCCAATGGATCCGCAGGCTTCAGGTTCACGATATCGCAACGGCGGTTCGATGGATCGATCTTGTGCGTCGCGCAATATTCGGCCTTCTTCTTCATGGCTTTCCGAAACCGTTCACCCGGCGTTTCTTCTTTTCCGAACAGCCCCGCCTCACTGCTTCCTTTCATCATGACGAGCAGCACTCCGACGACGGTAAGCACGTTGACAAATCGTTCGATCGTTTTCATACCCAACCCTCTTCCTGAAGGTTCATTGCGCCGTCGTTATCCATCCTGAGCCTCATCGCTCCCGCATACTTTCTTGCATCGACTTCAATAACGGGCTCAGCAAAAACTCGATGACCCGCCGTTGGCCGGTCTTGATCTCGACCGTGACCGCCATGCCTGGAGAGAGATGGATCTGCTTGCCCTCGACCTGCATCGTGGCTCGATCCATACTCACCCGGCTCGCATAGACCAAACCGCCTTTCTCTTTGTCTAACGGTACCGCATCGTCCGAGACGGTCAACACCTTTCCCGGAATCGTCCCGAACAAGGTAAACGGAAAGGTTTCGATCTTGAGTTCTACCGGCTGCCCTTCCTTCACAAACCCGACGTCTTTATTTTCGAGCTGCGCTTCAACTTCTACCGGATGATCCTGAGGCACAATGATCAGTAAGGGTTGCGCAGGCGTCACCACCCCTCCCACTGTGTGCACCGCCAATTGTTGGACGACCCCATCGATAGGGGCGACCAGCTTCTGGAGTTCCGTTTTCTGCCCGGCCTTGCGCACCTCTTGGAGGAGCGACGTGGCCTTCGTCTCCGTGGTAGAGAGCTCTGCCTGCTTGGTCTGCTGAAACTCAGACAGCAGCGCGTGATAGTTTTGCTCCGCTTCCGCCAACGCTGCCTGATCCTGCCGCAACTTGTTCTTCTGCCCAGCCCATTCCTGGGCCTTATCGATCCGTTGTTGCTCGAATTGGAGGTAATCCATCTTCGAGACATACTGCTGGGCCAGGAGCGTGCGATAGGCCTCGGCCCGCTCATTTTCCATCGGCACGGTGGCTTCAAGCCGTCTGAGGTTGTCTTTCGTCGCATCCACAGCCGCCTTGCGCTGACCGATGAGATGGCGCGCCGCATCCACCCGCGCTGAGAATTCCGCCAGCTGATCTCGCAAGAGTTGCTGCTGAAGCAGGACGAATTGTGGATCGGCATCGGCAGGCGGAGTGAAGGTGATGCGCCCGGCAATCAATGCACGCAAGCGAGCCGCTTCGACCATTGACGCGTGGTACTCGTTGGTGGCTCGGTCCCGATCGGCGCCGTTTTGTGTGGCGTCCAGCTCGATCAGGACGTCCCCCTGTTTGACCGCTTGGCCGTCTTGTACATGAATGGCGGCGATGACGCCGGTCTCAAACGGCTGGATAGTTTTGGAATGGCCGCTGGGAATGATCTTGCCCGGAGCTACCGCCACGATATCGACCCAACTCAGCGATGACCAAGCCACGGCCGACGTGAACACCAGCATAATGGTCCAGAGTATCGCACGGCCGATCGGCGATGGAGGCGCATCCCGAATCTCCAGCACGGCAGGAAGAAATTCGAGCGCCTGTCCATGAGGCGTGGCTCCTACCGGTGCAGCCGACTCACTGCGCCACGCTGCACGCCACACAGACAGATGTCGTTGAATGGTAGTCATCATCACGCCGCGCGCCCTTCCTGATGCTGGTGAAGTCGCGTATACATGCCATTGCGCTTCAGCAATTCGTCATGGGTGCCATGCTCGACCAATTGGCCCCGGTCAATGACGTAGATGCGGTGCGATGGGCGAACCGTGCTCAGTCGATGGGCAATAACAATGACCGTGCGCCCTTTGCAGATCTGCGCCATGTTCTGCTGGATGATCGCTTCGGACTCGTAGTCCAAGGCACTGGTGGCTTCGTCGAAGATGAGAATCCGGGGATTGGCGATCAGGGCACGGGCGATGGCGATGCGTTGCCGTTGTCCGCCCGAGAGCGCGCAGCCATGCTCTCCAACAACCGTGTCGTATCCATCCGGCAATTCAAGAATGAACTCATGGGCGCCGGCGAGTTTGGCGGCATGCATGACGCGATCCATGGAGAGCCCAGGATCCGTCAACGCGATGTTGTCCCGCACTGATCGGTTAAAGAGAAAATTCTCTTGCAGCACAACTCCGACTTGGCGCCGCAACCAGGCGGGGTCGATCTGCGCGAGATCCACGCCGTCCACCAGCACGCGACCGCGCTCGGGCACATACAGCCGTTGTATCAGCTTGGCAATCGTGCTTTTTCCCGACCCCGAGCGCCCCACCACGCCCACGATCTGCCCTGGTTGCAACGTTAGGGAGACATGCTGAAGGACAGGTGGCCCATCGACCCGATACCGAAACCCCACGTCCTCAAATGTAATCTTGCCGGCAATCTGCGGAAGGGTCGTGCGGTTGGGATTGTAGGTTGGTTCCGGCTTAGCATTCAGGACATCTCCCAGTCGTTGGATCGAGATGCCGACCTGCTGAAACTCCTGCCAGAGGTTCACCATACGTAACAATGGGCCGGTGACTTGCCCCGAAAGCATGTTAAAGGCAATTAACTCCCCGATGCTTAACGCGCCGTCGATGACTTGGTAGGCGCCCACCCACATGATGGCAATAGTGGTGGATTTCTGAATACAGGCCGCCACCTGCCCGGCCACCGTCATGAGGCTGGTGGCACGGAAACTCGCCCGGACATACCCCGCCAATTGTTCATCCCACCGACGCTGTAGCGGCGGTTCGACGGCCAGCGCCTTCACGGTTTGAATCCCGCTCACCACTTCCACCAGAAATGACTGGTTCTCCGCGCCGCGGTTGAATTTTTCATGGAGCCGCGCACGAATGGTGGGCGTAATGAGCACCGAGAGCAGGGCATAGCATGGCAGCGAAGCCATCACCACCAAGGTGAGTGTGGGGCTATAGATCCACATCACACCCAAAAACACGACCGTAAACACCACATCCAAGACCACGGTCACCGAGTTGCTGGTGAGAAACTGGCGGATCTGTTCCAATTCACGCACCCGCGCCGCCGTCTCGCCGACCCGTCTGGCTTCGAAGTAGGCCAACGGCAGCGCGAGAAGATGGCGGAACAGTTGCGCGCCCAGTCCTACGTCGATCCGATTCGTGGTGTGGGCAAACAAGTATGTACGCAGCCCGCTAAGCAGCGCATCGAACAGGGCGAGCGCTAACATACCCGCCGCCATCACGTGAAGTGTCGTAAATCCCTTGTGCACAAGCACTTTGTCGATGACCACCTGCGTGAATAGCGGGGTCAGCAACGCAAACACCTGGAGGAAGAACGAAGCGAGGACGACTTCCCCCAACAGACGCCGATACTTGAGCACGGCGGGGATAAACCACGTGATGTCGAACGGAAGATCTTCTATCCGTAGGCCTGCACGTTTTGTACAGAGCAGCAGGCTCCCGCTCCAGGTCGCGAGGAAATCTTCCTTCGGGAGAATATGCGGGCGCTCCTTCAGCGGATCCTGCAAGAGCACCTGTTCTCCCTGCACTTTCGCCAGGACGACGTGCGTCCCGTCGGTTTGCCGGGCGATTGCCGGAAGTGGGGTCGTCGCCAGTTCGTCCCACGAGGTGGCCACACAACCGGCTTTGAGGCCGACGTGTTTCGCGGCACGCACCAAGGCGTTCGTTGTCAAAGTTTGGCCAGACAGCCCGAACTGATGCTGAATCTGGCCGCCGTCCATAGGCACATCGTGAAATCGCGAGACCAAGAGCAGGCACAACAATCCGGTATCCGGCCGGGATGCTGCGTTCGAACAAGAATCGAGATGGGACGTTGAGACATCCATGACGGAATGGCGAGTGTCGGGTTAGGACAATTTCGATTTGGAGGACTGAAGGCTGGCGACCATTTGCTGGAGTTGGTGATGCAAGCGAATCACCGCATCCAAAGGTACGGCTACGCGAACGGCCCTAGTTCCCACCACCTGCCTTGGAATCGTTTCGCCTTGTTGGGCCCGTTGTGCGACCGCACCAATCAGCCCCGGCTCGAGAAATCCGAAATCAATGTAGGCCACCCCTTGTGCGAGACTCGCCTGGGAATAGTTCGCCAGAGTCGGCTGTTCGGCATCCCCGATCGATTTGAGGCGGACGTTCACAGCCACGGACTTGTGACCATTCTGCTTGGGACTGCTTCCAACGGCCATGCGCTCCCTCCTGTATACATATGAAGTCTACGCAGGAATGCGTTGATACACATGCTCGGGCAAGAGCGATATTATTCGAAGGTCGCAGAGCGGAATATTCCCCGGAGGATGGGCGCCGACAAAAACTTTGGTAGGGCTCGGAATATACTTAGAGAGATGAGCCACCTAACTGCGCCCCATCCCTCGTAGCAGTACACAAGCACACACGGGTGCGTAGATGACGGTGCGCCTACCACGCCTTCCCTCTCATGCCTAGCCGGCGTACACTGCAGAGTGTCCTGGGATTGTTGAGCGCACAATGCACATCACACATCATTACGCCAGACTACGCAGCCTGTTTGCCGCTACGGCACTATGCCTCGGCCTGTCCGCTTGTGCTGGCATGAGTCCAACGGACACGTTGCCGACGGTCCCCTCCGTCGATCTCGCTCGATATGCCGGAACCTGGCAGGAGATCGCGCGCTTGCCGATGTGGTTTCAACGGCATTGCGTGAACTCGACAGCCACTTACACCGTACGTGCGGATGGTGCCATCGGCGTGCACAATGCATGCACGACCGACACCGGAGGGCACGACGAAATCGACGGTGTGGCAACGGTGGTTGATCCCCGAACGAACGCCAGGCTGCGAGTCGTCTTTGATAACTTTTTTGCGCGGCTGTTCGGGTCCTCGCGCGAAGGCAACTATTGGATCCTGGCCCTCGACCCTGATTACCAGACGGTCATGGTAGGCACGCCCGACCGGCGGTATCTGTGGATACTCTCGCGCTCGCGCCAGCTCGGCGAGCCGACATACAACCGCCTGGTTGAGCAGGCAAGGCAGTTTGGATTTCCCGTTTCGGACCTGATTCTTTCTCACCAACCTCCCCCATCATAAGACGGCAGGCCACGGCTGCCACCTCGCCCATCAATGGGCAGATGCCACATTCCATAGGGAAATCCTTGCACGGCGTTCTACAGGCGAGTACGCACCCACACGGCAAAGCAGTCCCATGATCACTCCGCCCACCACAAAACCACCCTTCATTTAAACCCGCCCCCATCCCCTCATCCTGGGCCTTTCTCACTTCATCTGGGTGGCTGAATGGGGCGTCGAAGCGCCTCCGTCGCGATGGCTTCGATCTTGAGACAGGCATCATAGGCGTGGTCGTGCCCTAGCATCGCGCCACTGTTCGCCAGGCTGACGATCTGCTGAAGAACGGCGGCATACGCCTGATGATTACGATTGGCGTTGGCGCGATAGTGCGTCGGGAGCTTGTTGAGCTTGTCCATCATGCGCGGCTGTTCAGTCTTGAGAATTCGCAGTCGATCCCTTTGACGCACCCAAGGCCGAATGGACAGGGCCAAGATAGGAACACGACTACATGCGTCCGCATCTTCTCCATCCCTTAGCAGCAGATCATCCTCAAGGCGGCAAGATACCTAGGCGTCCCCTCGTCGAGCAGCGATTGGAGTTACAGCGTCAGTCAATACCCCTCAGATCGGCGGTGAGTCTAAGGCCCCGGTGGAATGGCGACTCACCGGGTCCGTGAGTGGCGTGGTAGCATGATGCTACACACGTCATCCTAAGGAGCTCCATGATCACCCTATTCCTCGCCGCACTTCTTCTGGTGTTCTTCGGTGTTCCGCTCAGCCTGCAACGCATGGGCGCATGGCGCCGCTATTGCTCGTTCGCGGCCTATCCCATTTTGCTAGGCCTGTCAGCGGCGGCGGGTACCGTAGCTCTGGCCAACCAACCGGACGTGTTTGATGAACGCGACACCCGGGTGTTTAAGGCCGCAGGGTGTACAAAGGACAACCAGCCGGCCGAGGCGCTGTACTATATCGTGGCCAGTCGGTCGGATCTGTCGGCAGGCCTTCCGTCTCCTTCGGCACAACTAATGAAAGACGAAGTTGAAAAGAATTGGCGGCGGATCACGTCACAGTTGACGATGGAAGAAGTGACCGAAGAGCGTTTTGCCGATACGTACCATGCTCTGTTGAGCGAGATGATGCCACGGCTACAACAGGCGGTGGAGGAGAAAAGCGGTGTCTCTATCTCGGTTTCAGAGGTAAACAGCAGACGGATGGACCGAACCAAGGACCAAGACGTCCCTACCTGCAGCTCACAGTAACCACTTCACAAGCAGATCCATCACTGTCTTCCCGCATCCTGCTCGCAAGGAAGGCCCAGTCCTGCCTGCATTAATCGTGAGCTGACGTGCATGCTATTGATGGTGCTCATTTTGGCCTGAACCGGAAGACTCTAGCCACCTGATTCAGGATGCCTTCATCTTGGGATGACCGGAGTTCCCCCGCGGTGGGCGGCACCACACTCGTCTGTCACGATGAGGAAGGCTGGTCGAGTTCATCGGCCAGCATGGAGGGCATCTCCACAGCGAGCGGATCTCTCACTTCCACCGGTTCGTAGTAGACCGCTACGATGGAGGTCAACGGACAGGGGATCCATCCACTGATACCGCGCGTCTTGAAGGGAATGCCCATTGGAGGAAGCGCGTCAAGATCTACGCTGGCCATGGTGATGCCTTCGCGATCCGTCCACTGAAACGTATCCATCGTCAGCGATCCCGGTAACACCTCGTACCAGGCCCCGTCTGCAAGAAGCACGCGGGCGACTGTCGTCACATCAATCCTGAGACTCATCCATCCTTTCCTCAGCGTGCAGCCTTAGAAGTCTTCTTCCTAGTTCCAGGGCCAGGCCTCGTTCGTTATCGTAGTCCTCAAACGAGCTGGTAGGTGCTAGGTATTTCCCTATTGATGCAATAGATCCATGCAACCGGCCGGGGCCGAAAAAACAGGCGGTAGAACGGCGGTCGATGCTGGAAGACCTGGAGGAATGCGGCTCCCCATGGCGATGTTGGCCCTGTTCGCGGGATGATTGCCTAAAACAGCGTCACATCGGCATTCGGTTTGATCGCGGGGTTCGTCCCGTCCTCATCCAAGCCAAGTTTTCCCGCAGCCAACTGCCCACAGCCGGCAGCAAGCCGTTCCAGCATGTCGTGTAACCGTGGCGGTTCGTGACTCACATCATGAATCCCGTCGCGTAGGTCTGCGAAATGTTGCTGTAGGCGTTCAAGGGGCGTCACCACTTTTTCTATACGTTGGCGCGTGACATCCTGAAACTGCAGTGACACGACGATACCGGCCACGTCCTCCGCAATGTTCTTTGTATGGTGGGTGGCGTTCTGAACACGCATTTCCAAGTTGGCCTGACTCGCGCACATGACCGACGTCATCGATCCCACTTGGGCACGCACTTCTCTGGTTTCGACCTGATACCTCACCGCAAGCGCATCCAAATGTTTCATGGTCGTCCGAGCGCGACTGATACTGGCATCGACGCTCTTGACCAGCCGGTGAATGTCACCGGCGGCACGCCCCGATTGCGTGGCCAGTTTTGACACCTCTTGGGCCACGACGGCGAAGCCACGCCCATGCTCGCCGGCCCGAGCCGCCTCGATCGACGCATTCAAGGAGAGTAGGGTCGTTTCACTGGCCACAAATTCCAAATGGTCCAACATCGACGTGATGCCTTTGGTATGGGTCTCGACATCCGACATCGCTTCAACCGAAACGGTCGAAGCGTCCACCAGCCGAGCCATGTTGGCCACAAATTGGTCCAACAACTGCTGAAAGTTTACGAGCATTCGTTGCACGCCCTCTTTTTCGTCCTGCTGCACCCGTTCCTCGGTCGCCGTCCCCATGCCCAACGCTGCCTGCTGAGCAATACGCTGGAACCGTTGGCACAAATCCAATGCCACCAGCTCCGTGTGGGTCACGACTTCCTGCAATTCACGGATGAACGAGGGGAAGAGAGGAAGCGTGGACTCGGTCATTCGGCCCAACGCCTCATATTCCCGTCGCTGCAACGTGAGCTGGCGCTTGTACAACTCGTCGGCCACCCGGCTCCGCCGCCGCTCTCGCACATAGCGCAGCAGGCAGATCGCGGCCAGACCGTAGCCCAATCCCGTGACGAGCACCCAACTGATCATCTTCCCTCCTCCGAACGACTCACCGCCACGGCCACTCACTCGCCAGGGAACAGCCACACCGCAAAAAAAAAGCGCATAGCTCCCCTCCATCGAGGAACCTATGCGCCTACCACAAGCAGAGCTTTCCCCTGCCGCTCAGGCTGGCCGCGCGCTCACGCAGCCAACACTCCCCTCTATCACATCCGCTATCGGCAGAACTCGCACGCGACTTAAGATGGGCGCGCGGCTTCTTGTGCGGATGGAGGTGCTGGAAGGGGCGGGCTTAGCGGCGGCATTCCCGCAACACGCACTCCAAATGCTGCCGCAACGTACCAATCTCCTTGGATTTGAAAGACGTTCTCGTACGCTCCATGACCTGGATCGCCATTTCAATGGCCGCTTCATACCGGCCCAATCGCGGGCATTTCATCAATGCGCAGATATCTGTAGGGCCTTGGGGGTCGGTACTGCGGGACGCGCCCAGAGTGCGGCCCACCACGGCCGACAACTGGCTGATATGCGTCATCGCCTGGGCCATGTACTCCTGGGCGGTCCATTCCACCTGCGCTCCACCGCCGTATTCGCTCATCGACCGCCCCAGACGCTCGAAAATACCGGCCATCTTGGCGGTTTCGTTCATGGCATCCTGCACGGCGCGCGCAATGCTCCGTCGGCGAAGTCCCCGATCGACGGCTTTCTTGAGCTCATCCAGATCGATCGGTTTGATCAAATAATCCACGATCGATAGACGGAATGACTCAATGACAGTTCCCACGGACGGGTATCCCGTCATCACCACCACGGGGAGGTCGGGATGTCGCCTGGAGACGGTCTCAAGAAATTCCAGTTGCGAGTTTCCCGGCATGCGGATATCCGCCAGGAGCAAATCGTACCCGGCTTCGAGGAGCCGCTCAGCCTCCGTCGTATCCCGCGCGGCATTACAAACATACCCGGCATCGGCCAGTATGGCGACTGTGGATTCACGAAAGGTCTCTTCGTCATCAGCAATGAGAATGCGTTTTGGCGTAGTCATCATCGTCCTGCTCCTTATTTCTCTCCGGCAATACGTCCTGCGGTCGCGCGCCACCTGTGACATGCAGGGGATGTATCACCGTAAATGTGGAACCACCGGCAGGCTGCGTGTGGACGTCAATCCTGCCACCCATCGCACGTACCAGCCGCCGCGAGACGGAGAGACCAAGACCGAGTCCCTGCCGTGCGCCGGTGGATTTCGTCGTAAAAAATGGGTCGAACATATGCGGAAACACTTCGGGAGGAATTCCGGTCCCGCGATCCATCACACTCCACTGCAGCATGTCACCATGCTGGGCCACCCTGAGCGTCACCTCAGCATCGGCAGGGGACGCATCGATGGCGTTCTGCACGAGATTGAGCAGCACCTGAAACAGATCCGCGCGAGGCAGGGTCACCACCGGATACGTGAGTTCCATCTCGGCACGTAACTGGATTCGTCGTGACACGAGCTTGTAGTCCATCAGCGCCGCCACATTCTGGAGCAGGTCGTTCACATTCGTCGCCTGCCACTGGTCCGACGCCGCATCCTGATAGAGGATATACATTTTTTTCACAATGGCGGCGAGGCGCTGGGTTTCTCGCTCGATGAGTTCAACCAATCGATAATGCCGATGGTCGGGGCTGATTCCGTCTTTGACGAGGTGGAACGCATGTTTAATCCCCGCCAGCGGGTTGTTCACTTCATGCGCGATATCGGCCGCCAGATGGCTCAGCGCCGCCATCTTCTCGGCCTGCGACCGCTGGACTTCCAACTCATGAATCCTCGCGGTGCGCTCGCGCACGCGTTGTTCGAGCTGGCTTTGCACCTCCAGCAAGGCCTGCTCCGCTCGACGACGTTCGGTGATATCGTGGAATGAGGCGACAACGGCATACGGACGTTCGGAATGGGGCTCCCGAAGTGGCTGCGTATTGATCGAAATCCATCGTTGCTCCCCGCCCGGCCGGCACACGCCCATGATGACATCCGTGCAAGGCTGGCCGGTGCGCAGCGTGATCATGGCGGGATGCTGTTCCCCGTCAAACGGCGTGCCGTCGTCGTGAATCGCCCGCCACTCAGCAGCAACCGATGTTCGCCCCCTCATCTGGTCTGCCGTCAGGCCTAGAATCTGTTCCGCACTCGGATTGCATGCAATGATCTGTCCTTGGGCATCCTGCAGCACGATCCCTTCGGACAAGACGGTGACGACACCTCGATACCGCTCCGCCGTTTCACGCAACGCCGTTTCGGTGCGCCTGGCGTCGGTGATATCTTCGGCCACATAGGAATACCGGTCTCGTCCACTCGGCCCCGCACCGATCCAACACACCGTGACGGACAAGCACCGCTCGGCACCCGACACCGGATGCGGGTGCACGTACTCGAACCGAACCGGTTGTGCGCGCACCTTGCTCGTCTCATAGGATCGACACCAGCGCGCAATGGTGTCGGGCGGCGCCCCCAGCTCCGAGGCCATGCGGCCCTGCATCAACTCCGGTGTCGTGCCGAAAAAACTCGCCACGCAGCGGTTATCTGAAATGTGCAGAATATCGCCATCGTGTAATTCCACGATCCCCATCATCATCACGTCGCTGTCAAAAAAACTCCGGAGCGTGGATTCGCTCTGAGCCAGCGCCTGCTCCGCCTGTTTGTGCTCGGTGATATCCACATGGGACCCGGTCATGCGACGGGGACGCCCCTGCTCGTCTCGCTGAAATACCGCGCAGGTGTGGATCCAGCGATAGGTTCCGTCTTTGTGGCGCAGCCGGTGCTCCAATTGATACGAGGCGCTCCGGCCGGACAGGTAGTCGTCCACAAAGGCGAAGACGCGCGCGGTCTCGTCGGGGTGGAGGCGGGACTCCCACTCGGCGGGCGAATCGGAAATCTCCTGCTCCTCGTATCCCAGACTCGACTTCCAGCGTGTCGAGTAATACATCCTGTTCATCTGCATGTCCCAGTCCCAGATGCCAGTCTGTGTCGCCGCCACCACCAAATCCAGGCGCTCTTGGGCTTCATGCCGAACCCCCTCCGCCTGCAAGCGGGCGGTCAGATCCATCGCCACGCCACCGATCGCGACCACCCGGCCGGCTTCGTCGCGAAGGGGGAACTTATAGGCCATATAAGAGCGCACGCTGCCGTGGACCAACCCGGCCTCTTCGAAACTCATCGGCGTTCCTGCCTTCTCGACCTCCGCATCATGCTGTCGATAACTGTCGGCGAAGTTGGAAGGAAACACATCGTAGTCGGTCTTCCCGACCAGAGCCTCAGCTGGAAGACCGGTTAACGCGGCAAATTGATCGCTGACCTCGACAAACCGCCCATCGAGATCTTTGATGAAGATGATGGTGTGACTGTGTGCGAACAGCGAGCGCAATCGAACGGAGAGATCGTGAGTCTGGATCCGGGAATGGTGCTTCCATCGCGACACAATCCAGGCCGTCAACCAGATCGCGCCGACTGTCACGGCTCGATTCACCATCCCCATCCAGGCCAGGCCGCCAGGCGAAGACCAGAAGAAAGCCCCTACGGTGAGTCCTGTGGCGATGGCCGCCACGATCCACGGCAACCGCACGGCTGAGACCATCCCGGTTGCTGCGACGGCGAGGAGGTAGAGCAGGCAGCCCGTAATGCCCAGCGGGGTATAGACATCAATGACCAGCGTGACCAGAAGGATACAGGCGCAGAAGGCGAACCACAGCCTATCCGGCTGGTTCGAACCTGAGCCAGCATGAGGCGCAAGAATGCCGGGTGGGGCCGAATGGGTCACAAAAGACTCCGTACGTCGCGCTCTCGCAAAGACGCCGGATCATGAGGCGGGCACACACTGCAACTTCGTGGTCGAGATCCCCGTGACTCGACTTGGCTACTTACCGATCGACGAGAGATCCTCTCCCACGACAGACACGATCCTCCATGATGCCGTCAACCATTCCTATAGTTGTATCGAAGCAGCCTGCCCTGTCGGGAAAAATGGCCTTATCCTGAGAAAGTTCGGCCTATAAGCAACGAGGAGAAGTGTGGTGTCCCCAACGGGATTTGAACCCGTGTTACTGCCTTGAAAGGGCAATGTCCTAGGCCAGGCTAGACGATGGGGACGAAGAAAAATCCGTATCGGCGGGATGATTCATACCACACTTGATCGAGAAGTGTCACTAGGATGAACAAAGATCCTCGTGAAGTTCATGCGGAAGTCTCACCGCCACGCCGCAACGAGGCGGCTGATTGACGCCCTGCCCCCAACCACAGTACTCTGCTGCTATGGAGCATTTCCGGAACCATTCCGCGAGCGAATCCGTGGATGTGACGACCCCCTCCCCGGCCACGCCCCCCCAGACCGGCAGCCTCCTGTCGCCCGAGGACCTGTATCTCTTCAACGAAGGCACACATTTTCACCTATACGATAAACTGGGCGCTCATCCTACGACCGTTCAGGGGGTCGAAGGGACCTATTTCGCGGTGTGGGCGCCGGAGGCGGAGCAGGTCTCGGTTTTCGGCACTTTCAACCATTGGGATCCAACCCGCCATCCGCTTCGCCCCTGCCACTCGTCCGGCATTTGGGAGGGGTTTGTTCCCGGCGTGGCGGTCGGCGCCCTGTACAAGTTTCATATTCGATCCCGAAATCATGGGGCCGTGCTCATTAAGACCGACCCCTTTGCCCGCCTGAACGAAATTCCGCCGAAATCCGCCTCGGTGGTGTGGGATCTGAATTATACCTGGCAGGACCACAATTGGATGCAGACCCGCGCCCGGCACAATGCCCTGCAGGCCCCGATCAGTGTGTACGAAGTCCATCTCGGCTCGTGGATGCGGGTTCCCGGCGAAGGCAATCGCTCGCTCAGCTATCGGGAGGCGGCGCCCAAACTGATCGAGTATGTCCAGCGGTTGGGTTTTACGCACGTCGAGTTTCTGCCTCTCATGGACCATCCATTTTTCGGCTCCTGGGGGTATCAAACGACCGGCTACTTTGCCCCCTCCGGCAACTACGGCACACCGCAAGATCTCATGTACCTCATCGATCAGCTCCATCAGCACGGCATCGGCGTCATTCTGGACTGGGTGCCCTCGCATTTTCCGACCGATGAACATGGGCTGAGCCGGTTTGACGGCAGTCATCTGTTCGAGCATGCGGATCCTCGTCAGGGCCTTCACCCAGACTGGGGAACGGCCGTCTTCAATTACAGCCGTAACGAAGTGCGCAGTTTTCTCATCAGCAGCGCACTGTTCTGGTTGGAGCATTACCACGCCGACGGACTTCGAGTGGATGCCGTCGCCTCGATGTTGTACCTCGACTACTCGCGTAAAGAGGGAGAATGGATCCCCAACCAACATGGTGGCCGCGAGAACCTGGAGGCCATTGCCTTCCTGCGCCAGCTCAATGAGGAGATTTATCGCCGGCACCCCGATGTGCAAACTTATGCAGAAGAGTCCACCTCCTGGCCTTCCGTGTCCCGTCCGACCTATGCCGGCGGGCTCGGGTTCGGCATGAAGTGGGATATGGGGTGGATGCACGATACGCTGCAATACATGGCGCTTGATCCGGTCTATCGTAAACACCACCACCGTAACCTGACCTTCCGGATGCTCTACGCATTCCAGGAGAATTTTTTGCTCCCGCTTTCCCACGACGAAGTGGTGCATGGCAAAGGCTCGCTCCTGGGGAAAATGCCCGGCGACGATTGGCAGAAGTTCGCTAACCTGCGCGCGCTGTTCGGCTACATGTATGCGCAGGCGGCCAAGAAGCTGATTTTTATGGGCGGGGAGATCGGCCAATGGCGCGAATGGGCGCATGACGACAGTATCGATTGGAATCTCCTCAACTATCCGCCGCACCAAGGCCTGCAACGGTGGGTCGCCGACCTCAATCATCTCTATCGCGCTGAACCGGCCTTACACGAGTTCGACTTTGACCCTCGCGGATTCGAGTGGATCGATTGCCAGGATGTGGATGCGGGGATCATCAGCCTTCTTCGCCATGGCAAGTCTTCGCGGGAAAGTATCGCGGTGGTGTGCAATTTTACGCCGGTCCCACGCCTGCAGTATCGCGTCGGCGTCCCGCAAGGCGGCTACTGGAAAGAATTGCTGAACAGCGATGCCTCCCTGTACGGCGGCAGTGGACTGGGAAATCTCGGCGGGCTCTCCGCCGACGCGGTGCCTGCCCACGACCGGTCACACTCGCTCGCCCTGACCCTGCCTCCCCTGGCCGTCCTGTTCTTGAAGTCTGCCTCGTAACGCCGATCTTCGGCTCGCCTTTCTTCTCTGGCTCAGGTAGGATCGCCGAATACATCCGGCACGATCGAACGAACTGATGGGGTTCATGAGGGAGGCGATAATGGCGAGACGCTCACGTACGACGTTGATGTGGCATGGACCGCTGATGGTCGCGCTCTGCCTCGCCCTTGCGCATTGCTCCCACGATATTCACGAGAAACGCGCCGATACCATCAAAGGTCATGTCGAATCATTCTACGACCATTTGACGCATGATCGAGTCGCTGCCGCCGTTCGTGAGAACGAAGCCATCGAGCACCTCTCCACCCAATTGGGAGAGATCGTCACCCGCCGGGTCAATCAGCCCGGCAGCAATCAAATCGATCGTGAATGGACGGACCTTCGCACAGCCAATGAAACCGCCGCACAAAACTGGCTCGCGCTAGGGCAATATCTTTCGATCAAAAAACAATATGCGCAATCCCGGGCAACCTACCAGCGGGTCATCGACACCTATACCGGCGCCACCGAACGAACCTATCGGGAACAAGCGGCGCGAGCCATTCGCGACCTGGATATGCTCAGTCCTTCTCCCGCCCCTCGATAACCAGAACCGCCGGTCAACTCGAACTATGCGATACGCTGCACCTCGCCTGATGATTGTTCTGATAGGACTCAGCCTGCTCCTGCCCGGGTGTGTCCATAGAATTCAGGTCACTCCTGCCTCGAACGGCCCGACCGCGATCACGATCCCTGTCGGCGCGCAACTTGACGTGCCGTTTCTCGCTATTGAAGGCGCTGACCACATGCCCGGCATTCCAATGCTCGATTGGCCGGCACCAGATCTGCGTGGAGCCATCATCCATTACCTTGCTGGCCGGCAGACGTTCAGATCGATCGGAACAGATCCTGCTGAGCTCAAAATGGTGGTGAAAGCCTGGCTCACCCTTCGAGCGCCGGATCGTTATCTGTATCGAGTCCATCTGGAGGCCGATCTATCTGCTCCAGGACAGGGGGCCTTTAAGACCTATGCGGCCGAAGGGGAAGCCTTGGGATCGTCAGTGCGGTGGATTACCGCTTCGGACCAAGAGCCTATCGATGAAGCCACCTCCCAGGCATTCCAGCAATTAGCGACTCAACTCGAGCAGGATCGAGATCTCATCATGACACACACCAGACAGTAGGCCGGCACCCCCATCGACGGCATCTCACCCCGTCGCCACCCGCTTGACTGAAACATATGCGACCCGTCCCTGAGCCAAGCCTATTCGGCCTACGCATTTGCCATCCTGTCGCGACAAGCCTTTGATCATCCCGTATACATTCAGATACGGCTACGTATCGCATCAGATACAAATGTCCGTCTGATACTGCGAAATTTCACCCAGCATCTTCCGCACAATCTGGAGTTGCCTCGTTTGAAGGCCTATTCTGTTCTCGCTAGCAGAAACGGCTCCGTGCCCTCCTGGCATCGGCTTTGCTTTCTCCCCTGCCTGCGTTTCCAATCCGATCACCACTGACAGGTGAGGGCTCCTGATCACCGGAGTCGGCTCGCGCGGGAGAGGGTTTCATCCCTGCCGTTGTCGTGGAGAAAGTGCTCGCGTGTGTCCAAACGTGTGATTCTGTGTTTCGATGGTGAATGGGACTGCCCTCCGGACCCGGGCGTTTGGAGCTTTTCATCACTGCATTCCCCCAAGCAGCCTCGATCTGGCGCCCAGCTCGGTTCGCTTCCCTCTACGAATGTCTTCCGACTCTATCAGTCGATTCTTCCTCGCTCCTGCGATGGGCGGATACAGCAGAAATGGTATGAACCGGGTACCACGATACCCTGGTTCCATCGCTTCCGCGATGGTTCGTTTGGATACGGATTGGATCGTACAATCCTTCAGAGCTATGCCTACCTTGCGGCCACCTATGATCCTGGGGACGAGTTGTATCTGTATGGCTTCAGCCGAGGGGCCTACATTGCTCGCTCGCTTATAGGATTGCTCACCCTCGCCGGCCTTCCATCTCCCATGCTGCTTAAGGGAGATCCTCTCAGGCTGGTACGGGAGGCAGCACGCCTACCCTCGGCGTCGAGAGATGCAGCCACCTATCTACGCGAATGCCTTACGACAATGGTCGCAGATCCTGATAATCACGTCTTCGATGAGGCCTACCGGGTGTATCGAACCCTGCAACTCGCCTCTCAAACATCGGGATGGACCCCTGGCCGGCGCAGAGTTGGCGCCGAGATTACGGTCACGTTGCTAGGACTCTGGGATACGGTGGGCCCGCTGGGGATTCCAACGAACGCGCTCCGCTGGCTGAACGAACACCGCTACAACTTTCGGAATACCGAGTTGAGTCCCATTGTGCAACAGGCCTGTCATGCGCTCGCCATCGATGAACATCGAGCCGATCACAATGCAACACTGTGGACCTCCCCGCCCAAAGCCGCACAAATCATTGAACAACGATGGTTTGCCGGAGCGCATGGAGACCTTGGCGGGACGTATCCTGATCGAGAGTTGGCCGACGTTTCCTTGGCCTGGATGCGGAGGCAGTCGATGGCAAAGGGATTGGCGCTGGCGTCAGACGGACTACTCGAAGCACCGAATATGTTAGGCCCCATTCATGACTCGTTTAGCGAATGTTTTGGCGGATTTCGAAAGTGGATCCACCCACGATTCTATCGGCCTGTGATGCAAACGGGCACGGGCACAGAAGTTCTAGACGAATCTGTTCACACCCGGCTCCTTCACGCTCCTGTCTACAGACCAAGAAATGAAGGACTGAACAACCTCCTCACCTTTCGCTGACTTATGAGCTCTCCGTTATGGCGTCTGGCACCGACTCATGCCGACCGACGCTGCCATGCCCCCTTCGTGAGCCCTCAGTAACCGCCCTTCATTTTTCCGCAGACGCGTCCCGATCGGTCCCCTCGATCGCAGTACCCTGTTCGCAGACGACCTCATCGGACCTGAGCAAGATATTCTCTGCAGCGATGTGTATTGGGCCAGCGAAGGCGCGAGGAGGACCGCATGAACCATCCATCGCAAAGAAAGCTTCTCGCTCACTGCATTCTTTCGGATGTGGCCACGGGCTGCGCGGAGCAGGGAAAGATTTTTGATGTCGGACCGGACGGTGCTCAGCGCACAACCTTTTACCATCTCATCGATGGGGACCATCTCGCCGTGAAGATTCAAATCCCGGACGAACGGCGACCGGTCTCAGTACGTCTGGCCAAAGTGAGCTGGATCCAAGGAGAACGATGTGGCGTGGAACTGCTTGTCATGGACGTCGATGAGCGAATGCGCCTCCACCGCGTTCTTGAAGCGAACGTACCCTTGGAATTGGAGTTTCGAGATTCGCAGGCAGAATTGACGATTAAGGCCGCAGAGTAGATGGGAAAGATCTCAAACACGTTTTCTCACAAGGCCGGCCGTCACGCCAACCGATACCACCAAGGAGGTACTTCATTCAGGTCTATCGCAGCAGCCACCCAGGTTCTACCCTTACACATAGGCACTGGACGATGGAGGAACCCACAATGAGCTGTTCGCGCTGTAGCGGATGTATGGTCGAAGATTTTCTCCTCGATATGGAAGATTCCTCAGGTCCTATGTGGCTTCCTGCATGGCGCTGCATGAATTGCGGGAATGTAGCGGAGCCCCTCTTGGAGCGAAACCGGCAGACACAGGGCGCTACCACGAGCTGCAGTGCCTCTTCAGGTAAGAGAGACGGCCGGGCCCCAAGCAGAGAACGCCTAGCTGATTTGGCCGCCTAAACGATCCCAGGACCTAACCTCCATGGAATACGTAGCATGTCCATTGATGTAGAGCTGGCCCTCGTATTGGGACTGTTCATGATCGGCGCAGTGGTGCTGGCCATCGACAATCTCGTGTATGCATTGTCCAAGCGCATCCGTCGTTGGATGCGCAATCGAAAATCGCTCCCCCGTACCCCACCGGCCTTCACCTCGACACAGAAGAAACGATTTTAATGGAATCCGGAAGAAGCCTGCACGGCCCTTCGCACAGGGAAGAACCTCAGCCTAGGCCATTGAGCCTCCTCACCTGCAAGCAACGCGACAGATTCCGCTCCCGGTGATCCAAAAAAGGAGGCAGCCATGACGCACAGTTCACCTGACACAATCACACGCGAGAATGCCCGGGCGAACTCCGCAACAGGCATCCCTCAGACTCTTCTCTTCTTCATCTTGAAGCAATTGGAGACGGATCGTCCTGTCGAGCAGCTACACCAGGACCACGTGCGATGACGGTGAATGCCAGGGATATCTTCCGCGATGCCGCAATCGTCTACGGGGTGACGTTTGCAACCGGGTTGGCCATGGCTGTGCTTGGAGTACACCTGCAGGGCAGCCCCTCAACGGCCTATATGGGAAATCTGTTCTCCGGAGCGCTTGGCTTTACCGTCGCCGCCCTACGGGTCCCCAACAACCGGACAGAACATCTGGCATGGGTCGCGGCAACCGTCTGGATCTTCAACTTGGCAAACATTGCCATGGGGATACAAACGAGTGCATCGTGGATTCGCAGCGGCTTCACTCTGATCTTCATGGCTACGCTGGGCGGAACCTTGGCCATGATTCTCACGCTTACGTCACCATCTCATCGTAGAACAGCGGCTGGACGCAAAGAAGGGCCGGCCTAATCAAGATCGGCCCTCCAGAGACTCAAACACGTGTGCTATTGAATGGAGCTCCAGCAGGTGGAGTTCCACCGTCTAACTCCGTTCGGCCGAGGAAGGGATCGGTGCAACAGGCGGCTGCCCTTCAGGCGTCCATCCGCCACCAAGCGCCTTATACAGTTGCACAATGGACACCAGATGCAACCGATGTGTTCCCATAAGGGACAATTCGGCTTCAAACAGGTTGCGTTGCGCGATCAAGACATCCAGATAATTTGCCAACCCGCCTTTATAACGAAGGTTCGCCAGGCTCAGCGCTGATCGCAAGGCCTCGACCTGCTGCAACTGCGCAGCGCGCTGTTCACGCACCGTCCGCACCGCCACCAGTGAGTCCTCGACTTCTTTAAATGCAACCAACACGGACTGCTCGTACTGCGCCAAGGCCTGTCGGGCCTGCGCCTCAGCCGCCCTCTGTTGAAACCCCAGGATTTGCGCGTTAAACAATGGGCCGGTCAGGCCCGCTCCCGCCTGTCCGAATGCGGTTTCGTTGGCGACGAGGCGGGACAGGTGAGGACTTGCCACACCCAAAATACCGGTGATGCTGAGCTTTGGAAATCGATCGGCCTTAGCCATCCCGATGCGAGCCGTGGATGCGGCGAGGTCCTGTTCGGCCTGCAGAACATCCGGACGCCGCTGAAGAAGTTCGGAGGGAAGACCGGCAGGCACCTCCGGAGGCAGGACCTGGTCCGTTAAAGAACGACCGCGGACAATGCGGCCCGGGTTTCGCCCAAGCAGCACACTCAGCTGGTTTTCCTTCTGCACTTTTTGACGCTCGAATTCCGCCGCCTTCGCCGCAGCATTCGCACGTTCCGCCTCGAATTGATCGGCATCAAGTTTTGAAATCATGCCCTGTCGCAAACGAGCCTGCGCGATCCTAACGGACTCTTCCCAGGATTTGAGCGTACGATGAGCGATATCGAGCTGCATATCGAACTGCAACAGATCAAAATAGGCTTCCGCGACTCCACTGACTAATTGCAGCACAATAGCGCGACGATTCTCCTCCCGAGACAACAGCTCCCCTCGAGCCGCCTCATTCGACCGGCGAATACGCCCCCACACATCCAGTTCCCATGACAGATTCCCCTGTAGGTAGTAATTGAACGGGTTGGGAAACCCGGGAAATAGAAAATTTGATTTTCGACCAAGGATCGGTGCGTTTGAGGTCACGCTCAACTGCGGGGCGAAATCCGTCTTCGCGATAAACAGACGCGCTTGATACTCTTCTACCACCGCTGCCGCGCGCTTGAGGTCTTTATTTTCCTCTAATGCCGTGCGAATGAGCTTTTGCAGTTCCTGATCTTTCAACAATTCCCACCAGGGCGTATTGGCAATCGATGTGGCGTCACTGCCCGGCTCGGCCATGCGAAATGCATCCGGCGTCGTCGCATCGGGACGGCTGAAATCAGGGCCGACCGCGCAGGCTGTCAAAAGAGTCGAGGAAAGCACCCATGCCAGTCTACGCATGCTGATAATCACGCTCCTTTTGAGGTTCATCCGGTCCTGCGGGCACGGAAGGTGGAGGCTGACTTTTCCGGCCGCGCCTCAGCGAACGGATCAGAACAAAAAACAGCGGCACGAAGAAAATTGCCAAAAATGTCGCGGCCAACATGCCGCCGAACACGCCCGTCCCAATGGAGTTTCTGCTGGCGGCGCCGGCACCCGTCGCCACCACCAGGGGAACGACGCCAAGAATAAACGCCATCGATGTCATCACGATCGGACGGAACCGCAGCTTGGCCGCCTCAATCGTGCCCTCCAACAAGGGATGCCCCTCTTCATATCGCTTGTTCGCAAACTCCACGATGAGAATAGCATTCTTCGCCGAGAGGCCGATGAGCGTCACCAGACCGATTTGGAAATAGATGTCATTGGTCATCCCCTTGAGCCAGACCGCGCTCAATGCGCCGAACAACCCGATGGGAACCGCAAGAATCACCGCAAAGGGGACCACCCAGCTTTCATACTGCGCAGCCAGCACTAAAAACACCATCAACAATCCGAAGCCGAAGGCGTAGAGCGACTGATTGCCGACCATGCGTTCCTGATAGGAGATGCCGCTCCAATCAATTGCATAGCCTTTCGGGACCAGCACTTCCTTCCCCAGTTTATCCAGCGCATCCAATACCTGACCGGAGCTGACTCCGGGAGCCGCCGAACCCAGCACAAGCGCCGTATTGTACCCGTTGAAATGGGTCACGGGATCGGGGCCGCTGCTGAACTCTGTGCTCACCACCGTATCCAACGGAATCATGGTCGGACCCTGCGCGCCGACAGCCCGCACATAAATCTTGGCGATGTCGTCGGGGGTCGATCGGTACTGCGCCTCAGCCTCTGTCTGCACACGAAAGACGCGGCCGAACTTGACGAAGTCATTGATGTACAGGTTCCCGAAGTACGCTTGGAGCGTATCGAAAACCTCAGAAATAGGTACCCCCAGCGCCTTGGCGCGCTCGCGATTCACCTTGGCAAAAATTCTTGGCGCGCTGACACGAAAACTCGTTCCGATGGCCCCGATGGCGGGGTTCTGCCGCGCCTTGGCGACAAACTCCTGCGCCACCGCCGAGAACTTATTGAAGTCGCCGCCGCTCGGATCCTGCAGCTGCACGGAAAACCCACCCGTTGCACCGAGCCCGCGAATCGACGGGGCGTTGAAGGCAAGGATCAGCGCCTCTGGAATCTTGGCAAATTCTCCATACGCCGCGCCGATCAAGGATTTGACATGCTGCTGCGGCGCCTTGCGGTCGTCCCAATGTTGGAGCGGCACGAACATGGTCGCCGCATTGGGGCCACGCGTACTAAAGACGAAGTTCTGTCCGGAGAGGGCATCCGTCGAGTGAATCGCCGGATTGGCCAAGTAATAATTTTCGATCTTGCTCAGCACCGCATCCGTACGCTGCTTCGACGCCCCATCGGGAAGTTGCACGATCGTAATAAAATACCCCTGGTCTTCTTCCGGCAGGAAGCTGTTGGGAATGACCCTGAACAACAAAAACACGCCGGTCAGTAGCACGGCAAACACCGCCACCGACAGCAGGCGCCGGGTCAGCGCCACCCCGACCGTCGAGATATAGCGCCCCTGCATCCAGGAAAAGGTCCGATTGAACAGGCCGAACAACCCGTGGTGTCGTTCCTCGCCAGGCTTGAGCACGAGAGCGCAGAGCGCAGGGCTAAGCGTCAACGCCACAAAACCGGAGATAATCACGGCAATGGAAATCGTAATGGCGAACTGCTTGTACAACTCCCCGGTGATGCCGCCAAGAAAGCCGACGGGCACGAACACCGCGCACAGCACGAGCACAATAGCGATCACCGGCCCAGTCACCTCTTCCATCGCCCGCTTCGCCGCGTGCTTCGCCGACAGTTTCCCCTGGGTCATGTGCCGTTCGCAATTTTCTACGACGACGATTGCATCGTCCACCACGATGCCGATGGCCAGAACCATTCCGAACAACGTAAGGGTATTGATCGAAAAGCCCAGCGCCTGCATGCCGGCGAAGGTGCCGATAAGGGATACCGGCACCGCAACGCCCGGAATCAACGTCGCGCGCCAGCTTTGCAAGAACAGGTAGACCACCAGGATGACGAGCACCATCGCTTCGGCTAGCGTCTTCACGACTTCTTTGATCGAGACATCGATAAAGCGCGTGGTGTCGTAGGGAATATCGTACGACACACCGGCGGGAAATCCCTTGGAGACCTCGGCCAATTCGGCGCGAAGCCGCTTCACCGTTTCGAGCGCATTCGCTCCCGGCGAGAGGAACGTCAGCAAAAACACATTCGGCTTGCCGTTCCAGCGCCCTTCCAGCGTATACGATTGCGCCCCCAGTTCAACACGGGCCACGTCCTTTAAGCGGACCATCGCCCCGTTCGGCATGGCGCGGACAATCATCTCCTCGAAGTCTTTTACTTCCGTAAGGCGGCCTTGCGTAATGACGGGGATGGTCAGCTCGGTGCCCTTCAAGGCCGGTTCACGGCCGATGGTTCCGGCGGGGAAATCCCGATTCTGCTCACGAACGACATTCGCAATATCCGTCGGCATGAGACCGAGCTGGGCCATGCGGATCGGATCCAAGATCAGCCGCATCGAATAATTCTGAGACCCAAACACCACCGCATTGCCCACCCCGCGGAGACGCTTCAGGTTGTCGAGGACGCGAAGAATCGCATAGTTGGAGAGATAGACCGTGTCATGCGTGGGATCAGTCGAACTCAAGGCGACAACGGCCAACAGGTCCGGCGAGACCTTGTTGATGCTGATGCCTTGCCGGACCACTTCGGGCGGTAACTGCGGCTCCGCGAGTTTCACCCGGTTCTGCGTCTGCACTTGTGCAATGTCAACGTCCGTGCCGATCTCGAAGGTCAATTTGATCGACATGTGGCCGTCGTTCGTACTGGTGGAATCGTAGTACAGCAGATTGTCGATGCCGGGCAGTTGCACCTCTATCGGACGCGCCACCGAATCAGCCAGGATCTCCGCATTGGCGCCCGGATAGTCGGCTTCGATCTGCACGACAGGCGGGGTGATTTCGGGGAATTGGGCGATGGGGAGCGCCTGCAAGGCGACCAAACCCAGCACCATGATGACGATCGACAACACCGATGCAAAGATCGGGCGGTCGATAAAGAAATGTGAGATCACGAGGCGGGCTCCGGGGGGGCGGGGGCGGCAGCCGGAGCGGTCGCCGCACCGGCTTCGGGAACGGGCACCGGTTTTACCACAGCACCAGGCGCAATTTTATGCAGGCCCTCCACAATGATGCGATCGCCGACGTGCAATCCCTCCTCGACGATCCACTGACTGCCTTGCCAACTGCTCGCCAGGATTTCCCGCATCTCAACCTTATCGTCCTTGCCCACGACGAAGACGATCGAGCCCTTCGCGCCCTGCTGTACCGCACGTTGCGGCACCAGGATGGCGCCGGTCTTGAGCGTGCCCTTGAACCGCACTCGCACGAACTGTCCCGGCAACAACACTCGCTCCGGGTTGGGGAACACAACTCGCGCCTGCCGCGACCCGGTATCGGTTTTTAATCCCACATCCAGCAGATCCAACACGCCTTCATGCCGATAGGTCGTCCCATCCACAAAGGTCAGCACGCCCCGCAATTGGTACACACCCGGATGCTGAATCCGTTTGGCATCGGTATCGCGCCTGCGCTTCAACAAAAAACTCTCCGGCGCACTGACGATCACATACATGGGATCGACCTGATGAATCATCGTGAGCAAATCTGTCTGCGCCGATACCAATCGCCCTTCATATACACGCGTTCGTTCGATCATCCCGTCGATGGGCGCCACGATCAGTGTGTTATCGAGATCGAATTTGGCTTTGACGAGTTCAGCCTTCGCGCCTTCGAGGGCGGCTTTCGCAGCCAACTGTTCGGCGACGGCATCATCCACATCTTTCGTGCTCACCGCCTGTTCCGCCAGGAGCGGCTTCACGCGTGTGAGGTTCTGATTCGCCTGGACCAACCGGGCTTCTGATTGTGCGACTTTGGCCTTGGCACTCAGCATCGCGGCATGGAAGGGCACGGGATCGATCTGATAGAGACGATCCCCTTTTTTGACGTCGCGGCCTTCCTTGAAGAACCACTGCTTCAAGATGCCGGTGACCTGCGAGCGGATCTCTACGGGACGCGAGGATTCGGCCTGCCCGATGAACTCCGGTTCGTCAGGCACATCGTGCGCAGTCGCGACCACAATCCCCACTTCTGGAACCGGCGGTGCGGGTGCCGAGCCGGCTTCCTGCTTGCAACCCGGCAGAAACGCCAACGCAAGCCACCCGCACACCATCGGGGCTACCGTGGACCATCGCAATCGCCTGACCATGCGTACTCCTGACTACAATCTGAATTGCCGCGCCTGCAGAGATGACTGCGTACCCATCTTACTGGTTAGCTGCGATGTAAGCAACGAGCCCCTTCCCGCCGAAAGCAGCGGATTATGAGAGGCCCGGCTCTAGATCAGGAGAAAACGTCCGGCAGGGGCTAGGAACGATGGCGGGACTCTGCCGGAAACGATCGTGCACGATCAATCGGCATCGCCACAGGCTGCAGTGACAACACAAAGAGAGTGTCATCGACATCCGGGACGAGGTTCGAGCCGCGGTGGCGGGGACGCTCCATCTCACTACTTCGAAAAGAGGCATCCTCGACAGCCATCTCACCGTCGGCCGATGACGTGATCGCCATCGGCTGACGGCAGGTGCAGCCCTATGATTTTCGTGTATAGGTGATCTCCATGAACTTCATTTCCTTCCCATGCCCATGGGTCCCGTACATCTCAAACGTCTGTGAGTGCTGATCGATGATTTTCCACACCGCACGGTGATGCATCTGCCCTCCACCCGGTTCCGGATGTGACCCCTTCAAGGTAATCGTTTTACCGTCTGGACTGGCCGTGCCTTGCATGGTGAAAATGCCGGTTCCCATGCTATCCATCCAGGCCGTGACATATTTCTTGGTGAGATTGTCATACGCATCGATGCCGATTCCGGCAAAGGGTTGCCCCATCATGGTGCCGTTGAATTCCTGATAGAGAAATCGCCCGTCCAACAACATCTTCATGTCTGCCGTGCCGGTGGATTCGGACGGCGGCTTCCCCGGCTCCATCCATTCTTTGGTCTGAGTCGTCCAGCTACCGGCAAGACTGGCAAATAACTTGTGGGGCTCGCCCGGCATGGCCGCCTTCTTCCACACCTCCATCATGGCTTGAGGGTCCATGGCCTTTCCCGACTGCTTCTCCTTGGCAAAGACTGGCATGGTCATAATGACTGTGCAGAGACAGGCAAGCATCAGTGATGTAGACCGCATGGTGGCCTCCTATTATGGGTGAGGATGACGCCTTTCGATCTCATCGCGCCATCCGGTTGATCAGGGCTCTGCATGATGGTGCGCACCGTGGCTGAACGGCGCAGCCAACCTGAGTCTAGTCAAGCACGTGGCGATGGGCTGGTCAATGCACCGCCGTCCACGCCTGCGACTGTCGTCGACTGCTTCTGGCCAACCTGCGCGCGCAGGCGATCCTCTTGCGCTCTCAGTTCCGGTGTGAATTCGGCGCCGAAGTCCTCCGCCTCGAAGACCTGGCGAATCTCAATCTCGGATTCGTCGGGCATCGGATTGGGACAACGTTTAACCCACTCGATCGCCTCTTCCTTCGACCGGCATTGCCATACCCAATATCCGGCAATCAGTTCCTTGGTCTCAGCAAAAGGGCCATCGATCACGGTGCGTCGAGTGCCTGAGAATCTGACGCGCGCGCCCTTGGTGCTCGGATGGAGTCCATCGCCTGCGAGCATCACGCCGGCTTGGACGAGTTCCTCGTTGAACGTCCCCATTTCGCTCAATAACTGCTGGCTCGGCATGATACCAGCCTCCGACTCTTTGGTGGCCTTGATGATGATCATAAATCGCATGGTCCGGTACTCCTTATGTGCCTTCGTAGGCCTGCTTCAGGGTGTTGAGATCGGGTTTCGTCATCTGCAAGATCGCCGTCATAACCCGTTCGGATTTTTGTGGGTCCTTGTCACGCAACATCGCCTCCCACTCGGGAGAGACGATTTGCCACGACAACCCGTACTTATCCTTGAGCCATCCGCAGGGCCCCGGTTCTCCCCCGTCCCGAGTGAGTCCCTCCCACAGGTCGTCAATTTCCTTTTGCGTCCGGCATTTCACCATGAAGGAGACCGCTTCAGTAAATTTGAAAATCGGCCCGTCGTTCAATGCGACATATTCCTGCCCGTCGATCTCAAAGGTCACGGTCATGACCGAGCCTTTGGGTCGTCCCGCAGCCTGCGCCCCGGCCTCTCCATAACGGGTGATGGGCCCCATCTTTGAATGCGTAAAGATTGACACGTAAAACCGTGCCGCCTCCTCGGCCTGATGATCAAACCAGAGGCAGGGAGTGATGGTGTGCCTGGTGCATGGCTCCTTTTATTGATCAGACGACGGTGTGCCTTCGTGCCTTCTGCTCATTAGTCGAACGCGCAGCAGAAAATCGACAGGCCGATGACAGGACCGACCGCTGATCCGTCGATGATCCGCGATTAGACCTCCGGCAAGCCGTCAACCTCACGAACCAGCCGAACTTCCACCGTGCCGATACGTGCGCCGGGAATCCGTGCCGCAATGCCGATGGCGTCCTGAAGATCGCATGCCTCGACCAGAAAATACCCGGCCGTCTGCTCACGTGTCTCCGCGAAAGGACCATCGGTCACGATCGCCCTTCCCTCGCGGACCTGCACCCGCGCCGCTGTCGAAGTCGGATGCAACGGCGACGCACTCACATATTGTCCTTTGGCATGGAGTTGATGCGTCAGCTGCACGGATTCAGCCAGCATCTCCCGCCTCGTGGTTTCAGCCATCCTGGCGAACGCTTCTTCACTATGATGCACCAGCAACAGATATTTCATGCGCGTGCCTCCACTGATCTGAGTCCAAGCGGGGCTACCCGCCGGCCATGGCCCCCACGATCAACAACGGCTCCTCGCCCCTCGCGACCGATTCGGGCAAGGGAACCTCCGGCGACTCGTGGGACACATCCTGCTCGCAGGCAAAGAACCGGATAAACGGCCGACGCCGTTTGGTCACATGGTCCCGAATCGTTCCTCGCAACACCGGATAACGCGCTTCCAACACATCGAGAACCGTCTGCTGCGTGACAGGCCCGATCACATCCAGCAACACTTCACCATCGACTTTCGCCAGCGTCCGCAGATGTTGAGGCAATATCACGCGCACCATGCAGCACCTCCAGACGTCGCCGTACCTCGCTCAGTCACACGTTCAAGATGCAATGCGACAACCGCCAGGCTGCTCGACCGTCATTCTGACCCAACGAGCGCTCAACACGCTCCTCCAGCAAGGCCGCAGCCGACGGAAGCGCCGGAGGCGTAGCCCCAGGCCACGTTGAGGACGCCTCCGAGGCGAGAACGCCGCGGGAGGGTGTTTTCAACGCCTCGCTACAGGGTTTGGGCTTCGACGGATAGCACCGCCGGCAAATCCCGCACAATCGGCGTCCAGCTATCTCCGCCGTCGGCCGACCCGTAGACCTGGCCGCCGGTCGTCCCGAAGTACAGGCCGCAGGGATCGAGTGAGTCGACGGACATCGCATCGCGCAGGATGTTCACGTAACAATTCTGTTGCGGCAGCCCCTTCGTCAGCGGTTCCCATTCATTACCGCCGCTGCGGCTGCGATAGACCCGCAGCTTTCCATCAGGCGGATAATGCTCGGAGTCGCTCTTGATCGGCACCACGTAGACGGTGTTCGGTTCGTGCGCATGCACCGCAATCGGAAAGCCAAAATCCGTGGGTAAGTTCCCGCTGATTTCCTGCCAGGACTCTCCGCCGTCGTCGCTGCGCATCACATCCCAGTGTTTCTGCATGAAAAGCACGTTCGGACGGGACGCATGCATGGTAATGCAATGCACGCAATGGCCGACCTCCGCATCGGGATCAGGCAGTTCAAACTGCGACTTCAGGCCACGATTGGTCGGCCGCCAGGTCTTGCCGCCATCGTCGGTACGGAACACGCCTGCCGCGCTGATGGCAATGTGCATCCGTTGCGGGTTGGCCGGATCCTGCACGATCGTATGCAAACACATCCCGCCGGCGCCCGGCTGCCACAACTTCCCCTTCGCATCTCGCAGGCCGGCGAGTTCGTGCCAGGTCCGTCCGCCATCCGTCGAACGAAAGAGCGCCGCGTCCTCCACGCCCGCGTACACCGTATCCGGATCGGTCAATGACGGTTCCAGGTGCCAGACCCGCTTGAACTCCCAGGGGCGTTGCGTGCCGTCATGATGTTGATGCGTGGTGAGCGGCTTCCCGGTTTTCACCGATTGGTCATAGGCGAACATGTTGCTCGCGCCGTTCGGCATACCATCCGCGCCCATGAGATCCTCGGGCTTCGTGCCCGGAGGATTCCAGGTCTTGCCGCCGTCATCCGAGCGCTGAATGACCTGCCCGAACCAACTGCTGGTTTGCGACGCATAGATGCGGTTGGGATCGGCAGATGAACCCTTGAGGTGATACAGCTCCCACCCGCCGAAATGCGGGCCTGTCACGTCCCACCGTTTCCTGGTCCCGTCCGATGTCAGAATGAACGCCCCTTTCCTCGTGCCGACAAGTATCCGTACCCGGCTCATACGTCACTCCTTTCTCGCCCATGACATGTTCGACCAAACCTGTCTCTGGTTTGTGGTTCCTTGACGTGTACGATGGAGGCCACCGCCCCCACCTACCGTCTCACGTCCAACGTTTCACGGTTCATCTTCATCACGTCACTATAGTCTCCGCCGCAAGCGAGCGGTCAAAATGGCTGTCCAGCAAGGCCCCAGGGAATGACGCGAATGAGGCGTACCCACCGGGTACGTCGCAGTGAGCGTCGCGACTGAGAACGACGCTGGCAGCCATTTTCAGCGGTCGCTCGGGTCAAGCGCAGCCCTGCTCCTTCATGGACCGAACCTCCACACTCCCGATGCGAGCGGCAGGGAACTGAGCGGCGATGCGGATGGCATCGTTCAGATCCGGCACATCGAGCAGGAGAAAGCCGCCAAGTTGTTCTTTCGTTTCGGCAAACGGTCCGTCGATCGTCGATGTCTTCCCACCGCGAACCCTCACGGTGGTGGCCGTATCGACCGGGTGAAGCGGGGACGCCGTTACCAGCTGACCAAGCTTCTGCAGCCGGTCGCAATAGGCCATGGATTCGTCCGAGAGCCTGAGTCGCTCAGCGCTCGGCAGCGCATGCAGGATCTTTTCTTCGACATACACCAGACAAAGATATTTCATGATGGGTTCCTCGTATGATTCCACGCACCCGGACTTCATGCCCCGCGATCCACAATCTACTGAGCCTTGGGATTCATCTCCCACAAGGCAAAGGTGTTGCTCTCCGTGTCCTGACAGACCACGAAATAGCCCATTCCCGGCACAGGTGTTTTGGATCTACAGACGGTCCCCCCGAGCTTCTGCACCTTGGCAGTCGCCTTATCAACGGACGGCACGGAAATATAGGCGGTAATCGGCTGGCGCGGCGCTTGGCGCGGCAGGAGTCCGCCATCCAGCGTCGCCTTCGCGCCGCCGGTATCGATATGCCAGTAGTCCGGCATCGCGGGAAACCGGCTGATCTTCCACCCGAACAAGGCGCTGTAAAACTTCTTCGCTCGCGGCAGATCGTCGGCCGGAATATCGAACCAGACCAGACTCGCCGGGCACTCAGCGTTCTTCGTTTTCTTACCGGTTGAGGGACGCTTCGCCATCGGATCCTCCATTCAAATGAGTGGCTCGTGTCATGAGATAGTCGTCGAGGGCAGGAAAAATCGACACACGTCCATGCAGCAGCAAAGATCGTGGGATATCAACCACTTAAAAAGCAGAGGGCAGCCGACCGTCGAGTTGTCTCAGCCCAACTCCCTCAGTCGTCCCTCCAGGAACCGCCGCTCCGGCTCCTGCTGCGTGAGCACCAGCGCCCGTTCATATGAAGCTTTGGCTTCCGCGTTTCGTCCGAGTCGCCGGCAGAGGTCCGCCCGCGCGGAATGCGCCAGATGATAATTGGTGAGATCGCCACACAAGAGGATGGCATCGACCAGCGCAAGACCGGCCGATGGACCGTCACGCATTGCCACGGCGACAGCCCGATTCAGTTCCACCACCGGTGACGACTCAGCCTGCAGCAACACATCGTACAGGCCGACGATTTGAGCCCAGTCGGTCCTCGCTGCATCGGGTGCCTCCGCATGTACTGCAGCGATCGCCGCCTGGATGGTGTAGGGACCGACTTGAGGGGACGCCAGCGCCCGTTCGACCAGGGCCGTTCCCTCCGCAATCTGATCTCGATTCCACAGAGCGCGATCCTGCTGCTCGAGGAGAACCAAATCTCCGGTCGGCGACGTCCGCGCGGCGCGCCGCGAGTCGTGCAGCAGCATCACCGCCAGGAGGCCCAGGGCTTCGGGCTCCGGCAACAACCCGATCAACAGCCGCCCCAAACGAATCGCTTCCCCGGATAGATCGTGCCGCGTGAGCGACTCCCCCGACGAGGCGCTGTAGCCTTCGTTAAACACGAGGTAGATGACGCGCAACACGACATCCAACCGGTCCGGCAGATCGGTCGCCGATGGCACCTCGTACGGAATGCGGGCGTCGCGGATCTTGTTCTTCGCGCGGACGATGCGTTGAGCGATGGTAGCCGGCTTGGTGAGAAATGCGCGCGCAATTTCTTCGGTCGTCAGGCCGCACACTTCGCGAAGCGTCATGGCCATTTGTGCCTCCGGTGGAAGCGTGGGGTGGCAACTGGTAAAGATCAATCGCAGTCGGTCGTCGTCGAGAGACTCCTCTTCAAGTCGTTCCTCATCGAGGCTCGCGGTCGCGACTTCCAGCTGCCGGGTGAGTTCAGGCAATGAGGCGTCAAACCGTGCCCGCCTTCGCATGCCGTCGATCGCCTTGAAGCGCCCGGTCGAGACGAGCCAGGCCCGCGGATTGGCCGGTACTCCATCGCGCGCCCATTGCTCCACTGCGACGGCAAAGGCTTCATGCAACGCCTCTTCGGCCGCATCGAAGTCGCCGAGCAAGCGAATCAAGGTGGCGAGGACCTGGCGGGATTGGGTGCGGTAGAGGTCGTCCACCAGCGCGCGCACCTGCTGAGACTGGTTCTCGCTCACGGACACAGTCCTTCTCGAGCGGGTAGACCTTGCCGCCTCCCGCACTCATGGGCTACCCCCTCAAATCCGGCCGAGTTGGGCCTTGGCCGCCGGACTCATCATGTCCGGCTTCCACGGCGGATCCCAGACCAAATCGACTTCCACGGAACGTGCCTCGGACAGCTCTCGCAAGATTGCCGAATGCACCATCTCCATCAGCAGCTCTTCCATCGGGCAAGCCGGCGTCGTCATCGTCATCGTGACATGCACCTGGCCATCGCGCACCTCACCGCCATAGACCAACCCCAGGTCGACAATGTTGATCCCTAATTCGGGATCGACCACCTGACGCAGCGCGTCTATTACTCGCGGGTCTGATCCTGGGCCCTGTCTTTCTGTGGTCATCCCATGCTCCCCTGTACTTCATGCGACATCATCTTCATCATCGGCAGGATCAAAACGGCGCGCGAGCCGCCACGCCGGGCCGATCCGGCAGACTGCCCAGAGCGGTCACGGTATTCACCAGGAACAGAACCAGCGTGACGGCATTCAATAACCCGCCGATCTGCCGTCCCGCACCCCAGCCGGACACGTCACCGATCAGTCGAATCAACAACGTCGCTTGCAGCAGCACCACATGCACGTAAAAACGCGGTCGATACGTCATCTGCGCACCGAGCACCGCCGGAAAGATAATCGGCGCATGGGCGAAGATCATCGCAAACACGAACCCGAGGAAAAACGCGTGCAGCATGGCATCATAGTGCGGGCCCACAGGAACGCCCCCATAGATCATTGCCGCCAGCCCACTTACGCCCAGCCAGACATAACCACTGAGCAGACAGACGGCGATGAAGCGCGTCAACCCGGTTTGGCGGACCGTTCGCCTCGCAATGTCATTGACGCCCAGCCATACGGCCAGGGCAGTGAGCCCCGCGCCGAACAGACGAACGGCACCATCAAACCACCACCCCAGGAGCAACAGCCCCGCCAGCAATGTGCCGAGGAACAACAAGAACGCCCTTTGCGCGCCGGTGCTCACCTGCTGTAGCCGGGCCAATTCCAGCCGCTCACCGGCAATGGTCACCACGAGAAAGGCCGCCCACCAGAACACGACCAGAAAGACGGGCCAATTAAGCACCCACAGCAGATTGCCGAGAGCCCAGACGATTGCCCCGCCTCCCATCGTGAACGTGTACAAGGCCGGGTGCCGCCGGATGATGGCTGCAAAAATCGCCACCAGTCCCGCACTGCCGCCCAGCAGCAACAGCTGGGCGACGATCAGCGGACCCCCGGCGATCAACACCAGGGCGCCGAGACCGCTGAGTAATGGCGCCGCGTAGGCCCAGGGCTGGCCGAGCGCCACGGCTCGCTCCAGACTGATGAGCGTCCCGAGAAATCCTGACACCATCAGTGGACCATGCAACAAGGAAAACCCCGGCCGCGGGAGCGGCACATCCCAACCGAGGCGCGCGAGGCCGGCCCAGAGCCCTGTCAGCAAGGCCAGCATGCCAAGCGCAAGCAGCGGAAGCCGTCGCGGGTGGCGGATCGTCATCGTGACAGCCCCTTCGGCTCTTTCATCGGGGCTCGCCCTTCTCAGATGGAGCGACCGTCTCCAGACGGTACCCAGCCCTGTCGAGTGCGCCCGTTAATGTTTTCATCACGGCCGGACTGTCCGAATGCCGCATGTCGCTCACCATCGGCGCCGCTTGCAACGCGTCCCACAGTCGTGTCCTCTCTGTGTCCGGCAATTGATCGCAGAGCGCATAGATTCCATCGGGGGCTTCTTCCACTGCGTTATGATCCGACAAGATCCGTCGAATCGTCGCCAGGATCTGACGGGTCGGGGTGGGCATGAGCAATGTCGCCAGCGCGCCATGGTCGAGCCGGAGCTTCGCAGCCACCGGTACTGGGTCCCCGCCTCGCCACTGCTGCAGCGCAGGTAACAGCAGTTTTTCTTCCATGCCGATGTGCCTCAGCAGGCCTGCGCGAAACTGGTCGTACGCTTCACTGTCTATCCGGCCGGGGTGAGCGCCGGCAGCCTGCAACAATCCATCGAGCCGTCGGTGGTCCGCCGCAAGGAAATCGGCAATCACACCGCTGACATGGACATGTTCCTGCATCCCCGCTCTCCCGAAGAATCCGCACGACGCCGATCCGTCATCCGTGGCCTCAAGCTACCGCCGGGATGAGATGGTGTCAATCGGTGTGAGCCGTCAGGGAAGAAAAGAGACCAGGCCGATGACAGCGACGAGGCAGGAAGATTCCGGAAGGAGCACTGAGGACGGACAGCCTACAACTCCGCAAAGTCCGACGCCAGTCACTGGACCAATCCAACCGCATGTTTGATGGCTCCATACAATTGCTCCACCGCCGCCTCCTTCGTCAGGAGCCGGCGAGCGCCGGCCTTTAACATGGCGGTCTGATTGTCCCCACCGGCATTCACGGAAAGGCCGATGATGGGAAGCATGGGATGGCGCGCGATGATCCGCCCGGTGGCTTCGATGCCGTTCATCTTCGGCATGCTGATGTCCATGATGACCACGGACGGATTAAGCTGATCGACCAGGGCGACGGCCTCCTCGCCGTTTCCGGCTTCCCCGACGAGCGCAATATCCGAATACGTCTCCAACATCGCCCGCAGGCCCTGCCGGATCATGACATGGTCATCCACGAGCAGGACGCGGATAGGTCGCGACCCCGCCCTGTCCGGACGCACGGTGTCCGAAGCGGCGGCGGCTTCCCTCTCATCGCTCTCGCGCTGCGTTTCCGCCGCCCGGGATGTCAGCGGCAATCTGAGTGTTGCCGTCGTCCCCTCACCGGGCGCGGATGCGATCCCGAAACTTCCGCCCAGCGTTCGCATGCGTTCTTTGATGCTGAACAGTCCAAACTTCGATGAGCTGCCGCCGACCGTCAAGTCCGGGGAAGTGGCAGCGGCGCTATCGAACCCTTTTCCTCGATCCCGCACGTGAATAATGAGCGAACCGCGCCCGTAGCTGAGCGAGACGTCCGCCGAGCCTGTCTCCGCGTATTTGTGAGCGTTCATCAATAATTCACGGACGGATTGAAACAGCAGAATCGTCCAGTCTTCCGGGAGCACTAACCCTTCTTCATCCGGCAGTGTCACCGTCACCTTCATGCCATACCGTTTCATGTAGTCGGCCAGCCAGCGCAACCCTGCAATCAGCCCATGCTCGCGCAAGACCGGCGGACACAATTCGGCGACCAGCGTGTGCGTGTAGTTCAGCGCCCCGGACAGCATGCTTTGGACGTCGCGCATAATCTCCAGGTAAGCCGGATCCGCGCCGGCCAGCAGCATGCCTCGGCCGAGTTGCATCTTTCCGTACACCAACATCTGTTGCAAGTGATCGTGCAAATCGCCGGCCAGCCGCTTGCGCTCCCGCTGCTCCGTCAGATTCAGTTCCGACGCCAGCGCGCGCAAGTCCGCTTGGGAACGGAGGAGCTCGTGCGTGCGTTCCTCAACCCGCCTCTCCAGACCGGCCGCGGCCGCCTGCAATCGCTCCTGGCTCTCCCGCAGCACCTTCGCGCCCCGGTCCCGATCCAGCACGATTCCAGCCAGATGCGCCCCAAACTCAGCCAGCCGCCGTTCCCAGGCATTCGGTTCCCGGGGCTCAGCCAAGGAGACAAAGAAAGACGCGATGGCCGTCCCGCCCTGGCCGTACACCGGCTGCGAGTGACAGGCCTTGATCCCGTGCGTCACACACAGCGTTCGCCACACGTCCGACCATGAGCCTTCCGTTTCGACGTCCGAACAGGTCACAGGATTGCCGGTGTGGATGGCGGTGCCGCAGGTGCCGATGGGCAGGTCGCTGATCGGCGCGCCGCGTATCGCCTCGCCGAAGGACGGCGGCACGTGCGCCGAAAACGTCTCGGCCACCGCCGTGCGTGCGGCATCCGCCACGAGCAATGCCGCGCGGGCGTTCGGCTCCAAGCGTGTCACGGCTCCCGTGAGCGCATCGAGGCATTCGCCGAGTGGGTGATTCATAGCGATCAATTCCAGCAGCTGTCGCTGCTCCGCCGACAGAGCCTCGTGCCGCTTGCGCTCCGTGACGTCGTAATTGATGCCCACCATTCGCTGCGGCCGCTTATCCGCATGCGCGACGACCGCGCCGCGCCCCGCAATCCATCGCACCGAGCCGTCTGGCCGGATGATGCGGAATTCGGACGAAAACCGGTCGTTGCGTTCGGCCTCGGCAGCGGTGCGTTGGACGTATTCGAGGTCGTCCGGATGCACAAGCTGGTAGAATTCGTCCATTGTCAGCGGGGGCCGATCGGGCGACAATCCGAAAATCTGATATTGCTGGGCATCCCACTCGACCACTCCCGTCGCGAGATCGATATCCCACGCCCCCATTCCACCGGCCATCATGGCGGTCCGCAGCCGTTCGTCGCTGTCCCGCAAGGCCGCCTCAACCGACCTGAGCCGCGTCGAATCGAAGTAGTAGCAGATCACACCGTACCGGCCGTCGGGCAGCGTGAGCCGATGGAGTTCCCATTCATAACCTTCGGTTTGCTCCAGGTCGGCGCGCGGACTCAGAAAGTCGCGCGAACGATACGGCCGTCCTGTCTCAAGCGTGTTGCGGAACCGCTCGATGATTTGGGCCGCCACCGGCTCAGGCCACAAAATGCGCATGACTTCATCCAAGTCGCGCCCGATCACCGGCCGGACGTTACAGAACGCGCCTTTTTGCCCGGCTTCATTCATATGCGCGATGCGAAATTGCGCATCGACCACGTAGATGCCGAACGGCGACCGCTCCACCAATTCCCGAAACCGGGATTCGCTTTCGCTCAGGGCCAGTTCCGCCCGCTTCCGGTCAGCGATGTCTTGCACCTCGATGATGGTGCCGACGGACGCTCCCTGCGCGTCCCGCATCGGGCTCGCGGTAAACGCGACCTGATAGAACCGGCCGTCTTTATGGACGAACGTCTCTTCGCCTTGCATCCGGTGTTGCTGCGGGAAGGCTTGATCGATCGGGCATTCAGTAATCGGGTAGGGCCTGCCGTCAGGCCTGGTATGGTGCACCACGTCATGCAGCGGGCGGCCCCGGGTTTCATCAAGGCTATAGCCGGTGAGGATTTCCGCCGCAGGGTTCATGAAGACGCATCGCTGGCCTGAGTCCATGATGAATAGCGCCACGCTGGCGTTATCGGTCACGGATCGATAGAGCCGGCGTTGCTCACCCAGCTCCTGTTCGGCAAGCTTTTGCGGCGTAATGTCCACGCCCTCGGCCAGCAAGTACTCCACCGCCCCCCGGTCGTCGCGCAAGGCCGTAAGACTGTTCAGGGCATAGCGCCATTGACCATCCAGCGTGCGATAGGCACCTTCGCCGGTCGCCGCGCCTTCATGGCGCAGCACGTCATCGAATTGCCATTGCCACGAACGAATGGTCTCCGGATGGTCCCGCCACCAAGGCGCGTCGAGGAAAGGACTGCCGATGAGGCTCGTCTGGGACGGCTTCGACGCGACGTTGCTGCGATATACCGATTCGCTCAGTTTTACGATGCGCCCGTCGGGAGTCAGTAGCGCGCTGAACCCGAGCTGCTGGTTGAACACCGCACTCAACAACCGTTCCCGGCCACGCAGCTCTTCCTCGGAGTGCTTGCGATCAGTGATGTCTGTGTTCGTGCCTAACCATCTGACGATACCGCCATCTTTGTCGCGGATCGGCACGGCACGGGTTAAAAACCACCGGTAGGCCCCGTCACGGCCCCGCAAGGGAAAGACTTCGTCCCAGGTCTCCCCGGTGTCAATCGCCCGGCGCTTGCTGGCGAGGACCCGATCGACATGGTCCGGATGATGGACCGATTGCCAACCCCACCCTTGCATGGTTTCGAACGTGGTGCCGGTATAGTCATACCAACGCTGGTTCAACCAATAGACATGGCCGGTAGGATCCATCATCCAGACCAGCGGCAACATCTGATCAGCCAGTGTTCGAAACCGTTCCTCGCTTTCTTTGAGCACGCTGCGTTGCCGCTTCAGTTCCATGATGTCCCGCCCGATCATGGAGGCGCCGATCATATGGCCGTTCGAATCTGTGATCGGCGAAATCGTCAAGGAAAGATCCACCCGCCGGCCGTCCTTCGTCAGCCTGACGGTTTCGTATTGTTGGATACTCTCCCCGGATGAGACGCGCTCAAGAATCTGGGTTTCCTCGTCCTGTAACTCAGCCGGAATGAGCCGGCGCACGGTATCACCGACCATCTCCGCTGCGGAGTATCCGAACATCCGCTCAGCCGCCGCGTTCCAACTGGTCACCACTCCGTTCAGCGTCTTGCTGACGATCGCATCGAACGAGGAGCCGACCACGGCCGCGAAGTGGGCCGCGACTTCCTGGGCGCGTTTGCGTTCAGTAATATCCTGCATGGCGCCGACGGCACGCAACGCCGCGCCTCGTGCGTCACGAACGATGTACCCGCGATCCAGGACCCAGGCATAGGTTCCGTCTCGCTTCACGAAGCGATACTCATCCTCCCAACGGATCACCGACGGGTTGTGGATGGCCGCATGAAAGGCTCCGCCCACCCGCTCGCGGTCCTCCGGGTGGACGCGGTCGACCCACCATTGCGCCGATTGCCGCTGTTCAACGATCTCGGTCCAGCCAAACAGATCGGCGCCGGCCTGATTCCATATCTGACTGTCGCTTGCAATGTCCCACACCCACACGGCATCACGGGTGGCGGCCAGCGCAAGGCGATACCGTTCCTCGGAGGCCTCCAGCTTTGCTTGGACTTGTTCATCCTCGGATGTGGAATTCATCTCACCTCTCCTCAGACATGCGGTCCCCGCCCGGCAGATCCCAGTCAATCAATCGGCCGAGTATTGTTCGCCTTCGAGCCGACGCCTGGCATTCGTCACTTACCAGAAAAGCAGTACCTTGAGCTCGCAACCTCTCCGCTTCCCGCCTATCGCGACGGCAGGGATGCGGCTAGGCTTTTAGCCGACAGCTGTCGAACCACAACTAGACGATAACAAGCGATGCCCTCGCGAGTACGAGGTCGGCCGGCCAGGAAGGCGTCGATGTGCGTAGAACGCGCGTCACCTCTCCTCCTCTTGAAATCAGAAGCTGCTGACAGTCGGAATGAAGCGGCATACCCAACCGTTCGAGCCCGGGAAGCCCTGAACGATCAAGAGGCCAAAACCATGGGGTGAATCGAGAGCGAAATTATACCCCGGCAAGGGTGTTAAAGCGAGCTTGGCCCGCAGGGTGTTCGCGCAGGAAGGTTGACGGAGAGGTTGCAGGCACACGCGCCCGCGAAGGCGCACAGAAGAAGCCGCACCGTCGGGAGCTCCCGATTGAGAGAAATGTCCTACAACCGCGATTCCTACGTTTGCTACAGAATCGCCGGTCGGTGTTTCCACGAGGTTCCCAGCTCGGGCTCTCATTCAACACGGCCACAATTCTTTCCATCGCTTCCCCTTTTAATGTAGCGCGGCAAGAACCTTCAAGCGCTCCTTCACGCCCTTGCTCACGGACGCATGAATAGAGACCGGAAAATCTTTCGGCAGGCCAGCTTCAACTTTCTGCAGAGCCTTCAGCGCCGCGTCCGCGATTTCTTCGAGAGCCGTGGCAATCGCCGATTTCGGAAGTCCGGCCGCTGTTGCGGTCTGCACGAAGTGCCGACCCTGGATTTCGTCTATCCGGTAGTGACGGTTCGTGCCGACCGACAGTGAGAGTTTCATCTGCTTGCGTTGCACCTGTCCCGCATCAAGGCTTGGCTGAGCGGTCAGCACATCGTAGAGCGGCGTCAGGCGATAGCTGCCGCCGGGACCGAGAAACATGCTGAAATTTTTCGCATGTCCGTCTGTAGCCCCGATCAGCCAGAAGAACATCTGGGCCTTGAGCACCGTCTGCCGGTCCGCAGCCGGATTATCGCTGCCTTTCAGCACATCCAGAATCTTGACGAGTCCCGGCCCTCCTTCACTCTGATATTTTCTCGCGGGTGGAACCGAGAGTGCCTGGCAGAAATCCTCCTGCGGCAGGCGCAGCAGGCGCTTGTCCGCGGTCCACCGCCGGTCGAACCGTTCGATGACCAGCGCCCGGGTCTCATTGAAGTCATGGATCTCCGCCTTGTTGACCGGCAGCCCGAATGCTGCGGCAAGCTTCAGACAGTAAAATTCATTCTCGACACTATTAGACAGATCGATTCCGTCCGGAAGCCGGCCGATCTGCTTTTTAAGAATATGCGTGGTCGGCGTGGTGCCCGAAGGTTTCCACCATCGCCCCTTGTGGCGGAGCAGCGCGGTCTTTTCCTGTACCCCGGCCACGGAGATCCGGAAATCTTCATCGCGGCTCAGGCCCAGTGGAGCCTGCGATAACCCCTGCAGCAGTTTCTCTATCGCCGCATCGTTGATCGTTTCGCCTGTAATCGCGCTACGATCGCTTTCATCTGATGCCATATCGAACCCGATGAATTGCAGTGCGCCCACGCAATCGCGCCCAATGGCCGCCAACAGGCTGTAAAAATCTGTTCCGCCCGCGCCCACCTTTTCAGCGACACGCCGGCGCAGCGCATCGGAATCCGGCAGCAGATTGTCGAATACCGCCGCAACCGCCGCCCCCCTGTAGGCATCCTCCCGCAAAGGCAGGGAGAGCGACACCGGTATCGCGTGCTCCCATTCGAGCCATGCCGGCTCATACAGGAAGTCGATGGCGCCGGTAGCTGCCTTGCTGAGCCGGCCCACCGGCCGGTTATTCAGCAACACGCGCAAGGGCGCATGGGTCCGGCGGCGCGGCATTAGAAGATCTCCTCGAGGTCCGCGGCCCGGGCCTTCGACCGGGGCACGATCCGCAACTCGAGATCAAGTGCGGCCAGCACGCTCAGGATGGTCTGCAATTTTGCCGCTGGATTGCCCGTTTCGATCAGAGAGATCGTCTCCTGCCGCAGGTCCGCCTTCTCGCCAAGCGCGGCCTGGCTGAGGCCCTGCCTCTTCCGGGCGCAGCGCACCAGATTTCCAATCTGTCTTGGGTCGCGTGCTAAGTCATTCATGGTCATGCCACTATTCCGAGAAGCAATTATGCGCCATATTTAATAAGTTGCAAATATGTCTTTTGGCACATATTACAAACTTATTACGCCCGACACATAGACCCAACGATTGCAGGAACCCTTTAGGCTTCCTGCAATCACCGATCCAGTTCCTCTTCCAACACCGCCGGTGGCAACGTCGATTCGCCGGTTCGTCCGGCTCGACTTCTGGCGGTAAACCGCGCGCCTTTCGCCGACTGAATCGGTGCGAACCGCAGGAACCCGATATCCTGCAGGATGTCGTTGTAGACCGCCTCCATCCCGCCGCGCATGAAGTAGGCTTCGTGCCAAAATCCTGCCCCGCCCGTATCATGAAGAAACTGCTGCCACCATTGCCGATGGGGCTCGGAACGAGCCCAGCGCTCCAGCGCATCGAAGTCGCGCCAATATTGCCGCATTCCAACGTGCGGCGGCAGAAGCGACCAGAACAGTGATTCATGGAGCAGCAGCCCCTCCGGCCGCGCCTCGACTGATTTGGCGATTCGAGGACCGAAACCGAATAACGTCTTGAACCCTGTCCAGCGGTTAACCCGCATGCCGAGATAGATGACGACGAGGTCTGGAAACCCCGAGAGATCGACGGTCCGGCGGCTGATAGGAAGAGGCATCGTTTCCTCGGAGGCAGGTCCCAGCATCGGCCGGACCAACGATTGATTGAAGACTACTTGCCGCGCCGCACGATCACGGCAGCGACCTGATCCAGGCGAACGGTCGCATCGTAGAACTCCATTCCCAAGAGTTCGGTGAGGCCGACCGCCTGCGTGCCGACCTTTGCCACCTTGCCGTCGAGGTCCTGCCCCGAGAGCAGCTTGACCTTCACCCGCTTACCGACTTGCTGCTCAAGGATCTGCCGCAGAACGTCCGGACCATTGAGTTCAACTGTCGGCTCCTCGGCCTGAGCGAACGGAACAGTGACGTTCCCTCCAACCAAGACACACCACAGCACGACGACCAGGCTGAATCCGATTCGTCCGTGACGATGCCCCATGCGAACCTCCTTGTCATGTTGACCAATGACCAGCACAGGTCTCGGTGATGGCCGCCCGAGAGCCAGCCGGTGCCGTGGAGAATACCCGCAGCGTTCAGGAAAGTCACGCAACCGTGACGGCATCGCCCGGTACCACGCGGCACCCTATCCGGCAGCCATGTGCCCCTGCACGAACGCGGCGCAATCCTTTACAGATGTCAGGGAGCACGGTATCATCCCTGAGGCTCAGTACGTACCTTCACCCAAAGCCGCAAGGAGACACCGATGGGTTAGATCGTCCTCGCCGTGCCGGTTGTGCTCGTGCTGATCGTCATCGGGATGTACAACTCGCTGGTCCGCCTGCGTGCCGCGTGCGAAAGCGCCTGGGCCGATATCGATGTCCAGCTGAAACGCCGCTACGACCTCATCCCGAACCTCGTCGAAACCGTCAAGGCCTATGCGGCCCATGAAAAAAGCGCGCTCGAAGCCGTGATCAATGCCCGGGCAAAGGCGATGTCGGCCCAGGGGCCGGAAGCCAAAGCCGTGGCAGAAAATCAGCTGAGCCAGTCGCTGAAGTCCCTGTTTGCCCTGGCCGAAGCCTATCCGCAATTGCGCGCGGTCGAAGCCTTCAATCAGCTCCAGGGAAGTTTGAGCCAGGTGGAAGACGCGCTGCAGAATGCCAGGCGCTATTACAACGCTGTCGTCCGCGATTACAATGCGAAGACGCAAGAGGTGCCGACCAACTTCATTGCCGGATGGTTCAACTTCACCGGCCGCCAGTTCTTCGAGTTAACCGAAACTACCCAGCGTGAGCCGCCACGGGTGCAGTTCTAACGTGGATCGTACCGACGATCCGATCGTGAAACCCCGACAACGACCACATTTCTTCCGTGTTCTCTCCTGCCTGGTTTTTCTATGCCTCATCCAATCCGTGGGCCTCCTACCGGCCCATGCGCGCTCATTCGTCCTGAGCCGCTTCGATGTGGAACTGCAAGTGTTGTCCGGCGGCGAGTTGCTCGTGACGGAAACGGTCAGCCCTCGCTTCGAAGGGGCCTGGAACGGCATCGAGCGGCTGATCCCGGTCGAATATCGCACCCCGCAAGGGTTCGACTACACGCTGCTGTTGGATCGCATCTCTGTCACCGACGAGCAGGGCGCTCAGCTCAAATTCGACAGTAGCCGGGAACGGCATTATCGGAACTTTCGAATTTGGATTCCCGGCGCGACGGATGCCACCCGCATCTTCGTGCTGAAATATCTCGTCCGGAACGGGCTGAAATTTTTCGAAGACCATGACGAGTTGTATTGGAACGTCACCGGAGATGAATGGGATGTGCCCATCGAGCAAGCCTCCGTGCGCATTCTCCTTCCCCCGCAGGCGACCGGCGTCCGCGCCCAGGCTTTCACCGGAGCCTATGGCGCGCGCGAGCAGGCGGCAACCGTGACGATCCTCGGCTCGGGGATCGAGATGACGATGACGCGCCCGCTCGGCTTCCGCGAAGGACTCACTGCCGTCGTCGGCTGGGACAAGGGCCTCGTGACCGCGCCCACCGTCTTGGATCAGACCCGCATGACGCTCCTCAGCAATTGGCCCTTGGGCATCCCTGTGCTCGTGTTCCTCGTGATGTACCGTCTCTGGTCCATCAGGGGGAAAGATCCACGGCTTCGACCGGTCGTCGTCATGTACGAACCACCGGATCACCTGGCGCCGGCGGAGGTCGGCACCCTCGTGGATGAAAGTCCGGACACTCGCGATATCACCGCCACGGTCGTGGATTTGGCTGTGCGAGGATACGTGCGAATCATCGAACGCAAAGCCGAGCATCTGTTCGGTCTCTGGTCGAGCCTGGATTATCTGTTCCAGCGGACAAAGCCCCGCCAGGAGTGGGCGGCCTTGCCCGCGTTCGAACGGCTCCTGCTGGAAGCCCTGTTCAAGGATCGCGAGGCCGACGAGGTGTTACTGAGCTCGCTCGAAAACCGCTTCTACACATCGCTGCCGGGAATCCACGACGCGATATTTCAAGCCTTGCAACGCCACACGTATTACAACCAACGGCCCGACCGTGTGAAGCAAGGCTACCTCGTCGGCGGTGTCGCACTCGGAATCGTGTTGACTATCGCGCTTGTCGCCCTTGCCGACCATTGGGGCCTGGCGCCGTTGACGGCCTTCGCCGCCGGCTTGGGATCGGGCGTGATTGTCGTGGGGTTCGGCCGGATTATGCCGGCTCGCACGCAGCAAGGCACAAGGGCGCTCGAAGCTGTGCTGGGATTTGAAGAGTTTCTGACGCGTGTCGAAGTCGACCGGTTCAATCGCATCATCAAGACGCCCGAACTGTTCGAAAGATTTCTCCCTTATGCCATGGCTCTGGGGGTTGAAAAAAATTGGGCGGGGGCATTCGAAACGATCGTCATGACTGCTCCGGCCTGGTACCAAGGCAGTGATCTCGCACAGTTCAATACGAGAGGATTCACGAGCCGGATGGGCGAGATGGCTTCACGAACAGGATCGACGATGACCTCAGCCCCCCGCAGCTCAGGCGGTTCTGGATTCAGTCACGGAGGGTCGTCGGGCGGCGGGTTCGGCGGTGGAGGCGGCCGGGGGTTCTGACCGGAGGCCTTCCTCACCCGGTGGCGCCGTCACCACCCATGACGATCACTCCATCCGTCACTCATCAGGTCAGCGTCTCCTCAAGGCGGTTACCCGCGATGATGCACAGTCCGCCAATCACCGGGACAACCTAGAACAGGGTCTCGCAATATCGGTCGCACCTCGCCCCACGCCGCCGAATGCACCTGTGAACAGGTACGGCCCGCGGCGCGATGAAGAAGCGCCGAGAACCCCTAGTTCCGGAGAATCGTCATTGGAATGGACAGGGAAAAGCGAATCGGAACGCGGGGACTGGTGTACGGCCTTCATCCATATCGATCAGGTCGAAGAGAGGGTGCCGCGTGAACTCAATCTGCATCGCCATTTCAGGGCTAAGCCTCGCGAGGAGCCTGGCCAACGCTCGATCCGGACGGAGTCGCTCCAACGCCTCACTCCACGCCAGGATCTCTTGAGAGCCGTGGGGCACGGCCGCTTGTGCCACCCAGGCCAGGATCTCCTCCTCGCTATCCCTACCGAGTACCGCCTGTCGCAGGGCCTCCGGTTGCAGCCCGGTGAAGGCCAGGAATCGGCCGTCCAATGGCAGGCCGGGGCGAAGCAGAAACGGCACATACGGATCAGGCAGCAGCCCCTGCGCATGGAGCCGCAGCTTATCGATCAGCCGCGGCAGGATTACGTACCCGCCCAGACGCTCGCGTGGCGACCGAAGCCTATGCGACATCGACCCCTGAGACCTCCACCACCGTCCCTCCTCCCCAACTCGAACACTTCCCTCGCGACGACACAGGCTAGATCGACGACACCAGCACCTGTTCGATCGAACCGGCGACGGGATGCAGTTCCGTCCGCGCAAATCCCGCTGCCGCGAACATCTGCTCATACTCCCGGAAGGTATAGGCATCGCCTTCCGGCGTGGTCGCGAGCATGATCAAGCTGAACTCCGCCACGGGCGGCGGCGTGACGCGATTGTCATCCGGCACGAACTCCAACGTAATAACCCGGCCGCCCGGCGCAAGCGAACGGTGGACTTTGCGCAATAACGATTCGCAGGTCTGCACGGAGAAATGGTGGAGAAAGTTGGTGAGCAGGACGAGATCATACCCCTCGCCGAACTCCTGCTGAAACGCGTCGCCTGCGATCGTCCGGTAGCGCGACGCGATGCCGGCCTGTTGGGCGAGTTCCTTAGCCACGGTCAAGACGTTGGGCCAATCCACGGCGACAATCTCCGCCTGGGGGCACCGGCTTCCGATCTCGACGCCGAAGAGCCCGTGCCCCGCCGCGATATCCAACACCTTCTTCACGTTCGGCTGCGACTGCCGCACAAAGATGCCGATCTCCTCAGCCGGCTTCGCCATCATCGGGATCATGGAGCGCGCGAAATCCACCCAGAGCGGATGCTCGGGCGTCACCGTTCCCGCTTCGCCGGCCACGGTCCCTCCCTTCCGCACCGCCTCAGTCAGATTTTCAAACGCCGCGATGAACTTCGGCGCGTGCAAAAACCCCAAGACAGACCCCATGTAGGCGGGCGAGCGACGGTCGAGAAACACCGCGCTATCCGGCGTCAACTTGTACCGATCGCCTTCTTTGGTGAGGAATCCTTGGATGCTGAGGTAGTCCGCCAGAATGCGCACGCCGCGCTCGGCCGTTCCACAACGCTGAGCCAGTGCCGGCACCTGATCATGCCCCAACCCGATGGCAGTAAAGAGATCGAGTTCAACCGCGGCCTTCAGCGCCTGCGACCGTTGATAGGCATTGGCCGTCTGAAAGAACAACTGCGGGGTCGGCCCCCCGGCCGGTTCCGGTTTCAACATCGGCAACACTCCTCGGTTCGATGGTGGTAGCCATGTCACAGATCGGCATTGCCCGGATTGTACCCTGTCGGGCTAATGGATGCGAGGGTGCCAGGCGAGAGACGGCGACCCCATCGCGAGGTGGGAGAGGCCCACGACGGTGAAACGGAACGACGAGACTTAGCGAGCGGCCGGTTTGTGCGTGACGGTCAGCGGGGTGCCGGGGGGAAACGCGGCTCCCAATCGAACTGCGCGCTTCGGGCCGCGCACCGTGACGCGCATGGCGTGGCCGTCCCATTGCCAGGTGATCGATCCTCCGGGGAGCGCGAGGTTGGAGACGGCCATCGGTTGCGACACCCAGGGCGCAGTGATACCGGCACCGATCACCACGGTCGGCTCCGCCGCCTGATCATCGAGATAGGCCAGCATGTCTTGTTGCAACAGCAGGAGCAGCGCCGCCGTTTCATAGTCGGGCGTCACGGCCAGTTCGTTGTGCCATCCCCGCGCATATCGCCACCCGTCTGCCACCTCGTCTTGTGCCGACAGCGCCGCTTCCCATGTATACAATCCCGGCGACGCCTGTTGTCCCCAGAGCCGATGCAAGACCGTCCAAACCGCTTCGGGCTTGCCCTGCCGCAGTGCCTGATGAGCCTGGGACAATTGCCCTGCACTCGTCGTCAAGTCGGCAGAAGGCCGGTACGTGGTCAGCGATTGTTTGAGTTGATGGCGGCGCGACGAAGGAGCGGCCAATGCTCGCAGGCTCACCGGTGACGCACTGCTCTCCTTGAGGTCGTGGGAAGACTGTCGCTGCCAGCTCTCCAGCAACCCCTGCGCCTGCGTGCGCCACCGTGCGGCCTGTTGGCGCTTGCCAAGCCGTTCGGCGAACTCGGCTGCGGCGACCAGCCCGCGATAACTGACGGCATTCACGTAGAGCGACGGCCAGTCATCGCCGACCCGACCGACGATGAGCCCGTCTCGCGCCGGCTGCGCCAGCACGGCCGTTCTGGTTTGGCGCAGATGTTTGAAATCATGCGGGGCCGGAATGGTATACGGCTCGACGATCGGCGCCTTCGCGGTCAACATCTCCTCGATACGCCGGGCCTTCCTGAGAATATGCGGCCACAACCACTCATCATGCACCTTATCGGCGATGTAATCGGCAGACTCGGTGAGCGCCCAGATGGCCAGGCCCGGCGCATCGGCCTCCGGCCCGGATCCGCCGGCAAAATCATGCATGGCCAAAAATTGCGAAAGCACCCGGCTGACCCGTGGCTCGCCCGCGCGGGAAAGGGCGGCTGTAATGTATGCGCCCTGGCGGTGCCAGGCGCGATAGAAGACAGCCGGATCGCCGGGGCGCGTTTCATCGTCGACCAGGCTCATCATCAAGTGCGTGATCTGGGCATTCATGGAGGCCTGGACGCGTGGATCCGGCAGCGCAAGCCGCGCCCGCTTTGGCGCCTGCTTATAGTGGCCCTCGATTTCAACAGGCGGACGGAGCTCCGACAACACCACCCGAATCTCTTCACCGGGCTTCGCCGAGGCCGGCGCAAATTGGAGCCGCGCGTATCCCCACCCGGACTCGCCGCTCCAGGACGTGGCCGCGGACTGGTCGGTCATCCAGCCGGCCTGATTTTCATCTCCCATTGCCACGCGGTCCGGGGCGGGTGAAGCGATCACCGTCCACCGCTGGTTCACCGTCACCCGCGCAGCCTCTCGAGTCAGCGCCGTCACCGGGCCACCGGCCGGCCCCACACTACGAATGACGATCACGGGCACATGGTGTGTCTCATTCTTGAAGCGCAGCTCCCAGCGTGACGTATCCAGTTTGGTCCAGGTCGCCTGGTAGTAGGGCGTTTTGGTCACGATGGCGGGAATCGTCGGATGCCCGGTCGGCACGAATTCCTGCGTGATCTCGTTGATCGGCACCGACTGGCTGACGACCACGGGCACACCGGCCGCATCACACAACCAGAGGGAGACGCCGAAACTGGGCAACTGCGGACTGAAATCTCCGCCGGGCTCATGGTAGGCCGTTCCTCCTTCAGGCGCACCCGGAACAGCCAGGGGCACATGCCCGATCGACCGGGGCCAGGGCCGCTCCGGATCTTTTTCCATCATGGCGGTCATCAACTCGCGTTGAGGCGTGAACTGCGTCGCCGTCTGCGTGGCTTCTTGGAACTGTTGCCAATTGTTCAGCGCGACGCATAACACGAGCACTCCAGCCATCCCCGTAACGAGTCGCCGGCCTGGACCAAAGGTGCCCATCACCGCCACCGCGAGCAGGAGCGGCATAAAATTCAAACTGTAGACAAACGTTTCCTCCCCGTAGAGCATGTGCAACACGATCTCGAAAGCCAGCATGCCTCCCAACACCAGCCGGAACCGCAGGTGATGGTCCATCGTCAGCATCCGCCAGAATCCGTTGAGGAGTAATGCCGACCAGAGACCAACCGCCACGAGCCCGAGCGGGCCGGCCGACCCGGGAGCGGAGAACTGAAAGGTGAGACGCTCCGAGAGGCGGAACGCGTCGGCATTCGCCTGCGCATAGGCATCATCCTTCAGAAAACGCACGGCCGGAGCGACGAGACTGTGAAAGACCATCGACGAGGCCACATTGGCGATGCCGCCCGCCTGGGGATGGTTCACAAACGATGTCTCCTCGCGGTGGCCGATGAAAAAGACCGCTGAGGGGAAGATGACCTTCTGCAGGCCCCACAGGATCACCACCAGGCAGAACGCATTGACGGATAGTTGCACGGCCTGCTTCCAAGGCCATCGCGCCAGGCTGACGAGTAATCCGGCCATCCAATTCGTGACGGTAAAGCTCAACGTCAGCGCGCTGGCTGCCACGTAGACGCTCGCTCCCAGCGGGCGCTGCTCCGTATACAGCAGCAACACCAGCGCCAGCATGATCGACAGGGAACCCCAGGAATAGGAATTGGGAAGCGGCAGCCAGAAGAGCGCCGAGGCACTGACGAGGCCCAGCACGGTGAACACCGTCGCGTCCAGCCTGCGGCACCCGAGCAGCCGGAACAGCATGAACAGCGTGCCGCCCCAGAGGCCGCCGCCCAGGCTGCCGACCAAGAGCACGGCACGGAGCGGGCTGACCGACAATCCGTGTTTGACCAGATAGACCGGAACAAACGTCAGCAGCGAAAACAAGGGATGCACGGACGTCCGGTAATGGTCGTCGTGCACACGGGTCATGTTGGAGATCTCGCGAAGCGTATCCGCCTCGAACCAGAAATCCATCGACTGAAACAAAAAGGAGGGTATCGCGCGTGCGATGAACAGGCAGGCGACCGCCACCACCATGGTGAAGACGGCGGCACAGAGCCAATCCATTCGATCGAGCCCGGCAGGACTGGGGGGAGCGTTCTTCGCCGGCAACTCCTGCGTGTCCACCCAATGGTCGAACGCGGGTGTCTCCTCGCGGGCGGCTTGGTGCGAAGAATGAGTGGCCCGTACCAGATCCATACGACTTGGCATCCTGGTTCAAAAATACCTGCCCCCCCTGTCTCACAAGGCCCGCGGAGGGACGACAATTTCAGCGAACACAACAGAAAGGCCCGTGATTGGGCGGGAACCATCGATGAGACGCGGAGTGAGGGGAGTGCGAACGAAGGAGTGACGGTCTCATCCCTCGCCGTCGAAGCGACGGCGTCTGTCCTGTCGATTGCACAGGTGTCGTTGTATTCCTAGCAGAGTGACCAGGTCAGATCAACCCTCGATGCCACCGGTGAGACGACAATCCTTATTCAAGTGGCCTGCGGACTCACAGACTGTTTCACTCCCGGCACATCGGTTCACCAGCGCACGAAGAGCAGAATCGCAGAGGGAGCATGAGGCTGGATCGATGACGGGCGCTGAATGCATGCGCTCCGTTACCGTGCATGCCAGGCATATTGGGCGATCAGTATTAAGAGCGAGAGGCACAACACCAGCAGTCCGGCAAGAGCGGAGACGGGGACGGAGCAGGCTGGATACCGACTGAACGGTTCCCGACGCATGTGCGGAAACCGCATGAGGCAATAGGTCGTCACTGCGGCACCGAAGCCGACAATGGCGATTAACACCTGCGCAACATCCATTGAAACTCCGTACGGAAACACCAGGGAAACCCTACCCGTGAAGGAGAAACGCGTCAAGAATCCGGACGAAAGCCGACAGTTGTGTCTGCACCGGCAATATGATGAGATCGAACACATGGCACCACTCGTCACCATTCGAACCGCGCGGCTGCTGCTCAGGCCGTTTCAAACGACCGACGCAGAGGTTGTGCACCGTCTCGCCGGATCACGAGACGTGGCCGCCGGCACCTTTCTCCCGCATCCAATGGATCGGCAGGCGGCACAAGGCTGGATCACGGAACGCGTGAAGGACCAGGCGGCAGGAACGGGTGCGACCTTTGCGATCACGCTGACCGCGAGCGGAGAGCTCATCGGCTCCATCGGCATGGAGCTTGTCCTCGCGCATGAACAGGGGCGGCTCAGTTACTGGCTCGGCCGTGCCTATTGGAACCGTGGCTTCGGAACTGAAGCCGTCACCGCTCTAGTTGAATACGGGTTCAACAGCCTGAGACTGCATCGAATCTACGCGCCGCACTTTCATACCAATCCGGCATCGGGACGTGTGTTGCAGAAGGTGGGCATGACACACGAAGGCCGCCTGCGTGAACACTATCTTCGATTCGGCCAACGCATCGACGTGGAGTTGTATGGAATGGTGCGGGAGGATTTTGTAAAACTGGCGACCGAGAAGAAAGGAAAGGGTGGTGATCACGGGTAGAGGCTTGCACAGTCGGAAAAACGGTGCCTCTGGGCTAGTAAGGGCGCTCATCCGGCTCTCAGTGATAGTCACAGTCGCTCTCCCCGCTTTTGCATTCGCGGAAGAAGTGACGTCTCCTGACCATCGCTTCATGTTGGAATTTGAGACTGGGGCCGTGTGGCAATCGCGGAATCAGATACAGATTCCCGACAGCAGCGCGGGAACGCGCTTCGGATTGACCGAGATTCAAGGCAACGGCCCCGAGGTTCAGCGGCGCGTTGAGCTGACGTGGAATCTGAACCACCGGCATTCGCTCCGGTTCGTGTATACGCCCCTCGGTTTTTCCGGTACGGGATCATTCGGTGTTCCGGTGCGTTTTGCTGGCGGCACGTTCGCCCCCGGGGTTCCCGTGGACTCCGAGTACAAGTTCGACTCGTACCGCCTGACCTATCGGTATCTCATCCATGAATCGGAACGTTGGCGCTGGCGTATCGGAGCCACGACGTTCATACGCGATGCGCGTATCGAATTGCGCCAACAGGGAATGGTGGCCTCGGACAGCAATGTCGGATTCGTGCCGCTGCTGAGCACGAGTCTGGAATACGACATCGCGCCGCGCTGGGCAGCCCTGCTGGACTTCGACGGGCTCGTCAGCACGCAAGGGCGGGCGATTGATGCGCGCTCAAAGTGCGTTATGACCTGACCGATCACTGGTTCATCACCGCGGGATACCGTGTATTCGAAGGCGGGGTGGACAATGACCGTTATGCCTTCGGCTGGTACAACTTTGCGCTGGCCTCATTGGGCCTGCGATTTTAAGCGCCCGAGCAACACCTCCACTTCCAACGCCGCTCGCAGCCCACTCTCGACGGCTCCGTTCATGTAGCCTTGCCAACGCAGGCTCGTCTGTTCGCCGGCAAAGAGAATCCGTCCATGCGGTCGGGATAACCAGGCTCGTTGCTCCGGATCATATCCCGCCTGAAAGACCGCGTACCCGCCGCGCACGAATGGGTCATCTTCCCATGACACATGACACGACGCGCACAGCACGGCCTTCGTAGCCCCCAACCACTTGAGTCGTTGCGCTACCGCCTCGGCCCCGCCTTGTGCAAGGAGTTGCTTGGTGTCACGACTCGTCGACCCGCCTGCAAGCAATGTCAGGATGCCGCCTCGACCCTGCTGCTCTTCGTTGCCATCCCAGATCGCGCCGATCGGCAAGTCGGTGCCATAGGCCAGCGGCTTTCCCTGGCGTCGCCAAAAACGCCGATCGAACTGCAAGAGTGTTTTGGTTGCAGCGCCGTAGTGTAGATCGCGAAGCGCTTTGCGTTGTGGAACAGGCAACGATGGCGTGAAGGCGAGGCGCCGGGCCATGGTGGCGGGCAGCGCCAGCACCAATGCGTCAGCAATCATATGACTCTGCCCGTCCCGTCTACGCAAGGTCACTCGCACCGTCCCTCGATGCTGTGCCACAGCACGCACCATGGTGTTCAATAGAAGCGGTTCTTGCAGTGTGTCGGCGAGTGCGGTGGCGAGACGATCGTTGCCGCCCCTGATGCGATAGAAATGGTCCAACGCAGATGACTCCGTCGCGAGTTGGTCGACGAGGGCGAGCAACGACAATTGCGCCGGATCCGCCAGGAAGAATCCGCGCAGGCCGTTCAATCGCGCGCGTAACTGCCGGTTCGCCCCGATAGCGTCGAGCCAGTCCGCAACAGATTGTCCGGCGAGCTGCTGCGCGATCGGCCCGTCCCATCGACGCTCGTTCAAGCGATGGGCCAGCACCCAGGGCTCCGCTGCTTGTGCTAATTCGACCCACAGGCCGCCGGCCTCGGAGGCTCGCATGACGACTGGCGCGTGCCCCGCGTGACGGGCAAAGGCGAACCCACCGCGTAAGATCGGCGACAGGGCCACACCCAAGTCCTTGGCCAACCGACGGATGGTCTCCTGATCGGGATCAATCATGTCGCCGCCGGCCTCGGCATGTTGCTCCTCGGCAAATCCGTCACGCCTCGTCCAGACCCGGCCACCCAGACGGTCACGCGCCTCCACCAGGGTCACCCGTGCGCCTCGTCGTTGCAGTTCATACGCGGCGGTGAGACCGGCGAGTCCTGCTCCCGCCACGATCACCGACGTGCCACGCAATGATGTGCTGTTTCCCATCAAGCTGACGATACGCGATTCAGCAACCTAGAGATAGTGTGATGTGAACAGATAGCGACGCGGGAGGATAGCAGCCGACTGACCGCTCTTCATCGGGAGGACCTCGTAGGAATAACGATGCGCCATCGACAATGACACGTGGCCCCGGCTTCCCGAACTACGCGGCATGAGATACGGAATACCGCATCCCGCTACTCTCGCTTGATCCCACGTCCCAGAATCGCTACGCTACAGTCTTGGAACGAGGAGGTTGCGCATGGATGTCGATCACCCGAGTACCCCTTCCGCTCCTGACATTCTGATACCTCAGCCTTCTACCCCTGCCGACGAACGGAGCTTTCACATCAGGCTCGCCGTCTTTGCCTCGGTGGTCATCGTTGCGGTGATCGGTGCGTTCGTGGGGTACCCGACGTGGCAGGAATATGTCTCGCAGCAGAAAGCCAAACTCGAACTACGCGCCTACGTCAACGTCCGGGCGCTCGGCCCGCCGGCGCTCAAGGAAGGCGTGCCGCTTGGAGTCCGCGACTCGATCCAGAATACCGGACGGACGCCGGCCTACAACGATGCCATCCAGTCCTTCGTCACCATAGCCGATTACCCGTTGATCAAAAATTTCGAACGCGTGACCTGTCCCCCCGACGATGCGCAACCGGACAAACGGAGGTGGTTCCTAGGGAAGGTGCCGCGAAGAGAAACGGTGCGCGAGACGCCGTTGACTGCCGAAGAGATCACGGCCATCCAGACGGCCAAGTCGGCGCTCTATTACCATGGGACCGCGTGCTATCGGGATATCTTTCACGAGTCGCACCGCACCGACTTCTGCATGTTTTGGAAATGGGATGCGGGCCGCGTGAGCCCCTCGCTCTCCTGTGATCTGGGAAACAAGGCGGACTAGGAGGGAAGGGATGGGCCTGGTCTGTTACTCCAGATCCTCCACCCACACGAGACGATCATGAAACGGGTGAGCAGCTAACGCCCTATAGAATTTTCGGTCGGCCGTGATCAAGCGTCCCTCAACGACTTCCGCAAGAGCAAGGTACAGGCAATCGTACAAACTCTGCTGCGTATCCAATGCAAGTTCGTAGGCAGCCGGAAACAGTCGCTCGTCGGCATGTCGCTGGAGCGGAAGATGCCGTAACTCCTTGAGGATAGTGCTTCCCTCCGCACGAGTGAGTTCTTTTCGCCTAATCTTCTTGGCGATAACGCTGCCGAGTTCCAACATTATGAAAGCGGGAACATGAAGGTGTTCATGAAGGCGAGTCACGAGGAGCGCGGCATCAGAATGGATTTCAGGGATGAACCATTTAATCGCGACACTGGCATCCACGACATAGCCGCTCACCGGTCTCGGTCTTCCCGGATAAGGTCAGCGCTATCATTGAATGTCTTTCCGGACTTCCTGAGTCGCTTACGGAATCTCTCGATTCGCTTCCAAGCCGCTTCATAGTCCGGCACCGCTTCTTCTAAGATCGTCTTTACTTCGGACTGCAAAGAGCGGCCATGCTCCTTCGCCCGCTTCTTCAACCGACCAATGACATTGCTATCAAGTTGCCGCACAAGGACCTGAGCCATAACGGCCTCCAAATTACAGGACCAACATGATAGCAGGATGCTATCACTATCAACACATGCGGTCAATGAAGTGCAAGAGAAGGGACGCGCAAGATGAATGTCTGCAAAAACGAGAGCAGCCATTTTTCACAGCACGAACACATGGTCGACGAGATAGCGAGAGCCCTGCTGCACGAGAACCATCTCCGCGACATAATCGCCGGGCGAGTCGGTGAATTGTTGCCGCCACACAATGGCGATCGAACCGGGCCGGCGGAAGACGGCGACCGGTGTTCGCGCTCCGAACGTGCCTTTTTCCTCCTGATACTGCCGGCACACCCGCTCGAGATAGTCTTTCGTCACGATCGCCTTCAGACGATCGGTAAAATCCTGAACATGGCGGGCATGGTCAATGGCCGTCGAGGCGTCCATCAGATTGTCCATGATGGGATCGGCAATGGCTAAGATTTCCGCGTCAGATTTATTTTCCAAATCCATCAGTGCCTCGTAGCAATGCGTTCGATGCTTGGCCTCGACGCAAAGATACGGACGAGCACTGAGGAGAATCAATCAGGCGATATACGGTATTGTGGCGAGCAGCCTGCCTTATTCGCTACTGCTGAAGCAGTCATAAGATGGCCATGATTTTTTGACATAGCACATGTAATCGAAACGCATCGCCGAAACATTCTGGCCTAAATTTACTCCGTCATGAAACGCAGCAGTTCATCGAGAAACGGCTGTTGGCCCGAGAGAATCTTTTCCCGAGCTGTGGGAAGATCAAACCAGGCGCCGCGGTCGACTTCGGGAAACTATTGAATCTTTCCTGAGCGAGGCGGTCATTCGAGAAGAAACGTATGGCTTTTCAGCATCGCCGGATCAAAATCACCTTCCATCGCCCAGGCGGAGACCACCTTCCCGCTCGGTTGCGTGAGTGACGTCAGCGACTGAAGTGGGCCCGTCACCTCGCAGCCGGTTTCCTCCTGGAATTCGCGTCGTGCGGCAGCCTCAGGCTCATCCCCTTCAGCGTATTCACCTTTCGGAATCGACCAGGCCCCGGCATCCTTCTTCTCCCAAAACGGCCCGCCCGGATGGACAAGAACGACTTCCAGCCTTCCACCGCTTCTTCGATAGAGCACAATTCCAGCGCTGAGTTTCTTGGGCACGCACTACCTCGACGCATCCGTCATTAATCCAGAACTGAACGAGCATAACGCATTCACAGGGTGGCACGCTTCCGATTGGATGAATAGAAACCGACGTTCGGTTTCGCCCAATTCTTCTACTGCACACCGAGCGCGATGACCAGGGGGCTCGCCTTCTCTCGTCAAGCAGGTCGCCTGCCGGTCGGCCCGGCGAGCGAGGACGGTGGCGGTAAACCAGGCTTGCTTGCGGTCGGTACTGACGGCCAAGAGCAGTGCCCCCGGCCATTCCGGAGGACTGGCTAGTGCCGCACCGGTCGCAGCGGGAACACATTGGATCACAAAGGGAAAAGGCTGACCGTTTTGCATGAAAAGAGACCGGCTTAATAGCTCAGCGGATGGATCACACGTACACTGACTTTGTTCCTGAGCCAGCTGTGACGAGACGCCAGGAATGGAGTCGAGCATGTGGAGCATACTAAAGACCGCCAGATCCAGCGGCGATCCATGGTGCCCGTATTTGAACTTTGGAATGGTCACCGCAGCGACCAGGACGCTTCTAGCCCACATTATTCACGATGAGCACAACAAAGCTATTGGGAGCCCCTTTTGAGAATGTCCGAACCATGACACAGAGGGCCGAGGCCTCATCAGGATCATTGTTCCCATCAGTCGAGCCATCAGCACAGACCATGGAGGTCTCTCGGGGACGTTTGCCGCGACACCCCTCCC
>JADYYH010000050.1 GCA_020853775.1 Nitrospira sp.
GTGATTCCGTCTCGTGCGCTTCATTGCCTCGCTCCTCTCGTGAGCCACCCGCTGGTGGCGTGGGTGAAGCCAGGCTACCACTTACCACACTGTCCGAATTTCCGGAGCCCCCTCTAGCTGCTCCCCCAACTGGTGGGCTTCCAGCAGGTGGCGGAATTTGCAGATCGTCGTCTCATCAGGCACGGGCTCACGGCCCAGATCAATGCCCACAAACTGCCGCATGGCCCGCGAGTCGTACAAGGCCTCCTCCACCGCGGGGTCAGACAGGTTGAACCAATGTTGCAGAAAATGGATGCGGAGCATGCGCTCGACGCCCACGGGCGGACGTCCGGGGCCCTCGGCTTTGGGATAGACGGGCGTAATCGCCGCGGCCAGCTCGGCCCACGGCACGACGCGGGCCATCTCGTCGAGAAACCGCTCGCGGCGCGTGGCCTTGCGATACCGTTCAAACGAAACCTCCGCAAACGTCTGCTGCTCCATGGGCGCGCCTCCCTCAGGGTGCTGTGCTCTCCCTTACCATATCGCGCGGCGCGAATAAATCAGAGATTCCTTAACTTGATACCGCCCCTGTTCATTCAACCCAGCAAGCAGCCGCAATCTTATTTGGTCATCAGCTAACGGGGAGACCAGAGCGTAGTTTCCGGTAGTCCCATAGATTTTGGCTTGAGTGTCAGACCCTCGAAGAGATTTCTCCACCAACTCTTCTTGTTCCTTTTTATTGCCTCGATTATGACCAAAATTGCTCAGGCCGTGACCGAATGCAAGTAGTTCTCGCATCGAAACCTCCGACGACCACCGATGCGCGCTTCCCTTTTAGCTCTTACTGCGCGCATGGGACGAGCACTTTCCCAGCGTGCGCGTTCCGCGAGCAAGAGGACGACCAGCCGGCCCTCGCCCCTACTTCCACCCCTCCCCGCTCATCCCGCCGCCCATGCCGCCGAAGTTTCCGCCGAATCCGCCTTGCCCGCTGCCCCAGTACTGTCCTCGACGCAGTCGTCCATAGGGATGCCGCAAATCGGGACGGCTGAGCCACCAGAGAAACCACAAGGCCCCGCTGGCAGTGGTGACGGTGATCCAAAATCCTAGTCCACGGAAATGCGCCTTTTTGGTCGAACTGACGCGGATCTCCTGCGAGAGAGACGCCAAGGCCACGACCGTGCGATAGAGCCCTTCGTCGAAATGCCCATTCTTAATCGCGGGATCGAGGTACTCATGTCCGACCTTGCCGACCACCTCCCCGCCCATCACCGGAATCATGCGCCGCCCCATGGTCACGGCCGCCTGGCGCTCCTGCACCGCCAACAGAATCAACACCCCATGTTCATCCTGAGCGGAGCCGATGCCCCACTTCTGGTAGAGGCCCATCGCATAGTCGTTGGCCGACGGATAGGGTTTCAGCGTCGGCACAGTCACCACGACCATCTCGACGCCGGTCTTTCGTTCGAGATCCTGGCAGACCGACCGGATCCTGGCACGCCAGTCCGTCTCAATCACGCCGGCATGGTCGCTGACATACCCTTGTGGATCATAATTCGGAATCGGCTCTCGCGCAGAGGCCGACGGAGCCGCCATCAGCACATACGCCATCCAGAGCCCTGCAACGAGGCGGGTTATTGCGATGGATCTCTTCATCGCGGCGCCACCGTTCCATCCGGCCGGATCACCGCGAGCAACGCGTCAAGATTGCCGGCATAGCGCTCGAATAAACGCGGGACCTCCACCGGCCCCGGTGAAATGATTCCACGCTTCAATTCCAGCACATCGCCGAGTCCCGCCAGATCGAGCCCCGTCATGGCGCGAATGGCCGCGAGCAGAGCGTCCGATTGAAATAACGCCGGCTGCCCCGCCAGCCGCTGTACACCGCGTAAACAGGGCAGTAACGCCGTCAACGACAGAGGCAATAGCATCGTCGTCGCTTCCTCCGTGCCCCCGCCCTCGATAAACCGTTGCCGCAAGCGCACCAGATTGCCCTGAATGCCCTGTTGCACCTGATAGGCCAAGTGCGCCCGGTCGATGTGCAGGCCGATAAACGGATCCCTTCCCCAGAGCACGCGATGTTGCTCCTGAATCTCCAGATATTCGAGCGGGAAGACGGTACCGGGCTTGGTCAACTCAGCCTCGGTCACCAGCAGCGGCACGACGAATTGTTCACGGCTCCAGCGCTTATGGGCCTTGGCGTATCGCGTCATCCCTTCCCGGTCGTAGCCGGAGAGCATCAGGAGGAGATTGAGATTGGAACGACCCGGCAAAAACTCTCCGCCCACCGCGCTGCCATAGAGGAGAATGCCCTCCAACTGCGGGCCGAGCAGGGTGGTCGTTTCTTTGACGTATCGCTGCAGGAGTTGTTGAACCTCGGAAGGAATATCAAACGCAGTAGGTTGAGTCACAAACACCTCTACCGTCATGTGAACAGGATGCTGAAAACGCCCGCCAGCGGCGTTCTCGCCTCGTGCAGACCCTCAACGTACCGCAAGGGTACGCCTCGGCCCTGCACTTGCTGCGGCCTTCTGGACGGCCATTTTGAGCATCCTGCCTTGTGTGTATTGTTGCCTGAACCGAAACTTCCCCGTCTCAGGCTTCATCTGGCAATCGCACCTGGGCGCGAGGATCGGGTAAGAACCCAGCAGCTATCACGCGGTCCAGTAAAGAAAAGGGCGGCTGGCTTCGCAATCCCGCGGTCGTCGTGAGCACACGATAGCGCAGTCGCGCATTACGGTCGAGCGTGCGAAACACCCGGTCGCGCAGGTAGGCCAGCAGCGGGTTGCCGGTGTTCCAGAATTGGCATTGCTCGTCTGCCAACCGTTGCAACATGCTCACCTGCGGCCGTCTGGCCAGTTCGAAGGCGCGCAAGGCCTCAGCCGATAAGGTGTCATGCTTCAGCCACCCGGGAATGAGATCCGCCACCGTCACCGCATCCACCATCGCTTGCATGCGTCCTTGAGAGGCGTGAGGATTCATCGCGTGAGCCGCATCGCCGATGAGCAACGCGCCATCCGCCACCCAGCGATCGGTTCGCACACGCCCGGTCGGCATGTACCCGGTCTGGCTCCAATCGACCAGACCGGAGACGATCGCTTCCATGCCCGGATCGATCCGGACCCAGGCCTGCCGCAACGCCTCAAGCCCTTGCGCCTTCACGGCGTCATACGATCCGGCCTTGATCATATAAAACGCATAGACCTGTTGCCCGGCGGCAGGGAATAATCCCAGAATCTCACGCTTGCCTACCAGATACCGCGCCTCATCGAACCTCGGCGGGGCTTTGAGAATGGCGATGAGATAACTTTCCGGATAGCGATAGATGTCCGCCGAGATACCGAGCGACTCGCGAACCTTGGAGAACGCGCCGTCGGCACCGACGACGAGACGCGAGGACACCTCGACCGGTTCACCATGACGGGTGGCCTGCAAGCCGACGACGCGGCTGCCATCGACACGAAGTCCGGTGAAGGTCGCATCGTACCAGAGCCCGCCGGGATTCTGTTTCTCCAACGCATCGAGAATCGCATGGTGCGCGACATTGGGCAAAGTCACCACGGCACGATTGTAGGGAGCAGGAAGGTCACTGTAGTCCACCGTGCAGAGCCGTTCGCCACCCGATCGACAGAAATTGAATCGATGCACCGATCGCACGGCCTGAGTCGGCAATTTGTCGAGCAACCCCAAACGATCAAGCACCCGCTGGCCGTTCGGCTGGAGAATTTCACCGCGCAGGCCTTGCGGCGGACCGGCAGCCCGTTCCAACACCACGGAGCGCACCCCTTGCTGCGCAAGCATCAACGCCAGCACGGCGCCTCCGCCGCCCGCGCCGACGATCGCCACATCCGTCTCAATCATCGCCCGCCCCATTCGCTCTCGCCTATTCCGTCCACAGAACAAACCGATCGTGGTCGTTCCACATGGCTAAAAATTTCTCACGGGCTTTGGTCGTCAGCCGTGCATCGGTGATGACATCGAGCCGCTCATCATTGTACCGGTTGCCGCTCGTCGTGTGGTTCGCTGAACCGGAGGTGCTGATCTTATCGTCGATCACCACCTGCTTGAGATGCATCAAGGCATCATGCCGGTTGATTCGTATGGGCACCCCCGCGAGCCGCAACGTCTTCACGGCACGATGCTGCTTCGGATCGTTGAGGCGTTCACGATCGGTAATCACCCGCACATCGACGCCGCGATGCTTCGCCTCCACCAACGCCTTCACCACTGACGGCGCCGTCAACCCATAGACCGACACATAGATGTAGGCGGTCGCCCCGTCGTACAAACTCACCACTCGATCAATCGGGTGATCTTCGGGAGCGTAATAGACATCGATCGTGGCGGAGGCACAGACAGGCAACAGCGGCAACAACACAGACGCAAGAACCATCACAGCGATCAAGGGAAGACAGGTCGGACGACTCATGCGTAGTCTAGCTGGAAGAAGAGATTCGATGAACGCACGTGAACCTCGATGACTGACACATGAAACACCGATGGATTCCCGCAGGACGCTCAACACGTTCGTCCACTTCGTCGTTCGTGAAGGGTCGTTCGGCTCTCGTATCTCGCCGTTCGTCTTACGTTTCACCTTTTACGTTTCACGAGATACGCGTCACGATTCACGCTTCACCGATCGGCAAGCGAATCAAGAACGCCGCTGGCCAAGGGTTTCTGCCTCCTGCTGGAATGGATCACTCGAGGTCAAAGAGGGTTCGAAAATGGTCGTCGGATTCTTCCCAGGCTTGGGGTGAGGTCGTGGACAACCACTCGCGTAAAAATCCCTTCTGCTCCGGCGTCAACATCTGCTTGATCTGATGCGTCCGTCCCTGCAAGGGCTGGAGAAAGCCCGCGCGGGTTTTGAAATCCAGCGTCGCGGTACGCACATACATGTTCGTATACATGGTGGGGCGTTCGTCTTCGCCCTCCCCTTGTACCCACACTGAGAGAAATTTTTCCATTTGCAGTCCGGCGCTGTCCAAAGCCGGTTCGGCATCGTCATGAAACAACTCGTTTTCAGATTCTTGCAACGGTGCCGCTTCATGCGCACGAAACAAGAAATTTTTCTTCCACATACCCTACCCTCCAGACCGGCGCATACTGTAAGCTAGGCATGGTGAAAGTCAAGAAAGCGGCCGCCTCTACCACACGACCTCGCAGTGACCTCTTCGCCGCGACCCGTTGGGGGTCCGTTGCCTTGACAACACAAGAACGCGTTTGCTAACTTCTTGAAATTCTTTAGCAGTTTCTAGAGTGACCTCGTGGCCTCGCAGCAAGACACGCAGCGCCGCAGGGAAGATGCACCAGGAATCTCTGGTCACGGGACCGGCGAAACAACCATCCGGCAATCTCGGCACCGGTCAAGGACTGAATCGTTTCAGGCGGGACGCGAAACACAGACCAGGCGAGTCGCCGCCGAGAAGGCGTTTCAGCATTCTGTCAGACTCTTACCATCTCAGGAGCAGATATGCAGGTGATGATCAATGGCAAGGCGGAAGAGATCGCAGGCGGCACGGTCCTGGACCTCTTGAAAGCCAAAAGTATCGAGCCGCAAATGGTCGCGGTGGAAGTCAACGACACCATGCTGGAACGGACGCACCTCGAAACTACGCAGTTGAAAGACGGCGATCATGTGGAATTTCTTTTCTACATGGGCGGTGGCCGGTGACCGCAAAGGCCCACGCAGACATTACCGAGTTGATCGGCGGCACGCCGCTGGTGCGGCTGAACCGGTTGACCAAACCGGGCTCGGCGACGATCTATGCGAAGGTCGAATCGTTCAACCCCGGTGGGAGCATCAAGGATCGCATCTGCCTCAACATGATCAATGAGGCGGAGCGGCTGGGTAAACTGAAACCGGGCGGGACCATCGTCGAGCCGACCAGCGGCAATACGGGCATCGGCCTGGCATTGGTGGCGGCGGTTCGCGGGTACAAACTGATTCTCGTGATGCCTGAAAGCATGAGCATGGAGCGAGCAAGCCTGTTGTCATCCTATGGCGCCCAATTGGTGCTGACGGCGGCTTGGGAAGGCATGAAGGGCTCGATCAAGGAGGCGGAGAGCATCGTCGCGCAGAATCCGTCCTATTATATGCCCGACCAGTTCTCCAATCCGGCGAATCCGGCCATGCACCGCAAAACGACCGGTCCGGAAATTGTGGACGCGCTGGATGGACGAGTCGATGCCTTCGTCGCGGCCGTCGGGACCGGAGGGACCATCACCGGCTGCGGTGAAGTGATCAAGGAACGTAATCCGGCTGCGAAAATCGTGGCAGTGGAACCGGCCGGCTCACCCGTGCTGTCGGGCGGCGATCCGGGGCCTCATAAGATCCAAGGCATCGGCGCCGGATTCGTGCCCAAAGTGTTGAACCGTACCCTGCTCGACCGCGTGATTACCGTGACCGACGACGAAGCCTATCAAACGGCAAAGTTGTTGGCGAAAAAGGAAGGACTCCTCGTCGGCATTTCCGCGGGAGCCAACGTCTTCGCGGCACAAAAAGTTGCGGAGGAATTGGGGCCGGGCAAGAATGTCGTGACGATTCTCTGCGACACCGGCGAGCGATACATCAGCATCGAAAAGTATTTCAACATTTGAGCGCTTCGAATGAATGTTTGAGGCGGGAGCTCAAAATGGCCTCTCAGCAAGGCCGCAGGCGAGACGAAACCTGAGGCGTACCCTCGGGGGGTACGTTGAGGATTTCGGCGAGCCGAGAACGCAGCTGAAGGCATTCAGCACCTCTATGCTGTTCGACATCTGAAGTTGGTTCGGGTCACTTAGGGAGAGGAGGCTCAAAAGCGTCATCCAGCAAGGCCGCAGCGAGTGAATGTCCGAGGCGTACCCTGGCGGTACGTTGAGGACATGAACGATGCGAGAACGCCGCTGGTGACGGTTTTCAGCCTCCGTCGGATATGGAATTTACAGAAACACAAATCAACCGCTACAGCCGCCACATCCTCCTGCCCGAAGTCGGCGGCAAGGGTCAAAAGAAGATCATCCAGGGCAAGGTCCTCATCGTCGGGGCTGGCGGTCTCGGTTCGCCGGCAGCCTTATACCTGGCTGCCGCCGGCATCGGCACGATCGGTCTCATCGACAGCGATGTGGTGGATCTCAGCAACCTGCAGCGGCAGGTCATCCATCAGACACCGGACGTCGGCCGCCCCAAGGTCCTATCCGGCAAGGAGAAGATTCAGGCGCTCAATCCCGACGTGAACGTGGTGATGTACGAGGAACGACTCACCGCGAGCAATGCCCTCAAGATCATGAGCGGCTATGACGTGGTGATCGATGGCGTCGACAATTTCCCGACGAAGTTCTTGATCAACGATGCCTGCTACTTTGCCGGCAAACCACTCGTGCACGGAGGGATTCTCCGGTTCGACGGGCGCGTGACGACCATCATTCCCAAGAAGTCGGCCTGTTATCGGTGCGTCTTCAAAAAGCCGCCGCCCGAAGGACTCGTGGCCTCCTGCCAGGAAGCGGGCGTCATCGGTGTACTGGCCGGCATCATCGGCACGATTCAGGCGACTGAGGCGCTCAAGCTGATCCTGGGCATCGGCCGCCCCTTGACCGATCGCCTGCTGGATTTTGATGCGCGACGCACCCAGTTCAGAGAAATCCGCATCAAGCGGAATGCCGATTGTCCGCTGTGCGGGGAGCGGCCCACGATTACGGAGCTGATTGAAGACGGCGACGTCGGTGGGCCAACGTGTGCGCTTCCGGGTCAACGTAACTTGTAGCGAAGGTGTCTCCATGTCGAAAATGAAAGCGCTCGTGTGCCGAGAATGTGGGAAGGAATATCCACCCAAAGCCATCCATGTTTGTGAGATGTGCTTCGGCCCGCTGGAAGTGAAATATAACTACGACGAGATCAAGAGCACCATCTCGCGCAAGAAAATCGAGCAGGGTCCGAACAGCATGTGGCGCTACATCGACCTCTTACCGGTCGAAAGCACCGCGATCATTGGGCCCCATGCGGGACTGACACCCTTGGTGCGGGCGAAGAATCTGGGTGCTCATCTGGGCATCGACGAGCTCTATATCAAGAACGATACGGTCAATCACCCGACCCTGTCGTTCAAAGACCGGGTCGTCTCGGTCGCCCTCACGCGCGCACGGGAACTCGGATTTGAAACGGTGGCCTGTGCCTCCACCGGCAATCTGGCCAACTCGGTGGCGGCCCATGCCGCCGCAGCCGGCATGAAGTGTTATGTCTTCATTCCGGCGGACCTCGAGGCGGCCAAGGTGCTCGGCAATCTGATTTATAAGCCGAACGTGGTGGAGGTCGAAGGCAACTACGACGATGTGAACCGGCTCTGCAGCGAAATCGCCGGTGAACATGGCTGGGCCTTCGTGAATATCAACATTCGCCCCTACTATGCCGAAGGGTCCAAAACGCTGGCCTTCGAGACGGTCGAACAACTCGGCTGGCGCACGCCGGATCAGGCCGTGATCCCCATGGCCTCGGGCTCCTTGCTGACTAAGATCTGGAAGGGCCTACACGAAATGCAGGCCCTGGGGCTGGTCGATCAGGTGCGCACCAAGATCAACGGCGCGCAGGCCGAAGGGTGTTCCCCCATCGCCACGGCCTTCAAGGCCGGCCGAGACTTCTTCAAGCCGGTCAAGCCGAAGACTATCGCCAAATCCCTCGCCATCGGCAACCCGGCCGACGGCTACTATGCATTGAAAGCCACCGCCGAAAGCAAAGGCGCAATGGACGCGGTGACGGACGAAGAAGTCGTAGAAGGCATCAAGCTGCTGGCGCAGACCGAAGGCATTTTCGCCGAGACGGCGGGCGGCGTGACGATCGGCGTGTTGTGCAAACTCGTCAAGCAGGGTCTGATCAAGAAGAACGACGTCACCGTCGCGTACATTACCGGTAACGGACTCAAGACGCAGGAAGCGGTCGTGGATGCCGTGGGGCGGCCGTTCCGGATCCAGCCGAGCCTGGTGAACTTCCAAAAAACATTCAAAATGGGAAAGAACGGTGGTGGTGAATCATGATTAAGGTTCGTATTCCAACGCCCTTGCGTCCCCTCACGAAGGGCCAGGGTGAGGTTGAATCCGCGGCAGCCAACATCGTGGACATGATCGGATCGCTCGATGCCACGTATCCGGGCCTGAAGAACCGGCTCTGCGATGAAAAAGGCGATTTGCGGCGCTTCGTGAACATCTACGTCAATGAGGAAGACATCCGCTTCCTGAACGGGAAAGAGACCTCGCTGAAAGACGGCGATGAAGTGTCGATCGTTCCTGCGATCGCCGGAGGATAACCATGACCAGCCTACGATTTCACATTCGTTTTCCTGAGAATAAAATCAAAGAGCCGATCATCTATCAGATCGGTCATGAGTACAAGGTAGTCACCAACGTGCGCCGCGCTGATGTACGCGAGACCACGGGATGGATGGACCTCGAGCTCACCGGCGAAACGGAAGAGATCGAACGGGCGATCGACGGCATCCGGACCAAAGGCTGTGTCGTCGACCCGATTGAATTGAACGTGGTGGAATAGCAAGGCGTGAAGTATATCTCGTGAAGCGTATTTCGTTGTAGATTTGCACCGCTTCACGATTCACGAACGACGAGAGACGAGTCCCATGGATTTTACCGATCAACAGATTCAACGTTATAGCCGGCACATTATCCTCAACGAGGTCGGCGGCAAAGGACAAGTGAAACTGTCCAAGGCCAAGGTCCTCTTGATCGGAGCGGGCGGACTCGGGTCCCCCGCTGCCCTCTACCTGGCGGCAGCCGGCATCGGCACGATCGGTCTGGTTGACGGCGATGTGGTGGACCTGTCCAACCTGCAGCGGCAGATTCTGCATACCACCGCCACCGTCGGCGTGCCCAAAGTGGAATCGGGACGCAGGATGCTGTCGGCCATCAATCCCGACATCACGATCAAAACCTATCAACTGAACGTCGATACCGAGAATATTCTCGGACTCGTGTCCGACTATGACATCGTGCTGGACGGATCCGATAATTTCACCACGCGTTTTCTGGTGAACGATGCGTGTTTCTTTGCCAAGAAAACGCTGATCTCGGCCAGCATGTTCCGGTTTGAAGGCCAACTCACGAGCATTAAACCCCATGCCGGATTTCCCTGCTACCGCTGCCTCTATCCCGAGCCACCTCCGGCGGGGCTGGTTCCGAACTGCCAGGAAGCCGGTGTGTTGGGAGTGCTGGCCGGCACTATGGGCATCCTGCAGGCCTCGGAGGCCATCAAGGAAATTCTCGGCATCGGCGAAACGATCGCGGATAAACTCGTGATCTACGACGCATTGGAAATGAAATTCCGCAAGGTCTCCCGCCCGAAAGATCCGCGTTGCCCTCTCTGCAGCGCCACCCCGACGATCAAGGATCTCGGCGGAGATTACAGCGTGGCCTGCACCATCTGACATGCCTGACCTATCGATTCCTCAGCACATCCTGGATCAAATCGTCGCCCATGCGCGCGAGTTGGCTCCGTTCGAATGCTGCGGCCTGCTGGCCGGTACGAACAAGACGGTCACACACCTCTATCGCATCACGAACATCGTGGCCGTCGAAGGGGCGGAAAAACTCTCAACGTTCGATGAAGACAAGGTGGCCCATCTCGAGCGCCTGTCTCCGGAAGAACGGGCGGAGATCGCCTTTGTCATGGATATGGGAGACTTTTCCGCGGCCAAAAAAGACATTCGCAAGAACGGCCTGGACCTGCAGGTGGTCTATCATTCCCATCCGAAGGATCCAGCGCGGCCTTCTCACACGGATATCAAGATTGCCACAGACTACGAAGAAATCTGGCAACGTATTAACTTGCCGGTTCCGGCCTATCTACTCGTATCGCTCATGCACTCTCCTGCCGCAGACATTCGCACCTATTGGATTACCGGCGGCCAAGTACGTCCCGCCGACGTCCATATCATGTAACGGCTTCTCGCAGCCTTTACTTCGACCAGCTTTCCTCTACCAATCGCTCGGCAACGATGCCATAATCCGGCTTTGACCTTGTCATCGAAGGGAGTATTCGATGCGATTATTGCTCGTCATGATCGCCTTCATCCTGTGCCTGACCGGCCTCACGCATCCCGGGACCACCTCCGCAGCCGAAAAAAGCTACTACAGCCCGATCATCAATGTGGATGCTGAAAACAGCCGCATTCTCATTTCAACACTCGGCTCGGTATTCTGGGTGGACGTACCGGAAGAAGCCCGCCCGCACATCGAGAAGTTGCCGCAATCGGGTCTCGTGGATATCGTCGTGGAAACACGCGAAGGCCAACCCCCGCTCCTCAAAACATGGAAGGTGAAATCCGGCGAATCGACCTGCCTGCATTTCGACGGCAAAACGTGCAAGTAGCCTTGACCTCAATAGTGACGAGGCCAAGCCAGAGGTTATCTCTTCGAAGGGTACCGATAAATTCGAGCACGTGACATGCCGCGCTGAATAAAACGCGAAGTGGCTACTCCGAGCTACCCAGCATATCGTCGATCAGCGGGCGATTGATGTCGGTGCAGCCCATACAAATCGTGTCGAACAACGCCTCATGGTCGGCGATAAAATTCCGCGCATCCGGCAACTTCTCGGTATAGACCTGATCGAAGCAGGTCTCGCACAACATCATCAGCCCACGTGAGACCGATACCGTCTTCCGGCCTAGACTTCCAGCCATAACGCACTCCCCTCTCTATCGTCATCCGATGCGCGCAGCCGCGCTACACCGACCCCTTTTGCCTGGCCACCCAGAAATCTTCCGGTTCCAGATCAATCCCGCACACCGCACACTCGTATATCGATTGGCCTTGCGGCAATGTAATTTCCGTCCGGTCGATCCGGCCCCGACAGACATGATAAAAACGCCCCCGGGCATCTTCGTTGTCGAGCGGATCATTTTCGTAAATCAGCACCATATGGTCCTCTTACTCCTTCATATCTGGGCATGAACCGTTGTTCGTCTTGGTCGGCGCAGGCTGTTCAGAAAGTCCGTCCGGCAAGGCCGCAGGACGCGCGGCGACTGAGGCGTACCCTCCGGGTACGTCGCAGGGAGACGTGCGACCGAGAACGCCGCCGGCGGGCTTTATCAACAGCCGGCTAAATTTTAAACTGCGCCTCATACAAACCGGCATACACCCCACCGCGTTTCATGAGCGCCTCATGGTGGCCTTCCTCCACCATGGTGCCTCGTTCCACGACGAGAATCCGGTCAACATCATGTAGCGTCGCGAGGCGGTGCGCGATGATGAAGGTCGTACGTCCCTTCGTCAAATCGTTCAGAGCTTCCCTGATTTTGACTTCGGTCTCGGTGTCGATATTCGAGGTCGCCTCATCGAAGATGATGATCGGCGGATCCTTCAGCAGGACGCGCGCGATGGAAACACGCTGCTTTTGTCCGACCGACAATTTGACGCCACGCTCCCCGATCCAACTATCATATCCATCCGGCAGCCGGGTGATAAAGTCGTGCGCGCGCGCCGCGCGCGCCGCCGCTTCGACGCGTTCATGGCTGGCCGACAGGTCGCTGTAGACGATATTCTGCCGCACCGTTCCGTTAAAGAGAAAGGGCTCCTGCTGGACCAGGCCGATCTGCCCCCGCAAAAACGCCACCGGCAGATCCCGGACATCATAGCCGTCCACCAGCACTGCGCCGCTGCGGACATCGTAAAATCGCATGAGGAGCTTCAGCAACGACGTTTTCCCTGCACCGCTGGGTCCCACCAGTGCAATCCGCTCACCGGGCCGCACGGTCAGATTGACATTGGACAAGACCAGCCCATCCTGCCGATAGCCGAACTGCACCTGACGGTACTCCACCCCTCCTTGTAACCGCTCGACAGGCCGTACCGCACCGGGCCGGTCCTCGACCTCCGCTTTGGTGTCGAGAATTTCAAACACGCGCTCACTGGCCGCCAGGGCATGTTGCAGCATATGGTTCAACGAATGAATTTCGTTGATCGGCGTATAAAACAACCCGAGATACGACAGGAACATGACCAGTTGGCCGACCGTCAAATTCCCCGCCATCACTTCTTCCGCTCCATACCAAAGAATGAGGACTGTGCCGGTACTGCCCACAAACACCATGCCCGGCCAATACCACGACCACAAAAACATGGCCCGTAAACTATTCTGGCTATAGGTTTGACTTAACGTTTCAAAGCGCTTCCGCTCGTAGTCATGCTGATTAAAGCCGATGGTTTCCTTGATGCCGGACAGGGCATCCTGCAGGTAGGCATTGAGGTCGGCCACGCTTCTGCGGATCTCGGCGTAGTACTTGTGCACCCGCTTTGTAAACCAGGCGGCACACACGATCAGAATCGGAATCGGCACGAGCGACAGCAGGGCCAGTTTCCAATCCAGAAAAAACATCATGATCGTAATGCCGATGAGCGTAAGGGAGGCGGTCAGCAGACCTTCAAGTCCATCAACAAAGATGCGTTCGACATGTTCCGTATCGCTGGTCACCCGGGTCATGATCTCGCCGGTCGATCGATTTTCGAAGTAACTCAGCGACAACCGTTGCAAGGCGCCGAAGACCTGCATGCGCAGGGTGTGTACCGCCTTCTGTTCCAGCAAATTATTGAACCGCACCCGCATCGAGCTCATCAGGTTCCGCAGGACATAGGAACCCAGCAGGGCGCTCAAGACCCAGATGAGCATCTCGGGCCGCTTGGCCTGGATGACATCATCGATGACGATTTTGACAAGATACGGCGGCACCAATTCCAGCGCCGTGGCGAGCCCGGCGCACACGAAGGTCACCACCGCCAGCATCCGGAAGGGCTTGAGGTAAGACAGAACGCGCAGGAGCGAATTCACAACGACTCGGCGACTTGGAACGGATCAGATGACACTGGCCGGTTCCTTTTGCCAATACTTCTGAAACTCATCCATCTGCGTAAGCGTGGAGAAATCGGTCATGCGGTCGATAAATAACTTGCCGATGAGATGATCCAGCTCATGCTGGATACACACCGCGTACAGCCCGCTGGCTTCAAAATCCAACGGCTTGCCGTTCCGGTCCAGTCCGGTCACGCGCACGGTTGACGGCCTGGTCACCCGGCCCCGCAGCCCGTCCACACTGAGGCAGCCTTCCCAGCCTTCCACCTGCTCGGGCCCGTAGAAACGAATCGTCGGGTTGATGAGCACGGTCTTGGGAAAGCCCCCTTCGCCGGGACAATCCATGACGACGAGTTGTTGCGACCGTCCCACCTGCGGGGCGGCCAAGCCGATGCCCGGTTCGTCATACATGGTTTCGAACATATCGTCGATGAGTTGCTGAAAGGCCGCCTTCTTTATCTCGCTCGGGGATACCGACTGCGCCTGCTGCCGAAGAATCGGATTCCCCAGTTTACTGATTGCCAATATGGCCATGATCCACCCTTGCCTCTGCCTACGCACGACCGGTTCGGCCGCGCTACTATTGCCTGCGTATGTACCTACCACGGCCTTTCGAGGCTGTGCAACCGGCTCATGTCATCCGAATCAACCAGCCTGCTTACGGCCTTTGGGCTCAGGAATTTCAAACGTCTCCTTGGACTGCGTCCACCATTCGATCCACTCCTGCGCCCAGTTCTGGCGATCCTGCTTGTTGGACGCGTCCCAATCGTGGAACTCTGTTTCGTGCCGGGTCAACGTCCAGAGCGATTGGACCGCGGACATGGCGACAAACTTTTCCTCATCTCCCAGCAGATCGATCAACGGTTGGATCACCTCTTTTTTCCGCACATAGCGAGCTTCGAACGCCGCGGCCTTGCGAATCACCGAATTGGGATCCTTGGCCATGGCCTCGATGGCGGGAGGCGCCTGCTGCGGGTCGAGTCGCACGGCGACCCGTAGCGCATGTTCCCGGATACGAGGAATTTCAGTGGCCAATTTGGCCGCTTCCAATAAGGCCGGCGTAGCAGCCGGCGCTTTGATCATCGACATCGTCTCAATCGCATTGTACCGGATGCGGGGACCGGGCATCGTGAGCGCCTTGGTCAACACCGGTAACGCAGACTCGCCCAAATGGACGAATTCGCCCATCGCCCAAAACTCCTGTTTTCCTTCCAAGAGCGGCAAGAGCGACTCCGCCCGCTGCAGTTCCTCCGGCGTCAGCGCCTTGGTATTGGGCGCCACCGAGACATCAGGCACCGGTTCCGACTTGGGCGGCGCCTCATATGGCATTTGCACCGGCCAGACCATGGCGGCAGACCAGCCCACCTCAGGGCGCATCCCCATCAGGCCCAGGACAACCAGACCCAACACCATTACTTGACGCATCCTCTGCTGCCCCGCTCCGATCATGATCACATCCCTCTCACACACGTTGTCGTTAATAAGGAGCCGGCGGTTCCTGTCCGGCTTCCGGCGGTCTTTGCGGCGCCGTGCGTCGGTGAACAACCTCATACAACACCGGCAAGACCACGAGAATCAGGGCCGCCGCAGTCAACATGCCTCCCACCACCACCCGGGCCAGGGGCTGCTGTGCCTGCGATCCGATTCCTGTCGCCAATGCGGCCGGCAGCAACCCGATCGCTGCCGCCAGCGTGGCCATCAGAATGGGACGCATCTGAACATCTGCCCCCTTCAGAATGGCCTCACGCAACTCCAAGCCGTTGCGCCGAAAATCCTCAATACGAGAGATTAACAGGACTCCCCCGAGAATCGCTACTCCCAGCGTGGAAATCACTCCCACCGCGGCAGAGATGCTGAAGTGCGTGCCCGTGAACACGAGCGAGAATATGCCACCGATCAGTGCAAACGGCACAGTCACCAGAACGAGCAAGGCGTTGGTCAGCGAGTTGAACGTGGTATAGAGCAGAAACAGGATGATCACCAGGCTCACCGGCACAATCATCGTGAGGCGTTGTTGTTCCGCCGTGAGTTGATCGTACTGGCCCGCCCATTCGATCCGGTACCGCTCCGGAAGCGACACGGCCTGGGCTATTTTTGTCTGCGCCTCCTTCACCGTGCTTTCCAGGTCGCGCTCGCGCACGCTGAATTTGATGGGAATATACCGCTCATTATTTTCTCGATAGATGATGAAGGCCCCGGTTTGAGTTTTGATCGTCGCGACCTGTTTCAGCGGAATCCTCGCGCCATCGGGTGTATTCACCAGAATATTGCCGATGGTCTCCGCATCCCGCCGGAACTCCGGCAAAAACCGGACGACCAGATCGAACAACCGCTCGCCTTCAAACACCTGCGTCACCGCTTGCCCGCCCACCGCCGCCTGCACGACCGCATTGACATCGGACACACGTAACCCGTATCGCGCACTGGCTTCACGATCGACCTGGATCAATAAATTCGGCTGCCCCACCAGACGGAAGATCCCCAAGTCTTTGACCCCGTGCACCCCCTTCATGACCGACTCGATTTCACCCGCCTTTGCTTCCATCGTCTTCAGGTCGGTGCCGAATAGCTTAATGGAGTTTTCCCCCTTCACGCCGGACATCGCCTCTTCCACATTGTCTTGAATCACCTGCGAAAAGTTAAAAATGATGCCCGGAATGACCTTGAGGCGTTCTTCGATTTCCTCCACCAGTTGATCTTTGGTGAGTCCCGGGCGCCAGTCCTTATGCGGCTTGAGGTTGGCCAGGAATTCCGCGTTGAAAAAACTGGTCGGATCGGTGCCGTCGTCGGGCCTTCCCAATTGAGACACGATCGTGACGACTTCCGGCGATTTTCTAAACATCTGCCGGATCTCCCCGGTCAACCGAGCCGCTTCGTCGAACGAAATATCGACTGGCATCGTGGCGCGCACCCAGAGATTGCCCTCCTCCAAGGCCGGCATAAATTCCCCTCCGATGAACTGCAGGGCTCCGAACGCCGCCACCAACAGCAGCAAGGCCGCACCGATGACCTTTACATTGTGAGCCAACGCCCATCGCAACACCGCGAGGTACACCCGGCGAATCGCACTGACGAACCTCGTGTCTTGTTCCGTCACCACACCGGTCAAGAGCAGCGAACACAGGACTGGAGCCAGCGTGAACGCCATGAGCAGCGCCCCGAACAGGGCGAAGCCATAGGTGATCGACATCGGCGCAAAAATTTTTCCCGGCACGCCGGTCATCGTAAACAGTGGAATAAACGCCACGACGATGATGGCCGTGGAGAAGAAAATCGGCTGTCCCACTTGGCGGGCGGCGCGCACAATCTGCTGCGGGACGGTCAGGCCCAGCCGGCGATCATGTCCCAGATGGAAAAAGATGCTTTCCACCATGACCAAGGTCGCATCGACGATGATGCCGAAATCGATGGCGCCCAGGGAAATCAGGTTCGCGGACTGCCCGATCATCACCATCATCGTAAACGTGAACAACAACGACATCGGAATCGTCAGCGCGACAATCAGGGACGCGCGGAGATGACCGAGAAACACAAACAGGATCACAAACACGAGCACCATGCCGCTGATCAGGATATCCGTGACGGTCTCGACCGTCGTATGGATCAGCGCCGTCCGATCGTAGAACGTCTTGATCTTGACGCCTTCCGGCAACTTCCACTTATTCAAGTCCTCGACTTTTTCCCGCACCCGCTCTAATACCGAAAGCGCCTTGTACCCTCGCTGGAGCAAAATGACGCCTTCGACCACGTCGTCATTGTCATCGATGCCGACTTTGCCCAGGCGCACGCGGTGGCCGACGGACACAGTCCCCAGCGTCTTGACGAAAATCGGGGTGCCTTCTTTTTCGGCAACCATGACGTTCTCGATATCCGCGAGCCCATTGATCAACCCGAGCCCCCGGATGTTGTAATTTTGCGCGCCCACGGTCAGGTAATTGCCGCCGACGTTGGCATTGCTGTTGGTCAAGGCTTCCATGACCTGCGCAAGGCTGACCTGGTAGCTGATGAGCTTCCCCGGGTCGATATCGACGTGATACTCCTGCGTCGTGCCGCCGAAGGCCGTCACATCGATGATCCCGGGCACCCGCCGGAACTCGCGTCGCAATTGCCAATCCTGGATGGTTTTCAGGTCGGTCAGGCTCGCCTTCCCGTCGCCCTGCAATTCATACCGGTAAATTTCGGCAATGGCCCACCAGGGCGATAAGGCCGGCTGAACATTTTGCGGGAGGCTGAGAGTCGAGAGGCGGTTGACGACCTCCTGGCGGTCGAAGAAGTACTGGGTGTTGAAATCGAAATAGATTTTGATATCGCTCAATCCGAAAATCGAAAGCGAGCGGATATCGGTGAGGCCCGGCATCCCATTGAGCGCGACCTCGATGGGTATCGTGATCTGCCGCTCGATTTCCTCTGCGGACCAGCCGGGAAACTGGGTAATCACCTCCACCATGGGCGGCGAGGGATCTGGGTAGGCCACGATGTCGAGTTGTTGAAAGGCGTACAATCCGCCGAAGAGAAGCGCGAATCCGAGCGCACAGATCAGAAACCGCTGAACCAGGGATAGTTCGACGATTCGAACCATCATGCGACTTCGGGACGCTGTGGTTGACAGTGGCGCATGATCACTGGCCCGATCATCCTTTGACCTCCTGTCCCTTCACCAGGACCGCACCTTTGGTCACGATGCGCTGGCCCGATGTCAGGCCCTCCAGAATACGGACCTGTCCACTGGAGACATTCGACACGGTCACTTCATGCTTGAGGTAGTGATCGGCCCCCTCCACCACATAGACAAAATGTTTCCCGTCGATTTCGACCACCGCTTCCTTGGGAATCGTCAAAAACGGGGTGGCATCCCCGATATCCAATCGCAGCCGCGCGAACATCTCCGGCTTCAGTCGCTGGTCCCGGTTGTCGACCCAGGCGCGCACTTTGATGGTGCGGGTGTTCGGATCGACCACGTCGCCGATGGACGCGACCACGGACGCAAAATCGGTCCCGGGATAGGCCTCCACATTGATGCGGCCCACCTGACTGACTTTCACCAACGCCAGGTCCCGTTCGTACACATCGGCCACGACCTGCAATCGGTCCAGATCGGCCACCGTAAATAACACCTGCCCGACATCACCTCCGACGGACTGTCCCGGAGTGACGGCCCGTTCCACCACCGTTCCCGTCAGGGGACTCTTCATCTCGAAGCGTGAGGTGATCCGCTGCTGCGCGAGCGGCTTTTCCAGCTCGGCCGAGGGAATGCGCAAGGACAGCAATCGTTCCTTGGCCCGCCTGAATTCGGCCCGCGCCTTGATCAGATCATTCTCGGCCTGCTTCAGATCCTTCAGCGCCAGCGCCTTCGTGGCATAGAGTTCCTTGGCCAGTTCCTGCGCCCGCGTGGAATATTCCAGCTCAGACGCCTCTTTGACGAATTCCGAATAGGCCGCCGTAATATCAGAACTATCGATCACTAACAGTGTCGCCCCTGCCTCCACCCGATCACCCAATTTGGCGCGCACTTCCACCACCCGACCCTGCAAGGGGGAGGAAATTTTCGAGTAGCGGTCTTCGCCATAGGCCACCTTGCCGACGAGCACCAATTCCGGTTGGACCGGTTTGAAATCCACGACAGCCGTTTCAATCTGGCCGGAGGCCGAGGCGGTGGCTGGAGTCGCAATTGATTCAGATGAGGCGGAAGACGGGGAAGGCGCGGGATCTTGCTTTTGACTGCACGCGGAGCAGGCAAGCACAACGGTCAGGCCGATGACCGGGACTGCGCCGGAGCTCATGACGTAATCTCCTGCCCTACAGAACTTTCCAATTGAAACAGATTTCGCTGATAGGAAAACAGGGCTTCGATAAAATTCTGTTGGATCGTGCGGGACGTGCGTGCGGCATCGAGGAGATCCAAAATCGTGGCGCCTCCGCGTTCATAGGCGCGTTCCACGATGGTGAACGTCGAACGGGCATCTTCCAAGACGCCAGCGAGATAGGCCTCTACCAACCGGCGGCTCTGCAGGAGATTGTGATAGGCCACATCCACCTGATTCTCCACCTGGTTGACCGTGCGATCCAATTCCGCCTGAGCCGACTGCACGCCGACTTCGGCCTGCACGATACCGCCTTGATTGCGATTGAAGAGCGGCAAAGGCACCCCCAGATTCAGGATACCCATCTGAGGATTGTCAGGACCGCGCGGCCCTTGTATCGAATACCCGGCACCGATGGTCACATCCGGGACCCGGAAGGCCTTGGCCAGTTTCAGATCCGCTTCACGCTGCGCCACGAGTGCCCGTCGGCTTTTGATATCGGGACGGACATCAAGCGCCACCGAGCGGAGTTTTCCCATGTCCGGGTCGACCCGCCGGTAGTCCATCTCCGTGGTCAGCTCCAGCTTCGACGCCGGTGAGAGACGCAGCAACTGCCGCAAGTCGGCCCGTGCCGACTCCCCTTCCTGAATCGATTCGATCACCTGGGATTGGAAATCGACGACCTGCAGCCGGATACGAATCAGGTCGACTTCGGCAATGTAGCCCTTCTTAAAGCGAATCGTATTGACGTCCAGGATGCGGGCGAAGCGATCCCGGTTTTCCTCCGCCAAGGCCAGTCGGCGCTGCGCGACCAGCACACGGTAGTAGGCGTCCTTGATGGTAAACCCCAGCTGCCGGATGGCATCTTCAAAGTCTGCTTCCGCCGACTGCACGCCGAAGCCGGCGCTTTCGATGCGATAGCCGCGTTTGCCGGCCAATTCAAAGAGTTGCTGCGCTTGCATCGTGAGGGCGCCGCTGTTTGCCAGCGTATGACCCTGAGTAAACGAGGCCACGGTACCGATCTGCGCGACGGGATTCGGAAAGAGGCGAGCCGTAATCTGTTGCCCCTTGCTGGATTCGATGCCGTACCTGGCAATGAGCAAGTCCAAGTTCTGTTTGAGGAACAGGGCCATCGCCTCGGACAGATTCAGACGGACGACCAGGGGAGCATATGCACTACCCGGGATCGTGGCTCCCGACGCGAGGTCCGCGACCTGTGCCCATCCGCTCCCCAAAAGCATCAGACCTAGCCACGCGATCAAGCACCAAAACCTGCGCTGCTGATTCCGTATGCGGACACAACTCGTGGAGCCGTTTGAGTGCTGGGACATGTCGTCACACATGGTGCGGGAATATCGATCAACCGAGGACAGGGCACGCATTATACTGATTCTTCCTGGCATTTGAAACATGGACCATGGCCCTGGTCATTGCATCTTGAGTTCGGTCCACGCCCGATCGTAGAGCCGGATTCCGTTGCCCACGTCACGCATCCACTCCAACCGCGCCAATTGATCAAGAGGCGGATAGACAGCTGGGTTGTCTCGCGTCGACACATCCACGAGTTCCCTGGCCAGCCTGGAGGCGGACGCAAAGCGGAGTCGTTCTGATGTGCGGGCCGCCACCGCCGGCTCCATCAAATAGTTGATGAAGCGCATGGCCAGGTGTTTCTGCGGCGCCGTCTTGAGCACGACGAGACAATCGGCCCAAATGGTGGCGCCTTCCTTCGGCACGACATACCGAATAGACGGTCGATCGGCCATGGCGCGGGCCACCGGTCCTCCCCATCCATGCGCCAGGACGACCTCCCCGGAGGCGAGCAGCTGATCATAGTGATCGCTCGTATATGTCTTCACCAGCGGCTTTTGATGCAGCAATCGGTCCTTCGCCGACTCAATCACCTGCGGGTCAACGCTGTTCATCGATTGCCCCATCGACCGAAGGACCGCCCCAAACACCTCGCGCTGGTCGTTCAACATGCTGATGCGGCCCTTGTACCGCATATCCCACAGGATCGACCAACTGTCCGGGGGCGTTGAAATGACAGCGGAATCGTACCCGATTCCCACCGTGCCCCAGAGATACGGAACCGAATAGCGGCGTTCAGGATCGAACGGCAGGGTTTGCAAATGCGGCTCCAATTGCATGGTGTTGGACAAGGCGGCCTGGTCCAGTTCACTGAGCAGGCCCTGCTGGATCATGATCGCCACCATAAAATCTGACGGGACCGCCACGTCGTATCCGGTGGCGCCGCTCTGCAACTTCGCCAGTAGTTCTTCATTGCTGCTGAAGGTATCGATGACCACTTTCACCTGCTCGCGCCGTTCGAATTCCCGGATGATCTCCGGCCCCACATAGTCGGACCAGGTGAAGTAGTGCAACACGGGGCGCGACTCGGCCTGGTCCTCACCGGCCCCTTGCCCACAAGCCGTGAGCCATCCGGTAAGCCAGACCAGGCCAAGACACCACAGGGCCATCCGGCGAACCACAGGCCTCACTCACACCTCACGGCGTTGTAGAGACAAAGCGGCGGCGACGCCCATCATCGAGACCACCAACAGCAATGCGGATAGCGCATTGATTTCAGGGGTCACGCCGGATTTGATCATCGAATAGACTTTCAGCGGCAGGGTCGTCGCGCCGGGACCTGCGGTGAAGAAGGTCACCAGAAAATCATCGAGCGAGACCGTGAAGGCAACCAGCACCGCTCCCCAGATCGCCGGCCGCAAGAGGGGCAGGGTGACATAGCGGAACACCTGCCAGGAGTCGGCGCCGAGATCGGCTGCCGCTTCGCGCAACATCGGGTCGAGTTTACGCAAGCGCGTGCGGATCATGATCGTCACGAGCGGGATATTGAACACGATGTGCCCCAAGATAACCGTCGTGAGGCCGAGCGGCACATGAACCGTCACGAACAACAGCATCAGTGCTACCCCCATCATCACTTCGGGAATGACGAGCGGCAGCACCAGACTGCCTTCCAGTACCTGTTGCCGGCGGTGTGGCATCTGCTCCATGCCGAGCGCCAGCAGCCCACCAAGGCCGGTGGCTCCAATGGTCGATACCAGGGCGATGAACAGACTATTCGCAGTCGCAGCGAGCAAGGCCTCGTCATGCCAGAGGGCCGCATACCATTTCAGGGTCGCCCCTCGCCAGGTCATTGAGAGGTGGGCGGCATTAAAGGAGTACAGCACCAGCACGATAATCGGTCCGTACAGGAAGAGCATCGCCAACAGGCTGACGGCATGGAGGCCGACTGATCGCGGCTTCACCGTCCCTCCAATGGCCCGTCTCCCGGACTGGCCTGGCGGTAATACAGGACCACTGCCGCCATCACGATTCCCATCAGTACGAAGGAGACGGCCGAGCCGAGCGGCCAGTCACGCACCACCAGATATTCATGCTGAATCAAGTTCCCGATCATCATGCTTCGCGCACCACCCAACAAATCCGGGGTGATGAACGAGCCGATGGACGGAATGAACACCAGGATGCAGCCGCCCACAATACCCGGCATCGTGAGCGGCACCACGACGCGCGTCAAGACCGCCCAGCGGGACGCATAGAGATCCCAGGCCGCTTCGACCAGCACAGGATCGAGTCGCTCCACCGCAACGTACAATGGCAACACCATGAACGGAAGGTATCCATAGGCCAATCCGATCACGACTGCCGTAGGGGTATAGAGTAATTCCAGAGGCTTCGTGATCAGCCCGAGTGCGAGCAGCAGATGGTTGACCAGGCCGTCATGCCGCAACAGGATCATCCAGGCATAGGTCCGCACGAGAAAGTTGGTCCAGAACGGCAGCATGACCAGGAGCAGCAACACCGGTTGCCAACGGGCCGGACTGCGCGCAATCACGTAGGCCAAAGGGAATCCCAGCAGAAAGCAGATGGCAGTCGTAAGGGTCGCGTACCACAACGACTGGGCGAGGATTTTGCCGTAGAGCGGATGCAGCAGATCGAGATAGTTCGCCCACGTGAACTCCCACACGATGCCGCCATACGTTCCGCGTGAGGCAAAGCTGATGGCCAATACCAACAAGAGCGGGACGAGAAAGAACAGGATCATCCAGAGCAGGCCGGGAGCGGCCAGCCAGCAGGAACGGCAGGAGTCTTGCGCAGCGGGAATTGTGTGCGCGACATCGTCAGACGGCATGGTCACTCAAAAAAAACTCGCCCATCACCCAGGGCCCAGTGGAGAAATACCGGATCACCCGAAGCATAGGGCGGTTGCACGTTGCCGGTTGTCCTGGCTTCCCACAGCGTCTCGCGGGCTATGCGAACGAGATACTTCGTCTCGCTGCCGGCAAAGAGTATCTTCTCGATCACACCGGGGAGCACCGTATCACCGCTGGCCGGTCGTTCGCGTGACATCCGGAGCTGTTCCGGCCGAAGCGACCAGGTGGCGGGGCAACCGGCTGACGGCTCGGGACCACTACGCACCGGAAATCCCGGCACCAGATCATCGGCCGGCTGAAACAGAGCCGCCCCTTCCGCCGCCTCACTCACTCGCCCCGGCAATTCATTCGACACTCCCAGGAATCGCGAGACGAACAGCGTACGCGGGTTCTCATAGACCTCGCGTGGAGTTCCCACCTGCCACATCCGCCCCTGGTGCATGACGGCGATGCGATCGGACATCATCATCGCCTCCTCCTGATGGTGCGTAACACAGACACAGGTCAGCCCCGCCTGTTCCTGAATCGACTTCAACTCCACCTGCATCGCTTGCCGCAGTTGTTGATCGAGGGCCGCCAGCGGTTCATCGAGCAGGACCACGGCCGGCTTGTTAACCAATGCACGGGCCAGGGCCACACGCTGCTGCTCGCCGCCGGACAATTGAGCCGGCTTCCGCCCCTCCTTGCCGACCAGTTTGACCATCGTCAAGGCTTGCCGAACCTGCTCATCAATGAGCGCGGCAGGCACCCGCCGCATTTTGAGGCCGAAGGCGACATTCTCAAAGACGTTCAGATGCGGAAAGAGTGCGTAGGATTGAAACACGAGGTTCACGGGACGGCGATTCGGCGGGACACCGAGCATCGACCGGCCGTCGATTAAGACGTCTCCGGCATCCGGATCTTCGAAACCGGCCACGATACGTAAGACCGAGGTTTTTCCGGCGCCGCTCGGCCCGAGAATAGAAAAAAATTCGCCCCGCTGAACCTGAAAACTCACGTGATCCACGGCCGCCACCGAGCCATGATTCCGCACAATGGCGCGAATGTCGATCGTCGGGGCTATCGACGAAACGGATTGACCGGAGGCGAGGAGAGGAGAAGTGGAAAAGATGGCCATCGAAGGCTGGGGTCAGACCGCCGCGTCGACGGTCTCGGATCAATGCTCCAAATCGACTTTGGAACTGACGTCGCGGAGATGCTTCCGCACGCGCACGCGATGTTCATGCTTCCGCAACAGTTCACGGCGGATCACATCGCGATCTTCCGCCACGATCCGCACGAGCCGGTCGTTATCCTCGGCGTGATTGCGCACGAGCTCGGACAAGCGCTGCACTTGTCGCTCCAATCGCTCCAGCCGCCAGACCATTTCCATCATGGGATTGGCCGGTTCGATCGCTGGTTTCATGACCGCCGGACGGGCATTCTGCTTCTTCATGTCCGCTCCTTCTCTTCAGCCCGACCGCTGTCGGGAACGCACGTTGAATCGTAGTATCATCCGAGTCGGAGTTGAAGTCAATCATTCTGCATCCTTTCTATTCATCCTTCGTCCTGCTACAATCGGCGCATCTATGGCGAAGATCTTCACGATGGTGTTGGCGGGAGGAAAAGGCGAACGGCTCCAGCCTCTCACCGACCAGCGCGCAAAACCCGCGGTCCCCTTCGGCGGAAAATATCGCATCATCGATTTCACGCTGAGCAACTGCCTGAACTCCGGGCTCCGGCAGATCGCCGTGCTGATCCAGTACAAATCGCATTCTCTCGACCGCCATATCCGAACGGGATGGAACATTCTCAATCCCGAACTCGGCGAATACATCGTGTCGGTTCCTCCGCAGCAGCGAATCAGCGAAGAGTGGTATCGCGGCACCGCCGATGCGGTCTTCCAAAACCTTTTCCTGATGGATAACGATCCTCCTGAGTTTCTCCTCGTGCTGGCTGGCGATCACATCTACAAGATGAACTACGCCGACATGTACAACCTCCTGATCGAAAAACAGGCGGATGCCATTGTCGGCGCGATTGAAACCCCGATTGCGGAGGCCAACCGCTTCGGCGTGATCGCGGTGGATGAAGATCGCCGCATTTTGAGCTTCGACGAAAAGCCCGAGAATCCGATGCACATTCCCGGCGATCCGACCCAGGCCTTCGTCTCGATGGGCATCTATCTGTTCCGCACGGATGTGGTTCGCGAGCAATTGATCCGCGATGCCAAGGAAGGCACCAAACACGATTTCGGCAAGAACATCATTCCGCGCATGATCAAGGAATGCCGGGTCTACGCATTCAAATTCCAAGACGAGAACAAGAAGGCCGTGAACTACTGGCGCGACATCGGTACGCTGGACGCTTATTGGGAAGCCAATATGGATCTGGTCTCTGTCGATCCACAGTTCAACCTTTACGATCAGCATTGGCCGATCCGTACCTATCAGGGACAGTTTCCACCCGCCAAGTTCGTCTTCGCGCAGGACTTTCAGGGTGGGCGGATGGGCGTCGCCTTGGATTCGATCGTCTGCGGAGGGTGCATCATTTCCGGCGGCCGCGTGCAGAACTCGGTGCTGTCACCGCATGTGCGTGTCCATGATCATGCCGACGTGCGCGAATCGGTCGTGATGGAAAACGTGGTCATCGGCGAACATGCCCGCATCCGGCGCGCAATCATCGACAAGGACGTCGTGATTCCGCCCAAAACCGTAATCGGGTTCGATCCGGTTACAGATCGTCAACGATTCAAAGTCACCGATTCCGGATTGGTAGTCATCTCAAAGGGAATGAAATTGCATGCCGCCGTCGATCCATCCGGTTGATCTCGTCGCGACCCTCCGCCAACGAAACCTCACCCCTGCGATCATTTTTCTCACCTCGAGACGGGCCTGCGACGAAGCGATGCAATCCTTCGAGCGCAGTCAGGTGACCCTGCCGAAAGCGCAACAAGAACAGATTGCCCGTGTACTGACGCAGGTCACCGAGCAGTTTCCCAGCATTGCCGAACATCCGTTGATCGAGACCGTCCAGCGCATCGGCGTGGCCGCGCACCATGCCGGACATTTGCCGTCCTGGAAAATTGCCGTCGAGGAACTGATGCGCACGGGGTCGTTGGATGCCGTCTTTGCCACGACCACGCTCGCAGCCGGCGTGGACTTTCCCGCCCGCACGGTGGTGGTCACGCAATCCAGCATCCGCAAGGCGCGCGACTTTACCGATCTCTCCGCGAGCGAAATTCAACAACTGGCAGGCCGCGCCGGCCGCCGCGGCAAGGACCTCGTCGGGTTCGCAGTCATCACCCCGTCTCCCTATATCGATCTGACCGTCTTAACCAAAGGACTCACCGGACAGCCGGAGGCGATCCACAGCCAATTCGTGATCACCTACCCGATGGTCTTGAACCTGCTCAAGGCGCACCCGCGCGAGCAGATTCAATCCATCCTGGCCAAAAGCTTCGCCCAGTTTCAACTCAACCAGCGCACGGCCGTGCTCGAAACGAAACTCGATAGCCTGCGCGCCGAGATGGAACCATTCGGCCCCCGTGTCTGTTCCGATTGGATTACGCAGTGGCAAGTCTTCGAACAGGCCCGCAAGCGAAAGAAACCGCGCAGCCCCTTCGCCCGGCAGGAATCGCCCGATGTCGCCGCGCGCCTGCACTTCCTGACGCCAGGGCGCGTGGTGGGTGTCACGCGTGGGCGCGGGATCATCCTGCGCCAGTACCGCAGCAAAGGCCAACATGCGCCGATGGTCACCCTGCTCCGGGAAGGCGGCTCGCTGAACGAATGCCCCGCATCCATCGTGACACAGGTCTTCGATCGCACCTTCGACTGCGAAGAAACGTCGTCTTATCCCTGGTGCACGCCGCAGACGCTGGAGGAACTGACCCATCATCTGACCGAACTTCCGCCGCGGCTGCCGATCCTGCCGATTCTGGCACACCAGCACGAAGAGACCCCGATCGACAGTTCCATCATTCACACGCTGGGCGATTTCGCCTGCCCGACCTGCCCGTCGCGCCAGGCCTGCCAGCGCGATTTCCCCCGCGCCTCGCGGGTGCGTCAGGAAATCCAACGCCATATCAAATCCATTCAGGCCCTCCAGACCAGCTTGTGGCACCGGTTCCAGGAGCGCATCGACGTCCTGGAAAAATTCGGCTACCTCAACGCCAATGCCCAGCTCACCGCCGACGGTGAATGGGCGCGGCTGATTCGTATCGATCATTCGTTGCTGATTACCGAGCTGATACGGGCTGAAGCCTTCGGCGCCATCGATCCGCCGCTGTTGGCTGCTATCATGGCCAGCATCGCCCACGACGATGATCGTCCCGGCTCGTTTCCGCGCGGAAGCACGGGCCTCGTCACCCTGCTGTTCCAAGTACGCAAGCTGGCGGAGAGTTTGACGCCGCACGAGGCGCCGCCGATGCTGCGAGCCGACGTCGCGGCGCTGACCGAACGCTGGGTGTCCGATCAGACGCTCACCTGGATCGGATTGGCCCGCCTGACGACCATGGCTGAAGGCGACATGTTCCGGCTGTTCGCGCGCACGATCGAATTTTTGTCGCAATTAAAAACATTGAAAGCCACCCATCCGTCTCTGGCAGAATCGGCCGATCACGCCATCGCCGCGATGCGCCGGGGAGTGCTGGAGGAATTGCCGTGAACACTCACGAACTCGAACGCCTGTTGATGCAGCAGCCGGTCTCCCTGCTCCACCGATTGGCGCGGGGACGGATCAGCCGGCATTTCCGCTCCGGGAAACGCAAGCTGGTCGATTTGCTCCTGCAAGCGTCCGCCGAAAATCGCCCCGGCTTGGAGTCAGACCTGCAGGCCCTGATCGATCAACGGGCTGAACGGCCACAACCAGCGCCGGTCGAAAACACGCGACCACCCCAAGCGCGATCTCGCCAAGACGTCCCCGCCCCGTCTCGACCACACAGGACTGACGACCATGGGCACCATGAGCCGCCGGTCTCGCTCCATGAATGGCTCTCAGGGATCGGCGTGCCCCCGCCGCAACCGTTTGTTCCGGATGCCTGGCAGGTGGAGGCGCTGGAGAAACTGGCCGAGACGGATGTGGTCGTCAGCGTGCCGACCGGGAGCGGCAAAACCTATGTGGCGATCGAGGCGACCGCCCGCGCGATGCGCGAGAATCGCACCGTCATCTACACGTCACCGCTCAAGGCACTCTCCAACACGAAATTTACCGAGTTCTCCCGTGTGTTCGGCCCCGGCCAGGTCGGCATCCTGACCGGCGATCGCCGCGAGCATAGCCAAGCACCACTGTTGATCATGACCACGGAGATCTTGCGCAATCTGCTGTATGACGCCGCCGGTGGCGAGATCGATGTGCGCCTGGACACGCTGGGTCTGGTGATTATGGATGAGTCGCAGTACCTGGCTGATCCGGAGCGCGGTGTCGTGTGGGAAGAAACGTTGATTTTCTGTCCCTCTCAGGCTCGTCTCCTGCTCCTGTCGGCCTCCATCGGCAATCCGCAGGATATTGCAGACTGGTTGACCGCAATACGCCCGACCCCCTGCTCGTTGATCCGCCACACCAAGCGATCGGTTCCACTGCGGGCCGGCTACCTGCATCCGAACGAAAAACTCACGCCGCTGTTTCGAACCGCCGGCATTCCCTACGGCCAGCCCCATCTCCTGCACCCGGAAGCCAAACGACTGTTCATGGAATACGAAGAAGAGACCGGGCCTTCGCGGTCACGCTAGTCGATTTTCCAGATGATGTCGCTCGTGAAGCGTGAAACGGCTGGCTAGAACGAATAGGTCAGGCCGACCGTCGGGCCATGCCGGAGCGTTTGGAACTGAGTCAACGGCGCGGACGCCGTAGATCCATCTGCCCCGTACAATTTCCACTGATCGCTGACGAGCACGCGATTCCACCACACGCGGTATCCTCCCGTGAGGTACAGCCGATCCCAGATTTTGACCCGTAGATTAAAATCCGAGGTGGTGCCGACCCCGAGGCCGGTCATTCGAAAACTCGGATCTTGCGCAAGATCCGTCCGAAGGTGATGCACATCCTCATTATTCAAATAGGACAGTAGCAGAGCTACCCTCGCTTCAACGCTCACGCGCGGATCGAGCTTATATTCGAGCTCTCCGCCGACCCGTCCCGAAAACCATGTCGTCGTATTCGTAATCACCGACTGGTTGGGAAATCGGACCGTCCCCACAGGAGAACAGCGAAATTCCGAACTGGGCGACGAGGCGGTCGTACATTCCGCTTGAGTAACCCCCGTGGCTACATGCCGTTCACGCCAATATTGCAGCCCTGCAAAGACCCCCAGGCTTCCTCTTTTCTCCTGGAAGGTATGCGCCGTCACGCCAAGATCACCGTTGAGGTACCAGAGATTGTCGCCGCCGATGTCGCTGTAGGTTCGAGAAAACCGGTGTTCGCCGCTCACGGTCGCCCCTTGTGATGCAGCGCCCTGCGCGCTTAAAAAATCGTCGTCCGTCAGACGTCCACCGCCGATGGCCCCGTACCCGAAAGCGCCGCGGAAATAGATCTTGTTCTTCAACTGCACCCGCCCGGTGATCTCGGTCACATTGGTGCCGGTATCTTTATATTTCAATTTGGAACTGGGATTTCCCAGATTTGGATCAAGCCCGGAAGCATTATGGCTCCAAACCGTTTCACCCTGGCTGAACCATTCGGAAATTTTCAGATCGACCTGCGCCACCGACGAGGACTGGGCCGGAGGAACCTGCGCCTCGGCCGAACCAACGGTGTATGCCGTCACACAGAGGCCTATCGCACCGAGCAGACATCGTAGCGGAATCATAGGTGAGGCACTCCCTAACCATCCGGGCCAAAGACTCGTCCGCATGACCGCGAGACTACGTACCCCGGCCGGAACAGCGCGCCCACTGATACCCTACCTGTCATGCATGGTCAACAACTTTCTCGGCCCTAGCCTGCATTATTCACGACCGATGACGAAAAGCCACCTGCAAGCTGTTGTGGAGCGCCGAGCGCTCCAGCTGCCTGTCGAGAGCGAGGCCGACTGGGGAAGAAGCCCTCATTCCGCACTCTCCGA
>JADYYH010000051.1 GCA_020853775.1 Nitrospira sp.
AGCCCACGCGGTCAACGTCGCGCGCTCTTTCAGGGACAAGACAATGGGAGGAGCAAGGTTCACGATGCATAAGCTGACTCTCGTTGTGGCCAATTGTCAAGTTATTTATGACGCACTACACTAGTTGCGGTCCAGATCCCAACTGACGATATCGGCATTCTTGCCGTCGCCCCCGGGAGCGCCATCGGCGCCGAACGAGACAATTTCGAATTCGGCCCCCTGCGAAGAAGGCACCGTGTATTTGTACGGACTGCCCCAGGGATCGACCGGCACCTTCGGGAGATAGCCGCCCGCCTTCCAATTCGGCGCGGCGGGACCGGATGCGGGGCGTTCAACCAACGCTTTCAAGCCTTGTTCCGTTGACGGCAGGTTGCCGTTATCGAGTTTGTACAGTTGGAGCGCACTTTCGATGTTTGAAATCTGCGCCTTGGTGGCCGCTCGCTTCGCATCTTCCGTTCTCCCCATGACCCGTGGAATCAGCAGCGTCGCGAGGATGGCCAGGATCACCACCACAATCATCACCTCGATGAACGAAAACCCGTCACTGGCGTTCAGCCTTCCGATACACCTTGAGCCACGATGTCCCGGCGATGCACCGCTGCCGCTATCGGAAGCCTTCATGTATCCGCGAACTCTCATACTGGCTGCTCCTTGTCTCAACCGGTCCCCGCTCTCTGCAGTCTCCCGACGTGGACCAATTGTGGATTGTAACAGGAACCTCGATGAGTCTGTCGGGCTAATCCCAGGCGTCATCCTCGTTTCGTTGCTGTCTCTCGCATTTTGCCACGGGTATTCGAAATGAGACCACCGGTTCAGGAGCGAACGATCTGGTACAGCATGATACCGGGCTTGAGTTGCGCACGAGGCAGCACACTTTGATGCATCCGGAACGTGGGCAACGAAGCCACCGGCGTAATCGCCTGCAGATGCACCCCAGCCGTTCGGCAAGCGTCGGCCACCGTCGGCGGACCGACGATGAACGCCACGGCCCCAGGCGACAGCCGACCGGCCAATTGTTGCACTCGGTGGCTGATCGCCTCGGGCTTGTCATACTGATCGAACGGCGTCCACTCATATGCCAGGTCGTATGACTCGCGGCGGTCCCCTTCTGCTCCACGGCTCCGCATGCGCACACGGGTGAGCCACTCCAATCGCTGGGCGCGTGCCAGGAGGTTCCACCACATCTGTGCCTGGCGCTGCGCAAACGCCGCATGATCATAGAGCACCGTGTAGGCGCGCGAACGGTCGCTGGCGACACACGTGGTCATGACCGCATCGAATCCGGCAATCAGCACCCGTTCCGCACGGGACACCTTCGCAGCCAACGGCCGATCCTGCTCGATGAGATCTTGAAGGTAGTCGGCGACAAACGGTTGCGTCGCCAGTTCCCCGATTTCCCGCTCATCGTTGGGATACAGCAGCACGGCGCCGAATGCCGCCTCCGGATCGACATGCGGCGGACTCCCCTCGAAGACCGATCGCCACCCCACGGAGAGCGAGGAAGCACCTGGCGTGGCAGGGCCGTCGACTCGTCCCCAGTCGTCCGGCAAGGGGATCACATGCGTCGTGTCTCCATCGGTCAACAACAGTTGTCCCTGCCGGATCAGTAATCCGCGCTGGCATGGTGCGGCGCCTCTCTGGTCAAAGGGCTGATAGGACAGCCCTGCCGGATCGTCCCAGCGGGTCGCTTTGAGCATTCGCTGGCCTTGGATCGTGACGCATAACTTCTGCGCCAGGTTGACATGTCTTCTCGGAGGATCCTGGACGGGTGTCCAGGTCACCAGGTGGGATCGCGGCGCATCCATGAACACGGGAAACGGATCACCGCCGCCGGCCAGACAAGGAGTAAAGAAATTGCTGAACAGACGATACGCGGCGTCTGACGGATAGGTTGGAATACCACGATAGCGCAATGGCCTTGGAGCTGCTTGTCCGCGATTCTGATCGTCATACAGCCCACGGATCAATTCAAAAAGAGCGGAGCCAGTGCCGGGAAGCAGCGATAAAAACAGCTCGACGACCGGCAGAAAATCGATGTTTTCCCAATGCATGGCTCCCATGCATGCCATGAATTGTTGGCTATCGAAGGTCCCGTCGGGCAGATGATAGATCGCGTCCTTGCGGTGCCGGATCGTGGCGCTGCCCTTCGCATCAATCGTCATGTCCTGATCGCTGTAAAAAAACCGCACTTCATCCAGTGGAACCCGCATGGCCTGGGCCGCCATGCCTCGAAGATCGTCGGCCCTGAGCCGCTGCCATCCCGGCTTTCTGGATAAATCCAGGGTCATCGTGTTCACGAGCCCGCCGGGAATCAAACCGACCCATGCCCCCCAATCCAGGTGCACCCGGCATCGAAGGAGCCGCAGCTTCCCACTGACCGATTCCCACTCACACTCATGTAAGGGATACCCGTCCGGATCGGTGGCCAGGATGCGACGACCATGACTGCCATAGACGACATGATGTCCGGTTGGCAGGCGGAGGAACGGTGCTGAGGACGACGGCAAGCGCGGCGCATCAGCACGATTGGACGGAAAGGTGAGCGTACCGGGGCGGCTCAGTATCTCCTGTAAGGAGGCATCCACGGGCATTTACTCGCGGATCTGCCCGCTCCCAAGCACGACGAATTTTGAACAGGTCAATTCTTCCAGCCCCATCGGCCCCCGCGCATGCAGCCGGGAGGTGCTGATGCCGATTTCCGCTCCCAGGCCGAACTGATAGCCGTCGTTGAGCCTGGTTGATGCGTTCACCAGGACCGCCCCGGCATCGACTTCGCGCAAGAATCGCATGGCGCGGGAATAATCCTTGGTCACAATGGCTTCCGTATGCCGGGAGCCGAATGTGGCAATGTGTTCAAGCGCTTCATCCATGTGCTTGACCACCTTGACCGCGAGAATGAGATCGAGAAATTCATGTCCGAAATCATCCTCCACCGCCGGCTTGACCTCAGGACACAGCTGGCAGGTCTTGGCGCAACCGCGCACTTCCACCTTCGCCGCCGCGAGCTGCCTGACGAGGTGGGGAAGCCAGGTCCGCGCGATGCTGTGATGGACCAGGAGAGTCTCCATCGCATTGCACGTTGAGGGGCGCTGCACCTTGGCATTGAGGCAAATCTGTTCGGCTACTTTGGGATCGGCATCCGCATCGACATAGGTGTGACAGACGCCCTTGTCATGCTTCAGCACCGGAATCGTCGCATGCTCGGCGATGGTCTTCATCAAGGAATCCCCGCCGCGGGGGATGATGAGGTCGATATACTGATCCTGCTTCAACAACAGTTGAACGATCTCACGCTCGGGGCGATCGACGAAGGTAATGGCGCCGGCCGGTACGCCGGCCTTCTCCGCGGACTCGCTCAAAACCTTGGCAATCGCCGCGTTGGAATGCAACGCTTCCGATCCGCCTCGCAAGAGACAGACGTTCCCAGACTTGAGACAGAGGGCCGCCGAGTCGGCCGTCACGTTGGGACGAGCTTCATAAATAATACCGATGACCCCGATAGGCACCCGCATCCGGCCGACCTGCATGCCGTTCGGCCGCGTCCACATCTTAGGCATCTCCCCCAGCGGGTCCGGCAAGCGGGCGACATCACGAAGTCCTGCAGCCATGTCACGAATACGCTCCGCCGTCAGTCGTAACCGGTCACCCAGCGCCTTGCGCGCAGGGGTCGCATCGAATTGCTCAAGATCCTTTTCGTTCTCAGCCAGGATCTCCGCCTCATGCGCCTCAAGGCCCTCAGCCATGGCCTCCAAGGCTTGATTTTTGACTTCCGCCGAGAGGGTCGACAGACGACCCGCCGCCTTCTTGGCGCTCTTTACCAAGCCCATCACATACTCTTCGGGAGACAGTACTTCAACGGGAGCGTCCAGCTCCGGAGCCGGGGATTCGGTCAGGTCTTGTTCCATGTCGTGAATTCCTGCTGCTTGGCGATACAACAGGCCTTAGGCCAAGGTATTCGCCGATCAAGATGGTGAACGTAGGCGCGAAAACGATAGCGTGACAGGATACTGTGGGGTTTGGAGTCGGGTCAAGGGTTACGCGGAGGCCCCGGCATCAGAGGAGCGCCTTGGGAAGCGCCGGCGCCGGGAACGCCCCCTTGTGCACCGGGGTGCGTCGGCATGGTCCCGGGAGCCAGTCCCATCATCGGCGGCATCAGCATGGATTGCGAGGAGGGATTCGGGTGCTGGAACATCCAGTCGTGATAGGTCTTGCGTCCTTCGAAATGGCGGATGGCCAGCGGAAAATCACGTTCCTTGATCGGTTTCACTTTGCTTTTGCTGCGCACCCCCATGATGCCTCCGGTGGGCGCGCGCATATATTCCCAGTCTCCTCCGCTGACGGGATCCTGATAGACTCGTCGCAAAAATGGTTTGGGGGTGCGCGTCAATTCTGCCAGAGACTGAGGATAGATTTCGGTGGCCATGATGCGCCCGATTTTCATCGAGGCGGAGTACAACGCCAGCGCGTTCTGAATTTCGATCCCTTTGGCCATGAGGTCGGCTTCTTTTTCGCGCTGGACCATCACCGTCCACTGGCGGGCCGCTGCCGAGACGGAAATTCCAATCAGGACGATCGAAAACATCAAGGCGAGATAGGTGATACCGCGGGTATCCTGGAGAGGACTACGCACCCCCATCACCCTCCTAGTTGGGTTGCCCCCCTGCGCCGGGATCATCCGTAACCGGAATGACCTGGGTGATTTTTGATCCCACATCCTGAAGCGTAATTTCCTTCAACGACACATCTTTGACCAGGACTTCCCCGCCTATCACCTCTCCCACCTGAACGACATGCATCTCGTCGTTCTTCACGACCACCGCCATGTTCTTCTTTTTTTGCGCCCCTCCGCCGACCGCCATGAACCCGACATAGCGGAACTGATTGAGCTCGGTGGCAATACGGAGCCGTTCAATTTCTTCTGGAGTCGGCCCCTTCGGCCCCTCCTCCACCGGTTCCTGCTCTTCTTCTGGAGCGGTCTGCTCCTGCGGCTCCTGGAGCGGTTCAAGGACGGGAGGAGGGACAGCTTTGGCGGCTCCACGTGAGCGGCCTCGACGAGCAACTGGGGGCGGCACCGCAACCGGCTCAACCTGGGGCAGCAAACTAGCGAAAATGTTGCGCGGGGTTGAGAAGGTGGCTTCTCGCTGGCCCTTGATGGCCGCCAGACGCTCAAGATGAACCTGCAGATCACCACCGGCAGCGGCCTGTGGCGTCTTGCTCGGTGCCCGCTGCCCGCTCACATGGGTCAACGGCACCCGCACCGGTTCACTGGAGTGGTCAAATTGCCAGATGAGCAGCCCGATCCAGAAGACCACGAGGGTCAGCAAGAGCAGTCCCTGATTTTTACTGACTCGGTTCATGGGCGTCAGGGCGTCGGAGATTGCAGATGCTCTCCCCGCAAGTAGGTCGAAATCCTAATATTGAAGGTTAATTGCTGGTCCTGAATGTTTCCTGAACGGACCAGGTTGAGATCTTCGATAAACAATAATTCCTGGGCCGACTCCAAGTTGTAGAGGAAGCGTCGCAAGTCTTCGTACCGACCGGTCACCGTTCCCTGCAGGACGGCCTTGGTGGCATCCGGAACCGAGGTCTTTTCGGTTTTATAGGAGAGAGCCGGCAGTGTGACCTGATCTCGCTTCGCCTCTTCTGTCACGCCGAGGGCGAGCGGCGCAAAATCCCGAAACAACGGCAGGACGGCCCACACGCGCTGAAGATCCGCTTTCGCCTTCTTGGCTTCCCTGTGCCGGTTCAATTGCTGCCGCGCCTTAACCGACTCGGCTTCGAGCCTCACTTGCTCCTCTTCCGCCGCTCCCAACACCAGGGCATGAATGCCGTAGCTCACAATGGCCAAACCGACCACGAAGGCCACCCAGGGCAGGATGGGCGCGTAAGGTTGGCGCCATGTCAGTTGTAGTCGATCCAGTCCTGGAAACATCATCAGGTCCGATTTCGATATCGCAAGCTCAGGTCGAACTCGACCAACCCGTTTCCCATCACCCGGTGCTGGCCCAACACGGGATCCTTGAATTGAGGGTGGTCTTGGAACATCACCGTCAAGGTGGTCACATCTTCCAGCGCTCTCGCCGAGCCGGTCAGCATGATCGTGGCATTCGCGGGATCCAGACGAATACTATTGACGGCAATCCGCTGAGGAATCGCACGCTCCAGTTCCGTCAGAAACCGGGTCCAGGAGAAACTCCGCTTCTCGATCAGATGATTGGCAAACTCAATCTCCTTCGGCAGCAATTGCAACGCGGTTTCGGAAAGGTCCAAGCCTTCCTGCTGCGCTTCCTTCAGCAACTCTTTGTCCCGCTCCTGCACCTGCAATAAGGCCGATTCTCGTGCCTGTACGTCCTGCCACACCAGCCATGATTGCGAAATGTCCCAGAGTATGGCCATGCCGATCACGCCCGCCAAGAGCATGATCAGTAACCGTGCCGGCGCCAGATACCATCGATAGCGGCTGCTGAGATTGATCGTAAACACACCGCTGCGCGCAGACGGCTGCCCGATACGCAAGGCTACATCCCGAAGCACCGATGCCAGATTATCCAACATCATGGCTTAGACTACCCCTGCAATCGCCGGCATGGCCGCGCTGGTCCGGGGGCCTGCGATCGGCCCCCCGCCGAATTGTTGCACACGCTCCCAATCCAATTCTTGCACGGGCACGCCTAATCCTTTTTCCAATTGCTGCCGCAACGCAGGTCCCAGGGCTTCGTCCGCAATCAAGATGGTCTGGCTGATCGCCAATTCCGGCGTCTGTTGCTGACAGGCGTAAATCGAGTCGGCGCACTCCTGCACGATCCGGTTGATCCCCAATTGCTCAGAGCCAGCCGGCCAGACCCCGCCCGAACCGACCCCACCCTGCAGTTTGGAACGAAGAAAAACGAGGACGCCCTTATGAAAGATAAACGCCGTGACCCCGCCGTCTGTCGCGTTCACCCACAGGAAATCGGCAGTCGAGCCGGCCGTACGCCAGGCTCCATGGGACCACAGGTTAAATAGGCGCAGACTGGCGACATCCACTTCCTGCGGGATCAGACCGGCGGCTTCACACACGGCTTCATACTGCGACAACACGGCCTCTTGCACGACGACCGCGAGAACAGTGCAGGGTCCATCACCGGACACGCCCGGTTCCGACAAGACTTGGGAAAAGACTTTGGCCCCGCTTAATGACAGCAACTGTTCCTGCCCCAATCGCCAGCGCACCAACGCATCCCGCTCATCCGAACTCCAGGGAAGGTCCTGCAGGCGGACGACCGCCAAGCGCACGGCCAGGTCTGGCAAAATCACCGTCGCGGCACGGGGCACTCCCGGGGTGGAAGAACGGCCCGGAGCCTGGGTGGTCGCCGAACCGGCGATCGCGCGGATGTGCGATTCCAACTCGTGCGGCGACACGACATTCTGCTCCAATGGCGACAGCCGGAGGATCCCGCCCGGCAAGGCCGAGACGACGCACTGATACCGTGGGCGCCCGCGCCAGTTGCGATGCACCTCCGCCCAGGCGAGATCATGCGCCCCGATTTTCAAGCAGTACTGCGGTCTGCTGGTGATCCAGTCCCACATCGCCTATCGCTCTTCACTGAACGTCACGCGGTTGATTTCACGCAGCGTCGTCTCTCCGGCCAGCACTTTCTTCACCGCGGATTGCCGCAGGGTAATCATGCCGTCGGTCACCGCGCGATATCGGATTTCCGACAACGCACGGTCGGCCAGAATCATTTCCTTGATCTCGTCCGTCAGGTCCAGAAATTCGGTAATGCACTTGCGGCCTCGATACCCCGTGTCATGACACTCGGAGCAGCCTTTGCCTTCATAAAACGGCGAGGTTTTGAACTCATCATAATCGAGCCCCGACTCCTCGGCCAGCGCTTGATCAAGCGCGACCTGATGGCGGCAGTCCGGGCAAATCACCCGGATCAGCCGTTGCGCCAACACGCAGGTCAACGCCGCAAGGAAATTATAGGAATCGATGCCCATCGAGGCGAACCGGCCGATCACGTCGAACACGTTGTTGGCATGCACCGTGGTTAACACCAAATGGCCGGTGAGCGCCGATTGAATGGCGATCTGCGCGGTTTCCGCATCCCGGATTTCTCCGACCATGATCTTATCGGGATCGTGGCGCAGAATGGACCGTAACCCGCGCGCAAATGTGAGGCCCTTTTTCTCGTTCACCGGAATTTGCACCACGCCCGGCAGTTGATATTCGACCGGGTCTTCGATGGTGATCAGCTTATCTTCCTGAATATTCATTTCGCTGATCGCCGCATAGAGCGTCGTGGTCTTTCCGCTTCCGGTCGGACCGGTCACGAGAACCATCCCGTAGGGTCTGGTGATCGCGCGCCGGAACCGCTTGAGATCTTCGGGGTTGAACCCCAGCCGATCCAGCCGCAAGGTGGAGACGCCGGTGGTGATCGCCTCGCGGTCCAAAATTCTGATCACGACGGATTCACCAAACACGCTCGGCAGAATCGACACACGAAAATCGACCGTTTTCCGGTCAAGACGCATCCGGAAGCTTCCGTCCTGCGGCACCCGGCGCTCCGCAATGTCCAGGTCGGACATGACCTTCAGGCGAGAGACCAGCGGCGGGTGCAGCTTCACATCCAGCGGATCCATGGCTGAGACCAGAATGCCGTCCACGCGAAATTTCACCGTGGTTGCGCGATCCGTGGCCTCAATGTGAATATCGCTGGCCCTCCGCTGCATGGCGCTGAGCATGATTGTGTCGAGCAGCTTGACGACGGGACTCTGGTCTTCGCCGAAATGGTCCACGGTCAGGACTTCTTCGCCCCGTTCGTCTTCCTTGACGAGCACCGATCGGTACTCCGCTTCGAGTTCGCGTAAGGCCTGACTCGATCCTTCGCTGCGCTCGAGTGCGGCCTGAATGGCGTTTTTTGAACTCACCACATAGTGCAAGGGCCGGTTGAGCAGAATTTCCAGTTCATCCAGCCCCAACAGGTTCTGAGGATCGGATATCGCAATGGTCAGAATCCCCGCCTCATCTTTCAGCGGCACAAACGGATGACGGCGCATCAGCTTGACGGAAATGGTGTGGTAAAACTCCGAGTCCACGCGGAAGCCGGTGAGCGCATCATACGGAAAGCCATACTGGGCGGCCAACGCCTGAGCCAGCTGCATCTCTGAAATGGTGCCGTCTTCAACCAGCGTTGGCCCCAAGGCAGTGGGGCTGCCCCCTAGACGGGCCACGACCTGGTCGACCGTGCGGCGAGGGAGGATTCCTTCACGCACCAGGACATCGGCCAGCGACGGGCGGGTGAGATGACGTTGCATGGCCATACTACAAATCTCCAACCCTGATGGCAGACAAGGCTCTGGAATGATGCCGTCGCCGTCCGCGTATCATTGAATCGTTCCGGCCATTTGAAAAATCGGCAAGTACATGATGATGACAATTCCGCCGACGAGCAACCCCATGACCAGCAGCAAGACCGGCTCAATCCAGGTCGTCAACTGGCTGAGCCGCACATCGAGATCGCCCTCATAGAATTCAGCCACATCTCTGAGCATCGGCTCAAGCGAGCCCGTTTCCTCCCCGACCGACAGCATTTCGATGGCCAACTTCGGCAAAATTTTTGGCCGCTCAATGGCGGCCGCCAGCGTACTGCCTTCCCGAATCTCGTTGACCGCGGAAACCAGTCCGCGCGACACAAAGCGGTTCGAGACCGCTCCCCGCGCAATCTCCAGAGCTTCCACAATGGGCGTCCCGCCGGCCAGCACCGTGGCGAGCGTCCGCGTCAATTGAATTGTATGATGCTCCACCAGAATGGTCCCGAGTAACGGTAACCGCAAGAGATTCCGGTCCACCGACAAGCGTCCCGCTGAAGTTTGATACCAGGCGCGCCCCATGACCATCGCCGCAATGACGATGATGGCGACAGGGATCAATTGCGCCTCTCCCATGTGAATCACGGAGATGAGCACTCGCGTCGGCGTCGGCAGATTCGCGGACGATTCGCCGTACACGGAGATAAACGTCGGCATGACATAACTCAGCAAAAATCCGACGACCGCAATGCCAACGACGACGAGAAAACCCGGGTACGCCAAGGCCTTCGTCACCTTTTGGCGAAGGCTGATCATCAGTTTTAAGTACGCAATGTAGCGTTGCAGCACCTCCGCCAAATTGCCCGACTGTTCGCCGGCGCGAATGGTGGCCAAATAGAGATCCGAAAAATAGGTGGAATGCTTCGCCAAGGCTTCCGATGCCGAGGCCCCGCCGCGAATATCCTGCCGAACGGCCTTCAGCGCTTCTCGAAACGGAGCACGCTGGGTGCGATCGATGAGCAGATCCCACACCCGCAGAACCGGAAGCCCCGCCTTGATTAAGGCCAGCAGCTCTTGATTGAACACGAGAAAGTCTTGAAGCGGAAGCTTTCCCCAGCGGCCCGCAGGCAGGCCCGGCACACCAAACCCTGTTCCGCTTCGAGACAGGCGAAACACCAGAATGCCGTCTGCCTCGAGCTTCGCGCGGACGACATGCTCGTCATCGCCTTCGATGTGGCCTTCGAAGGTGGTTCCATCCGCGCGAGCCGCTCTATAGGAGAAGACAGCCATGAGTTCATTCGGCTCGACACATCACGCGATGATCTGCAGCCTTTATTGCACCAGCATGTCGAGTGTGGCGGGCTGCACAGCCGCATGTTGCGCCTCCACGTCAGGCAAACGGAGCGTTCGCCCGGCCACGATGCGGTCACCTGACAACCCATTGAGTGAGCGGAGCACCGCGACTTCAACCTTGTGCCGGCGCGCAAGCCGCCACAACGTATCCCCGCCTTGCACCACGATCGTCCGTCCCACTGGCTTTCCCTTCGACAGCGGAGAGACACGAACAGCTGACGCCCGGGACATCGATGAATCCCTCGTGGCCTCGCGATGAAGGGGGACGGGTTGCGGAATCGCCTGTTCTTGCTCGACTGGGGAGTTCTCCCCCGTAAGCTCTCGCGCATCGACGGAAGTGGGAACCGTGCTGTCAGAACCAGGCGGCAGACTCTTGCTGCGCGATGGCGCCGGCGCAGACGATGGCCGTACATGCCCGTTGAAGGGTTGAACCGCCTGAGCGAGTCGCTCCCGTTCGTCGCGAGCGGAGGCTAACTCTTCGCGCTGCAATTCGATGATCTGACGGGCTTCCGTCAATCGCCGCTCTGTTTCCCGCAACATGCCCTGAAGTTGGGCCCGCGCCACTTGCGCATCGGCCAGTTCTCTTCTCTGTTCTTCCAGTTCCGTCCGCAATTCAGCTGCCGTGCGCTGCGCTTCGCGGACCGCGACCTTCAGAGAGTCCGCCGCGACTTGCAGTTCCGACGGGGCCGGTTCGTGATTTGGAGTCACCCGCGCACAACCTCCCCAGGACTCACAGACCAACAATGCCGCCAACCAGTATCCGAGACGTAACCCAACGCCCTTCCGTCGCGCAGGAACATGTAGGTGTATCATGATGTTCATCGCCTTACCATTGGTTGTAGGGTACGCCATTAGTTCCGACCAGTTCGGAGCCTGAAAACACATCCACCATTCCGCCTTCAGCCTCATCGAGCATCTCCTGCCACGATGTGGTCGCCCCGGTCAATGGATCGGTCGGGACCCTCCGGAGATATCCGGATGACACGAGAGCTTGAATGCTCTCCGGATACTTTCCCTTGTCGGCGCGATGTTGGTCGATCACATCGCGTAACGAGAACAAATCCTGACGCAAGGCCCCTTCTTTCGCTTTAATGATCGCCGCGTGATACGAGGGCACCGCCAATGTGGCCAGGATCCCCACAATCGTCACCACAATCATCAACTCGATAATCGTAAATCCGTGCGCTGACGATGAGACACATGCGCGTCTACCACTCTCGGTATTTCGTACCATCCAAGGCCAGTTCTTGACTCTGAGTCGTAACATCGTAAATGTCTTCTCCGCACCAGTCTTTCACACTGGCGGGGTCCCGGTAGCAACGCAGGCGCCAATCGGCGGCGCCGGTCATCGGATCCAAGGGAATCGAACGCAGGTAGCGCCGGATCGTCGTCCCTCGCACTGTCGCTTGCTCACCGGTGAGCTTGACGCCCAGCAAGGCATCGAGCGACTTGGGGTACCCATACGGGCCGGTGACGTCTTTGCAACTCAACCGGTTCTTGACGCAGGCCGGGCCAATAAGGGTGTCGCCGTCACGCGCCCATTCCAGACGAAAGGCATCAATCGCCGCTCGAATCACCCGGAGATTCTGCCGAAGCTCGATCTCTTTCGTCCGTTTGGTAGAGACCTTGGTGAACGGCAGCGCGACCGAGGCAAGGATCGTGAGAATCGTCAGGGTCACGAGCAACTCAAGCAACGTCACGCCGGACTGTTTCACCGCACTCTCACCACTCCCGAGGCTTCGCCGGTTCCCTCCGGGAGGTTTTGGCCCGGATGTGTGGCCATCTGCAACCGCACGGGCGAGACGCCCGGGGATTTGGCGAGGAAGGTCAAGCGCAGCAGGCGGCCTTCATCTTTGGTGGCAGTCGCAGAACGATGGAGCCGCAGTTCGACAATGCCTTCCGTGGAAGATGATGTCGCGGCCACCGGAGCTTTCCCGGATTCGGCTCCCAAGACTTCACCGAGGGTGGCATCTCGAAACTCCAGAATCTTCGGGTCAAACTCCAGTGTGAACGTTTCCGTATCGAACCCGTGAGCCTGCGTCGCCACCACATCGACACGAATCTCTTTGGCCACCTGAACCGTGGCGTCCGCTGGTTGAATGGACAACTGAAGTCTGGGCGAGGCCACGTCTGAACTCGCCGCACTGAGTTGTGATTTATTGGAGCCGCTTTTCTCAAGGGCTGTTCCGGACGCCGCCGGGACCGTCACCCGAGCCGAGATCGGCTTCGGCTGCATGGCAAACAATGGTGACGTCGAATACACAGACTCCGTTCCAGACCAAAACGCCTGTCCTTGCGGCCCAGGAATGCGCAGCGAATTGACGATATGCGGAGTAATCGTCAGGATGACTTCGGTCGTCACCCGCTGGGTCTTGAAGGAACTCAGCAGATTTCCCAGATACGGGATGTCGCCGATCCATGGAATGGTCACCTTGGTCCGACGATCCTCTTCTTGGAGCAACCCGCCCAGGATGATGGTTTCTCCATCGCGCACGTTCAGCATCGTCTCTGCCGAGCGGTTGCCGAACTTGAACTGCGTGATCGGTGGAGATTGCTGCAGCAAGACGACATCCCCCAGGCGGATCACCTCAATTTTCATCTTCAAGGACAGTTCGTTCGCGAGGTGAATGTTCGGCTCCACCGTAAGCTTTACCCCAGTGTCCCGGAATTCTATCGAGGTCACCGTCGAGGTCGTCGGTACCGCACCGGTGGCGGCCTGTCCTGGTAACACATTGGTGGTGGACAGTAAGATGGGCTGTTTGTCGCCGATATTCACCTCGGCTTTTTTGTTGTTGAGCACTCGTACCTTGGGCGCCGCCAGGGTCTTCGCGTCGGTGATCTGCTTGAAGAAATCCAGCTGCACATTCGTCGGAACCTTGAACAGATAGCTATCCTGCCCCAAACTCGCAAGGTTCCGGTAAGTAAATTGCTGTGCGATGTCTCCGGCGATTGTACCTGTGAACCCCGGGGGAACGAGTGAAGCAGCAATTTGTTTCGGGTAATTCAGTCCATACTGCTGATCGACCGTCCGATTCACCTCCAGCACTTCCACATCGAACAACACTTCGGAATCTTCACGGTCGTTGGCCTGAATGATTTTTTCGGCCAGCTCCACCTTTTCCGGTTGATCACGAATGACAATCGTATTGAGCGCCTCATTGCCATGGATATGCTTCACATCCAGCATGGATTTCAGCAGCGCCACCATATCTTTCGCTTTGGCCGACGACAGATAGAAGGTCCGGATCATCAAATCCTGATACTGTTCTTGCTTCTGCTTGGTGTTGGGACTAATGATGAAGAGCGTCGGTCCGGCCTTCTGCGCAAACAGGCTGTTGCTGTTCAACACTAGCGACAACGCTTCGTCAAAGGGTTTCTCTTCGAGCGAGACAGTGATAGGGTCGTTTCGCACATCCTTATCGAATACAAAATTGACGTGGGCCGCCTTCCCCAGCGCCTCGACAACTTCCTTCAGCCCCGCATTGCGAAACTGCAGCGTCACCGGCTGTTTCTGCCGGTCGTCACGATCGGCCGCATGCTGTTCAGCAGACAGACGGGCGACTCCTTCGAGCGCATCCTTATACGTGGGATCCAACTCGACGGCCCGCATATAACCGGTCATGGCTTCGGTGGCCCGCCCCAACTGTGCCAAACGTTCCGCTTCGCGGTACCGGTCACGGGATTCTTTCAATCGCAGCGCCTCGGTCAAACCTGCTTCGAATTCCTTGCTCGTCGGTTCAATCGTGAGAGCGCGCTTGAACTCTTCGGCGGCCTGATCGAATTGGCGATCCTTCAATAATTGTCGACCACGTTCATCATGCGCTGCGGCGGCACGTTCCCTCGAAATGCGATACTTGTTTTGGAGCGAGGGCTCGAATGGATCATCCTTGAGTGCCTGTCGATACGCAACACTGGCCTCCTCCCAATTTCCTGCCGCGAGATGCTGGTCCCCGCGTTTGACGTCGGGAGACGCAAACGTGCCGCAGGCGGTGATCGCCAGACAGCAGGCCCACCCGCTGACAGCCATGGCCAGCTCGCGAAGCCGATTACCTTCGATGTTGACGCGTGTGGAAGGGAAGGGTGACTGCATATACTTGATGAACAAGGTTACAACCTCTTTGGTATACCAAACTGACACACACGCGACAATCAGTTTCTCGCTTTGGACGATGCCGCCCTAGGTTCTCGTCTCATACCTGTTTCGGCAGGTATGAGACGAGTCATTAGCGGTGGGGATTATTGGGAGGAAGATAACCTGAAAGATCGGCGACTGCTTCGGGTTACTGGAGAGACAATCGTCAGATACAGAACCGGGTCGATTCCAGCAAGAGGGAAAAACTCCCCTCCTACCAATTAGTGCCCTATAGCCGCCAATATTTCACAGAACCCGGCAAGGTCTCCGGACTCAAGACACTCTTCACGTCAACCACGACATTGTTGCGTTGCTTCCGCAACGGTTTGAGCAGATCCGAAACGCTCATGCTCAAGTATTCCCGGTGTGCCACCGCCAGAATAATGCCATCCAGCTGTTTCAACTGATCCCAGGACGACAGGCGAAGTCCATACTCACCCACCGCCTCCTCAGGCTCAGCGAGCGGATCGTGGACGACAACCTGAATCCCATATTCCTTCAATTCATTGATGATGTCCGGCACCTTGCTGTTCCGCAGGTCCGGAACATTTTCCTTAAAGGTCAGCCCCAGCACGCCGACACGTAAATCACTGACAGGGCGCTCGACCTGGCTCAACAGCTTCATGGTCTGTTCGGCAACATATTTCCCCATGCTGTTGTTGATACGCCGACCGGCCAGGATGACTTCGGGGTGATACCCGACTGATTCCGCTTTAGCAGTCAGGTAATAGGGGTCGACCCCTATACAATGCCCTCCGACCAAACCCGGATTGAATTTCAAAAAATTCCACTTTGTTCCGGCTGCCTCCAACACTGATCTCGTATCGATTCCTAGGCGATGAAAAATCAAGGCCAGTTCGTTCATGAGGGCGATATTCAAGTCTCGCTGCGTGTTTTCAATGACCTTGGCCGCGTCCGCCACCTTGATGCTGGACGCCCGATGAATTCCGGCCTTGACTACCAGCCGGTACGTCTGGGCGACGATTTCCAGTGACTCTTCATCCTGCGCAGAGACGACTTTAATGATGCGCTCCAGCGTATGCTCCTTATCGCCTGGATTGATGCGCTCCGGCGAATATCCAATCTTGAAATCAATCCCACTCTTCATGCCGGAAGCTTTTTCGAGGATCGGCAGACAGTCTTCTTCCGTCGCACCGGGATACACCGTCGATTCGTAGACAACGATGGCGCCTGGCGAAAGATTCGCACCGATCAGTTCTGAAGCTTTCTTCAAGGCGGTGAGATCAGGCTGAAGCGCATCATTGATCGGAGTCGGCACCGCAACGATAATAAAATCTGCCGTTTTCAAGTCACTCGGCTCGCAGGTGTACCGGACTCGGCTGGACTTCAAGTCCTGCGGCGAGACCTCTCCTGTCCGATCTACCCCTTTGCGCAACTCATCGATCTTGGTCTTATTGATATCGAACCCGATCACCGGCGCGGACTTCCCGAACGCCACCGCAATGGGCAATCCGACATATCCCAATCCCACTACCGCAATCTGCCGCTGCATCTTCTTGGCCATGTCACTCCCCTTGTCAGCCACGCGCACCACCCGGTCAATGTTGAAAAAAGAATGGCAGAATATCGCCAATCCGTCAACGATTTCCCATGTGTATCGTGCAGCGATTTCGTTTACCGGCCCACACAAAGCCGGAGCCCCTTCTGCCCCGGGCATTTCTCTCGCGCTGTAAGGAGAGAGGGCTCACATCACGAAATCATCCTCACCTCCACTCATTGAGGCGTTACAGCACCGGAGTTGCATCCAGCCCACCGGCCTCTTGCTGCCCGCCCCCTATGTGCGTACAAGGAACGATTTTGGCCGAGGCTGTCCTCTCATACACACACTAAGGGTTTGGGGTGGATTGCTTTCCTCGAAGGCACGACTCAGCCAAGACCCCAAAGAATCATGAAACCATTTGCAAGCTTAGGAAGGCTATTGTATGGTAGGACCGTTTCGGATGCTGCAGGCACTGATCTTGCTC
>JADYYH010000052.1:0-20000 GCA_020853775.1 Nitrospira sp.
AGCCCACGCGGTCAACGTCGCGCGCTCTTTCAGGGACAAGACAATGGGAGGAGCAAGGTTCACGATGCATAAGCTGACTCTCGTTGTGGCCAATTGTCAAGTCATTTATGACGCACTACACTAGGTTGCGGCAGAATTACATGGAACGCCGCTGCGAATCGCACCGCTCTTGCCTTGACTCCCTTCTTTTCGCTTTGCTAGACTGCCCGATCTAAGTTATTGAAACATCCGCCAATCTTCACCAATCTCGTATCACGAGGAACACCATGATCAAGGCTTGGCTGCTCGACGAAATGTTTCGGTTTGACCGTCGGTATCTCACCGCGGAAGGAAGTCAGAGCGAGTGGGGCGCCGGGGACTCCGTTGCGGAGGAAGAAGATCTGCCTCCTGCTCCGACGGGAGTAGCCGCCAAAGCCGGGAATGGCCGGGTGATGGTTACCTGGGACGCCGTGCCGGACGCCATGTATTACAACTTGTACTTCATGACGACGAAAGGCGTGCAGATCAAGTTCTCAGAGCTCACTCGTCCCATTGCCAGCGCAGAGGATTTTAAGACCGTCATCGGCGTCACGAAGGAAAAAGGGACCTGTATCGAAGGAGCTCAGTCTCCTTTCATGCATGACGATCTGGCGAACGGAACCTGTTATCACTATATCGTGACGGTGGTGACGCAGAAAGGGGAAAGCCCCGACTCTCAAGAAGTCATGGCGATTCCAGCTCCCTACCTGATCGCAAAAGTGATCGGTCAGGAAGGCGTGGACGAAGGGGAGTTCAGTTCTCCGACCGGCATCGCCGTGGACAAAGACGGCCATCTCTACGTCGCTGATACGGACAATCATTCCATTCAAAAGTTCGATAAAGAGGGGAAGTGTCTCGGCCGTTGGGGCGGAGAGGCGGGCAGCGCGGAAGGCAATTATTATTATCCCCGCGGCCTCACCACCAATAACGACGGACAGGTGTATGTTGCCGATACCGGCAACAATCGCGTTCAGCGGCTCGATACCGACGGTAATCCCATGAAGTCCTGGGGCAAGTTCGGGTTTGCCTGGCGCGGGGCGGATATGAACAAGTTCGACGCGCCCTGGGGCGTGACCACCGATCAGGACGGCAACATCTACGTCACCGACACCAACAATGCCCGTATTCAAAAATTCAAAGGCGACGGCACGCCGTTGCTCAAGTGGGGACGGGACGGCAGCTTCGACGGCGCGTTCTTCTTTCCACGTGGGGTGGCGGTAGACTTTGTTGGAAATACGTATGTGGCCGATGAGGGCAATAACCGCATCCAAAAGTTTGATACGCGCGGCAGCTTTCTGACCAAGTGGGGACGCGAGGGCAGCGGGCCGGGGCAGTTCAAGGCACCCTGGGGCGTCACCTGCGATGCCTTGGGTAACGTGTATGTCGTGGATCAGGGTAATCACCGGATTCAGAAGTTCGACGGAAACGGCACGTTCCTCTGTGCCTGGGGAAATCGTGGAAAAACCGAAGGCCAGCTGAACTTCCCGTCTGGTGTCGCGGTCGACAAAGAAGGCGCGGTCTATGTCGTGGATAGCGGCAATCATCGCGTCATCAAGTACGTGCCGACCGATGAAGAATTAAACCGCGGAAAAGAAGAGCGTGAGCGGGCTCAGGTCGTGAGCGAATACCCTGCTCCGGGCAACCTGGCGATCAAGCCTGGTGATACGGAAACGTTCCTGAGTTGGATGGAGGTGCCGAAAGCCGCCTCCTACAACCTCTACTTCCATACCTCTCCCAACCTGACCGTGGAAGGCGGCACGAAGATCGAAGGCGTGACCAGTCCCTACAATCATACCGGCCTGACCAACGACCAGGCCTATTTCTATGCGCTGACGGCGGTCTATGAGGACGGCACGGAGAGTCAGTTATCGGAGGAGGTCTCCGCGACACCGGTGCTGATCGATATTACAGCTCCGCAAACGCCCTATGCCGTCATCAACCACGGCGCCTTCATGACGAATTCCCCCGAAATTGTCGTAACGATTTCCGCGACCGACCTCGATACGGGGGTTTCCGCGTACTATATCTCCGAAAACCCGATGACCCCGATGGCGGGAACGCCAGGGTGGGTCGAAGTTCCGCCGACCATCAAGTTCGGTGCGACGATTCCGTTCATTCTTTCCCCCGGCGATGGGCAGAAAACGGTCATCGTCTGGTTTAAAGACCTCGGGAACAATATTTCGACGCCGGCGAGTGCGACCATTCTCGTCAATACGTCCGGCTATCTCTGTGTCTCCAAGTGGGGCAAGCCGGGCCGCGGCGCGTCCTTGTTGCACGGCGGCGAGTTTATGGCGCCGATGTATGGCCTGGCTATCGATCAGCAAGGATCTATATTTGTCGTCGACAATGGCAACAACCGCATCCAGAAGTTCGACCGCAACGGGAATTTCATCATTCTTTGGGGAAACTTCGGCGCGGCCAACGCGAACTTCCATAATCCCACCGGTATTGCCTGTGACGCTAAGGGCGATGTCTACGTGGTGGATACGAACAATCATCGCGTGCAGAAATTCGACGGCAAACTGGGCGGCTACCTCATGAAGTTCGGTTCGCGGGGGAACGGCGAAGGACAGTTCAACGCGCCCTGGGGCATCGCGATCGATCGGGTGCGCGGGTATATCTATGTCGTCGACAGCGCGAACTTCAGAGTACAGAAATTCGACATGACCGGCGAATTCATTATGTCGTGGGGGAGCTTCGGCAACGGCGACGGACAATTCTATTTCCCGCGTGGGATTGCCGTAGACCAGGCAGACGGCACCGTCTATGTCGTTGACATGGGCAACCACCGCGTTCAGAAGTTCGACACCAGCACGAACGTCTTGCCGCAGTTGCTGACGAAATGGGGCGGGAGTTCGGAGGCCGGTCACGCCAGCAGTCCGCTGGCCCAAGAAGCCGGGCAGCTGCGTTCGCCATGGGGTATCGCCGTCGATGGCCAAGGTGACGTGTATGTCACGGACACTGGGAACCATCGTCTCGAAAAGTTTGATCGCGAGGGGAACTTCATTTCGCAGTGGGGTGGATTCGGCGGTGCTGACGGACAGTTCAACTTCCCCTACGGGATTGTGGTGGATTCACGGGGCAGCGTTTTTGCTGTCGATAGCGGCAACACCAGGGTGCAGCAGTTTATGCCGGCGGAAGAAGGCAGCGAGCGGTTGCAGGAAGAAGCGGATGCCGCAGCCGAGCTTGGACAGATCGATAAAACCACGAGAGTCTAAGGCAGCGGGCAGGAAGCCCGGGAGAGGGTGGCAGCGGATGTTAGAGAAGGAGATTCGGCTCGGGTTGACCTATGACGATGTCGTCCTGGTTCCGGCTAAATCACAAGTTCTTCCGACCGAAGTCGATACCCGCACTCGCCTCTCTCGGAACATACATCTGAATATTCCCATCGTCAGCGCCGCCATGGACACCGTGACTGAAGCGCGGTTAGCCATTGCGATGGCCCAGGAGGGCGGCATCGGCATTGTGCATCGCGTACTCTCGCCCGCCGACCAAGCCGCTGAAATCGACCGGGTCAAAAAATCAGAAAGCGGGATGATTCTTGATCCCATCACCATTTCGCCTGATCAAACCATCCGTGACGCGCACGACCTCATGGCTCGATACCGGATCTCCGGGATCCCTGTCACCAAAGGCGGTAAATTGGTCGGCATCCTGACCAATCGTGATCTGCGGTTTGAGACGAGGATGGATCTGAAGGTCTCGCAGGTCATGAAGCGCGACAAGCTCATCACGGCGCCGGAAGGGACCAGCCTGGAGAAAGCCCGCGAGATCCTGCACGAGCACCGAATTGAAAAATTGCCGGTGGTGAACAAACAATTCGAACTCAAGGGCCTGATCACCATCAAGGACATCGAAAAGCGGATCAAGTACCCCAACGCCTGCAAGGATGCCCATGGCCGCTTGCGAGTCGGTGCGGCGCTGGGCGTCGGTCCTGACACAAGGGACCGGGTCGACCTGCTGGTGAAGGCCGGCGTAGACGTGGTCGTCGTCGATACGGCCCACGGGCATTCGCAGGCCGTGCTTGATACGGTCAAAATGGTCAGAAAAGCCTATCCGAAACTGGATATTATTGCGGGCAATATTGCGACCGCACAGGCTGCCAAGGATTTGGTGAAGGCAGGGGTGGACGCCGTCAAAGTCGGCGTCGGGCCCGGTTCGATTTGTACGACGCGCATGGTATCAGGCGCCGGGATGCCGCAATTGACGGCCATCGCTGATTGCGCCAGGGTCTTGGCCGGAACTGGCATTCCGGTGATCGCCGACGGGGGTATTAAGTATTCCGGCGATATCACAAAAGCCTTAGCGGCGGGTGCCTCGGTCGTCATGCTCGGAAGTTTGTTGGCCGGCACAGAAGAGGCTCCAGGCGAAACGGTTCTGTTCCAAGCGCGTACCTACAAGGTCTACCGTGGAATGGGCTCCATCGGAGCCATGGAGCGTGGCGGCGGCGATCGGTACGGACAGGGCGGACGCCCGACGCCGAAACTGGTTCCCGAAGGAATCGAAGGCCGCGTCCCGTACAAAGGCCTCCTCGCGCCGCACATCTACCAGATGGTTGGTGGTGTGAAATCCGGCATGGGATATTGCGGTTGTAAGACCATTCCCGATTTACAGCAGAAGGCGACCTTCATCCGCCAGACATTGGCCGGGCTCCGCGAAGGCCATGTGCATGACGTGATTATCACCAAAGAAGCGCCTAATTATCGCACCGATTGGGAGTAACAGGCCTCGACGGGAGAGACGCATTGCCTGTCCCCATGTTCTTCATTCCCCGCACTGAACCTCTAACGTGGTATATCTCGCACACTCATGGAACTTTGGCACGATAGAATTCTCGTCCTCGATTTTGGCTCCCAGTACACACAACTGATTGCACGACGTATCCGCGAAGCGCAGGTCTACTCGCAGATCCTGCCATGCACGGTGCCGCTCGCCACAGTCTTGGCCTATCGGCCGAAAGGCATTGTCCTCTCCGGCGGCCCCTCGAGTGTGTACGACAAGAAAGCTCCCAAAATCTCCAAGCAGCTCTTCGATCAAGGCATCCCGATCCTCGGGATCTGCTATGGGATGCAGTTGGTGACGCATCTGCAGGGTGGGGAAGTTGAAAAAGCCCCGCACCGCGAATTTGGCCGGGCCGAGCTGCAAGTGGACGATCGCTCGGATCTCTTCAAGGGCATCGGACGCGGTGGATCCACTGTGGTGTGGATGTCGCACGGGGACCGCATCGAGCGGATGCCGCCAGGATTTCGGTCCATTGCCCATACGGACAATTCTCCCATTGCGGCAATGAAGCGGCATGATGCTAAACAGCGGATTTACTGTCTGCAGTTCCACCCCGAGGTCGCTCATACCCCGGAAGGCGCCACGATCCTGAAAAACTTCGTCTACGATATTTGCGGCTGCAAGCCGACGTGGACCATGCGGTCTTATGTCGACACGGCCGTCGAGCAGATCCGGCAGCAGGTCGGGACGGAGCGGGTGATCTGTGCGTTGAGCGGCGGGGTAGACTCATCGGTTGCGGCGGCTCTAACGCATCGGGCGGTGGGCGATCAACTGACCTGTATTTTCGTCGATAACGGGGTATTGCGTGCCGGCGAGCGCGAGCAGGTCGAGAAGACCTTCGCGTCGCAACTCCATCTGAACATGCGGATCCTCGATCGCACGAGCCAGTTCCTGACCGGCCTGAAGAACGTGACCGATCCGGAACGAAAGCGGAAAATCATCGGCCGCCTCTTCATTAAGAATTTCGAAGCCGAATCCAAAACGCTCAAAGGCATCAAATATCTCGTGCAGGGTACGCTCTATCCCGATGTGATCGAGAGCGTCAGCTTCAAAGGTCCTTCCGCGACGATCAAGACCCACCATAACGTCGGCGGGTTGCCGACCAGAATGAAACTGAAGCTGGTCGAGCCGCTGCGCGAATTGTTCAAGGACGAAGTGCGAGTGCTGGGGCAGGAACTGGGCTTGCCGGATGAGATTATTTGGCGGCAGCCGTTTCCCGGTCCCGGGCTGGCGATCCGCGTGCTCGGTTCAGTATCCAAAGACCGATTGGCCATTTTGCGCGGGGCGGAAACGATCGTCGATCAGGAAATTCGCGCCGCCGGACTCTATCGGGAAATCTGGCAGGCCTTCGCGGTGTTGTTGCCGATTCGAACCGTCGGCGTGATGGGCGATCAGCGGACGTATGAGCATGTGATCGCCATTCGCGCCGTCACGAGCCTCGATGGCATGACTGCCGACTGGGCCAAAATTCCGAACGACGTCCTGGGAAGAATGTCGAGCCGGATTATCAATGAAGTGAAGGGCGTGAACCGCGTCGTCTACGACATTAGTTCCAAGCCTCCAAGCACCATCGAGTGGGAATAAGTGATCCCTGAAGCGCCGTTCGTGAGGCGCGCTGTGCGAACGATCCTGCATGTGATCATCGGAACCAAGAGATACGACACACGCTTCACGAAAGGGTAGGATGGAAGTTCGTCTTCAAAAAATCATTGCCGGTACCGGCATCGCTTCCCGGCGAAAAGCTGAGGAATTGATTACGTCGGGCCGCGTGACCATCAACGGCCACGTGGTGAAAGAGCTTGGCACGAAGGTCGACCCGGACCGTGACCATGTGAAGGTGGATGGTAAACATCTGCGAGCCGCGCAGCCCTACGTCTATTTAATTCTCAATAAGCCCAAGAACGTCATGTCCACGCTCGATGATCCGGAAGGTCGGCCGACCGTGAAGGATTTCTTGCGCGGCGTAACCGTGCGCGTGTTCCCCGTCGGCCGCTTGGATTTCGACAGCGAAGGACTCATGCTGCTGACGAATCATGGGGATCTGGCCCAGGCGCTGCTCCATCCACGCTACCATGTGCCGAAGACCTATCTCATCAAGGTCAAGGGAGTGCTCGACGATACGAAAATCGAGGCGCTCGAACGGGGCGTCAAGCTCGAAGATGGCTTCACCGCCCCGGCGAAGGTCAATAAGGTCAGCAGGGCTGAGAGCAACTCCTGGCTTGAAGTCACCATCCATGAGGGCCGCAAACACCAGGTCAAGCGGATGATCGAGGCCGTCGGCCATTCGGTCATCAAGTTAACCCGCGTCCGTATGGGACCTTTGCTGCTTGGCGATTTGGGCGCAGGAGAATATCGGTTTTTAACCGACCGGGAGGCGAATCGGTTGCGGGAACTGGTCGAGGATCGGGTGGCGAGGGCTGAACGCCCCGGATTGGATGCCTCAGGCAAGCCGGTGCGTTGGATGCCGCCGACTGAGCCGGCTCCCCCCAAACCGCCGAAGCCTGAACGTTCCGGGCGAGGACCAAAATCTCAACGCGCGGAATCCGGTCCTCGGTTACAGCAGAGCTTAGCGGGCGCCAAGCTTGGTCGTCCCGGTCGTGGTGCTCTGAAACGGCCCCTCAGTCCCGGTGCGAAATTCCGCCGCCCCACAAAGACAACAGCCTTTGGCCGGCCTCAGCCAGGCCCGACGCCACAGGGCGATGAGCGGAACTCTACGGCGCGGCCTACCGGTTCGGTGCAGAAGCCTCAGCGGGCTCAACCGGGAGCAGGCTTTCAGCGGGGCAGATCCGACGGAAGACCGCCAGGTCCCGGGCGAAGCACGGCGGGCAGTCGTTCGGGCTCGGGTCAGAAATTTCAACAGAATCGGCGGAGCGGGCCCTCGAGCTCGCGGCCGGGACAGCGGGGCCCTGTAAGGCAGTCGCGGAATTCAACGCGGAGAAGAGCATGAAGATCAGGACCCATCGGTGCGGGGAGTTGACCAAGGCGCAGGTCGGTCAACAGGTGGTGTTGAACGGCTGGGTGCAACGTCGTCGCGATCACGGCATGGTGCTGTTTATCGACTTGCGTGATCGCACCGGACTCACGCAGGTTGTGTTCAACGCCGAGCGGAACGCCGCCGTCCATCAGGCGGCGCATACGCTCCGCAGTGAATGCGTGGTGTCGGTGACCGGCCAGGTCATGGCTCGTCCCGAGGACTCCCGTAATTCGCATTTGCCGACGGGCGACATTGAGATCTTCGTCGATGCCGTCGAGATCCTCAACGAAGCCAAAACGCCGCCGTTCATGATTGAGGACGACATCGAGATCACCGAATCGCTTCGGTTGAAGTATCGCTATCTCGACCTCCGGCGTCCACGGATGCAACGGCTGCTGGGATTGCGACACGGGATCATGCAAGCCGTGCGCGCCTTTTTAAATGCCGAGCAGTTTCTCGAAGTGGAAACGCCGGTGCTGACGAAGAGCACCCCGGAAGGCGCGCGGGACTATCTGGTGCCCAGCCGCGTCAATCCGGGCATGTTCTATGCGCTTCCGCAGTCGCCGCAGTTGTTCAAGCAGGTCTTAATGGTCAGCGGTGTCGACCGCTATTACCAGATTGCCCGCTGCTTCCGTGACGAAGATCTGCGCAACGATCGCCAGCCGGAATTTACTCAGATCGATCTCGAGATGTCGTTCGCGGATCGCGAGCAGGTCATGTCCCTCATGGAGCGGATGATCGTTTCCGTGTTTAAGGATGCCGGCGGCGTGCAGTTGCCCGTGCCGTTTCCGAGAATGACCTATGCCGAGGCTATGGGACGTTACGGCTCCGACAAGCCGGATCTGCGCTTCGATATGCCGTTGTACGATGTCACCGCATTTGCGGCGAAGAGCGACTTCAAAGTGTTTAAAGACGCGGCGACCAAGGGCGGGCTCGTCAAGGCCTTGATCGTATCCGGCGGGGCGACCATCGCGCGGAGCCGTATCGATGCCTTGGGTGAAACGGCAAAAAGTTTCGGGGCCAAGGGATTAGCCTGGCTGAAGATCACGGCGGAAGGGCAGCTGGAGTCCGTGATCGCCAAGTTCCTCGATGCCCAGGCCTTTACGGCGGCGCTGCCGGAAGCAAAGCCCGGTGACCTCGTCCTGTTCGGAGCGGATAAGCCGGCCATCGTGCATGACGTGCTGGGGCGAATCCGGCTACTGCTGGGTGAGGAATTGAATGTGATCGACAAAACCGCTTGGAAGCCGCTCTGGGTGACGGAATTTCCGTTGCTGGACTATTCGCCGGAAGAGAAACGCTATATCTTCATGCACAATCCTTTTGCGGCGCCGATGGATGAGGACCTGCCGTTTTTGGATACGGAGCCGTTGAAGGCCAGGGCCAAGGCCTACGATATGGTGCTCAATGGCAGTGAAATCGGGGGCGGCAGCATACGCAATCACCGCAGCGATATTCAGTTCCGGATTCTTGACCTGCTGGGCATCGGTAAGGATCAGGCGCAGGCGAAGTTCGGTTTCTTGCTGGAAGCCCTGGAGTATGGCGCGCCACCGCACGGTGGGATCGCCTTCGGCCTGGATCGATTGATCATGCTCCTGGGCGGGGCCGATTCTATTCGTGATGTCATTGCGTTCCCCAAGACTCAACGCGCGCAGTGCCCACTTACCGAGGCGCCATCAGCCGTCAGTGCCGATCAGTTGAAGGAACTTCGGATCAAGCTGGACCTTATCGAGTAGCAGGAGCCATCCCATTCATGGCCGGCAACACGTTGGGCCGAGTCTTCACCGTCACTTCATTCGGCGAAAGCCATGGTCCGGCCATCGGCTGCGTCGTCGATGGCTGTCCGCCCGGACTGGCACTTACCGCCGAAGATATTCAGCAGGATCTGGACCGGCGCAAACCCGGCACATCCCGCCATGTCACGCAGCGGCAGGAATCCGATCGCGTTGAAATCCTCTCGGGCGTGTTCGAGGGGACCACCACGGGAACGCCGATTGCCCTGCTGATCAGGAACGAAGACCAACGCAGCCGGGATTACGGCAACCTCATTGATACCTTCCGTCCGGGCCACGCCGACTACACCTATTGGCAGAAGTACGGCATCCGCGACCATCGGGGCGGGGGCCGCTCTTCCGCCCGTGAAACCGCTGTGCGAGTAGCCGCCGGCGCGATCGCGAGAAAATGGCTGCACGAAAAGCACGGCGTCGTCATCCGCGGCTATCTGAGTCAACTGGGTCCGATCGAGGCGCCGTTTCAAAGCTGGGACGCGGTGAGCAACAATCCGTTTTTTTCTGCCAATGCCGAGGTGGTCGGGCAACTCGAATCCTTCATGGACGATTTGCGGAAGGCGGGCGATTCCGTCGGTGCAAAGATTACGACCGTGGCGGAGCATGTGCCGGTGGGATGGGGCGCCCCGGTGTACGCAAAGCTGGATGCGGATCTGGCCGGCGCCATGATGAGCATCAACGCGGTGAAAGCCGTGGAAATCGGTGCGGGCTTTGCCTCCGTCGCCCAGCGAGGATCCGAGCATGGTGACGAACTCACGCCGGAGGGGTTTGTCACCAATCACGCCGGCGGAATTCTCGGTGGGATTTCAACAGGGCAGGAGGTGGTAGTGACCATCGCCATCAAGCCCACCTCGAGTATACGTATGCCGCGTCGGTCGATCGATAAGGCGGGCCATCCCCAGTCCGTCGAAACCAATGGTCGTCACGATCCCTGTGTCGGTATCCGCGCGACTCCCATCGCCGAAGCCATGATGGCCCTCGTGCTCATGGACCATGCCCTCCTGCATCGCGCCCAAAACGCCGATGTGAAAACTGAGACTCCGAAGATCGCCGGCTCGATCAAGAAGGTCGGTTCTTCAGCCGGCAAAAAAGCATCGCCGAGGATCGATCCTGAGTCCCACGAAAAATAGTTTCCGACTACCCATCAAAGATTCGTAGATGCTTCGGTCAATTTTGCTGGGCTAGCCGAGATTGGCGGAGGCAAATCATTGACGATTATGATCCATGCTATTCCAGGGATGGGCGGTGACCACCGTATGTATCCGCCACCATGGGCCAGTCTACTAAATTTCTCCGCGCATGATTGGGTGCACTACGCGAATGAGCAGACTTTGGCCGACGTGGCTCTATCTATGTGTGAAGCGCGAGGGATTCGGGACGGCGATGTCATCGTAGGATCCTCTCTGGGAGGAATGGTTGCTTGCGAGATGACAAAAATTAGAAAGATTTCCGCTCTATATCTAATTGGCAGCGCAGTAAGAAAAGAGGAAGTGAGCACACTGTTGGCCATGCTTCATCCACTCGCTCGTATCGCCCCGATTGAGTGGATCCGTATTTCAGTAGGCAAGCTTCCTATGGAATTGGCTCAGATGTTTGCAGGGGTTGAGCCCTGCTTTATTCGAACGATGTGCGCTGCCATTTTTCGGTGGGATGGGCTTGGCTCCACAGACACGAGAATCTTTCGAATCCACGGCAAACGAGATCTTGTCATTCCTCCTCCAGAACAACCTGATCTTTTGATTGATGGCGGACATTTGCTTTCTATGACACACCCGAAGGAATGCGTAGCATTCATTCAGGCTACCAAAATCTAAGCTGACGGAATGCTCATTGTGTGTAGCGAAACGGCTGGTAGTTTCAAATAAAGATAAACGCCTGCTCACGCTATGTGATAACTTGGCAAGTCCGCCAGCAGATTTTCTTCAAAACCTAGTCTCAGTTGTGTACAGCCGGAAAATTGCACACGAAGAATATTCACATGATCGAAATCTATACAGATGGCGCCTGCAGCGGAAATCCCGGCCCTGGAGGCTGGGGGGTGTTGCTGCGCATCGACGGAGAGGAGACGGAACTCTGTGGCGGCGAGCCGGCAACGACCAACAACCGGATGGAGTTGCTCGCGGTCATCGAGGCGCTGCAATGGTTTACACACCCGGTGAAGGCCCGCGTCTACACGGATTCTCAGTACGTGCAAAAGGGCATCAGCGAATGGATCCATAGCTGGAAACGGCGGGGCTGGAAAACGGCCGGTAAGGAGCCGGTCAAGAATGAAGACTTGTGGCGTCGCCTGGACGCACTGGCTTCCGGCCACACCATTGAATGGCATTGGGTCAGAGGACACAATGGCCATGTGGACAACGAACGAGTGGACGCGCTGGCTCGCGCCGGACTCGAGCAGTCGCGTCGCGCAGGGAAGCCGGTGACGCGTCCGGTTGCGACGCCTGTCTCTCCTCCAGCCAAGGCGCCACCAGTCACGGTGACTTCCCGCCCCGTTCTCGATATTGAACATGCGACCGTCTATCGAGGAGACACCCGCGTCTTCTCCGATTTTTCCTTCGCTCTTCATGAAGGGGAGCATGCGGCGATCGTCGGCCCCAATGGAGCCGGCAAGTCGACGCTTCTGAAGTTGTTGTCGGGTGAAGTTCATCCCCTGGCACTGGATGACACCAAGGTCAATCTATTCGGCCAGGAGCGCTGGAGCGTATGGGACGTTCGGAAGCAGCTGGGGATCGTGTCGCACGATCTGCAGCGGGACTACTTAATTTGCGCTGAAGGCGTAAATGTCATTCTGTCCGGCTTTTATGCCAGCAACGACACATATGACCATCAAACATTCAGCCAGGAGCAGGTGGCTCGTGCTCAGGAGGTTATGCGGGAATTGCGGATTGACCGGTTAGCCGGACGCACGTTCGGTCATCTGTCGACCGGGGAACAACGGCGTTTTCTCCTCGGGCGTGCGCTGGTGCATGATCCGTCTGTGCTGGTGCTGGATGAGCCGACGAGCGGGCTCGACCTGAAGGCCTGCTTCCAATACCTCGATCTCCTGCGCGCACAAATCCGCAAAGGGAAGACGATTCTGCTGGTGACCCATCATCTCCACGAAATTCCGCCCGAGATCGAACGGGTCATTTTGCTCAAGGATGGCGAAATAGTCGCTGATGGTGCGAAAGCGAATCTGCTCACGGATCTGAATCTCAGACGCCTCTTCGACCAGCCCGTCACGTTAGTGCGAGCCAATGGCTGGTATCAAGCCGTGCCCGGGTAGCGGCATAGTGAAGTTCACAGCGGCCTTCGGGCTTCCCGTGGTATGACGCCACATCATCCCTGCGATGTTCACGCGCTCGATTGCTAGACCGCGCCTCATGAGCCGGTTCGCTGGGCAAGGCATGTTAGACGACTTCTTTGGCTAGGTGGTTACCCACCTCCTAACGTCACCGTAAACGTCAGATTGGTATCGATGCGGCGGACTTTCACGCTCACCTGTTGGCCGGGCTTGGTTCGTTCGATCAAGTAGTTCTTCAGGTGCGCGGCGTCCTGAATGTCGGTGTCGTCCACGGCGATAATGACGTCGTGCTTCTGAATGCCGGCGGACTTGGCCGGTTCCATGACGTCTTTCACCGCCATGCGCCACCGGGTGCCGTCCTTCACGGCCACCATATGGATGCCCATTTTGGAGAACGTCAGCGGCTTGCCGTCCAAGGCGGCCGTGACGATCCGTTCAGCCAAGAGTGCCGGGATGGCAAACGCCATGCGACTGCAATGCGCCGTGGAATCGTCGCGTTCCGTTTGAATGATGGCGTGCATGATACCGACGACTTCGCCCTTGTCGTTGAAGAGGCCCCCGCCGGAGTTGCCGCTGCAGGCCGCGACATCGGCTTGAATCAGGCGGGTATCAACCGTCTGGAGAAACGTGTTCGTATTGCCAAGATGGCCGAACGACATGGTCGGGCCCCACCCCATCGGATATCCGACGGTGAAGACGTCCTGGCCGAGTTGCACGTCACCGGGAGCAAACGACACGCTGGCCAGGAGCTTGGCGCGATGCGCTTCCGCTACGCGATACACGACGACGTCCATGAATGCGCTGTCGCCCACAAGGTCCGCGGGGATCTCGTGGAGATCGGTCGTCAAGACATGGATCTGCTTCTGAATGACGGTGCCGGTGGTGACATCCTGTTTTTCAGCCGCATGGCGGGCGGTGACGATGTAGCCGTCGCGCAGGTGAAAGCCGGTGCCGCGCACTAAAATCTTTCCCGGTTTGTCCGGCGTACGCTGATCTTGCGTATCTTCCAGCACGCCGATGGTCGCCAGTTTGGCGCGATCCAGGGCCGCCGCGTCAAAGGCCGAGGCTGCTGTGGGAAAGAGGCCGGCGACGAATGACGCCGCGGCGACCGTCAATACCGCACAACGCGTGAGCTGCTGCGAGTAACGAAACGGGGAGCGTGACATACAAGCCATTCCTTTCGTGGAGATGCCGTCAGGTCTGTGCAGTATAAACTAGGGCCGGTGCCGGAAGAAATGTGGTTGTGCGCCTCGCCATAGTATCAGACGTCGGGCTGGGCTATACTGGCCTGATGATGCGGAACCTTCAGGCGGTGATCATCGGAATGGCGGTCTTCGCCGCCGGCTGCGCGCCGCCGGTCGTTCCGGAATCGCTGGCACCGCAGATTGATCAAGCCCTCACGTTTAATCAGATGGTCGAGTCACCCGACACCTATCGCGGGAAAGTGGTTGTCCTTGGTGGAGAGATTCTGAAGGCGAAGGCGTTGAAGGGGGGAACGCAGCTGGAAATATTGCAGCTGCCGTTGGATAGCGACCAGGAACCGGTGACCGACCGGATGGAATCCAAAGGTCGGTTCCTTGCCCTGCAGAAAGAGTTTCTCGATCCGGCCACCATCGCCGAAGGCACCAGGGTGACGGTGATCGGGGAGGTCACGGGGAGCACGGTCGACAAGATGGATGAAGCCGACTATCGTTTTCCCACGCTGGACGTCAAGCATCTCCACCGGTGGGATGCGAAACGCGCGGAGCAGCGCTCGGCACCGGGTCCTTGGTGGAACGTATTTGGTGGTGTCGGATTCGGCGGTGGCGCCACCCGCAGTGGCGGCGGTATCAGTATCGGATTTTAGCCCTTCGCGATTCTTTCTTTTGACCCCTCCGACATACGGTTGCAGCTGAGGGGATTTCCCGACGGCATGCGATGGTATCGGCGGCGCTTAGCCGGACTGCCACGCGCGGTGCCATTCGCTACGATCGTCCACCGGCAAAGGTATCGCACACATGAGGATCGCCTGACTGGAGGCCGCGACGCAGCCAGGCGACCCGCTGCTCAGACGACCCGTGGGTCCAGCTCTCCGGTTGGACATAACCCTCCCTCATTTGCTGAAGGCGATCATCGCCGATGGCTGCAGCGGCGTGCAGTCCATCCTCAAAATCTCCGGGCTCGATGAGCTGCCGGTTGCGTTCGGCATGGTATCCCCAGACGCCCGCAAAACAATCGGCCTGTAATTCCATGCGGACGGAAAGCGCGTTCCGCTCGGCGGGAGAACTGCGTTGTTGGAGTCGGGTAATCTTGTCGGCGATGCCCAGCAGATTCTGGACGTGGTGCCCGACTTCGTGCGCGATCACATAGGCTTGGGCAAAATCGCCCGGTGCGCCAAGCCGCCGGGCGAGTTCCTGAAAAAAGGAGAGGTCCAGATACACCTTGTGATCGCTGGGGCAGTAGAAGGGGCCCACGGCGGATGACGCAGTGCCGCAGGCGGACCGCACCCCGCCCGTGAAGAGCACCAACTGCGGGTCTTCATAGGCCCTGCCCATTTGCGGGAGAAGCGCGCGCCAGGTGTCCTCCGTATCGGCCAATACGACGGCGGCAAACTTTCCTAGACTGTCGCTTGGCGCACCGGTTGGTCCTGATCGCTCCGGCTCAGCCGAACCGGTGATCTCCCGCACGCCGGTCAGGAGATTGAGGACGGTGAGCGGATTGGTTCCCGTCAGAAAGCTGACAGCGAGGACGAGCACAAGCCCGCCCAACCCGATGCCCGCCCCGGAACGGGCTGCGCCCATGCCACGGCGGTCTTCGATGTTCTGACTCTCGCGCTGGCCTTGCCATCGCATGGTCGGGCTCCTTGGTTGTGACAGAGTGACGGTCGTCTATGGCTGGAAGAGTTACCTGATGGAAACACATTTCGCACGGCTGAGCAAGGCTCAGGCCCGATCACGAGATGGATGCCGCAGAGAGCAATGTCTCAGATTGACGCATCAGCATGAACATTTCGGAACAGTCATGGTGTTCGAGATCTTCTCTCTGGACAGGCCTGTGAGCGCTTCGCTATTCTGGAACCATGGTATCCCGTCCCTCCATCCATCATGACCAACATGTGAAGCTAGCTAAGCTCGGTGCGTTGGCGCTGCTCGCATTGTTGAATCTTCACGCATGCCGGCCGGCGCCGGTGGCGACGTTGCCGCCGACATTGAAGCCTAGCTTGGCTTGGCCGGAATGTCCGAAGATCGGCGGCATGTATGAATTGCAAGGAGAGGCACTGCCTGGGTCGATGAATTTTTATCGGAATCGCGATAGCAAGCTTACGCTGAATGCGATGTTGGGAGTGGCGGCGCCCGCGGACCTGGCGCAAGAGTCTGTTCGCGTTGAGTTGGTGCATGACGACACGCTGGAACTGGTGAATCGTTATGACGGAGCCATTACCGCGCATCAGTTGGATTTGCAGCCGGAGGATCGAGTGGTCTGCGAGCACAATCGAATCCGGATTCATCGGACCCGTGCGGAGGGCGGCGTGGCCGAAGAACCGCTTCGGAATATTTCCGAATATGCCCAGGAATTGACCGTGGAAGGAGACGGGAGCTTGTTGGTTAAAACCCGTATCCTCAACCACAGCAAGTCCGCGTTTTGGAGCACGCCGGTTCCTCCAGAGGAGTATGCGGCGCGCTTCAGGCGTCTCGACTGATCGCGAAATTCTGTGCGGTCCCTCCGTATCGTGTGCCTCGCCACATGGGTATGTCATCCTGCGTCATCTGTTCTCCGCCATGCGTAGCAATCGCGATTGACCAACTGCGGAGCCGTACATGCTGGTAACGGCTCGGCGGCCTCCACGCACCCTGGCCTTTTACAAACCCTACGACGTGTTGCCATGTTTTACGGATCCTGATGGGCGACAGACGCTCAGCCGGTACATCGATGTTCCAGATGTCTATCCAGCCGGTCGATTGGATCGCGACAGCGAAGGGCTGCTGCTGCTGACCTCGGATGGGACGCTCGCGCATCACATCACCGATCCGCGACACCTTCTCTCAAAAGTGTACCTTGTGCAGGTTGAACGTGTGCCTGACGCGGCGGCGCTGAACCGGCTTGAGGCTGGCGTGCTGCTCGGCGGGAAGCGCACGCGGCCGGCAGGGGCCCGCCTTCTCGAAGAACCCCCACAGTTGGCTGACCGGCCGGTTCCCATCCGATTTCGAAAACATGTTCCCACGGCGTGGTTGGAACTTACCTTGCGCGAGGGAATGAACCGGCAAGTGCGGCGGATGACTGCGGCGGTCGGCCATCCGACCTTGCGACTGGTGCGGATCGCCATTGGTCCGATCACCTTGGGCGATCTTTCGCCGGGGCAGTGGCGGGAACTGACCAGGCAGGAAGTAGCCGATATGGTTCGTTCGGCTTAAAATGCGCATGCGTCAGGGATGGAGGGCCTGAGGAAATCCCCTCGCCGGCTTGTTCGGGTTGGCTTGGTGCTGGAGGGAGTCGTGACAGGGACGTGACCTTCTCAGCAGGACATTGCCGCCGAGGCGTTCTCAGGTTCCATTATTTATGAATCGTCGTGCCTGGATGGTGGAGGTCTCTTCGACTCCGTCCTTCTTTTCAGAATAGGCTGGCAAGGTTGAGGAAAGATACGCATCGTGCATTCTCTGTTAGAGGCATCTTGAACTGGATATGGAGCGTTGAGCTGAGGTATATCAGGCGAGGCGAACCGGCGGTCGAGCCATTGAGTGGTTTTTTTGACGAGGGAGATTGATTATGTGGGGACGCGCGATTGTGATGAGCAGATGGTCCGTGCTACTGCTGGGCATCGGCTTCTCACCTGTGATGCCGGTTCTCGGCGCCAATACGGATGCTGTCCCGGTCATCGACATGCGACACATCAAAAAGTTTGTCGCTGTTGAGGTGCAGACCCAAGGAACGGCCGAGAAACTCGGCATCAGTGCGGCTGAATTGACCGATGTGACGCGCGTGACGTTGTTGAACAAGGTGCCCGGCATTGTTCTCGAAGCGTCGAGCGGTCCGTCTCTCGATGCTCCAGAACGTCTCAACCAGCTCGGGTTTTTTACCTGCGAAGTCTGGACGGTCGGGGAGCAATATATCGCTGCCTACCATGTGGACTGCAATGCAGGGTCCTACACGCCGCAAAAGACGCCGGGGAGCCTGTGGAACCAGGCGATTCTCGGCTATGGACCGAAGGACGAAGTGTCGGATGCCGTGCGAAAGGGCGTGCGAGCGATGGTGGAATTGTTTGCGTCTACCTTTGCCGGTGTGCGCGCCGATGCCAGTGGTCGGTAAATATCGTCTGCGGTGCTGTTCATTTTCTTGCCTGCAATCCATTGCCACAGTGAATGCGAAGCACATTGTTGCCTCGAATTGGGATGAGATATTCTTCGTAGGTCTGCTACCTTCTTCTGCCCATCGATGCTCCCTTCTTCAGAGCTGACGGAACTCCTAGGATCTGTTGCTGCTTTGATCTATCCGGCGCTGTAGCTCGCCTGGCGGCACTGGCGAAGCGTAGTTCCTGCAACCTGGCCGACTTACAAGTGAAGCTGAATGGCGGCGTGTCTTCAGTCCATTTCAGGGAGCACGAGGAGCCGATGCAGTGCGGAGATTGCCGGGAAATATCGCGATGCGTATACGCAGTACTGACTAGGGTGTATCACACGATTGATCATCCGGCTCCCTGTCGCGTGAATTCAGCCTCTGTCATTCAGGTTCAGATGTTTGGGGCAGTCGTCTCTGACAGGCCATTTGTTTTAGGCTCGCGCTTGGTCGGGCTCGCGCGAGAAAGTGATGGCTGGTAGGTGCGGATACGTATCAATGAACGGTCTGATGCTCTGAGGAGCGTGTGCTACACGCTTTCGACATCCGCGATAATCGTGTGCAATCCGCTTGATCCGGCTGGTTGGGGGCGGATCAATTCCGCAATCTGCGGCTGTCCTTTGCTATCCACGGCTCGAACAGCGACCTGGTACTTGCCGCGTTTTGGCGGGCGCCAGGTGTAATTCCAGATGACCCATGAGTAGGGAGACATCGGTGTCTCAATCTCGCAGGAATCCCAGGTCCGCGCTGCATCAAGGCTGATTTCTACTCTGCTGATTGAGTTCGGTCCGCCGAAGGCAATGCCGCGAAATCGTTGCTCAGGACCGCGCAATGTCTGGTAGTGGCCCGGCGAGTCAATGCGTGAAAATGTCTTGATGGTGGCGTCATCAGTCCACCCTTTTCGCTGCCAATAACCTCGATAATCCCCAGCGTACGCCTCGATTTCCACAATCCATTTCACATTCTTGATGCCGTAGAGCCCTGGTACCAATAGGCGCAGCGGAAAGCCGTGCTCCTTCGGTAACTTCTCGCCGTTCATGAGAAACGCGAGCATCACATCATCCTGCATGGCACGGGCCAGCGGAATGCTGTCGTCGTAGGCGTCCGCCCCGCGGAAGACAATATCGCGCGTGGTGTCTTCATCGATTTCAGCTTCCTGTAGGAGCTTTTTCAGCGAAATGCCCCGCCAGCGCGCATTGCCGAGGCTATCCCCGCCGGGCAAGGTGTCGATGCACATCAGGGTTGAGATCTGTTCGAAGTTATTGCGGTTCAATAGCTCGCGCCAGCCCAGGGACAGCGGTTTCTTCACTTCGCCCTTCACCGACAACCGCCATTCGTCTTGTCGGAGGTCACGAGACACGTTAAATGGCGAGTCGGAATAGTTCACCACGTAGAATTTTTTGTTTTCCGTGAAGTAATTCGTGTCGCGTGGGGGCATGGCGAACATGCGCCCGAAAAAAGATCCGACTCCGTCGCAGCCACCCGTGAGGCCGGCGGTAGCCGCGATTCCAGTGAGCTTTAGGAGGCTTCGTCGTTTTAAGCTGAGCCAATTTTCCATAAGAAATACTCTGCGATATTAAAAAGATCTTTTCAAGGCTTGACTCCCGAATTCCAGATTGGTATAAGGATGCACGTTTGATCCAGCCAGGTGGCCGATGCGGTTGTAAGCCCCGCGACGGATTCTCAGCAAGCCCAGATCAAAAAATAATTTCTGACCCTCTTGACAAGGTCAGGCCCGCGTAGTAAAGTGCGCGGCTCGCGTGGGGAGCGAGAAGTCGTTCCGGTGCGTGAAGCGGTTCTTTGACAACTGAATAGAGCGAGAAATGAGTAAGGTAAGGTGTATTGAAGA
>JADYYH010000053.1 GCA_020853775.1 Nitrospira sp.
CGCGCAGGGGCATGCTTCGTGCGTGAGCCCACGCGGTCAACGTCGCGCGCTCTTTCAGGGACAAGACAATGGGAGGAGCAAGGTTCACGATGCATAAGCTGACTCTCGTTGTGGCCAATTGTCAAGTCATTTATGACGCACTACACTAGTTGAAGCGAAAAGCCAGCGCCTCACCACCCAGAACAACAGCCCACTTCTCCTTGCTCAGGCCACGGCGGCTGCTGAGACATCAGAAACAATGGAATTCAACATTCCGCCGCAGCCGCTAGGGTCCGCCATCACCGCATTTGGCGATCAAGCCAACTATCGTCTCTTGCTGCCATCCGACATGGCCGAAGGAAGGAACACCAGCGGCGTCAGCGGCCGTCACACGCCTGAGGAGGCATTGACGCTGATGCTCGCCGGGACCGGCCTTAGCTATCGAATGACCGAGGCTCGAACGATGACGTTGGAACCAGCGGCGGCAACGCCTTTGCCTCTAGCCCCCCTGAGTCAGGAACCTGCGCCGGCCCGCCCCAACACACAGGCGCAAGCGGCGTCCAAGCCGGTGAAAGTGCCGGAAATTGTAGTCCAGGAAGTCGAAGATCGGGGTTATGCGGTGGACGAATCCTCTACCGCCACGCGTATTCCTGCTCCCATACATGACACGCCCCGTTCCGTGGAAGTCGTGACACGACAGGTCTTAGACGACCAAAAGGTGATTCGCTTTAGTGAAGCCCTCCGAAACGTCAGCGGCGTCTCGCAGTCCAGCACGCAAGGCGGACAAGGCGGGACCTTCATGATTCGCGGGTTCGCATCGGAACTCAACGTCTTCAAGAACGGCTTCCGGGACGATAGTACGTTCAGTGCCCGTGCGCAACGCGACATCATCAACATCGAGAGCGTCGAAGTCGTGAAAGGGCCGCCCTCCTATCTGTACGGCCGTTCTGATCCCGGCGGAATCATCAACCAAGTCACAAAGGCTCCGTTGAGAAATCCTTACTATTCGGCGGAGATGATCGTCGGCAGCTACGGACTGTATCGCCCCCAGATCGACATCGGTGGGCCTCTGAACGAGAGCAAGACCCTCACCTACCGGTTCAACGGCATGTACGAATCGGCGGAGAGTTATCGGGATGGCGTGAAGACCGAGCGCATTTTCCTCGCGCCGACCTTCGGTTGGGAAATGAGTTCACGGACGACCTTGCGGTTCGAAGCCGAATATATGTACGACAGAGCGCCCATCGATCGAGGACTCGTCGCCATCGGCAACGGAGTCGCTCCGATTCCGGTCTCGCGATTCCTGGGCGATCCTTCCCGCAAGTTGGAGACACATCACGGGAAGGCGACGATCACCCTGTGGCACGACATCAACAATCTGTTCCGGTGGCGAACCGCATTCAGAGCCGCCGTCACCAGCAGCCGCTATTCAAGCCTTGAATCCAATTTCCTGGTCGGAGCCGAGAGCAACGGCATCCTGAATCTGGCGAGGTATGAGATTCCGACGACCGTCCAGAGCCATTACTTGCAGAACGAACTCCATGGCAATTTCACGACCGGTTCGATCAAACATAAAACGATCATCGGCATCGAACTCGGCCGGGAAAACTCATCGGCCACGGCCTCGGGAGATTTCGGCGGCGACACGAGCACTCCGGGAGCCTTCAGCTATATCAACATTTTCAATCCGAATGATCGGCTGTTCTTGAATCCGGCCCTCACAAAGTTCAGTGACGCCAGCACTCAGAACAACATCCTGGGCGCCTACTTCGGCGACCAGGTCGACCTGTTGGACAACCTGCACGTGCACTTCGGCGGACGGTTTGACCTCTTCGACCAGACGAACACAAACCGTCCCGACGACCTCAATGCCGTCGGCAGCAAGAACACCCAGACCAATACGGCCTTCAGTCCGTCGGTCGGAATCGCCTATCAACCGGTCAAGCCCGTCACACTGTTTGCCAACTACACGGAATCGTTCGCACCACAAAGCCCAGGTTCTAGGAGCATCAGCGGCAACCTGTTCAACCCCGAGCGAGGGAAGTCCTATGAGGGAGGCATCAAGTACCAGGCCTTCGGAGGACGGTTACGTTCGACGGTCGCGCTCTTCGATACCAGGAAGAAGAATGTGTTGACGGCCGATCCACTCAACGGCTTCTTCTTCTCCGTCGCGACGGGAGAACAACGCAGCAAAGGCGTGGAGTTCGACATCGCGGGTCAGATCTTGCCCGGATGGGACATCATCGCGAACTATGCCTATATCGACACGCGTGTGACGAAAGATCTCTTGTTCGCAGAAGGCAGTCGCGCGCCAAACAGCGCCTTGCATCAGGGGAGCGTGTGGACAACCTACTTCTTCCAGGAAGGCATCGCACAGGGGTTCGGCGCCGGTATCGGCATGTATGCGCAAGGCAAACGGAACGGGATTTTCCAATGCCAAGACCCGACCAATTGCCAGGCACCCTTTGAGCTGGCCGGGTATGTCCGGATGGACGCCGCGCTCTACTATCGCAAGCAGGAAGTGTTCAACAAGACCAACTTACTGGCCGCGATTAATTTCACCAACGTCCTCGACCATCGCTATTTCAGCGGGGCGCAGAACTTCCGCGAGATCGTTTACACGGGCGCGCCGTTTACGGCCATCGGATCGCTGAAGTTCGAGTTCCACTGAGCGCGGTATCATCGGCCATATCGCTACGGGGGAGTCTCGGAAAGAGACTCCCCCCACGGCCCACCTAAGCTCTGTTGGAACCCTCTCCGAGGCAGGCGCACCTCGCCCGGCCTTTCATCCAGGTCACCAGCAAGAAGCGACCGAATATACGTGTTATTTTCAGGAATGAGGATCCAGGCGTGGGAGATGTTTCTTGACTTTCGAGAGAGGAATGACGACGAATAGGCCGCAACGATGGCACTTCACGACCACACCTCGCGGTTCAAGTCTTGCCGTGAGTCTGCCGCAGAGGCATCGTACGTCTTTGCCGAGTGAATCGACCATAACTTTTCATGCCTGCGAACGGAAAAGACAGAGCATGACACCCCCTGTTCAGTAAGACGTACAAGAAGCTCAAAACATTACCCCCCGCTCCTACGCCGGCCGGCCCCTCCGCAATCATGGCCGGAGAGGTGTGGTTCTCTACCCCTCGTACGTCTCTCTACAGTAGGGCCGCGTCAGGTTCTTCGGTGTACTGTGCCAAGAGGGCGTCATGATTGTGCAAGGGCTCAAACCGGCGCGCATCCATCCTGGGTCGCCACGACCGCACAAGGCGACCACCACCCCCCGGCTCCGGTTAACTCGAATGCGGGCAAATCTCTGAAAAAAATCTGGCTTCAGGTGCATCTCTACGTCGGCCTGATCGGCGGAGCGCTGTTCGTGCTCACCAGCCTTACGGGCAGCCTGCTGGTGTTCTACAAGACGATCGATGAGTGGCTGAATCCGGCTCAATTGATTCGAACCCCGGGGAGCGATCAACCCCTGAGCGACATCGTGGCGGGAGCCCAGGCTGTGCATCCGGACTGGTCCCCCCCTGACTCCCTCATCTTTCCGCTCCACGAACGAGACACCTTCCATGCCTGGTTCAAAGATCCCGTTGCGGCCTCGACCGAGGAACGCTGGCACGTCGTCGCCGTCGATCCATCGACGACCCGAGCCCTGAGTGATCGTCGGTGGGGCGACTTTTTCGTATCGTTCATCTATGAATTGCATCAGGAACTGCTCCTGGGGAAACCGGGCGAGGTCTTCGTCGGCATCCTGGCCCTGCTGCTGCTTCTTTCGATCGGCACCGGGCTGTACCTCTGGTGGCCGGCACCGGGAAAACTGCGCCGTGCCCTGTCGTTTCAATCCGGCGGCAGTGCCATCAGAAGACTGTACGACTTGCACAAGCTCACCGGCCTCGCCGGCGCTGTTGTGCTGACGCTCCTCGCCGTGACCGGGTTCTACTTGGAATTCCCCAATGTCGTCACCTCGGTCGTGCGCTGGTTCTCACCTGTCCGGGACCAGTCACCGGAATTACAGCCACGGTCCGAACCGCAAGCGGGAGCGCTCAGGATTCCACCCGAGCAGGCTGTGGCGATTGCACGAACCGCCTTCCCCGACGCCAAGCCGATGTGGCTCGGCCTACCTCAGCATGAGCGGGACAGTTATTCGGTGGGGCTCCGGCAACCGGGAGAAATCCGGCAGGCGGGGGGACAAACCGAGGTGTGGATCGATCAATACAGCGGGGCGGTACGGATGGTCCAGGACTGGCGGGAGTTCACCCGCGGGGAAACACTGTTGTCATGGCTGTTTCCCCTGCATAACGGCGAGGCGTTCGGTTTGACCGGCCGCTGGATCATGTTCTTCGCCGGCCTGACGCCGCTTCTTCTTTATGTGACAGCCTTGCGCATGTGGTGGTTGAAGCGTGCGGCGCACCGACGCCGGCGGGCCCCTTAGCGGATAGTCAGGAGTGATGGCGTTCCAACAGAATTATGTCCGAACGGCCGGATGTTCGTCGACGCGGCAGACGGCACACAGTCCGTACAATTCGAGATTCCGGCCGGTGAGATGGAACCCATTGGCGGAGGCGACTGCGTGCCGTAAACCCTCGATCGTCGGATCCTCAAACTCGACAATGTACCCGCAGCCGGTGCAGATCAGATGATCGTGGTCTCCCTTCGCTGAAATGTTGTCATAGTGCGTTTCCTCGCCGAAGCGTCTTGCCTGCGCGAATCCGTTGTCACACAGCACGCGCATCGTCCGGTAAATCGTATTCAGCGGGGCCCGACGCCCGTTTCGATTGAGAAATCCGTACAAACCGCGGATGGTGATGTGATCCTGCTTGAGGAAGGCCAGCACGATCTGTTCCCGCTGGGGACTCCATCTCAAGCGGGAACGTCCCAGGCTGGACCGAACGCGCTCGATCGCGTCTTGAGTCGCGAGGGCTCTCTTCCCGGAGATCGTATCCGGAAGTGCGGATTTCACGACTGCGGCAGTTGCACGATTCACATGTCGCCCCCTTCGTTCGTTCAGTCCTTATTATTGAATAAGACGTATACGGGAGCTTGGACCACACCTCGACATTCGGCTCCATCCAAATGCACCTGGAAAGCGAACATTCCCTTTTGCACTGGCCCGACCATACTATTCAGGCGCCGCGAATCACGACCGCACAATCCTCTTGTGCAGACGGAACCCTACTGTATGGATGCACATACCCATCTGGAAATGTCGGCGCTGCTCCGGGAACACGGCCAGGACCTACAGCAATTCCTGACTCGCCGCCTTGGCTGCACGGAAACCGCCAAGGACTTGGTCCAGGATACGTTCGTTCGCCTACTGCAGAACAGGTCCGGCGAAGTTCTCACGAATCCGCGCGCGTTTCTCTTTCGCATCGCCACGAATCTCGTCATCGACCACCATCGTCGGAGCCAATACCGTGAGACCCTCACACTTGACGATCCCGATCAGCCGAACGACCACAGAGATCCCGCGCCCTCGGTTGAAACCGTCGTCTGGTCAAGAGAACAGGTCGCGCGCCTGGAACAGGCCATTGCGCAACTCCCCCCCAAATGCCGACAGGTGTTCCTGCTGATCAAATTCCATCACCTGTCGCATGCCGAGGTAGCGGCAAAACTGGGCATTTCACACAGTACGGTGGTCAAGCACCTGATCAAAGCGGTGGACTTTTGCAGAACCCGCCTCGAAGACCGGTAACCCCGAACACATCGTCAAAGTGGATGTTCTCTTCGCCTCGTTCGTCTAGTGTTGATGGAAGGGTATCGTGTCGCCAAGATGACAAGGCCACGGCCGGAGCGGTACCATGACCCATTCAATGGACACACCAGAACGCCCAACCGCCGATTCGACCGCCTCCGAATGGCTAGTGCGGATGGAATCCGGCGCGATTACCGGGGACGAGCGTCGACGTTTCGCCGAGTGGCTCGCTGCCGATCCTGCCCATCCGGCCGCCTATCGGAAGACCGAGCGATTCTGGCGTGCCTTGGACGGCCTGCCTCCCGACGACATCCGGGCGTTGAATCGATACCTTCCGCAGCAAGCGCCCAGCGAAACGACTCGACGCATACGGCCCTGGCACCGATTCACAACGGTGGCGGCCAGCCTCCTGCTTGTGACAGCCCTCGGTCTCTGGCTGACCGGTCCTGTGGGCGACTATCACACTGCGGTCGGAGAACAACGAACGATCACCTTGGCCGATGGATCCACCGTCCAACTGAATACGAACACCGCCCTCTCCGTGTCGATACTGGAAGGAGAACGCCGACTGACGCTACATCACGGCGAAGCCTTCTTCACCGTTGCACCGGACAGCATGCGCCCCTTTGAGGTCACGGCAGGCAATGGCACGATCCGCGCCTTGGGAACGGCGTTCAACATACGAACCGACCGGGAGCGGACAACCGTCACGGTGACCGAGCATCGTGTTCGCGTCCGACTGGGACAGGCGTCATCGGTCGACGTGGACGCGGGCCAGCGCCTCGACTATCGCCCAGGCGGATGGATGGGCCGAGCGGAACGGGCCGACGTTACCCGTACATTGGCCTGGCAACACCACCGCATGGTCTTCGAGAACCAACCGTTGCCGGAGGTCCTGGACGAATTGGCCCGCTACCGCTCCGGTCAGATCGTGATCCTGCGGGATGAATCCTTGAACACCCTCTCGATCACAGGCTCGTTCGACACCGATCGATTGGATCGCTTGTTCCCCGCCCTCGAAGAGAGCTTGCCCGTTCATGTGGTGACATTCGCCGATCGCCTGATCCTGCTCTACCCAAGCCGCAACAAGAAATCCTGAAATTTTCTTCGGGCACTAGACCTTTCCTCCATCCTGTCCGTCGTAGTGAATGGGCCGTCGAAACGGCCGCATCACCCATCGCACCACGACGGAAAGGACCACGCAATGTTCGGAAGCATTACGACGCTGTGCACTCGTCGGGAAGCCTCGGCCCGACCAGGCACCGGCACCACGATTTACATACTGCTCTGCAGCCTGTTCCTCATACTTTCGAGTCAAGGCGCCTTGGCCCATGCACAGGAGCCGTCCTCCACAGCCTCGCGATCCTTTGCGATCGCCCCTCAACCCCTATCTTCCGCCCTGCTTCAGTTTTCGGAGGCGACGAACATCGAGGTGCTGTTCGATGCGACCATCGCCCGCGACGTCCAGACGCAAGGCGTCTCCGGCGACTACGCCCCGGAGGAGGCCCTTCGGATGCTGTTGCACGACACAGGTCTCTCCTATCGCACCACGAGCGCCGGAAGCGTCACCCTCGAGCAGGCCGCCGTCCTCCCAATCGCGCCGGCTCCGGCAGTTCAAAGTTCGCCGACAGACCCCACGCCGCAGGTTGTGCCGCGTCCTGCCGCGCAGAAGTCGGTGAAGGTGCCGGAGATTGTCGTGAAAGACATCCGCGAGCGCGACGACGATGCCCAGACCTACGTGGCTGAAGAGGCGATTTCAGCAACAAGAACCGACACCCCGATTCGCGACGTCCCGCAATCGATCCAAGTCATTACGCGCAAAGTCATCGAAGAACAGCGCACGTTCAGGCTACAAAACACCTTGGAGAATATTTCCGGGATCAATGCCACGGAGTCCGCGGCTTCCCTCTACGACTCACTGATCATCCGGGGCTTCAGCGCGACGGATCGCAGTTACTTTCGGAACGGATTGCTCGATCCGTTCGCCCAATTCACGGCCTCCGACACCTACAACATTCGCCGATTAGAAGTGCTCAAAGGCCCCGCTGCCGTCCTCTATGGACAGGGAGATCCCGGCGGCGTGATTAATATCGTCACGAACAAGCCCCTGCCAAACGCCGCCTATTCGGCCAATGTGACACTGGGAAATTTTCATTTCTACCGATCGGAACTTGACGCCACCGGCCCGCTGAATGCCGCCAAGACCGTCCTGTATCGCATCAACATGGCGGGGCAGAAGGCCGGGAGTTTCATGGACTACGCCAACCGCGATCTGGCGGCCATCGCGCCAAGCATCACCTGGCTCATGAGCTCACGCACCACGCTCACCGTCGATGCCGACTACCTGCGCCGCTGGAGCAACGATCCCTACGGCTTGCCCGCCGAGGGCACGTTTCTCCCGAACCCCAACGGGCCCATCCAGCGCAATCGCTCCACGACTCTCGGTGACTTCAGCACATTCAATCGCACGTCCTATCGTTTCGGCTACGACCTCACGCACCAGTTTAACGACAAGTGGTCTGTCCGCAACGCGTTCCGGCACACGATCGTGGAAGATGACCGGAACAATCTCTTTGCAGGTTATGCAGGAATTCTTGAGCCGGACTTCCGAACCATTCAGCGCTTTCAGGTCTTACAACCGGGGGTAGCCCGCAGGCATGCCAATTCGATGATCACAAATCTCGTCGGCCACTTTCGTGTCCTGGAGATGGACCATACCCTCCTGACCGGTATCGAATTGCGGCAGGAAAAAACCGATCAATTCATCTTTACCTCAGCCGGCGCCCCGCCGCTGGATCTCTACGCGCCGGATTATGGCTTGGCGCCACTGCCCTTCGACGGGGATCGCATAAGCAACAGGGCTGACAATAAGACGGCGGCCGTCTACCTCCAGGACCAAGTCACGATTTTGCCCAACCTGAAATTCATGGGCGGGCTCCGGTTCGACTACGTACACCAGTTCCTACAGTCGGCAGGCGGACCGCAAAACACTTCAGACAGCCACGCCGTCAGCCCTCGCTTGGGCATTGTCTACCAGCCCGTCGAGCCGGTATCTCTCTATACCTCCTGGACCAAGGGGTTCCAGCCGAGTTCAGCTTCTTCCTTCAATCCCAACGGGGAGTTGTTCAAGCCGGAGCGCTCCACGCAGTATGAGATCGGCATGAAAACGTTTTTCCTCGACAATCGCGTCTCGGCCACCTTGGCCTGGTTTCATCTGACCCGCGAAAATCTCGTGACGCCGAATCCCGATCCAGCCCTGGCGCTGCAGGGATTTGCCGTGCAGACGGGGGAGCAACGCAGCCAAGGCATTGAGCTGGATGTGACTGCGCAGCTCACGGCGGGATGGAATCTCCTTGCCGGTTATGCCTATACCGATGCCGAAGTCACGAAGGATAACGATCTGTCGCTGGTCGCCAAACGGCTGGCCAACGTGCCCTATAACAAGTTCACCCTGTGGTCGACCTATCACATTCAAGAAGGAATGCTGCAGGGATTCGGAGTCGGCGGCGGATTGTTTGCGTACACCGGCCGCAATGCCTCCATCTTCGGAGACCAAACCGAAATGCCCGGGTACATTCGAGCCGATGCAGCCCTCTACTACAACCATGACCTCCAGAAGGGCAACTGGCTGGGCGCGAGGAGCATGCATCTGGCGCTCAACATCAGAAACCTTTTGGATCAACGATACGTCGCGACCTCCTACAACGGCTCGAATCAATTCTTTTTTGGTGAACCGCGAACCGTACTAGCCACCGTCGGATTGAGGTTCTAAGGCCATGTCGCTGATCTTGTTTGGAACGGGCCTTCTCCTCGCACTCCTGGCCGCCTGCGCCGAAGGCCGGTGGGTGCAAGCCGATAGGACCGATGCTCAGATACAGGAGGATTGGAATCACTGCAAGGAAGAAGTACTCGCGGGGGACGAGCATAGAAAAGAGACGCTCGCGGGGGGCATCAACTTGAGCAGCTGCATGCACTCAAAGGGCTATCGCTACGTCGAAGCCCCTCCTAGGAAACCAAGCGGGTCTCAGATGTAACTGGGCTTTCGAACCCATACAATTCTTAGCATGGCGATTGAGCATGGTGCGAATCCCCTAGCATCGTACGTCTTGTTAGATAGGGACCTTGTGACAACAGGCCTTTCGACAGACTGCCCCGCCCCTTCTACAAGGCGCCGGGCAACGTGGAGGGAGCCGGACGTTGTACCCCCGTTCGGCTCCCTTCTCTCTGTTGGCTGATCCAACCGCAGCCGGGAGCAGCCACAACAGACTCGACCTACCGAACTCATGCCGCCATGGTCCTGAGAATAAGCATGGCCTTTTTGCACAGCCCTGAATTACAGTACGCCCACATCCCCCCGAACCACTCATGCGCTGCCACGCGTAGAAAGGAGTCGCTCATGAGAGGCTATATCGTTCAAATCGAAGCAGCCACGCGCGACAACCAACACTACCGTCGGGTGCTCTTTTATGGCGCAACACTCACAATCGGTGTTGATGAACCTCAAGCCCGGCGAAGAAATCGGAGAAGAGGTCCATGAGCTGGATCAGTTTATTTGCTTCGAAGAGGGCGAGGGAACGGTGGTCCTGGACGGAGAAAAGCATGCAGTGAGCGACGGCGTTGCGGTGGTCATTCCTGCCGGCACTACGCACAATGTCCTTAACAGCGGCAAAAAGGGCCCACTCAAACTGTACAGCCTCTAGCAGGCTGCGGAAAAATCCGAGTTGAATGAGATAGCTGCGCCCCACCACTACTGACACGGGCCAGCGCAGCACCTCCTCGATGAAGCGGGTGCCCCTCGGAGCGCCTCGCGGGGGACCACAAC
>JADYYH010000054.1 GCA_020853775.1 Nitrospira sp.
GAAGCTGAGGGCCTGAGTAGGTACCCTCAAATTCTAACCATCCAACCGTCTGATTATCCGATGAATTTGGAGCTGGCGAGAGGAATCGAACCCCCAACCGGCGGTTTACAAAACCGCTGCTCTGCCAATTGAGCTACGCCAGCCCGCAAGATGAGCTATTGATAAAGACCGTGATTATCGAGCAGAGCAGGCACCCTACAATTCTTCTTCCTGCCTGTCAAGGTACGCCTAACCACCAAAGTCTGCACAATCTTACGGGGCGGTTTTGGTGCAAATTTCCCACAAGGCCTCACTTTTACTTGAATAAAGTCTGAATTCCCAATAAGCTCAATGAACGCGTGTGTACGCCAAGATCCTCATGTTTTGTTCCTATCCATGATCATCTGGGACCAACCCATCTCCCAGGTTTCGGTTTTCCAGAGAGGAGTCCTTCCTTATGAGCCAGTCACATATTCTCGTGATCGACGATGATCCAGCAGTTCGCCAACTGCTGGCGGAAACACTCACGAGTGAAGGCCATCAGGTCACGGTCATGTCGAGCGGGATGGACGGGGTGGAAGCGGTGAAGGATCAACCGGTGCACGTTGTGCTGACGGATCTTCAAATGCCCGGGATCGATGGACTGGAAACGATCGACAGAATCTCAAAGATCGACTCCAAAGTGATTGCGATCGTCATGACGGGATACGGGACGGTTGATTATGCCGTGCGAGCGATGAAAGCCGGCGCGTTCGACTTCATCACCAAACCATTTGAGCCCGATACGGTTGCGGTCGTCGTGCGAAAGGCATTGGACGTCTACAAACTCAAACAGGAGAATCACCTGCTGCGAAAAGCGGTGCGAGATCAGTACCGCCTTGAGCATTTGGTGGGCACCAGCGCGCCGATGCGGATGGTGCTGGATTTCGTCGAGAAGGTGGCTGACAGCGATAGTACCGTCTTGATCGAAGGGGAGAGCGGAACCGGTAAAGAATTGATCGCGCGCATGCTGCATTTTAATAGTATGCGACGAGATCGCCCGCTCGTGCCGGTCAATTGTGGAGCGATTCCTGAAACGTTGCTGGAGTCGGAGCTGTTCGGCCATGAAAAGGGAGCGTTTACCGGAGCTGCACACACACGACTCGGTCGATTTGAACTGGCTCATGGCGGCACCATCTTTTTAGATGAAGTCGGCGAAATGAGTTTGCCCTTGCAAGTGAAGCTGCTGCGGGTGTTGCAGGAGCGATCCTTCGAACGCGTGGGTGGAACCAGGACGATTAACGTGGATGTGCGCATTATTGCCGCCACCAATCAGGATTTGGCGCAAGCCGTACAGGAACGCCGATTCCGGCAGGACTTGTATTACCGCTTGCATGTCATTCCCATTCATATTCCTCCATTACGGGAACGTCGCAGCGATATCCCGCTCCTCGTCAATCATTTTATCGCGCAATTCAATCAACTGCGCCGGACCGAGATTCTCGGCATGGAGCCTGATGCACTGGTTCGCATGACCGAAGAGGAATGGCCGGGAAATATCCGTGAACTTGAAAATATGATCGAGCGCCTCTGCGTGTTGAAGAAGCGGGGCATGATCACGTTAGCCGATCTTCCTGAGCGTTCGTTAAAAACGGCAGGTGGAAAGGCGGTAGAGGCCCCCGAGCAGTTTATCCGCTTCTCGGAAGATGGCATCAATTTGACGAAGGAGTTGGAGCATTACGAGAATCGTCTTATCGGGGAAGCGTTGCGCAAAGCCAACGGCATAACCAGTCGAGCCGCTCAGTTGCTACAGGTCAACCGCACGACGCTGGTCGAAAAACTAAAACGGAAAGGTTTTGATCCAAAAAGTCACGGGTATTCCATTCAAAACTGACGGACCTTCATGCCGTCTCTTGCCATGTCATTTTTTTGACCGGATCCCCATCCCCGGCGTTGGTGTTTCTGACACCCTTCTGATTGTTCCACGTCGCACTGTCTAAATCATCAAGCGATGCAGCGAGTTACTGGATTCCCATAGGGGCACAGGACTTGCTGATTCGCCGTCTGTGCGATTCTTATCCCCTACATCCCACTGTGCCGCTGCTTGGACAAGCTACTGTGTCAGTTGGCTTCTGCTCGTCGGAATAGGCACTGCCACAGGCGCGGGCGGGTTACCCACGATGCGACAAGAGTTGCCGGCTATGATGCCGGAGCCAGCGGAACTCGTGCGTGGAGTATTGCCCGATCCAGGACCTCGATTTGAGCGCCTGCCGGAAATCCCGGAATGGAAGCAGTTCGAACAAGGCATGGCCCTCTACCATCATGGGCAATACCTTGAGGCTCGCCTCCATTTCACCAACATGCTTCGCGATCGACGCGAGTCGCCGCTCAGATCATCCATCCAGGCGTTTCTCGCTGAAAGTACGCTTCAGAGTCACGACCCTGATATCCGCCCGCTCGACATCATCGATCAGTACAAAACACTGATGCGCGAAAATCCCCAATCGACGAACACCAAGCGGGCAGCTTGGCGCATCGGGGATGTGTATCGCGTCGAAGGGTGGTTTCAGGAAGCCCAGATTGCCTACCAGCATGCACTCTCCCTCTCGGAAATCGACTCATTTGATGCCAACCGGGCCATGCTTGGCTTGGGTTATGTCCAGCGCGGATTTAAGAATTGGAAGGAAAGCACACAAGCGTTCGATCATGTGTTGAAACGCACCGTTGACCCCACGCTCCTGGTATCCGCCTCCCTGGGTAAAGCGCACAGCCTCTATCGATTGGGCCGGATGAGGGATGCCGATGCGCTCTACGAAAGTATCGCCAGCCGATGGTCGGCCGCGCTTCGAAGTGATGCCTTTGCGCTGCTGCGGTATGCCGATACTGCCGGGGAAGCCAAGCGGGGCCCGGTCATGCGAGAGCAGTTGCTGCATTTTTACAATCTGTATCCAAACCGGCCTGAAACCCCGTTCGTCCTGACCTACCTTGCCGACAGTTATAAGGAAGCCGGCCGTTGGGCTGAGTCCAGTATTTTCTACGCAGCGTTATTGAGCCAATACCCCGAGGCTCCGATGGCTGCGACGGCCCGCCTTCGGTATGCGGATGTACAGGAACATCTGGATCCGGAGGGGGAGGAGATCAATCTTCGACATACCATCTCGGCGCATCTCGCAAATATTCCACTGAAACCGGGTGAGATGCTCAGTCCTCGCCGGCTGTTCGAGCAGAGCGCCAAAGACTATGACAGTTCAGTCGTCGGCAGCGAGGCGTTGTTTCACCTGGGAGAAACCTTGGAGAAGGCGGGCAAACCGGAAGACGCTCTCCGTGCCTATGAACAGGTCGTGCTACGCACTGGCAAGTTTGACAATGATCCCTGGCCGGAAAAAAGCGGCGCGCAGTTGGTGCGTTTCCTGCGCCCTCGCCTGGAAGCAGCCCTCAAGGCAGAAGATGATTTCGAGCTGATCAACCTCTTCCATCGACATGGCCCATTTGCCGACAAGTTGTACGCCGGTACGGAGCTGCTGCTCACAATCGCAGAAGCGCACCGCCGTTTGGGGTTTCCCGTAGAGTCGGCACGGCTGTTCCAGTCCTTGGTTCGTGATCCCAAAGCAGAGAAGGTGCATGAAACGGCGTTGATGGGACTGGCCTACAGCTACATGGAACAAAAAGATATGCGGGCCGCGCGGGCGGTGTTTGAGCGGTACCGGCTCGAATTTCCGACCGGCCGGTTTTCAGGAGAGGCGTTACGAGGAATTCTGAATTCGTTTGAGGGCGAAGGGAACCTCGCGGCGCTGCTCAAGCTTGGCAAGCAATGGTTGACTCACAATCCGCGGCACCCTGATCGGACGATGGTGCAACTGAAACTCGCGGCGGTGTTGGCGCAATCAAAGCAAGACGCGGAAGCGACAGCCATCTACGACGGCCTGATCAAAGCCCGTCAGGAACTTCCCGCCGCGGACCTGCTGCGGCATGCCGATGCGCTGGCTCGGCTGAAACGCCAGGCACTGGCACTGGCCATGTACAAGGAAGCGGTCGTCGCCGGGCTCGAGCCGGAGCAGGAGGCATGGGCTCAACTGCAGATGGTCCAGCTGGCTCGCGGAGTGAAGCGTGAGGATTTTGCCCGGAACGGGCTGCGCGCACTCAGTGTGAATCCCGACAGTCTCGTCCGCCGCATGGCGGCCATGCTGGACAATGAGTTGCCGGAACCGCCGGCCGAGAAACGGGAGAAAAAACCGTGATCAGGCAGGAGGGCGACGCCACCAACAATGACCTGCTGACGCGCGCGTTTCGCGATTTTGATCAGGCTGCCACCGTCTTGCAGCAGTCGTATGACGCATTAACGACGCGCCTGCAGCAGATGGATCTCGAACTCGCGCAAACGAATGCCAGTCTCCGCGAGCATCTCCGTGAAACCGAAGAAATGCGCGCGCATGTGACGGCCGTCTTGGAATCCTTGGACACCGGCGTCATCGTCGCCGATTCAGAGGATGTGGTGGTGCGATGCAATCATTCCACGGAGCAACTGCTGGGCGTCCCGCAGGCGCAATTGCGAGGGCGCCATGTGGGCGAGGTGTTAGCAGAGATCCGTAAGGACCATGGAGAGTACCCGCTCGTGCTTCCCAGCGGCGTCACTATTGCCTTGTCACAAACGGACTTGACCGACGAGTCGGGCCACCTGATCGGGAAACTCGTCCTGATCCACGATGTCACGCGCATTCGCCAGCTTGAAGACCGGTTGCAACGGCGCAATCGGTTGGAAGCCATGGGGCAGATGGTGGGCAGCATTGCCCATGAAATTCGAAATCCCTTGGGCAGTGTCGAATTGTTTGCCTCCATGTTGCGTAAGGATCTTCGCGACCAGCCTCAACTGCGGAGTTATGCGGAACATATCTCCATGGCGGTTCAATCCATGGATCAGCTGCTCTCCAATCTGCTTGTGTATACCAGGCCGGACTGTTCGCGACTGGGATGGCATCACACGGAATTGCTGATACGCGACGTTCTCACACTGGCCAGTCACGCCATTCCACCGGATTCTGTTGAGGTCCGGTGCCAGGTGCATCCGCTGGTCCCTCAGCTCTGGTGTGATGGCCCGAAAATGAAGCAGGTCCTCTTAAATTTGGTCTTGAATGCGGTTCAGGCCATGCCTAAAGGCGGAACGCTTACCCTTACGGCCTGTCCTGCTCCCCCCGAAATCCAGGAATCGCCGGCAGTCCACCTCAGAGTGAGCGACACCGGGACGGGTATTCCCGCCGAATTGCAGTCGAGGGTATTTGATCCGTTTTTCACCACAAAAGATCAGGGGACCGGTTTAGGCCTCGCCATCGTGCACGCAGTGGTCGAAGCCCATCACGGTCGAATTGATGTCGAAAGCTATCACGGGCAGGGCACCTCGTTTCTCATCACGCTGCCGCGAGGCCCCATGCAGACGCCTTCGACGCCTGCTCCGCTTGCCACCGTGTCCAGCCGTTCGGAGAGTGCACATCAGATTACGGGCATCACAGAAGAAAAGAGGTACGAATGAGCGCGCAACCAGCCTTACAAGGACCATCAGCCGCTGCCGAAGAGGCCCGAATGGTCTTGATCGTTGATGACGAACCCTCGATGCGGACGGCGTTGTCGGAAACGGTGCGTCGCATGGGCTATCAGGTGCGGAGTGCCATCGACGGGGCGGATGCCATCGAGCAGGTGGAGCGGTTGAAACCCTGGTTGGTGGTGACCGACTTGAAAATGCCGCGCCTGAACGGGCTCGAACTTGTCAAAGCGCTCAAACAGAAAGCGCCCCACACCTTCATCATTCTCATGACTGCGTACGGGACTGTCGAAACTGCCGTGGAAGCCATGAAATATGGCGCGAATGATTACATTTTAAAACCCTTCTCCACCGACCTCGTCGAGCGGGTGATCCTCAACCTGCACGCCAGTACGGAGCCGGATGAGCAGGATGCTCCTGCAGCGCTGGAAGCGCGCGCGATCTTGACGCAAGACCCGGGCATGATCCGCCTGCTCACAACTCTCGAGGGTGTCGCGGCCAGCCAAGCCACGGTACTGATCAGCGGCGAAAGCGGTACGGGCAAAGAGTTATTAGCGCGCTACATTCATGCGAGGAGTCCTCGCGCCCATCGCCCCTTTGTGGCACTCAATTGCGCGGCGCTTCCGGACAGTTTGCTGGAGAGCGAGTTATTCGGTCATGAGCGCGGCGCGTTTACCGGGGCGATTCAGAAAAAGTTGGGCAAGTTTGAAATGGCCCATACCGGCACGTTGTTTCTGGATGAAATCAGCGAAATGAATTTGGGCCTGCAATCGAAATTGTTGCGGGTACTGCAAGAACGGGAGGTCGATCGCATCGGAGGGCGCGAACCGGTCCCGGTCAATATCCGTGTGATCGCGACGACGAATCGCTCGCTGTACCATGAGGTGACACAAGGGCGCTTCCGGGAAGATTTGTTTTACCGCTTGAATGTCTTTCCCGTGACAGTGCCGCCGCTCCGTGAACGACCGGGTGACATTCCGCTCCTTGCACGACATTTTCTGCGTTCTTCGGCGCAGCGCAACGGGCTGACCGTGCCGACGCTGTCCGAGCGCGCCATCGCCGATCTCCAACAGCGGGCATGGAAGGGAAACGTCCGCGAGCTCGAAAATGTCATGGAACGCGCCATTTTAGTGACAACCGGAAACGCGGTTGACGTCGATCACCTGATGCCGGGGGACGGAACGGTCCCCATCCAGCCGATCGAAACCGTGGAAACGCTCGTGGCCCCGTCTGCGCACGGGTCGCTGTGGGAAATGGAACGGGACCTGATCTTCAAGACCCTGGCGCGAGTGAAAGACAATCGTACTCATGCCGCCAAGGAGTTAGGCATTAGTATTCGCACGCTGCGCAATAAATTACGGGAATATCGTGATCTGGGGTATCAGGTCGAGGCGGAAAAGTCCTGAAGCCGCTCGCTCGCTGCTGGGCAAAAAGTTCCCCCTGGGTCGTATTTGCCTGGTGACGCCAGAACGAAGATTGGCAAACAGATGCGGGAGATGCCAGGGAACTCCCGATCCGTACGGGGTATATAGCTTGCACCGTCGAGGACCGAACTTTCTACGGAGTGTGGACCATGACAATTTTTGACAGGACCATGCAGCTGCTCGAACGTTCATTGGATCTGCGTGGAGCCCGCCAGCAGGTCATCGCCGCGAATATTGCCAACGAAGAAACGCCAAAGTACCGCGCCACCGACTTGAACTTCGGGCAAGCGCTGGCAAATGCCCAGCAGGGCAAACTGCCGATCACCTTGGTGTCAACCCATCAGCACCACATCGGCCCGAAGGGCAGTGGGTTTCAACGAGTGCAAGGGCGCATTGAAGAGGTTCCGGCCGGCGATCTGCCGCTGGATGCCAATTCGGTCAACATCGAATTGGAAATGGCCAAGATGTCGGACAACGCGCAGCAGTACAACACGTCGGCCGCCATCATCAGCATGAAATTCAAAGGCCTCCTCAATGCGATTCGTGAAGGACGGTAACTCTTCGACGAGACAGTGATGCGATTTCTCGGATCACGAGCCAACCATAAAGAGGTGTGTGATGGATTTATCCGATAGTCTCGCCGTCTCCGTATCGGCGCTCGATGCGCACCGACATCGGTTGAATGTGATTGCCAGCAACCTGGCGAACGCCCAATCGACTAAAACCAGCAGCGGGGGACCGTATCGTCGCCGCGATGTCGTGTTTCAGGCGGCGCCCGTGTCGTCAGCATTTCAGAAAGCGTTTACACAGGTCTCCAAAGGGGCCGGCCGGCATGCCTTGGACGGAGTGAAAGTCGCCCGGGTCATCGAGGATCAAAAACCGGGGCAGACCGTGTACGACCCGCGGCATCCAGATGCCGACAAAAAGGGATTCGTCACCATGCCGAACGTGAACGTGATGGAAGAAATGGTCAATATGATCGGCGCGTCTCGAGCCTATGAGGCCAATGTGCAAGCCGTCAATGCGACCCGCACCATGTGGAATCGCGCTCTGGAAATCGGGAGGTAATCATGTCCGATCTGCACATCGCGGGCGCCAATCTTATCAAGCCGATCGATACGCCCGGACTTCAACAAGCTGGACAGACCGGCGAGGCCGGCGGCGCGAACTTTTTAGGCTCATTGAAAGAGGCCATCGGACATATCAACGACGCGCAAACAGGGGCCAGCCAGGCCGTGGAGTCCTTGGTGACCGGCCAAAACACCAACATTCACCAAACGATGGTGGCGTTGCAACAGGCTGACGCTTCGTTCCAGCTCATGATGCAGGTGCGAAATAAACTCGTGACGGCGTACGAAGAAATCCAACGCATGCAGATTTAGCGATCGGTCTCCCGCGCGGACATCACGCATAAAGGATTTCACAGCACATGTTTTCAAAATTCAGCCAGTTCACGATCAACCAACGGTTCATCATTCTGCTGGCCCTCGCCGGGTCCATTGCCGGTCTGGTGGCCGTGACTCTCTGGACACAACAGCCCGACATGCAAGTGCTGTTTGCCAATCTGGCGACCGACGATGCCGCGGGCATCATCGACAAGTTGAAAGACGCCAAAGTGCCCTATGAGACGACCAACGGCGGAACGACCATCCTCGTGCCCAATGCGCAGGTGCATGATCTGCGGCTGGAAATGGCCGGGCAAGGGCTTCCCCACGGCGGGGGAGTCGGATACGAAATATTCGATCGCACCACCATGGGTATGTCGGATTTTGTGCAGAAGTTGAATTATCGGCGGGCGCTTCAAGGCGAACTGGCACGCACGATCACGCAGATGCCCGAAGTCGAGCGCGCGCGTGTGCACTTGGCGATTCCCGAGCGGCGCCTGTTTGCGACCGAGCAGGACCGTGCACGCGCCTCGGTGGTCGTCTCGCTCCGGGCCAACCAGAACTTATCCAAAGCTCAAGTGCAAGGCGTGGTGCATCTTGTCTCCAGCAGCGTGGAAGGGCTCCAGGCCCGTGACGTGACCGTCGTCGATGGCCATGGCAACCTGCTTTCGAACTCCTCCAGTGACGAATCGGCCGGCCTCTCCGGCACGCAAATGGAATACCAACGCACCCTGGAGAAGGACATCGAAACGCGCATTCAAAGCATGTTGGAGCGTATCGTCGGGGTGAATAAGGCGGTGGTCCGGGTGTCGAGTGTGCTCGACTTCAGGAAAATCGAGACCACCGAAGAACGATACGACCCGAACGGCCAGGTCGTGCGCAGCGAGCAGCGCGGACAGGAAAAGTCCAGCGGCATCAACGGGACCTCGGGCGGTGTACCGGGAGTGGAATCGAATGTGCCCGGCGGTGCAGAAGGCGAAGGCGGGCAAACCAGTTCGAATAACAACCAGACGAAGAATGAGACCGTGAACTACGAGATCAGCCGGACCGTCTCGCGGATCGTCGAACCCACCGGCACAATCAAGAAGCTGTCCGTCGCCGTGCTGGTCGACGGGACGTATGAAGGCGGCAAGACAGGGGAGGCGGCGGCGGATCAGCCGAAGAAGTATGTGCCTCGGTCAGAAGAAGAAATGAAGCGCATCGAAGAGATCGTCAAGAAAGCCATGGGGTATTCCACGGAACGCCAGGATCAGGTTGAAGTGGTGAGTATCCAGTTCGGCCTCGGCGTGGAAGAACCGGTGGGCGCAGGGGTGGAAGCTGCGGCCGACAGCACCAAGGCCTGGATGCCGTACATCCGCTACGCCGTGGGCGGACTCTTGTTCTTCCTGATTCTCTTCATGGTCGTCCGTCCGCTGATGGTCATGCTCGTCCAGTCGGCTCCGGCCGCCACCGCAGGCGACACGCCGGCGCTGCCGGCATCACTCGGACAAGTCGAGGCGGCCATCTCGGGCAAACAGCCCGGCCAGATTCTCGACATGGCGAAAAACAATCCGGCAAACACCGCCGTCGTGGTCAAACAGTGGCTGAAAAGTAACGCGTAACGGATATGGCCATGAACAAAGAGCTTAGCGGCGCGCAAAAAGCCGCCATTCTGCTTCGAGCGATCGGCGAGGAGGCCGCGGCGGCGGTGATGAAAACGCTCGATCCGAAAGATATTCGGAAGCTCGGCGAGTTCATGAAAGAAACCGCGAATATCACCAAGCAGGAAGAAGACAGCGTGATCGCGGAATTCGAACAGGCCAGTTCCAACGGCGAGGTGCAATTCGAAGGACGGGAGTTCATGGAGGCCATTCTCAAAAAAGCGCTGGGCTCGGAAAAGGCCGCGCGGATGATGGAGTCCCTGAATACCAAGACCTATCCGGGCATCGACGCGCTGAAATGGGTCGATGCTCGCACGGTGGCGCAAATCCTCAAGATCGAGCATCCGCAGACCATTGCCGTCTGTCTGGGCCAAATGGAGGCCGAGCAGGCGAGCGCTGTCCTGGCGCTCTTGCCGGTGCATTTGCATGCCGACGTCTCGCTTCGGTTGGCCACCATGCAAGAGGTGCAGCCTGAAGTGCTGGCTGAGCTCAGCGACAGTCTGCAGGAGATTCTGTCGGCTTCGATGGGCATGTCGAGCATGTCGGTCGGCGGAGCGGAACTCATGGCCGAGATCCTGACCCGCGTGGATAAAAATACCGAAGGCGCGATCATGGCCAAAATCACCGAACGCGATCAGGCCCTGGCGGAAAATATCCGCGCGTTGATGTTTGTCTTCGACGACCTGGTGGATCTGGACTCTCGCGGCATGCAGGAGCTCATGAAGGAAATCAGCAAAGAAGACCTTCCGATCGCCTTGCGGGGGGCTACGCCGGAAATCAAAGAAAAATTTCTCAAGAACATGTCGAGCCGCGCGGCAGAAATGCTCAAAGAGGACATGGAGACACGCGGGCCTGTCAAGGTCTCGGATGTCGAAAAGGCCCAACAGAACATTCTCAAAGTCTGCCGTAAACTCGAGGAAGAAGGCCGTATCGTCATCGGCGGCGGCGGAGGCGAGGAGTTGTTGTAAATGGGGAGCACTGCCGCGGGTACGGGCGTTTCGATGGCGGTTTCGCCCGAGTCAGAGAAGAAGTTGTCGCCGCGGGCCATCTTGATCGTCGATGACGAGCCCTCTATCTGTCTCCTGCTATCCGAGATGCTGGAGCCCACGGGACATCCTGTCCTGACCGCCGGCTCGGTACAGGAAGCCTTGACTCATCTGCGCACCCGCTCCGTGGCTGTCGTGATTGTGGATGTGCAGTTGGGCGGCGCAGACGGCATAACCTTTCTCCAGCAAGCGCTCGACATCGATAATCGCCTGCTCGGCATCGTGATGACCGGCCACGGGAACATTGAGCTGGCCGTCCGGGCCATGAAGTCCGGGGCAGCGGATTTTCTCACCAAACCGTTTCAAGTCGAGCTGGTCCGGCTGGCCGTGTCCAGATTGCTGGAACTCTACCGGTTGCGACAGGAAAATACCGTGCTCACCCGCACGTTGATTCGCTCCGGGAACATTCAATTACGTCCCGTGCCGCTGGCGGATTTCAGTCGCGGCAATCGACCGTTTGGAACGGAGGATCTCACCGAGTTTGAGCGGGGAGTGGCGGAAGGTGAAACGCGTTCGACCCAACGGGTGGCTGCCGCGCGACAGCGGGAGCAGAGCCTGGTGACGTCGTTGATGACGCGCTTAGAGGAAACGTGGCAGCATCTGCATGAGACGGTCGAAGAAGAAATCGCCTCCCTCTCGTTCATGATTGCGCACAAGGTCGTTCGGGATGCCGTCACCGAAAAACGCGACGTGATCGTGACGCAAGTCCGAACCGCCCTCGCGCATCTGCACGAAAGCGGTCTCGTGCGAGTCCGGGTGCATCCCTCGGATCTCGCCGTCCTCGAATCGGCACGCAACGCCCTCAGCCAGACGCCGCACGGACTGTTGACCTTAAAGTTCGAGACAGACCCCGCCATCGGTCCTGGAGGATGTCTCATTCAGGCGCAAAGCCTGTTGATCGATGCGACCCTGGACACGCAGTTGTTGCGGCTGGGCGAAGCGTTACGAAAGCGGGATGCCGGTGAAGCTTAGCGAACGATTGGAACATGTCGAACCGCTCTCAGTCACGGGTAGGGTCGCCCAGGCCGTCGGCATCGTCATTGAAGCTTCTGGCCCCTTCACCTCCGTCGGGGAAGTGTGTGAAATCACGCGTGAAGGAGGGCACGGATCCGTGATGGCGGAAGTCGTGGGCTTCCGGGAAGATCGCGTGTTGCTGATGCCATTGGGTGAGATGCAGGGCATCGGACCGGGCAGTCGCGTGGTCATGAAGGGACATGTCGCATCCGTCCCCGTCGGTCCTCAGATGCTGGGGCGCATCTTTGACGGCCTCGGACATCCGCTGGACGGGCTGCCGCCTCTTCGCAGCGACGTGCGGGTTCCCTTGTATGCGGCCCCGCTGAATCCCTTGCATCGAGCCAGAATCACGCAGCCCGTCGATCTGGGTATTCGGGCCATCAATGCCTTGTTGACCTGTGGCCAAGGTCAGAAGATCGGGGTGTTCGCAGGATCGGGCGTGGGCAAAAGCGTACTGTTGGGCATGATTAGCCGTTATACGCAAGCGGACGTCCGGGTCATCGCCCTCGTCGGCGAGCGGGGCCGCGAAGTCAAAGAATTCCTGGAACGCGATCTGACGCCTGAAGCCAGGGCCCGCTCTATTGTCGTCGTGGCGACATCCGATCAACCTCCGCTGGTCCGCATCCGGGGCGCGCTGGTGGCGACGGCCATTGCGGAATATTTTCGCGATTGCGGCAAACACGTCCTGCTCATGATGGACTCTCTCTCGCGATTGGCCTACAGCCAGCGTGAAGTCGGATTGGCTATCGGGGAACCGCCGACCACGAAAGGGTACACGCCGTCCGTGTTTGCCGTCTTGCCGAAACTCCTGGAGCGGGTCGGCCCGGCACAAAGCGGCGGCAGCATTACCGGCCTCTACACCGTCCTGGTCGACGGCGACGATCTCAACGATCCTGTCGCGGATGCGGTACGATCCATTCTCGACGGACATATCGTGCTGTCCCGGGAACTCGCCGCGCGCAATCATTTTCCCGCCATCGATATCCTCCAGAGCACCAGCCGGGTCATGCGTGACATCGTGACGCCCGCACATTATGCCGCGGCGCGGTTAGTCCTCGAACGCACGGCTCTGTATCGACGATCCGAAGATTTGATTACTTTGGGGGCGTACAAGCCCGGCACGAGCAAAGAGCTCGATAAAGCCGTGTCCGCCCATGACGGCATCACGGCGTTTCTGCGCCAAGAAACCAAGCAGGCGGTCGGATTGCCGCAATCGATCGACGCGCTCCTGACGCTGGCAGGGACGATTCAATGAACGTGACGGTCCTCAGGACCTACGCGGTACAACTGGAGGAAGTGGCGAAACTGGAACTGGCAGAACTCAGTCACGCCCTACAGCAAACGGTGGATCGGATGGCCATGTTGGAATCACGCGCCAAAGAAGACGCCGACCGGTATCTGCTTCAGGCCCGTGCCGGCAGCACCGTCGATCAGATGTATGGCCACCTGGATGCGATGGATCAGGCGATTGCGGCACGGAAACACTTGGAGCAGGTCTTGGCTGCCGAACAAACCAAGATGGAACAGAAACGCGCTGAACTGCTCGACGCGATGCAGTATCGTAAGAAATTGGATCTGCTTGAGGCTCGCGCCGCGCTGGACCTCCGCCGCCGCCGTGAGCGCCAGGATCAGCACCTGCTCGATGAACGCGCCTGGAGACGAAGCCCATTGCATAAGGGGAAACGGGGATGACGCAGACCGGAAGCCATACTGATCCAGGCAGGTATGCCGGCACGGCCATGCGGGTGTGTTTGAGCGCGCTTTTGCTCGCGGTCGTCCCGTCGGCTCAGGCGGCAGAAGACTCGAAGGGCGTTCCTGCGGCACAGAAAGACGAATCGAAGTCCGAGACGGTGAAAAAAGACGTCCAAGGACCGGCCACCAGCGCCCCACGGGAAATTTATGACATGTTGGAGCAACGCAAACGTCTCTTAGACAAGCGTGAGACGGCTGTGCGCGGATCAGAGACCCACCTCCTGGAACTCAAGGCAGAGTTGGAGCAGATTGTCACACGCCACGAACAGGCGGTGGAGGCCGAGAAAAAGCGCCGCCAGGCCGCCCAAGCCAAGGGAGCGGGCGAGGCTGACAAAGTAAAGACACCGGCCAAAGCCACTCCGGCGGTCAACGTGAATCAGGCTCAACTGGCGAAGATCTATGAAGCCATGCCGGCAGAAGAGGCGGCCGCCAGGCTGGAGCGCATGCCCGAACGCAAAGCGCTCGAAGTGCTCCGACTGCTGAAAGGCAAATCTGCCGGAGCCATCCTGGCAGAGGTCAAGCCGGAACGCGCAGCCCGGCTGACCGAGCAATTGCTGACCACCCCGTAGCGCGTCGTTTCAGGTATCCCTCATCAGGCAGCTTTTGCCGCCTTCAACTGCAGAATCTTCCTTCTCGCGATGGCCGGTTCTCCTCGTCGCATCAAAACCTCGCGTCAGACCGCATTTTTCATCACATCGCTCATGGCACGGCCTTTGTAGTAGTGTCCACTGTCTATTCACGGGCTCGTCACAGACAGGAATTGTATGGCCACTGATATGCACGCACTCTCCAGCGGGTTTCCCACTCAGCGCGCACCAGAGATTCAAGATACCAGGGATCGTCAGCGTGCGGTTCAAGGTTCGGATCCAGCACGGAACTTTGAGTCGGTACTCGGGCGTGCGGAGGCTCGTCACATGCCGTACAAACAGGATACCCCCACCGTTCGGAACGGGGAGAGGACCGCACCGCACGCGCGCCAGGTTGCTCGTTCAACACAGGAGCCATCAGACCATCCATCGGACCGATCAGCCGTATCAGAAGGCGATGATCAGCCACACAACCGTATTGAACGCAGAGAGGAAACGGCCCGACAGTCGGCGGACGACTCAGATGAAAAGAACGCGACTCAGGAATCGAAACAGAACCATCATGAACAGGATGCCATGCGGCAGGACATGCTACTGGCCGCAATGATGGTACCGGCCGCTTCCGCGACTCCGGTGGAAGAGCAGCCGTCCCAGACGGAGACGGCTGAGAACAGCGTTGACACACCCAGCAATGCAGTTGTGGTCCTCTCCAACGATCACGCGACAGAAGGATCTACGTCTGCCACGTCCCTGGTCGCTTCCGCACCTGGAACTGATGCAGCCACGCCAGGAGTTCCGAGAAGCGAACCGGATGCCACGGCAGCCGCAGGCAAGGAAGCGGCTCCGAGCAAATACCCCGCAGACAAGGAGACGGTGCAGTCCGAGGCGAAGGAGAGGTCATCGGTCGCCGGTCAAATTCCTGCCCCGGAAGGAAAACCGGCAGACCGCATAGACTCCGGTGCAGGATCTCGACTTGATGCGGATCATGTGAGTTCCGCCCTCGCTGCCATGACCGCGTCGAAGCACAACCCCAAGATGACGGAGCAGGGCCCTCTCGATCAGGTGGATCGTTCGACGATGTTCGATGCGGTTACGCAAGAAACCTCCCTGAACGAAGGGCAAGCAGGGACCGGCAGTGGGCGATTCCTGGATCAAGACGGACAGAGTCTTTCCGATTCGTCTGGAGGCAGTGACCGTTCCCTTCTCAATCAGACTCCCTCAGTCGAGCAGAATGCCCGGCCGGCTTTTATGGAGAGGATGAATGATCTGCATCAACCGGCGCCGCCCGTCAGCGAGAGTTCCTTCGGGAGGAGCGAATCGGAACAGACCACTGCGGTGCTTCGGGCTTTCGACTCCGAACATGTGGGCGAGCTTCGAGGGATGGCCCCCCCGTCGCAGAGCGTGACGTTGGATCTGGATCCGTTGGATATGGGGCCGTTGCGCGTCCGCGTCATGATGAGCGACCAGACGGTTCATGCCCATATTCGAACGGAACATGGCGAATTGGGTCTGGGGTTGTTGCAACAGGGACAATCGTTGGAATCGTCGCTGCGCACGACCGGCCTGGAAATGGGCATGTTGCGGGTCACGGTCGATCAGCAACAGGGCCGAGGAGACAACGCCTGGATGTTTCAACAGCAGCAACAGCAAGGGCGGTCCTCGTCACCGAACATGTCCCAGGCGGGGGCGCGAGAGGATGAACGTGCGGCGAGGGGAGAGCGTCGTGCCGGATCAAACGAACGGGTGAGCTTGTTTGCCTGATTGGGAGGAACTATGGATATCAGTAAAGTCATTACCCAGACACCTGCAGCGGATGCGTCGACGCCGACGACCGACGGACCCAAACCGCTCGGCAAGGATGATTTTCTCAAATTGCTCGTCACGCAGCTTCAGCATCAGGATCCCTTGAAGCCGATGGAGAACGAGGCGTTTATTGCACAGACGGCGCAATTTTCGCAGCTGGACCAGATGACGAAGATGGTGTCGTTGATGGAGAGGAGCGTGGCGCTCCAAGAGGCGGCCCAGAACAAGACCACCCAGACCGGCACGACGGCGGTCGCCTGATCGAGGCCGGCGTGAAGGCCGGCCGCACGAAGAGATCGAACGAGACAGCGTACGGCAACAAGGAGGAGCGATCATGGGCATTTTGACTTCGATGTTCACCGCGGTGTCGGGACTAAGTACTTACGGCAATGCCATGGGGGTCATCGGCAATAATATTGCCAACGTAGGCACAGTGGGGTTCAAGTCCGGCCGCGCGACATTTTCGGATTTGATTTCAGCTAGCTTGGCAGGAGGGTCGGGAAGCGATCAAATCGGTCTCGGGGTCTACATGAACGATGTACAGACCAGTTTTTCGCAGGGGTCGATGACCACCACGGGAAATACCTTCGATCTGGCGATCGACGGAGACGGGTTCTATCAGGTACGTAATTCATCCGGTGCGCTTTTTTATACGAGGGCCGGGCAATTCAAAGTCGACAGCACCGGGCAGGTGATCGACAGCAGCGGTGCCCTGCTGCAAGGGTATCAGGCCGACACCAACGGCAACATCACCAGCACCATCGGCGGAATCACCTTGACGTCGAGCGCCGTGCCGCCCGTGGCCACGACCACTGCGTCCATTCTTGGGAATCTCAATGCGAACGCCACGGCACCGACGACAGCCTTCAGCGTAACGGATACCACATCGTACAACTTTTCCACCGGCATGACGTTTTACGATTCGCTGGGCAATTCGCACCAGATGCAATTGTATTTCCGAAAAACCGCCGCGAATGCCTGGGGCGTGTTTTCTCAAATCAACGGCGGGGCGGCGACCGCGCAAGCCAATATGACGTTCAACGCCAGCGGCGCGGTTACTGCTGGCGGCACGCAGACCGTCACTGCGACCTTGGCGAACGGAGCCACCACCCCTCAAACCGTTACGGTGGATTTGTCTGCCCTGACTCAGTTCGGTTCAGCTTCCGGCGTTGTCAGCCAAACCCAGAATGGGTATGGTTCGGGAAGCCTTGAGCAAATTGATGTCGATAAACAAGGAAGGGTCGTCGCGCAATTCAACAACGGTCAGTCAAGAGCTCTGGCACAGATTGTTTTAGGCCGATTTGTCAATCCAGATGGGTTGGTCAGCAATGGGAACAACCATTTCCTTGAAACGATCGAGTCAGGAGCAGCCTTGACAGGTGCGCCGACGACGAACGGTTTGGGAAGAGTTTTGTCGGAAACCATTGAGCAATCCAATGTCGACCTTGGGAAAGAATTCGTCGACATGATCATCACGCAGCGAGCGTTTCAGGCCAATTCGCGAGCCATCACGACCAGCGACGAAATGTTGCAGGAACTCGTGAATCTCAAGCGATAATCGGTGAGGGCCCCGACGCGGTGCCACCACCGTCGTCGGGGCTCAACCCGGCAATTTCTACCTAGTTCACCGGCTCGTCCTCGCTGCTCCTCTTCCACGTTCGCTCGTCAACATTCTGTCGGCCTCCACTGATCACGCGTCACTACCGTGACAACACGTACATCGCGCAGGCGATGTGGCATCGTGAGTGAGACGCCGCGACTCCAAATCATTGTCTTATCACGCGATCTCGACGCTGTTGCGTCCCACGGGACAGACCTGCTTGGCCCCGCACGTGGCATATGCATTGCACAACTGACCGGCACCGGCAAACACTGTCCGCAGGAGGGTTGTATGTCAGATGCAGCTGAAGAAAAGGCCCCAGCAGCACCGGCTGGTATTCCCATGAAGATGGTCATCATCATCGTCGCGGGGGTCTTGATCCTCGCGTTGGGCGGCGCCTTTGCGATGATGAAAATGATGGGCGGATCGTCCGCCGAAAAAGCGCAGGGCGAGGGCGGGGGAGACAAGGTTTCCGCGCATGGCGCGGCTGAAGAGAAAGCCGGAGGTGAGCATGGGGCCGTCGCCGACGCGAGTGCCATCGCCGATTTGGACCCCTTCATCGTCAATCTCGCGGATTCTCCCGAAATTCGTTACCTCAAAGTGACCCTGAAGGTAGAAGCAGACAATGCCGGGACGGTAGAACAAATCAAGGCGCGCACACCGCAAATTCGCGATGCGATTCTTGTCCTCCTGACCAGTTTGGACTCGGCCACCGCGCGTTCTCCTCAGGGAAAACACAAACTGCGCGACGACATCACCGAACGGATCAACGGCCTGTTGCCCAAGAAGTCGGTCAAATCCACGTACTTCACAGAATTTGTGATTCAGTAACCAGGATTCCGCGCCAAGGACATCATGGACAAAATACTCTCCCAGGAAGAAATCGATGCCTTGATGGGCGGGGTCATGTCCGGCGAGGTCGAAACGGCGCCAAAGGAAGAGGAAGAACCAGGAGGAATCAAGGCCTACAGTCTCACCAGCCAGGAGCGGATCATTCGCGGGCGCATGCCCACGATGGAAATGATCAATGACCGCTTCACGCGCCAGCAATCCGTATCCTGGACGAGCCTCCTGCGCGAAAAAATCGAGTTCAGCGTCCTCGGCACGCAAATCATCAAATTCGGAGATTTCATCCAAAAGGTACCGGTGCCGTCCTCGTTCAACCTGTTTGCCATGGAACCCTTGCGTGGCAACGGGCTCTACATTATGGACGCGATGTTGGTGTACCTGATCGTGGATTTCTTCTTCGGCGGAAAAGTGCAGACGCACGTGAAGCCGGAAGGCCGGGAATTCACCCCGATTCAACTACGGCTCATCAAGAAGCTGGTTCAGCAGGCGCTGGTTGATCTGGAAAAGGCCTGGCAAGCCGTGATGCCGGTCAAGCTCAACTATCTGCGCTCGGAGAGCAATCCGCAGTTTGCCATGGTGGTCACCACATCGGAAATTGTCGTCGTGGTCACACTGCAGGTCCATCTCGGCGACCTTACTCGCGAGATGTTTATTGCGTATCCCTATTCCATGTTGGAGCCGATCAAGGAAAAGCTGTACTCGGGGCTTTTTGCCGATAACGTCGAGCAGGACAGCAGTTGGGGCAGCCGGTTTAAGGATTCGCTTCAGGAGTGCGATGTCGCCGTGGCGGTTCAACTGGGGAGCGTCAAGATCAACGTGCAGGACCTGATGAACTTTAATCCCGGGGATGTGTTGATGCTGGATCAACATCCCGGCGATCCGATGCTGTGTCTGGTCGAGGGCGATCCAAAATTCCACGGGCAGCCCGGGGTCTATAAAGGCAATCATGCCTGCCGCGTGACCAAGGTCTTGAGTTAGGTCGCGCCGAAGTAAAGGAGATGTGCGCATGGGCAACGGCGATACAACCCCGCAGGCGGATGCCTTGAATGGCGCGGACATGAACCCGCAGGCGACCTCGTTTCCTCCGGTCGATAATCAGGGGGCGGTGCCGGCCAACAAAAATATCGACTTTGTGCTCGACATTCCGCTGCAGGTGACGGTGCAGATCGGCGCGACGCGCATGCTGATCCGCGAGTTGTTGCAGCTCGGACAGGGATCCGTCATCGAGCTGAATAAACTGGCCGGGGAGCCGATGGAAGTGTTGGTCAACAACAAGTTGGTGGCGCGCGGCGAGGTCGTGGTGGTCAACGAAAAGTTCGGCATTCGCCTCACCGATGTCGTGAGTCCCAATCAGCGCATTCAACAACTCGGATAAGCGCAACGTGATCCGGCGAGCCAGCCGGTACGGGCGTGAACAAGGTCGATCGCTCCATGGAGATGTGGGAAAGTATGGTCCGCATGGTCTCGGCGCTGGGCGTCGTGCTGGCGTTGATACTAGGCCTGCTGGCCGTCGTGAAATCCAGAGTCGGCCAACGCTTGCTTCCGGTCGGCGGTGCGCCGTTGGTGCAGGTGTTGGGCAGCGGGTCCCTGGGTGCCCGCAAGCAGGTCATGGTGGTGGCGGTCGCCGGCGAGGTTCTGATTCTCGGCACCACGGCGACCGATCTGGTTCCACTCGGGAAAGTGACCGACCCTGAGCAGGTGAAACGGCTCCTGCTGGCTGGCTCATCGAGTGCCGTCATCCCGCCAACCGGCCCTGTCCGGTCAGACTATCGCGAGGAGATGGGACATGCCGGAAGGTAATCTCGCACCGTTTCGACGTGGGACGAGGATGCGTACCGGCTGCGCTCGGAGCTTGGGATTGCTCGGGCTCGTCCTTCTCGCGGGTCTGACCGGCGCCTCGGCCGTCTATGCGGAAGGACCATCGGTGACGCTTGACCTTGGCCAGAGCGGCACCAAACAGACCGCCATGGTGCTGCAAATTCTCGCGCTGATGACGGTTCTGTCGTTGGCGCCCGCGTTGTTCATCATGGTGACCTCGTTCACGCGCATGGTGATCGTGCTGTCCTTTCTTCGCCAGGCCCTCGGGACACAGCAGGTGCCGCCCAATCAAGTGCTGATCAGCTTGGCGCTGTTTCTCACTATGTTTGTGATGGCCCCGGTCGGGCAGGCGGTCTACAAGGATGCGCTCCAGCCCTTGCTCGCGGAACAAATCGGCTACGAAGATGCCTGGAATCGCGGTATTCAACCGATTCGGGGCTTCATGCTGAAACAGATGCGGGACAAAGATCTCGAACTGTTTCTGGAATTGTCTCATTCCCCGAAACCTGCACAAGTTGATCAGGTGCCGACGCATGTGATCATTCCCGCGTTCATCCTCAGCGAATTGCGGATTTCGTTTCAAATCGGATTTCTGCTCTACATTCCGTTTCTCATCGTGGACATGGTCGTGGCCAGCGTCTTGATGTCCATGGGCATGATGCTGCTGCCGCCCGTCATGATTTCTCTGCCGTTTAAGCTGATTCTCTTCGTGCTGGCGGACGGCTGGTATCTCGTGGTCGGCTCCATGGTGAAGAGCTTTCAATAGGACTCGATCATGACCATTGAAACGGTCACGGAAATCGGACGTCAGGCCATCGAAACGACCATGCTGGTCTCGGCGCCGATCTTGGGCCTGAGCCTGATCGTCGGCCTGATGGTCAGCACCTTTCAAGCGATGACCCAGATCAACGAAGCCACGTTGACGTTCGTGCCCAAAGTGCTGGCGATATTTGCCGCCACACTGCTGTTTCTCCCGTGGATGATGGGCGTGCTCATCGCCTTCATGACCCATATCATCACCAGCATTCCGACATTGATTCACTGATAGGTCGCCGACAGCATGAACGCCGCGCACACCCTGCACCTCGCCTTGCCGCACTTTCAATCTTTTTCGATTCTGTTGGTCAGGATTGCCGGCTTGATCAGCGTCTTCCCCATCCTCAACACCCGCACGATCCCGATGCCGGTCAAGGCCGGGTTAGTCACCATGTTGGGCCTGGTGCTGGCGCCGATCATTCAGTTGCCGGCATTGCCGGCTGATCCGGTGCTGGTCATCGCCGGCATGGGAAGCGAATTCCTCATCGGCCTGACCATCGGTCTGGCTGTTCGGCTTTTGTTTTCAGGCTTTCAAGTCGCCGGTGAGTTGGTCGGCACGCAGATGGGGTTTAGCGCGATCCAGATGTTCGATCCCATGAGCCATCAAAATACTCCCATCATCGCGCAATTCCAACTGACGCTCGGGTCGTTGGTGTTCCTCTCGCTCAACGCACACCTCCTGGTGGTGCATGCGATCGGCATGAGTTACGAGTTCGTCCCGCCATTCGGCGCCTCGCTGTCCGACAGCATCGCCACCGATATCATTCAGTTGGCGCAGCACATGCTGAGCGTCGCGCTCAAGATGGCGGCTCCGGTGTTTGCCACCCTGCTGATCGTTAATACCGTCCTCGCCATCCTTGGCCGCGCCGTGCCGCAGATGAACGTCTTTGTCTTGAGCTTTCCAATCACGATCGGGGCAGGCCTGTTGGCCATGAGTCTGGCCATGCCGTTTACGCTGTCGTTGTTTGAGAAAGAATTCGAGAACCTGGTGGAGACGATCGTGAGTCTCCTGAAGGGCTTGGGTCATGGCTGACAGCGCCCAAAATCGCACAGAACAAGCAACACCGAAACGCAAAGCAGAAGCGCGGTCGAAGGGTCAAATCGCGCTCAGTCGCGATGCCGCCATGGCCGTCGCGATGCTGGGCAGTTTTGCCGCGCTCTACTGGATGACTCCCGGCATCATGGAACGACTCCGCCATGCCTTGCAGCATTGGCTCAGCCAGTCGATGGAGGAATCGACGTTGCGGGCGCTCAGCTTGGACCACTTGCATCTCATCCTTCGCCAGATCGGGATCGACGTATTCGTGATGCTTGGACCGGTCATCGCGGGGATCGCCATCGTAGGTGTGGGCGCCAACGTGATGCAAACCGGCTTCCTGTGGAGAAAGGACGGTCTGAGTGTCGATTGGTCCCGCATCAGTCCAGTCGGAGGATTCTCCCGGCTCTTTTCAGTCCGGGCCTTGAGCGAGTTGGTGAAATCGTGGCTCAAGATCCTGGCGATCGGCAGCGTCGGCTACATCACCATTAAAGACGACATGCTCCAATTCTCGTCGCTGACGCAATTCGGGATGGAAACCCTATTGCCCACGGTGGGATGGGCGACGTTCGAGGCCGCGCTCATGATGAGCGGCGCGGCACTGGTCATCGGCGCCATGGACTACGGGTATCAGCGTTTCGAATGGGAGCGCGGGTTGCGCATGTCCCGCGACGAAATCAAGGAAGAGAGTCGCGCCGCAGAAGGAGATCCCGGGCTCAAAGCGAAGGTGCGCAGCACCCAGCGTGAGATGTCGCGCAAGCGCATGATGGCCGCCGTGCCTAAAGCCGATGTCATCATCACCAACCCGACTCACCTGGCGGTGGCATTGAAATACGACTCAAACGCGATGGGCGCGCCGGTCGTGGTGGCGAAGGGCGCCGGTTTCATTGCCGAAAAGATCCGGGAGATCGGTCGTCAGCATGGCGTCATGATCGTGGAAAACAAACTGGTGGCCCGGACGCTCTACAAGCTGGTCGACGTGGGCAGGGAAGTTCCGGAAGATCTGTATCGCGCCGTCGCTGAGATTCTGGCCTTTGTGTACCGCGTGCGCGGCAAATTGCCGCCGGCGTAATTCCGGACGGTGGGGAGTGAGATGGCGAAGGACAATACCTCGATACCCAGCACATCGCTCGTGAAGCATCCGGACATTCTCATGTCCGTGGGCGTGGTCGGCATTCTGATGGTGATGCTGGTCCCGCTGCCGCGCTTCTTTTTGGACTTGTTGCTGAGTTTTAACATCACCCTGTCGATCATCATTCTCCTGGTGGGCATGCAGGTCAGGCGACCGCTGGAGTTTTCCGTCTTCCCCTCGATCCTGCTGATGGTGACCTTGCTGCGGCTGGCCCTGAACATCGCCTCCACCCGTTTGATTCTGTTGCACGGAAACGAAGGCGCGGCTGCGGCAGGAGAAGTCATCCGCGCATTCGGCAATTTCGTCGTCGGTGGAAACTATACCGTCGGGCTGGTCGTCTTCACGATTCTCGTGATCATCAACTTTGTCGTCATCACCAAAGGTGCGGGCCGGGTGGCGGAAGTCGCTGCGCGGTTTACGTTGGACGCCATGCCCGGCAAGCAGATGGCCATCGATGCGGATTTGAACGCCGGCCTGATCAATGACAAGGAGGCCCGTCAGCGGCGAAAAGAAATCGCGCAGGAAGCGGACTTTTACGGAGCGATGGACGGTTCGAGCAAGTTTGTGCGCGGCGATGCCATCGCGGCGGTCGTGATTACGCTCGTCAATATCCTGGGCGGATTAACCATCGGCGTCCTGCAGCAGGGGATGACGGTGGCCGCCGCGGCACAGACCTACACCTTGCTGACGGTCGGCGAAGGCCTGGTCGCGCAGGTGCCGGCCCTGATCGTGTCCACCGCAGCCGGTATCGTCATCACCCGCGCGGCGTCCGAGGTCAACCTTGGATTCGAAATCACGCGCCAGGTGTTGATTTCGCCGAAGGCCATCGGCACGGCATCCGGCATTCTGCTCGCCATGGGCTTGGTACCTGGCTTGCCCCATCTGGCATTTCTCGCGCTCGGCAGTGTGACCGGATGGATGGCCTTTCAACTCAACGAACATCAGAAAGCGGCCGTCGCAGTTCCCGAACCGGAAACGCCTCAAGCCAAAGCTGAGGAAGCCGCGACCCAGGTCGTGCCGTTGGATCTCATGGAGGTCCAGGTGGGGTATGGTCTCATCGGTCTGGTTGATGGAGGGCAGGGCGGCGCCTTACTCGACCGGATCAAAGGCCTGCGGCGCCAATTTGCCGAACAGATGGGATTCGTCCTGCCGCCGATCCACATTCGCGACAATTTACAACTCAGGCCTAATGAGTATGCGGCACTCCTCAAGGGGGTCGAGTTGGCGAAATCCGAGGTGATGCCGGCCCACGTCCTGGCCATCGACCCGGGCACCGCTCAACGTGGCATCATTCATGGTCTGCCGACCAAGGAGCCGGCCTTCGGCCTCCCGGCCATGTGGGTGCCGGAGCATCAGCGGGAGCAGGCGCAGATGGCTGGATATACCGTGGTCGACCCTGGCTCCGCCATCGCGACCCATCTGTCGGAGTTGATCAAGCGGCATGCGCATGAATTGCTGGGGCGGCAGGAAGTGCAAGGGTTATTGGACCAGCTAGGCAAGAATCACCCCAAGCTGGTCGAGGAAGTGATTCCGAATCTGATTCCTCTCGGCACACTGGTGCGTGTGTTGTCGCATCTCTTGCGTGAAGGCGTGCCCATTCGCGATCTGCGAACCATCCTGGAAACCATCGCCGACCATGCGGCGACCACCAAGGATGCGGATATTCTCACGGAAGTCGCGCGGCAAGCGCTGGGGCGGACGATTACGAAACAATATCTCGCTCCGGATGGCTCATTGCCGATCATCGGACTCGACCCGCGCCTGGACCGCACCCTGGCCGATCAGGCTAATGCGGCCGGGCAAGGCAATCAGTGGGTACCCGATCCGCTGGTGGCACAGAAACTGCTCAGTGCATTGAAGCAGGCCGCGGAACGAATGGTCGGACGAGGGCATCAACCGGTGATTCTCTGTTCGCCGTCACTCCGGCGCCATCTCCGGAAACTGACGGACCGTATTTTGCACTCGGTGCCGATCCTTGGATTGAACGAAGTGGATAGTGTGACGCGATTGCAGGCCATGGAAACAGTGCGTCTCGATCTCGACGGCGGTGACACGAGGAGCTTGGCATGAAGGTACGGACCTTTCACGTCGCATCGATGCATGAGGCCATCCGCTCCATTAAGGATACGCTGGGGCCGGATGCCGTCATTCTGTCGACGAAGCGCGTGCGATCCTGGGATAACGGGTTCGGCCTCCTGGGCGGCTCCATGCTCGAAGTAATGGCGGCGATTGAAGACGATGCCGCGGTGCCGGACTCCGCACCGATACTCGGCGAAGATGATCGTCCCGCTCCTGCCGCCGCGCAAGCGCCAACAGTGCCGGCCGAGGAGTCACGGTTTCAGAAAACGCTCCAGGGCGCGATAGAAAAGAGAGACGACAAGCCGCGGACGCCGGCTCGCCAGGCGTCCTTCATCCCTCAAGAACTGTCCCGTACGGTGAAGGCTTCGGACGGGAACAGGGACAGTCACCCCACCACCTTCCAGTCATTCCAGCGCGTGTATGAAGATCTCCTGGCCCAGGGTGTGGAGCATGGCACCGCCGAAGCCTGCCTGCGTGAATTACGTGAAACCTTGGTGGAGCAGGGCGCGTCTCAACGCAACTCTTCTCTGCAGTTGTTGCGGACGGTGTTGTTGGACCGCGTGACGACCGCCGGTCCGCTGTTGAGCACCGCCGGCGAACAGAAGATCGCTCTGTTTGTCGGACCGAGCGGCGTCGGTAAAACGTCCACCATTGCGAAGCTGGCGACGCACTACGGCATCGTGGAGCAGCGGAGTGTCGCCCTGATCACCATGGACACCTATCGTCCTGCAGCCGTGGAACATCTGCGGCTGTATGCCGAGGTATTGGGGATCGAACTGGCTGTGGCCGCGTCGTGCGAGGAGGCTCGCGCCGCCGTTGCGCAGGCGCGCGAAGCCGAATTGATTCTCATCGATACCGCGGGATTCAACCCCTATGAACCTATCGCGGCACAGCGGTGGAGAGGATTGGTCAACGGCGCCCTTCCCATGGAGGTGCATCTCGTACTGGCCGCCGGTACGCGCGTGCCGGATATCGTGGTCAGTACCAGCCAGTGTGTGGACCTGCCCTCGTTACGACTGCTGTTTACCAAGCTGGATGAAACCACCGGGTATGGCGGAATTTTTGAAGCCACGCATCGGACGGGTATCCCGCTTTCTTACTGGGGCACCGGTCAACGTGTGCCAGATGACTTAGTCCAGGCGCACGTCAACCGCCTGGGCGACCTGCTGCTTGGAGGGCAGGTTCTGACGCCGGGGGAACGCCATGGTCAGCCATGGATCAGGCAGGCCACACCGGCAGTGACGCCAGGCATCAAGACGTACACGCGATAGACGGCAGCGAATAACAGGGGAGAGACGATGGCGATCGAACCAGACATTTTAGATCCGCAACTGAACACGTTTGACGGCAGCGTCGGTCCCTCCCGCACTCAGGTCATCACCGTCACCAGCGGAAAGGGCGGGGTGGGGAAGACCAGCGTGGTGGCGAACACCGCCATTGCCCTGGCCCAGACCGGCAAGCGCGTGCTGGTATTGGATGCCGATCTCGGCTTGGGGAATGTCGATATTCTGTTGGGGCTCACCCCGAAATACACGCTGGAGCATGTCCTCGCCAAAACGTGCCGGCTCGAGGACATCGCCCTGACCGGCCCCAACGGCATCGTGGTGCTGCCTGCCAGCACCGGGATTTCACAACTGACCGTGTTGACCGAGGCGCAGCAGCTCATTCTGCAGGAAGAATTAGAACGCCTGGCCTCCACTATGGATGTGCTGTTGATCGACACCGGGGCAGGCATCTCCTCCACCGTGACGTACTTCGCGGCAGCCGCCCAATCCATCGTGGTGGTCGTGTCTCCCGAACCCACGTCGCTGACGGACGCCTATGCCTTGATGAAGGTCCTGCTGCGGCAATACCGGGAACGGCGCTTTCACGTCCTTGTGAACATGGTGAAGTCACCGCGTGATGCCGCCCGCATCTACCGGAAGCTGGAAGTCGCCGTCAGCCGGTTTCTTCACATTTCCCTCGACTACCTGGGCGCCATTCCGCAGGACGACTATGTGCCGATGGCGGTCTCCCAGCAGCGTGCCGTTATCGATCTGTTTCCTCACGCGCCGGCCAGTCGGGCATTTCGAGAGCTGACCGACGCGGTGGCACAGTTGACGCCTCCGGCGCTTCCGAAGGGCACAGTGCAGTTCCTCTGGCAACAACTCTTGCGGACGCACTGACTGAAAGGACTGTACACGAATGATGGAAGCACGCAAAATGTCTGCGACCGGGAATGCCTCGCGGAAGGTGATTGCGGAAGCCGATCGTGAACGGGTCATTCAGGAATTCACCCATGTCGTGAAGGCCATGGCCCATCGGCTGGCGTTCCGCCTGCCGGCCTACATGGATGCCGAGGACCTGATGTCCGTGGGCATCATGGGGCTCATGGATGCGATGGACAAATACGATCCGACCCGCGAGGCCAAGTTCAAAACCTATGCGGAATTCCGGATTCGGGGCGCCATGCTCGATGAGATTCGGTCGATGGACTGGATTCCGCGATCCGTTCACGAGCGGATTTCGCTGCTCCAAAAAACTTACTCCGAGCTGTTGCATCGGTTCGGGCGTCCGCCCACAGATCAGGAAGTCGGCAAAGAGCTGAAAATGTCGGCCGACGAGCTGGACGAATTCCTGACCCGTTCGCGCGGCGCTGTGGTCATCAGCCTGGATGACCTCGGGGTGCAGGATGCGGATGGACACAAGATCATCAGCATGTTGACCGACTCCAATCAGCCGGATCCGCTCTCGGTTCTTGTGAGCGAGCGAGCCCGTCACGTCTTGGAATCGGCGATTCAGGACCTGCCTGAAAAAGAGCGTCTGGTGCTGTCGCTCTATTATTTCGAGGAGCTGACCATGAAGGAAATCGGGCAGGCACTCAAAGTCACCGAATCGCGGGTCTGCCAGATCCACTCGAAAGCCATTCTTCATCTCAAGGCCCGGCTCGAACCGGTCGATGTCTAACCGCGCATTCGATTCCGCTCCTCTTCCTTGCTGTCCGTTGTGTGAACAGCCTCGGTGAGTCAGCCCCACCGCCTTTAGTTTCCCTCCGCTCTGTCCGATACCCTCTAGACCGCAATATCCATTGGGCAACCATCAGGTCTTTTCGGGCATATGAGCGTGCCTCCGCCAGTAACCGACGAGTCGAACGCCGCCACCGGGCGTGGGCCTGCGTCTCATCATGCCTGCTCGCAGCAAACGCTCTCCCGGTCATACGATGCCGCCCGATTCGGCGTGCTGGCCTGCCTCCTGTTCATGGCGGGAGGCCTGTATTGGACGGCGGCCATCGGTCTCCTGACGATCTCCGCCTTAACGGCGTATCCCATGATGGTCTCGATCGGGGTGGCCTTCACGTTGATGATTTTCGGCGCGACCTTCTGGACCCCGCGGCCTCGCACCTCTCCCGCGCGTACGGCCTGGACTACCTCCGATCGTGATGGAACGAGCACCTACGATCCGGTCACCGGCTTACCGCTGAATCGCCTGTTTCTCTCACTGCTCAATCAGGCCCTGATCCGCGCACAGAAACAAGGCCGCCAGCTCGCCGTGCTGATGATCGAGTTGGACTATTTCACGCCCGCCGCCGCCCCTCCGGCCGAATTAAACCGTCACCTCATGTACCGGATCGAGGCGGCCCGCGTGAAAAGCGCCTTGCGCACGACCGACACCGTGGCGAGGATCGCTGAACGGACGTTTGCGGTGTTGGTCGATCAAATCACAGGTACGGATGACGTGATGATGCTCGCCAGAAAAATGCAGGGCGCGATCGCCTTGCCGATCACTCTGGATCATCACGAAGTGTTCCTGACCGGCCGGATCGGCATGGCGCTCTCCAATCAGGGCGATCTTAATTCCATCCTGTTGCTCGAGGCGGCCACGCGTGCCCTGGAGGCGTCTCAGAACGAAGCCTCGGGAATGTCCGGCCTCGAGACCATGCTCGCACATCCATCTGCAGCTTCCACCTCGACAATCACGGCCTAATCTTCCATTGCTCATCCCTGGGACCGGCTCAGGTAGGCAGGACTTTCCTACTCTGCGGTAAAGACTTCCTCCCGTCAGCATCTTTGACAGCTCTCCTCGGCGGCTCCGTCCTGCGCGCGCGCGAATTCACAGAGCGGGTCGTCTCCATCTATCGGCAATCATTAACGATTTCTTCCATCGTAGCCTGCAGACTACGTGGTGCCACGCAGCCCTTCGCAATGGCATGTCGATTGCTAACTCTCCCTGTGACAGACACCGAAGGGTTGGAGCCGATACCATATGAATCGAGCCATCTATCCCATACTTTCCGGCGCAGTCGCGCAAGAAAAACAGCTGCAGGTCTTCGCCAACAATTTGGCGAACGTCAATACGGCCGGATTCAAACAGGACCAACAGGGGTTTCGCGGGCTCTTGGCCCGTGGCGGGTCGGTAGGGATGGGGAGCGCATCGAGCGGCATTACGTCTACCATTTCAACCAGACCGGCCGGCCCCACCGAGCGCGTGTTCACCGAAGCGAACGGCATGCGAACCACCTTCGAACCGGGGCGGATCCGCATCACGGGCAATCCGCTCGACGTCGCGATCCAGACCGATGGATTTTTCGAGGTCAAGACTCCTGACGGGGTGCGGTATACCCGCAACGGCATTTTCTCCCTCGATGGTCAACGCCGCCTGGTCACCAATTTGGGACATCCGGTCATGGGCACGAAGGGGGAGATCAAAGTGCCGGCCGGTAACATTCAGATCAATGCCGAGGGCGGCATCCAAGTCGATGGCAACGCGATCGGTACGATCAAGGTGGTGGAATTTCCCCCCAATGAGATGCCGCAGAAATTCGCCGAAGGGTTGTTTAGCGGGGGCAAGCCGACCGTTTCGACGAAACCGCAACTCCAGTCCGGGCACATCGAAGAATCGAACGTCAATTCCTTGAGCGAAATGGTGAAGATGATCCAGGGCATGCGGAGTTATGAATCGGCGCAAAAGCTCATTCAAACGCTGGACCATATGACGGATACGGCCATCCAGGATCTCGGCCGGGTGCAATAGGAGGAGTGTATGATTCGCGCAATGTGGACGGCCGCGACCGGTATGACGGCCCAGCAACTCAACGTCGACACCATCGCCAACAACCTGGCGAACGTGAACACGAATGCGTTTAAGCGTAGTCGGGCCGAATTCGGTGACCTGCTCTACCAGATCCAACGCTTGCCAGGTACGAACGCGTCGAACGTCGGCGTCTTCCCCGTGGGCGTCCAGGTCGGAGGCGGCGTCCGTCCCATTACCGTGGCCAAGGAGTGGATGCAGGGGAACATGCGGCAGACCAGCAACGACCTCGATCTAGCCATCGACGGCGCAGGCTTTTTTCAAGTCGCGCGACCGGACGGCACGATCATGTATACGCGTAACGGGTCCTTCAAACGCGATAACGTCGGTAATTTGGTCACCGGCGACGGTGATCAGCTCACTCCGGTCATTACGATCCCGTCCGGCGCGCTCAAAATCGACATCGGTCAGGACGGCACCGTCTCGGTGTTGCTCCCCGGCGTGACCCAGGCGTCGCAGGTGGGACAAATCCAGCTGGTGCGTTTCGACAATCCGTCCGGTTTGGTCGCGATGGGCGGCAATCTATTCCTCGACAGCTTTGCCTCGGGACCGGCGCAGCAAGGAACCGGCGGATTTTCCACCGGCTTCGGCACGCTGCAGCAAGGATTTCTGGAAAGCTCCAACGTTAATCTGGCGGAAGAGATGGTCAACATGATCATCGCGCAACGCAGTTACGAAATTAACTCGAAGACGATCCAGGCGTCCGACGAAATGATGCAGATCGCCAACAACCTGCGCCGGTAATCGGCGCCGTACCTTGAACGAGGGGTGACACCTGTGATTCGAGCCGGCCTTATCTCTCTGGCGACCATCAGCTTGTTGGCAAGCGCGGTTCTTCCCGCGACGGCAGGGGAGCGGGCTCCGATCAGGCCCCTGTTCCGGGTGCATGAAGCGCTTGTGCACAGTGTCCATAGTCTTCCGCTGGCCCGCGGGAAACGCACCATTTATCCGGATCAGATTCGCGGGGTCATCCGCGATTTCGTCAAGCGGGAACTCGCCGGACGAGCCGTCGATTGCCAGGTGGCACTGGGCGATCCCCAACAGCCGATCACCGTGCCGTCCGGAACGATGGACCTGCAAGTCAACGGGAGTCATGCGGATGAACCGCTCGGTCGCCGGGTGTTTCAGATACATCTGACGGTCAACGGCCGGTTTATCAAAACCATCGAGGCCACAGCGGACGTCGCCGCCGTCGTCGAAGTGGTGGTCCCGGTTCGCTCGATTAAAGTCGATGAGGAGATCGCGGCCGACGACGTGGCGACCGAACGCCTCGTGCTCTACGACCTCAAACAATCGTTTGCCACCAATCCGACAGATGTCGTGGGTAAAGCGGCGATCCGTCCCTTGCCGCCTCAAAACGCGATCCGGCTGGCCTCCCTGCGCCGTCCGTTTGCCGTGCACAAAGGCGATCGGGTGACGATCGAGGCCCGGCAGGGTGGACTCTCCATTCAGACCGTGGGTGTCACGAAATCGCATGGTGAACTGGGCCAAACCATCACCGTGTCCAATGTCGATTCCGGCAAGGATCTGCGCGCAACCGTCGTGGGTCCGGGGGTGGTCCGTGTCAGCTTTTAATTCCACGTTCACCATTCATCAGAAAATCGGATTCCTGCTCTGCGGGCTTGCGCTCTGCATCCTGCCGGGCTGTTCGAGTTCGTCCCCCGCGAAGCCCACGAAGGCGGAGCTGGCGAAAATGCCGCCTCCTAAGACGACCGGCTCATTGTGGCAGGAAGAGAATGGGCGAGCCTATCTCTACGAAGACCTGCGCGCCATGCGCGCCGGCGACATCATCACGATTTTGATCTCCGAAAAACACAAGGGGTCGAAGAGCGCCGACACCAGCGCGGAAAAAGATTCCACCGTGTCGAACGGGATCGGCGGCACGGGCATGGGCTATCTCGGCCTTCCGGGTATTCGACTCGGGGGAGAGGCCAAGCGGGGATTCGGCATCGACGCCAGCGCCAAAAACAAGTTCGGCGGCAAAGGCGCCACGAATCGCGAAGACACCTTGACCGGCACGATCTCAGCCATCGTGACGGAAGTGCTGCCCAACGGTGATTTGCGGATCGAAGGGCGGCGCGAAGTGACGGTCAATTCGGAGCGGCAGATCATGACGATCGCCGGCATCGTTCGCCGTGTCGACGTCAATACCAAGAACACGGTGCAATCCAGCGCCATTGCCGACGCGAAAATTGAATATTCCGGCCTGGGCGTGGTGGACGACGTGCAACGGCCTGGCTGGTTCGTCAGGATTCTGGATTGGGTCTATCCCTTTTAATGACCGAGTGAGCAGGGCACACAGGAGCGAGACAGGAGTCATCATGACGAGGCCACGCAAACAACAACGGGCGATGATCATGCAGTGTTTTCGTCTCATGCTGTCGAGCGGAGTCCTTCGGACGCCCTCGATGGATCCGGAGCTTCTGACCCGTCCATGGACGCCGCCGACCGCCAAACCGGTCCCGGTCGCCGAGCCACGACAGCAGATGAGTCCCTGGTTTCGCCGCACCGCGGTAGGGATGCTGGCCTTCCTGACCATCTCCTTCTTCAGCGCGTCGTTGGCCCATGCCGTCCGTGTCAAAGACGTCGCGACCATTGAAGGCGTGCGGGAAAACCAATTGATCGGATATGGATTGGTGGTCGGTCTGGATCGTACGGGCGACCAGGTCATCGGCGGCCAGTTCACGATTCAGGCCATGATGTCCATGTTGAACAAGATGGGCATTAATCTGGTCATCGACCCGATTCAGCTGCTCACGAGAAATATCGCGTCCGTCATGGTCACGGCCAAGCTGCCGCCGTTCGTCAAGCCCGGCATGACGCTCGACGCGGTGGTCTCTTCCATGGCGAACGCCAAGAGCCTCCAAGGCGGCACCTTGCTGTTGACGCCGCTCAAAGCGCCGAACCAACAAGTCTTTGCGGTCGCGCAGGGGCCGGTGTCCATCGGCGGGTTTTTAGGCGGAACGGGCGGCGCGGGCGGCGCCACGGTCACGAAGAATCACCAGGCCGCGGGCGTCGTCCCGGCCGGCGCCATCGTCGAAAAAGAATTGGTCGTGGATATCGACCAGTGGGATACCGTATCGGTCCTCTTGCGGCATCCGGATTTCACCACCGCGATTCGCACCGCCGAAGCCATCGACGGGACGTTTGGAAAGGGTACCGCGGTCCCGGTCAATGCCGGTCTCGTCAAAACCACACTGCCGTCGACGTTCCAGGGGCGGGTGGTGGAGTATATCGCGACAATGGAAGGGCTGGATGTGCGTGTCGATGTGGCGGCCAAGGTGGTGGTGAATGAACGCACTGGCACGGTGGTGCTGGGTGAACATGTCCGCCTGTCCACCTGCGCCATTTCGCATGGCAACCTCACCATTTCCGTGAAGAACACGCTCAACGTGTCGCAGCCTCCGGCTCCGGTGATCGGCTCCACCCAGGGCCAAACGATCGTCACCCCGGATGTGCAGACCGATGTGGCTGAGGAGCAGTCCCGGCTAATTGTCGTCGATCAAACCGTCACGCTTGGAGAAGTGGTTCGTGCGCTCAACGCGGTCGGCGTGACACCGCGTGATCTGGTTGCCATCTTGTCGGCCCTCCGCGCGGCCGGCGCACTTCAAGCCAATCTTGAGATCGTATAAGGAAGACGCGACCGATATGAATATCAAAAATCTGCTGAGCGGTCAGCTTGATCTGGCCCAGATGAACGCGACCCAGCCCACCGGGCTCGACCGGGTTCAAGGGCAGGGGCAGGCAGGACAAAAATCAACTGAAGCGATGCATAAAGCCGGACAGGAGTTTGAAGCCTATTTCATCTCTTATCTTATTGGAAAAATGAGAGAAACGGTTCCGGAAGGCTTGCTGGACAGGAAAAACGAACAGGTGTGGTACTCCTTTTACGATCAGGAGATTGCCAAGCTGGCGACACAGGCGGGAGGCATCGGCCTCACGGCCTTTGTGGATGCCTACGTCGAAAAAAACAAATAAATCGACCGGTTCTCCTAAAGTTCCCGGCCGACCCCGCCGATAGAGTACTCGACGAGGGGAAAGCCTACGGAACACCCTGCACAGGGGAGGAGAAGCAGTCATGGAGATCTCTCATAATGGCCGGGCCGCAGATCTCGCGAAAATTCTCTTAGGCGTCCAGGAGACCGACCGGACACAGAACAAAACAAGCCCGTCTCAGACCACGCAGTCGCAAGACCGCGTGCAGATTTCGGAGCAAGCCAAGGAACTCCAGCGTCTGAGGGCGGCGGCAGAGCAGCCGGATCACGAACGTGACGCCAGAGTCGGCCAGATTCAGCAGTCAGTCGAAGGGGGCACCTACAACGTCGACGGCAAAAAGGTTGCGGATGCCATCATTCGTAACGTCTTGACGGACGCGGTCCTGTAACGGGTCGCTTCACCGGCTCAACCCTTCGCTCGCTGTTCTCGTAGACCGGAACGTCACTGTCGAGGAGGAAGCACGGTGTCGACCCTCGCCCAACAGACTCCCACACAATCAGATCTGCTCGTGCAGGGCATGCTCGACAAAATGCTTGCGTTTCAGTCCTTACTGCTGGAGGAACAGGACGCGATCCGCTCCCTGTCGTTCGGCCAATTCACCTCTGTCACGACGCGCAAAGCTCAACTTCTAGATGAGATTCGAGACTTGGAGCAACAGCGGCGCCATCGACCCTCGCCCGAACGGCCTCACCAAGCGGCGCACACCACGATGGAAGAGAAGTTGATCGCGGCCATCGGCGAGACTGACCGATTGAATCGATTCAACGCCACACTCATCGGACAGTCCCTTGAATTCTTGCACGGGGCGCTCAAGCGTTGGCAGCGGTCCCCGGAATCCGCAGCACTCTATTCATCGTCCGGCACCGCGGTGGCCGCAGACGCCGGTTTGGTCAGAGCCAAAGGATAACGAGTCGTCGTATGTCAGGACTGAACGGATTATTCGGGGTGGGCTCCAACGCGCTGGCCAGCTATCAGCGCGCAATGTCCGTCACGGGACAAAACATCGCCAACGTCAGCACTCCCGGTTATTCGCGCCAGGAGGCGATTCTCACCCAAACCCTTCCGGAAAACGGACGCCCCGGACAGATCGGAACCGGCGTCCAGGTATCGGAAATCCGCCGGTCCGTCGACAGCTTTGTTGAACAGCAACTCTTGAGTTCCAATGAGCGAATCGGGCAGTTCGGCGCGTCACAGAAGGCTCTCTCGCAAATTCAAATTCTGTTTAATGACGCAAACGATCAAGGGATCGCGGCAGGGCTCAACGAGTTCTTCAAGGCCTGGCAAGATGTGGCGACCAACCCGGCCGATCTGACAGCGCGCACGGTGCTGTTGACCAAGGCCGACGGGTTAACGAAACTTCTCAACCAGGCATCATCGCAGCTGTCGACGCAACGGATTTCCCTGGACGGGCAAGTCGGAAGCAGCATCAACGACATCAATTCGCTGGCCAGCAAGATCGCCGACCTCAACGCCCAGATCAAGTTGACCGAAGTGGGCGGGCAGCAAGCGAACGACCTCCGGGACCAACGCGGCCGGTTTCTGAACGACCTTGCCGGCCTGGTCGATATTTCTTCGATCGAAGACGGAAACGGGCAGGTCACCGTGTTCGTCGGCGTCGGCCAGGTCCTCGTGACAGATCACACGGCGTTCAAGCTCACGGGCGTTCCCGACGCGACCAATGGCGGATTACTCGACGTGCGGTACGACGGCGGGACCGGCCCCAACACGGATATCACGTCATCGGTCAACGGCGGCCGGCTCAAGGGATTGCTCGATGCGCGGGATACCACGGCCCCAGGCCTGCAAACGTCTCTCGATACCCTCACGTCGCAACTCGTCTCGCAAGTGAACACCCAGCATAAATTGGGGTATGGATTGGACGGGTCCACGACGCAGGACTTCTTCACGGCGACGGGAACGACGGCGGGCACGATCAGCATGGCGCTGACGGACCGGCAGAAAATCGCCGCCTCGTCCACAGCCGCCGGCGTGCCGGGCAACAACGTCAACGCCCTCGCCTTGGCGAATCTGCAAACGGCGTCCGTCGCGGGCCTGGGCAATACGACGTTTCAAAGCTACTACGGTGCAATGGCCGGGAGCTTCGGCGCAACCCTTCAAGGCGCCACGCGGGATCTGCAAGGGCAGGAGATTCTGCACGATCAACTGCTGGCCCATCGGGCAGAAGTCTCCGGCGTCTCGATGGACGAAGAGTTAATCAATATGTTGAAGTATCAGCGTGCGTTTCAAGCTGCTTCGAAGCTGATCACGACCAGCGACGAAATGCTGCAGACCATCTTGTCGTTGAAGCGGTAACCGTCGTCTCACTTTACCGGGAGCAGGTCTTATGAGAGTCGCCGACCAACAAATGTACAACACCCTGCTCGGCAATCTCCAGCGTTCACGGTTGCAGATGCTGACCTCTCAGGAACAGGTCTCCAGCCAAAGACGGGTTTCGACTCCCGAAGACGATCCGAGCTCCTATGGCCAGATTGTCCTCGACAAGTCCGCCTTGTCCCAGACCAAGCAATGGATTCGCAATATCGATTTCGGGACGTCGCGAGTCAACGCCGCCGACCAGGCGCTCGGCCAGGTCCAGACCCTCATCACACGCGTACGAGAATTGACCATTCAAGCCAGCAGCGATACGACCTCCGCGGAAGGCCGCCAATCGATCGCCAAGGAGGTCCGCCAACTTCAACGGCAATTGGTCCAATTGGGGAATACCGAAGTGGCGGGACAAGCGGTGTTCGGCGGGACGAAAACCAATGCGACGCCCTACGTGATTACCACCGGCGATACGGTCACGTATCAAGGCAACACGGAAACCCAGTCGATCGCGGTGGGTGAAAATCAGACCGTCCAAATTCTGATTCCCGGCAGCAGCATTTTTACCGGCGGCACCACGAACATGTTCGATTCACTCCGGGACTTGCTCACGGCGCTCGAAAGCAACAATCGCTCGGGCATTCAAACAGGAATCGGCAATCTTGACCTGGCGACGGCGCAGATCAGCGATGCGCAGGGGACGGTGGGGGCGTTAGCCAATCGTTTGCAGGTCACCCACGATGCGCTGGACACGGCGACTCTGACGATTTCCAAGGCCATCTCCGACAATCAGGATGCCGATCTCGCCACGGCCATCAGCCAATTGAGCCTTCAGCAGGTCGCCGTGCAGGCCGCCAGCCAAACCTTCAGCAAGATTTTTGATTCCTCGTTACTCAACTATCTGCGGTAAGTAAGGCTTAAGTTCATTCTCTCCTGTACCGATATACCTCATGTACCCGTATTCACACGCCAAGGAAGGCTTGTATGCTGGTCTTAACACGACGTCGGGGAGAGGGCGTCACCATCGGTCCCGATGTCCGCATTGTGGTGCTTGGCATCAAAGGCGGGCAGGTCAGACTGGGAATCGAAGCGCCGCCCAATGTGCAAGTCCATCGCGATGAAGTGCATGCGAGGATTCAAGACGAGAATCGCATTGCCGCAGGCCCCGGAGTGATTCCTCTGGAAGCCTTTCGCCAGCTGTCGAACAAAATGGGGCGCCGGGGAAGCTGAGAACTAACCATGAAGTGTCAGTCGACCAGATTCGGAACTTTCGAAGTGAACGACGACACGTTGTTGGTGTTTCCATCCGGCATTCTGGGATTTCCCGACTGGACCACATACGTCATGCTCGACCATGATACGGATGCGCCGTTCAAATGGTTGCAGTGCGTCGAGGAACCTCAGTTGGCCTTCGTCATTCTCGATCCGGCGCTCTTCAAACCGGACTACCAGGTGACCATTCCTACGGATGCACTGATCGAAATCCAGAAGCAGGACAACGACGAGTTGTCCGTCGTCACGATTTTGACCATTCCTTCCGATGACCCGACCGCGGTGACGGCCAACCTGCGCGGCCCACTGGTCATGAACCACCGCACCAGGCTGTGTAAGCAATTAGTGTTGCCGGAAGATTTGCCGACCCGCTATCCGCTCTTTGCCGCTGCCTCCGCCTCGAGCACTCCGTCACCTTCCCGGTCTCTGCAAGTGTCAGCCCGTTAAGCCACGTTGTCTCCGGTCTCCTGCAAGCTTCATCGAATCTTCTGACATTGTTGGTCGGCTCGGAGGAGGGCAGTCGCATCCGTGGATCTCGTGCGGGTTCAGGGAAGCGTCACTGCGAGTCAGTGGGATTGATCTGGCGGGATAAGACCGCCACTAGTTCCTGGACGGTGCGGTCCAAGCGGACAAGCAGGCCGGGGGCTTCGGTGAGAGTTCCCAGGCGTCCCGACGCTTCCAGCTGACTCGCCAGCAACACCACATCGGGTGCGCACAAATTCCCCGCCGTGCCTTTGAGACTGTGAGCGGCTCGCTCGAGCGCTACGGCATCACCCTGGCCGATGGCGGACTCGATTTCCTTCATCATGACGCTATGGCGGTCCAGGAACAGCCGAATCAATTGATCGAACAATTCGGCGTCTCCACCGATATTCGCCAGCATGGCGCCCGCGTCGAACACGCGCGCGTCTGTCTTGCTGATCTCGCGGGCAGGAGCGGGGGGGGCCACATCGGCAGCGGCCTTCGCCGGGGCCCACCGTTGCAGGATGAGGCCGAGATCATCCGTCTTCACCGGTTTGGTGAGATAGTCGTCCATTCCGGCGGCCTTGCAGCGTTCGCGGTCGCCGGGCAACGCATTCGCCGTCAGTGCGATGATCGGAATATGCGCGCGCGTGCGCGACGCGTCCGGTCGTTCTTCCTGAGCACGGATGAGCCTCGTGGCTTCGTACCCGTCCATCGTCGGCATCTGGCAATCCATGACGATTGCCGCATAGGATTCGCGTTCGAACGCTGTCACGGCGTCCTGCCCATTGGACACCACGTCCGGTTGATATCCGAGGCGGTCCAACATGCGAACGGCCAGCTTCTGATTGACCACATTGTCTTCGGCGACCAGAATTCGCGGGCGGGGGGATTGTTCGGCCAGGGTGTGGCGCGTGATGAGTGTCGGCGAGATCGGTTGACCCTTGCCGGTACCCGCCTCTGCGGTCGGTGCCTTGTGCTGCAATCCGAACACCACGCGAAGGCACCCTTGGAGCTGATCGTGCCGGACCGGTTTCGTCAGATAGGCGGTGAATCCGGCGCGGCGCGCCCGTTCCGCATGACCGGGCTGAATCAGCGAGGTCAAGACCACCAGTCGCACGCCGGCGCCATGTTGGTTTGCCCGGATGTCCTGGGCCAATTGGAGCCCATCCTTGCCGGGCATCAACATATCGAGCACGGCCGCATCATAGGGTTCACCCTTGGCCGCAGCCTGCTCCAGGAGCTCCATCGCTTCAGCGGCATTCCGGGCCTGCCCATCGCGCATGCCCCATCCCGAGACCAGGTGATGCAGAATCGTTCGATTCGACTCATTGTCATCCACGATCAGAATGCGGCGACCGCTCAGCTCGGCCGAGGGAACGATCGCGGGTGAACAGACGGCTTGTTTCTGGAAGAGGGCCGTGCACCAGAAGGTGGTCCCTTCGCCAGGACGGCTGCGGAGGCCGACCTGACCGCCCATCAGTTCGACGAGTTGTTTCGAAATGGCCAGGCCGAGTCCTGTGCCGCCGTATTTGCGGGTCGTGGAACTGTCGGCCTGGGTAAAGGCCTGAAACAGGCGTCCCTGTACTTCTTCGCTGATGCCGATGCCGGAGTCCGTTACTTCAAACTTGATCGACACCCCGTCGGGCGTGTCGCTCTCCAGGAACGCCTGTAGCGTGACTTCGCCTTGCTCGGTAAACTTCACCGCGTTTCCAACAAAGTTGGTCAACACTTGCCGCAGACGGCCCGGGTCTCCGCGTAAGGCATTGGGCACGGCGGCGTGAACCAGCCCGGTAATTTCCAGACCTTTCCGCTGCGCCCGCTCCGCAAACTGCGAGAGCACGTCTTCCACCGTGGTGCGCAATTGGAAGTCGAGCATCTCGAGTTCCAGTTTCCCGGCTTCGATTTTGCTGCATTCCAACACATCATTGATCAGGGAGAGCTGCGCTTCGCCGCATTGCTGAATCGTTTGGGTAAACGAGCGTTGCTCCTCCGTCAGCGAGGTATCCAGCAGCAGGCTGGCCATGCCGATTACCCCGTTCATGGGCGTGCGCAACTCATGCGTGATCATCGCGAGGAAGGACGACTTCGCGCGGGCCGCGGCCTGCGCCTGCTGCAACGCCTGGTCCAATTGGCGATTGCTCTCTCGAAGATGATCGGCGGTCGCGTTCAGGGCGCGATGCGTCGCATGGACCTCACCGAGGTCGATGCCATAGGCGCGCACGAGGTGATTGCTGGGAACAGGGCACAGCGTCCAGCTGTAACAGGCCTCGCCTCTGACGACTTCCTGTGACGTCAGCGTGCGTCCTTCCAGAAGGCATGTGGCCACCAGCGCGGGAAGATTTTCGGGAAGGATGTCCGGTTTTCCGTTCGGGTCATATCCGAATCGGCACAGCACCTCCACCATCGCAGGATTCACATACAGGATATTGCCGTCCCGGTCGATTTCGACAATCGGGTAGGGGCTTTCGTCAGCCACGGTGGCGAGACGGTCCCGATCCTTTTCCAACTCGCATTCCCGTGAGATATCCCTCAGCGTCAGAAGGGTGGAGACGGACGGAATGCCTGAAAGACGGAGCTGCTCCCACTCGATCACGGTCAGTGCCGCCGCCTCATCTGTCTCGCAAGCTTGGTCCTCAACCGGTGCGCCCACGTGACCGGCCTGGAGTTTCAGGACGCCGGTTGAATGCAAGGAGTCGTTCAGTTCGAGCGGCTGCCCGATCAGATCCGACAACATCTTTCCGGCACAATCGGCCGCCGATCGGCCGAGCAGCCTGGCAGCGATCCGGTTGGCGAAGACGATGCTGTGATCAGGAGCCAGCAGACAGATTCCCAGCGGGACCGCATCCCAGAGGAGGCCCATTGCTTCAGGCGTCGGCCTAAACCCCGTCGGGGGTTGTGAGTGATCTGAACGGGACTGTGATGGACGGCTCATACTTACGCCCCGCCTATGGCGACATCGAGGTATTGTGGGAGATCGATCTGTTCCTGCCCTGGATCCAAGGCACGGAGGATCGTGCGCGCCGGCTGATCGGCAGCCTGGTTTTGGAGATCGCTCTCGATGGGAGGATTCTGGATCTCCCCATCGGGACCTCTGATGATCCGGATACGCGGTCGCAACCGGTCTTCATGATTCAGCCCGACGACGACCGCGCACTCGTTGGTATTGAGCTTGATGAGGCTTCCGAGCGGGTAGACGCCCAACATCTTGATGGCGACTTCCACCAGATTTTTGTCGTATCGGCCTTTGGCCCCCAACACGAACAGTTGTCGAATGGCGTCGTGAGGCAACAACGGCGCGCGACCGTAGCGCGACGTGACCAGATCGTCATACGTATCCGCCAGGGCCATCAATTGCGCCAGCGGCGAGAGGGCGCCCGCTTTCACCATCTTCGGAAAACCGCTTCCATCCTGACACTCGTGGTGCTGCGCGATGATGTGAGAGACCGTCTCGGGGAGCGAATCGATTTTCGACAAGACTGTGGCGGCCAACTGCGGGTGTTGCCGCATCAGCACCTGTTCCTGCTCCGTGAGGGGCGAGGTTTTCCGGTACACATTGCGCGGCAGCCGGACGAATCCGATATCGTGCAGTAATGCCCCGAGCCCGAGCGATTCCATGTCACTTTCCGTGCAGCTGTTTTCCACAGCCAGGATGAGCGTGAGCACGCACACGTCCATGCCGTGATTGGCAAGCGTTCCATCGAAGCGGCGCATTTTATCCAGGCAAAACTGGATCATCATGGCTTCCGGTTGTTCGATGATCTGCTTCAACAGTTTGCTCACCACCGGTTTGAGTGTCGCGATCTTCGGGGGCTGGCCGGCTTCAATGTCGGTAAACACCCGTTCGACGGCTTGCATGGCTTCGCGATAGGTCGCCGCCGCTGCGGCGGCAGGCGAAGCATGGCCGTTCGAAGGTGCGTCTATCGTGTCAGTCTGGGCCGACGAAGCTTCAGGCACAGAAGGAGGCACCTCCGGGGGAGCGACAGGGGCTGCCCCTACGTCCAATCCTCGTTCCGTATCAATCGTGACGATCTGAATCCCGTGCCGTTTCAGTTGCACGATGTCATCGGGATTGGAGACCAGCCACTTATGGAGGAGAAACGGCGTCCTGTACCAGGGTTGATCCAAACCCGCGATAAACATGCCGACGGTGAGTTGTTCTATGGGGATACGTTTTGTCGAAGCCATGTCAGAGTTATGCCCAATCCTCAAGAAGCCTGTGATGAGAGCAAATAGGGAACGATTTCTGTCCTTTACCTATCGGTCGATGTGAGACTGGTCTTTACTGAGGGGGAACGCCCGAGCTGGACACCGGCTTCAGATTCTGAAGCCGTCTGCCGATAGGGCTGACAGGGGTATGTCTATGCCTTGCCTGGCCTGCGTGGGGAGACCTCATGAATAATCTGATCCTACATCGTCATCCAGCGTCGTTCCTCGAAGTGGGGCTCTCGCTGCAGTTGAGTCTGCCCACCGAGGGCACGGGAGCGCAGTATGGCGGCTCAGTCCTGGGATGGAAAGAGCGTAGCTGGATTGTGTGTGAATGGCCGTTTCACTTCGGGCAACCTATACCTTGCGTGGCGGGCATGCCCTGTCTGTTGCGATACATCTACAATGGAAAAATGATCGGATACCGCACGGACGTGTTGCATGCGCAATTGCAGCCGTTTCCTTTTTTGCTGTTGGCGTTCCCTTCCACGCTGGAAGAAGTGCCGCTCCGTAAACACGGGCGAGTGACGGCTCAAGAACCCATTGTGCTGTTGCAAGTGGATCAGAACCAGCGCGCCCACCCAACCGGCAGTCCCTCCCGCATCGGCGGGCTCTTAACGGACCTCAGCGCGTCCGGGTGCGCCGTGCTTCTCCAACGGCCGATGCAGGACTTTTTCCCAGGCATGGTCATGCGCGCGGAATTCGAAATCGTGGGGACAGGCCACGTCAACAATCTGACAGGGGTCGTCCGAAACGTGTCAACGCAGGCAGAGGGAACGCATCTCGGCCTGGAGTTCCGATTCGACGGGAAGGAAACCATCGAGTACCGCGGGTGGGGAGGATCGGTCAGAAAAGCGCTGGAATCCTTCGTCCTTCAGAAACATTCCTTCGAGTCCGCCTAGACTACAGCGGTTGCCGGGGACTGGGAATTTTTTGCCTGGTCGCAGCGCCCGCATCAGTTCTCCAACTAAGAAATCCTACGGTGTCACATCCTCCGCCTGACAGCCTCAGTGGCATACATCTTGATTAGTCTCCTGGTGCGGTGCCTGGTCTGCTGACAGACGCAGGCTTCCTTTTTGGCGCGAGAGGGACCACTACCATGACGCTTCATGCACACAGTACCAAGCTCAACCCGCGATGGTGTCTGGCTCAGGATACGATCGACCGGCAGGACATTGATCGTTTGGTCGACTGGCTGCGGACCTATCCGCGGCTGACGAAAGGCGCGGTGACCGTCGAGTTCGAGCGGCAGTGGTCCGAGTGGCTCGGGCGCCCCTATTCGGTGCACTGCAATTCCGGGTCATCGGCCAATCTCCTCATGTACTACGCCTTGCTGCGGTCGGGGAAGTTGCGCAACACCAACGTCATCGTTCCGAGCGTCGGGTGGGTCACGTCCATCGCTCCGGCCATTCAATTCGGGTTTACTCCATTTATGTGCGAGGCGGATCCCGACACCTTCGGCCTCGATCTCAACCACCTTGAAGACCTGTTGAAGCGCCATCAGGCGCAGACGGTGCTGCTGGTTCAGGTGCTTGGCGTGCCGCATCGAATGCGCGAGCTGCAGACGTTGAAAGATCGATACGGTTTTTATCTGCTCGAAGACGCCTGCGCCGCGATCGGAGCCGAATACGGCGGCAAAAAGGTTGGGACATTCGGCGACATGGCGAGCTTTTCGTTTTACTTCGGGCATCAAATGTCCACGATCGAAGGCGGCATGGTGTCGTCCAGCGACAAAGCGCTCACGAACCTCCTCCTTATGTTGCGCAGCCACGGCTGGAGCAAGGATGTCGATCCGGCGCGGCATGAGGAATTGGTCGAACAGTATCAGGTGGACGACTTTCATTCGCCCTTCGTGTTTTACGAACCGGGCTTCAATTTGCGTTCGACCGATCTGAATGCATTCATCGGCCTCGAGCAATTGCGCAAGCTGGACTGGATGACCGGTCGGCGACAAGCCAATCACGATCTCTACCTCGCACAACTGGGGAAGCGGTTTTATACGCAGCGGCCGCCGCAAGGCAGCAAGGTGGCGAGCATATCCTTCGGCCTGCTGGCCGATAGCCAGGAACAACGGACACGCATCGTCCGGGCGTTGGTGGCCGAGGGAGTGGAGACACGCATTTTTTCAGCCGGGAATCTGGGCCTGCATCCGTTCTGGATGAATCGCTACGGGAAAGCCAGTTTTCCTGTGGCGGACCGGGTGCATCACTGCGGATTGTTTCTGCCGAACCACGCCTCGATGACCGACCAGGACGTCCGGCATATTTCCCGTATCGTCCTGGAGGCCGCATGAGCAGGGGAATGGGCCGGCACGAGTGGCATAACCAGAGGGAGCTCGTTCGACTATGACCACAGGTTCAACACATGTCCTCATCACCGGAGGCGCCGGATATCTGGGTTCCGTCCTGACCAGACGATTGCTGGATCGCGGGTATGCGGTCACCGTCCTCGACAATTTTATGTACCGGCAAAACAGCCTGATGGATTGTTGCGCCGAAGAGAAGTTTCAGGTCGTGCGCGGAGACTGCCGGGATGAACGGCTGCTGACTGATTTGCTGCGCAAGGCCGATATCATCATCCCGCTGGCCGCGCTGGTCGGAGCGCCGCTCTGCGACAGAGACCGCGTCGGCGCGTACACGGTGAATTTCGAGGCCGTGCAACTGCTCTGCAAACTGTCGTCTCCTCGCCAGCAGATCATTTTCCCTGTGACCAACAGCGGGTATGGCATCGGACGACCTGGTGTGCCATGCACCGAAGATTCGCCGCTTCGGCCCATCAGTCTGTATGGGGAAACCAAGGTGAAGGCTGAACGCGTCGTCTTGGACCGAGGCAATGCCATCACCCTGCGGTTAGCGACCGTCTTCGGCGTCTCGCCGAGAATGCGCATGGATTTACTCGTGAACGATTTCGTCTGGCGGGCAGTGCATGATCGAGCGGTGGTGGTGTTTGAAGGCCACTGCAAACGGAACTACATCCATATCCGTGACGTCGTACGCACGTTTCTCCATGCGATCGATCACTTCGACGACATGAAAAACCGTCCCTACAACGTCGGGTTGGACGACGCCAATCTCTCGAAACTCGAACTCTGCCGCGAAATCCAGCGCGTGCTGCCGCAGTTCGTGTCCTTCGAAGCGCCGATCGGGGAGGATCCGGACAAACGCGATTACATCGTCTCGAATCAACGTCTGCTGGAAACCGGGTTCAAGCCGGAATGGTCGCTGGAGCGGGGGATCCGCGAGTTGATCAAGTGCTACACGGTCGTCAAAGCCGGTCAATATGCCAATGTCTGAGTTGAGCGCAAGGCGGCAGGGAGGGCGAGGATGATCATCAGCCGGACGCCGTTCCGTATCTCGTTTTTCGGTGGTGGGACCGATTATCCCGTCTGGTTCCGGGAACATGGCGGAGCAGTGCTGGCGACGACCATCGATAAATATTGCTACATCAGCTGCCGCCAGCTGCCCCCGTTCTTCGAGCATCGGACCAGGATTGCCTATTCGCGCATCGAGCTGGTGAACAACAATCAGGAGATCGAGCATCCTGCCGTGCGCGGCGTGCTGAAGTACCTCAACATCGACGACGGGCTGGAGATCCATCACGACGGCGACCTGCCGGCACGAACCGGGTTGGGATCCAGTTCCTCCTTCACCGTCGGGCTACTCCATACACTCTACGCCTTGCAGCACATCATGCCCAGCAAAGCGCAGTTGGCTCAAGCGGCGATCCATGTCGAACAGGATGTGCTCGGCGAGGCCGTGGGATGCCAGGACCAAGTGCTCGCGGCGCATGGCGGCCTGTGCAAAGCCACGTTTTTCCAGAACGGGGACATCGGACAGGCGCCGATCATCATGCGGCCGGAGCGGCTCACGGCGTTTCAAAGCCATCTTCAACTGTACTTCACCGGATTTTCGCGCATCGCCTCGGAAGTCGCGCGCGAGCAGATCGATCGCACAGCACAACGGCAGTGTGAATTGTCCACGATGTTGCAGATGGTCGATGAGGGTGTATCGATTCTGACGGGCGACCGAGATTTGGCCGACTTCGGCGCCATGCTGCATGAGGCCTGGATGCTCAAACGGCGGTTGACCTCGCGTATCACCACGCCGGCCATCGATGCGATTTACGCGGCCGCCAGAGAAGCAGGCGCACTCGGAGGAAAACTCCTGGGCGCCGGCGGAGGCGGCTTCATGCTGCTCTTCGCCAGGCCGGAAGATCATGAGCGGATTCGTCTGGCGCTTCCGGGCTTACTCCAGGTGCCGTTTAAGTTTGAGGGGTTGGGCACCCAAATCGTGTTTTATCAGGAAGATCAGCTGATGCTGGATGACGTGTGGGCGCAAAGCTCCGCACAGACCGCAGCCCAGTTGAAGGCTACTCTCCTTGGAAAGGCGGCCTGATGGCTCAGTTTGCCGACTGTGATGTCATCATTCTCTGCGGGGGATTCGGAACCAGGCTGCAATCCGTCGTATCCGACCGCCCGAAACCGATGGCGGAGATTCACGGCCGTCCGTTCGTGTCGTTGCTGGTCGAACACTTCCTGCGCCATGGCGCGCGCCGTTTCATTTTCAGCACCGGACATTTTGGAGAGATGATCGAGGATTGGTTTCTCCGCCACCGCGGGCCCTATGAGACGGTGTTCGTGCGTGATCCGGTCCCTCTAGGCACCGGTGGGGCGCTGGCGCATGCCATGCCGCTGGTGCGGAGCAATCCGTTTCTTCTGCTGAATGGCGATTCATTCTGCGAGATCGATCCGGAACGATTGTTGCGGTTCCATACTCGCAAACGGGCGGGCGCGACGATTGCCGTCACCCACGACGACACCCGAGAAGACACCGGTGCGGTGGTGTTAGGGGAGGGCGACCGCCTGTTGTCGATGGTTGAAAAGCCACGAAAGCGGACATCGACCTATCACAATGCCGGGGTCTATCTGTTCGATCGCGCTGTCACCACGCTGTTTCCGGACCGGCCGGTCTGGTCCCTTGAGCGGGACCTCTTGCCGCGTCTCGCCACGAAGCAGTGTTATGGCTTCGTCACCGCCAGTCCGCTGTACGACATCGGAACTCCGGAACGCCTGGCGCATTTCCGTGACACCTGGAAGGACACATCGGCCTATTTCCCGACCTCGCTCCTCCATCAGTCACAAGGATCGATGTCACGATGAGCCAGCAGAGAGTGCCGATGCCGCAGACTCTCAGCAGACCGGCCTTTTCCGCACGAGGCGAACGATTGATCGGGCAGGAAATGTTTCGCGTACTGGATCGCGCGCAAACGCTGGAACGCCAGGGGCATCGGATGTATCACCTGGAACTCGGCAACCCGCGCATGCCTCCGCCCTCTGAGATTCTTGAGGCGGCCATAGGGGAACTGCAGGCCAGGCAAGTCGGATACGCCCCGATGGCCGGCGTTCACGAACTGCGCACAGCGGTGGCCGGGCGCTACGCCGCGTTGACCGGGCAACCGATGACGGCCTCCCAGGTCGTCATCAGCCCGGCGAATATGCTCATTCACCAGTTTCTGGATATCACCTGCAATCCGGGAGAGCGGGTGGTGCTCTTTACGCCGGCGTTTCCTTCCTATTGGGCGGCGGCGACACACCTCGGGCTTCAGGTCGTCCCCATTCCTCTGTCGGCGCGCGACGGCTTTCACCTGTCACGGGTCGCCGTTGATTCGGCGGTGGCGGCAAAACCCAGGGCGATTATTGTCAACAGCGCAAATAATCCGACAGGGGCTGTCTATGACCCGGCGATCCTTCATGAGCTGGTGGCACGTTGCGGAAAGGAAGGGATCTGGCTCCTCAGCGATGAAACCTATGCCGATCTGGCCTTCGATGGTTCGCACGTTACGCTGGCGGCTCCGCAGGTCGGACATGTCGTCGCCATGTCGTCCTTTTCCAAGGTGTTGTCCATTCCGGGGTTTCGCAGCGGCTATGCCCTGGCGCATGACGCGGTGATTGCCAAACTCGCACTATCCAATTCCACTTTGTATTCGTGCCTTCCCGGCTTTACGCAGGTCGGCTGCGTCGCAGGCTTGTCTGTGCTCGACGCCTATGCGCAGGAGGTCCGCGCTCGCAACCGACGTCTCATCGCGACCTGTCATGATCGTCTCACTCAGGGAGGACTGTTGCACGGCCACCATCCGGAAGCAGGCTTTTATCTCTTTGTCGATATCACCGGGACCGGCCTCGACGATATGACGTTCTGCCGACGTCTGCTGGAAGAACAGCACACGGCGGTGACGCCGGGACGCTGCTTCGGGGACACCTTCGCATCTCATATCCGACTGGCCCTGTGCGGGCAGGAAGAAGACGTGCTGGAGGGCGTGTCGCGCACCATCGTCTTTGCGCAAAAACTGGGAGGTTGCCGTGTCCAAGCCGCTTGACGTCCTGCTGGTGACGCCACCCAGCCGGGTCCAGGTCTATCAGGAACTGAGCCGCGACTTCGCCGCCATCGAACCTCCGGTGTGGTCGGGCTTGATCGCCACCTACCTTCGGCAACACAGTTGTTCCGTGGCGATCCTGGACGCTGAGGCCCAGGGGCTCACGCATCAGCAAACCGCCGAGCAGATCGCAGCCATCGCCCCTAGGTTGGCGGTCTTCGTCATTTACGGGCAACAACCATCCGCCTCCACCCAGTGCATGCCCGCAGGCCGGAAGGTCTGCGAGATTCTCAATACCCTCGCCGACATTCCCACACTCGTGATGGGGACTCACCCGTCAGCCTTGCCGAAACGTACGTTGCTGGAGGAGCCCTATACGTATGTCTGTCAGGGGGAGGGACCGGCGACCATTCTCGGTCTCATCGTCGCCTTGCGGGCACCTCAACATTCGCTCCGCGACGTTCCCGGATTGTGGCACATGGAAGAGGGGAATGAGGTCGGCAATGCGCCCGCGCCGCTCCTCACGAATCTGGACCGGGACCTGCCGGGGCAAGCGTGGGACCTGCTCGATATGAGCCGGTATCGCGCCCACAATTGGCATTGTTTTGGAAATCCTGAGACACGATCTCCCTACGCCTCGCTCCAGACCAGCCTGGGATGTCCGTTTACCTGTTCGTTCTGCTGCATCAATGCGCCGTTCACCACACCGATGTTACGTGTCTGGAGCCCTGACAATGTCATCGGCCAGATCGACCGCCTGGTGCATGAGTACGGCGTCTCGAATATCAAAATTCCGGATGAGATGTTCGTCTTGAACCGGCGCCACGTCATCGGCATTTGCGACCGGATCATCGAACGGGGTTATCACCTGAACATCTGGGCCTATGCGCGCGTCGATACGGTGCAGGATGAAGTGCTGGAGAAGCTGGCGCGCGCCGGATTTACGTGGTTGGGGCTCGGCATCGAGTCCGGCAGTCAACATGTCCGTGACGGGGTCGAGAAGGGCCGCTTCGGGGAACGAGAGATCGTCGCCACGGTGGGCCGCATCCGTTCCCACGGCATCCATGTTGCGGCGAATTACATCTTCGGCCTACCGGACGACACCCTGGAGAGCATGCGCACCACGCTCGACTTAGCGCTGACGCTCAATACCGAATGGGCAAATTTCTATTGCGCCATGGCCTATCCCGGCTCGGCGTTGTATAGCCTGGCGAAACAGAAGCGATGGACATTACCGGACGATCAGGGCGGCCCTGGCTGGATCGGCTACTCACAACATGCCTATGAATGCCTGCCGCTGCCGACCGATAGTCTCACGGCCACCCAAGTCCTGTCTTTCCGCGATCACGCGTTCCTGGAGTACTTCGGCCATCCCGGTTATCTGACCATGTTGCAACGAACGTTCGGCCCACGCGTCGTCGCTCACGTAGCGGAGATGTGCCGGCATCAGGTGCGCCGTCGCCATCACGATCAGGCGGCCAATCGGGCGGCGTAGCATGAGCGCAGGGAAAGGAGCATCCATGATCAAGGTCGCAGACTTCATCATCAATACGCTGGCCGACCGTGGCATCGACAAAATGTTCGTCGTGTATGGCGCGGCCAACGGCGATTTGATCGATGCGTTTACCCGCACCGCCGCGACCCAATATGTCGCCGTCATGCATGAACAGGCCGGCGGGTTTGCCGCTGAAGCCTATGCCAAGGTGAAGGGCATTCCCGGGGTTGCCATTGCGACCAGCGGCCCGGGCGGAATGAATCTCCTCACCTCGATGGGCAATTGCTTCTACGATTCCATCCCCTGCGTCTTTCTTACCGGACAGATTAACTCGCGGTTCCTCCGCCCCGATCCGTCGATCCGGCAAATCGGGTTTCAAGAAACGGACATTGTGGCGATGGCCGCGCCGGTGACCAAATACGCCAAGATGATCCTGAACCCTGAAGACGTACGGTTCGAGCTCGAAAAAGCCCTGTGGATGTGCCGGGAGGGCCGGCCCGGACCGGTGCTGTTGGATATTCCGCTCAATGTGCAAAAAGCCCTGGTCGATGCGAAACAGCTGATGGGGTTCGAGCCGCCCGCGGCGATGCGTTTCGATCTCACGGTCGTGGACCAGCAGATCGCCAGCTTGATCAATGACCTTCAACAGGCGGAACGCCCGGTGATTCTCGTTGGCGGGGGCGTGCGCCTGGCCGATGCCCAAGACGATGTCCGGGCTTTGGGCCGCCGTTTGAACGTGCCCTGTTTTCCGACCTGGAACGCGCTGGATGTGATCAGTTCGGACTATGAGAACTACGGCGGGCGGGTGGGGACCTATGGTGGCGCCGGCCGTAACTTCGGTATTCAGAACAGTGATCTGCTGCTGTCCATCGGAAGTCGCATCTCCGGACGCATCACCGGCGGCAACGTTCAAAGCTTCGCCCGGCAGGCCAAGAAGTACCTGGTCGAGATCGATCCGGCCATGGTGCAGCGGAAGTTTCAACAAGTACCGTTCGACGTCAACATCCTCTGCGACGCGAAAGCATTTACGCAGCGCTTGCTGATCGCACTCGATCGACGCAGCAAACCCTTGCCGGACTTCTCAGCCTGGACGAGCCGCGTCATGGAATGGAAACGGCAGTACGACCCCGTGCGGCCGGAATTCTTCGCGCAACGCGAGCGCGTGCATCCGTATGCGTTCATGCGGCGCTTGTCCGAGAAAATGGGCGCGACCGATATCCTGGTTGGCGACTGCGGCGGCAATATCGTCGTCAGCAACCATGCCTTCGAGACCAAGTACGGCCAGCGCAACCTGACGAACAACGGCAATTCTCCCATGGGCTTCTCCTTCGCCGGCGCGATGGGCGCCTGGTTTGCCGATCCCACGAGACAAGTCGTCTGCACCATCGGCGACGGCGGCTTCAACATGAACCCGCAGGAATTGCAGACGTTCGTGAACTATGGCATCAAAGTCAAAACGTTCATCCTGAACAACCACATCTACGGCATTACCAAGGCCTATCAGGAAACCAATTTTCAGGGACGCGCCGAGGCCTGCGGTCCGAAGGGATACAACCCGCCGGACTTCCTCAAGATCGTCCAGGCCTACGGCATCAAGACGGTCGCCATCGCGAATCATGCCGAGATGGACGCCAAGATCGAGGAAGTGCTGCGGTTCGACGGGCCGGTCGTCTGCGATGTGGACATGCACGAGTTCCACACCTACGAGCCGAGGATCTTCGGTTGGAAGACGCCCATCGAAGATATGTATCCCTATCTGCCTCGCGAAGAATTCCGCGCCAACATGGTCATCGAACCGGCCGAAGGATGGATGAATCCCGAGTATCCCGACGTGGTGCGCCGGACGGATCAGTCCCAGCCGTAGTTTCACATGAGGTGATGTATGAACGTCTTGTTGCTGTATCCCACATGGACCGGTGCCTACGGACTGTTCGGCCATTTCGCCCGCCGGAACTCAACCTGGCCGCCGCTGAACCTTGCGCTCCTGGCCGCGATTGCCGAACGTCATGGCCACAATGTCACGATCCTCGACGGTGAATCCGAGCAGGTGCCGTTGGATGACATGGTCAAGCGCGCGGTGGCAATGAAGCCCGACCTCATCGGCTTTACCGCGACAAGCCCGTTTTTCCATCTGAGCAAAACGGTCGCGGAAGGCATCAAGCGTCTGGCTCCGGAGATCCCCATCGCCGTGGGTGGTCCTCATATCACCATCATGAAGGAGCGGGCGTTGCTAGGCTGCTTCGACTATGCCTTTATCGGCGAAGCGGAGGAGTCCTGGCCGCAATTCCTGAATGCCTATGAGCAACACAAGGACCTGTCGACGGTGCCTGGCATCATGTATCGACGGAACGGAGAACTCGTCTCGACCGGCCAGCCGGCCGACATCACGGATCTCGACGCCTTGCCGATTCCTGCGCGGCATCGACTGCCGATGTCCCGGTACAAGCTGGGGACCCTCCGCGGACGTCTGCCGTTCACTTCGATTCAAACCATGCGCGGCTGCCCCTGGAAATGTATTTTCTGCGCCTCGGAGGCGTTGAAGACCACCGAGATGCGTGTGCGTTCTCCGCGATCGGTCGTCAATGAGATGAAGCAAGTCGTGGAGATCTTCGGCACCCGGCATTTCTATATCGTCGACGATGTGATGACGCTCTGGAAAGACCACATTCTGGAGATCTGTGACTTGATCGATCAGGAAGGCTTGCAGATTACCTTCGAAGGCAGCACCAGGGCCAATCTTGTCGAAGAAGAGGTGATTGCCCGTCTCGTCAAGAGCGGCCTCATCCGCTTGTCGTTCGGACTCGAAACCGTCGACCCCGAAATACGGCGGACGATGAGAAAGCAGGTCCCCCTGGAGCATTACGTGAGAGCGAACGGGATCTGTAACGCCTACGGAGTTGAGGCGTTGAATTCCGTGATGATCGGATTACCAGGGGAGACCCGCGAGACGGTGCGGGCGACGCTGAAATTCCTGCGGCAAGCCAGAGAAGTCAAACAGGCCAATTTTGCCATCGCGGTGCCCTATCCGGGGACCGAGTTTCACAAACTCGCGGTGAACGGTGAGAAGGGCGTCCGACTGATGACCCAGGACTTCTCCGAATACCGGCGCTATGGGTCGGCGGTCACCACGGTGGGGGAGTTGACGCCGCATGACCTGATCGACCTTCAGAATGAAGGATTCGTCAGCATCTATTCTGCACCCTGGCGCTGGATTCCCATGTTGCAGAAACACGGAGTGATCGGTGGTTCACTCATGCTGGTTCGTGTGGCACGCCTGCTGTCAAAAAAGTTGTTCTCCGGCCATGGGCAAGCCTCACAGGAGCAGCTGATCAGTCTGGGAGATGGCGCGTTCGGTCGCATTCAGGAATCGGCCATGAGCCCACAGCCCGTTGGAGTCGATTCGACCGGCTCCAGCAGCACGACTCCGTTGTTGACTATCGCCTCCGCATCACGAGCGGGGGTCGCGCCGGCCGGGCATTTCGGTCATCCCACGAACCCCAATGGCTAGCCTGTGGAGTGGAAAGGCCTCATGACATCACGTCCACCCACGAAAGTTCTTCTCTTGCAGCTGGAGTTTCCCACGTGGAAACAAGCCCGCGCGTGGACGTATCCGGCCTGTTTTGGAGTCGCTGAAGGCTTACGAGCGAGCGGTGTGGAATGTGTCACACTGCCCCTCATTGCCGATCCGCCCTATTCCAGCGCCGCCTGGCTCACGCACATGAAGCGGATCATCAACGGCCAACGTTTTGACCAGGTGTGGGTGTGGCTGGTTCATGCACCTCTCGATGACGCGATTCTCAATTGGTTGAGCGAGTTGGCGCCGATCCGGGTCGGCATCATCATGGAATCGTTGCAGTACAGCGAAGACGATTACGCCTGGGCCCCTCATCTTCGAGCGCGCCAGGGATTCGTTGAACAACAGGCCCGTGCGTTGACTCACGTGCTCGTTCCCGATGAATGTGATGTCGAGCGAACGGCTGCACGCACCGGCGTTCCTGCTCTCTGGTGGCCGCCGATGGTGCCTGAACGTTTCATCAGCACCCCGTCGAGCCCTGCCGCTCACCGGGTCGGCGTCTTCCACGGCGTTCCCTACGGTCCCCGTGAACAATGGATCCATCGGATCCATCATCCCGCACTGAAATCTCGTCTGACCTTTGCCCGTTCATCGGCTCCAACGTTGTTTCAACAACTGTTCGATCGGCTGCAGCAATCGGCCATCCAGCGTCTTGCCACGCCTGTCGGGATGTCTGCCGGTGAGCTCACTCACTATACGACGATGTGGCAAGAGCTGCGCGAAGGCGAATTCACAGAGTGGATGGCCCAATTGCCACAATGGGCGGCGATCGTCAATCTCCCCAGTCTGGCAAGATTTTTCGGGGGGCGCGTCTTTGAAGGGATCGCTGCCGGTCGCCCGATGGTGTCGTATGCGGTACCAGGCCATCCAATGAACAACGGGTTGTTTGTGGAAGGGGAGGAGATCCTCTATTTTTCGCCAAGCCGGCCGGAGTCTTTAGCGGAAGTCCTGGACCGTTTATTATCGAACGACGCATTGGCGGCACGACTGGCCGGTAACGCGCAGCGCAAACTTCAGACCTACCACACCAGCGAGCGACGACTTGCGGAGACACTCGTTTGGATTCAGTCGGGAACCAAGCCTGTCTATGGTGAACGAGAGACCGGTGCCGCCTACGCACTGTCTTCCGCAAAGGCGGGATCAGCCTGGGCAAATGTTCCGGGCCACGCCGGTTCCACTATTGATCCGCAATACCCGGCAACCGCCGGACGGACGGACACCACAATCTTTGTCCTGACGGTCGGCGACCCTGCCTATCCCGCCTGCAAGGCGGCCGTGGATGCGCAGCAGGGTGGACCCTTTCACGTCGAGATCATCCGCAATGTCGCACCCTTCAGCGCGGCGGCCCAACGCATGATCGCAGACTGTCGAACTGAGTTCTTTATCCAGGTCGATGAGGACATGATCCTCAACTCCGACGCGGCGTCGAAGATGGCGGACCTGATGCGCCGTGCCCCGGCCGACATCGGCATGATCTGTTTTCATCTCTACGATGCGGATCGCGCCTGTCGGATCCAGGGCATCAAGATCTATCGCACGGCGGCCATGAAGCCCTTCGCCTTCCAGAATGTCAAAGCGAGCGAGATGGATCTGCTCGAACAGATGGGCCAACGAGGTGTCCGGTGGGTGCTGCATCCGGAGGTCAGGGGTCGGCATGGGACGCTGTATACGCCGGAGACCATCTATCGCCGCTATAAGACGATGTATGAGAAAGACATCCGGCAGTGGAATACCCTGACCTCGGATATCCGTCGGAAAGCCGACCAGTTTCGAGCGACAGGAGACGTGCTTGCGCTCTTTGCACTGCTCGGGGCCGCGCATGGAATCATCGAAGGACCGCGATCGGCTGACCGAGAAAAGGATGCGCGGGCGTATGGATTGGACGAACTGGAGATCTTCGCCCGGCTCTTCCAGCAAACGCCGCCCGCAAGCCAACCTTATGATCCCAAGCGAAGCGGAACGTCCGTATCCAATAGCCCGTTAGCGCCCGAGGAGGTGCGTTGGTTGGGGGAGACGACGTTCGAGAAGGCATCCGAGAAGCAGGCACGGCAGGGTGCTGCCTCGGCACCGCAGGCGCAGCGGCAGCCTGCCGCGCGAATTCTCATTATCACCCCGTATTTTTGGCCCTCCGTTGGCGGTGTCGAAAAAGTGGCGGAAAGCTTAGCCATCGGCTTGCAGTCACGTGGACATGCCGTCGAGGTGGCGACTTATGCGCTCACTGAGCGCTCGGCGACATCGCATCGTGGCATTCCCATCATTGATCTCACATTCCCGGCCGACTTTGAAACGACCAGTCCCTATTCCATGCTGGAAGTGAAACGCCTGATCGAGTCGGGGCAATACGGCTGCTGTATTCTCCTGGGCGCCCCGCTGCATCTGATGTTTTATGCCGCGCTCGCCATTCCGAAGGATCGTCCGGTGCGGTTCATTCTTCAGCCGACCATCAACAAAGAGATTGCTGAATCGTTGGAGGGAAGCGAGCAGGGGCGCACCATGTTGTCTCAATTGGGGCAACGCGTGAACGCCGTCGTCACGTTCGGCGGCGATGGATACGATGAACAGTTCTTTCGAGAACGCCGCATTCCGACCTGTGTGATTCCGAACGGCACCCCGGCCCTGGCGCCCAAGGCGGATTTCAGGCAACGCTACGGGATTGCCCGTGAAACCTTCCTCGTGATCCACCTCGCCAATCTCTACAAGGTCAAAAATCATCTGGGATTACTCGATTCCTTGGACAACCTGCCAAGCGACATTCAACTCGTTTTGATCGGGAATGACACCCATGAAACCGAGTATGTCGAGGCCGTGAAGGCCCGCCTCGCCGCACGACCGGATGTCCGGCTGCTTGCAGGATTGGACTCCGCCGATGTCGCCTCCGCCCTGGCGGCGGCCGATCTCGTGGTGTTGGCTTCCCATGCCGAAGTCTCGCCCCTCTGCCTGCTGGAAGCGATGAGTGTCGGTCGGCCCTGGCTCGCGACGCCGGATTGCGGGACTGCGACGGAACATGCAGGCGGACTGGTGCTTCCCTTGTCCCAATTCGCCGCTGCAGTACGGCTGCTGAAGAGCCATCCGGAGTTCTACGCCGAGCTGGGACAACTCGGCCGTGAGAATTGGGCTCAGTCGCATGACTGGGCGGCCGTCCTGACGGCTTGGGAGGACTTGATCGAAGGGCGGCCGGTCTCGCATTCATTTGCCACACCTGTCTCCATTGCCGAACGACGAGAGGCTCTCCGCGAACAATTCCGTCGTCTTCTGGCACAACAAGGCACTGTCGAAGCGTCGCCTGCATCACCGCTGCAGATCGAAACGAAAGGGGTCGTGATGGACGGGTTGAATCGTGCACCGCTGAACTCGGCAGCCCACCACGCCGTGCCGAACTCCGCGCCAACGCTACAAGAACAGAAACAGCAGGATCAGTTTTACATCGACATGTTTGTGAATAGCTGCGGCTGGTCATCCCCCGGGCCCAATCATGACGAGGCGGCTCGGTGGAGCAAAATCGCGGCCTTTCTGGAGTATCTGCTCCGTCGCGTGCGTCAGGCAGATCCCCAGCGACAACTGCGCATGCTGGATGTCGGCTGTGGGCGCGGCTGGCTCACGAATTTGGCAACGGCGTATGGCACATGCGAGGGCATCGAACCGGTAGCCGGGGTGATCGAACACGCGCGACGGTTGTTTCCTCACCTGCGATTTGAAGCAGGCACGGCGCAAAGCGTGCTCAGCCGACCGGATTTTGCTCCGTACGATGTCATTCTGTGTTCTGAGGTCATCGAACATATTCCCCACGGCCGGAAAGAAGGCTTTGTCGCCGAACTCGCCATGCTCCTGAAGCCGGATGGCTACGTCATTCTGACGACACCCCGCGGTGAAATGTGGGAACAGTGGAAAACCATCGCGCCACCTTGTCAACCGATCGAGGATTGGGTCACGGAAGCGCAACTGCGCGCCATCTTCACAACGCAAGGGTTTTGCGAACTCGGCCTGGAACGAGTGCACTGCGAAATTCCCTCGCTGCGATATGTTCCCGCACCGACCCCGGCTGATTTCAACAAACTGAAGCTGGTTCCGATCTATCAGATATGGGCCTGCCAGCGTCGGGGCCCCACTCCCGTGCCTGCGTTCACGCGCCCGCCGATGGTCTCCGTCATTGTGCCCACCTACAATCGGCCGGACCGCCTGCAGGTGGCCCTCTCCAGCATCTTGGCCCAGACCTATCAGGATTTTGAGATTATCGTCGTCAACGACGGCACGGTCGATGTGAGTGAGGTGGTCTCGCCGTTGAACCGGGACGGTCGTATTACCACGATCCGGCACGATCACAACCGTGGACTGGCCGCGGCTCGCAATACCGGCATCCGGGCCGCCAAAGGCACGTACATCGCATACCTCGATGACGACGACACCTACCTCCCGGACCATCTGCAGACCCTCGTTACGGCTCTACAGAGCGGCGAGCACAAGGTCGCATACACAGACGCCTGGCGTATCCACGAAGTGCGACAGGGCGACCAATACGTGGTGACCGGACAGGATATGCCGTACTCCCACGATTTCAACTGCATCGATCTCCTGTTGTGCAACTATTTCCCGGTGCTCTGTGTCATGCATGAGAAAGCGTGTCTTGAACAGGTCGGCGTCTTCGATGAATCCCTGTTCGCGCATGAAGATTGGGATCTCTGGATCCGGATGGCGACGATCTATCCGTTTCTCCACATCAAGCACACCACGGCGGCATTCACCTGGCGTCGCGATGGCTCGTCGATGACCAGCAGCACCAGCGACACCTACCGGCGCACGACCGAGATCATCTACAGAAAATACCGGCCGTATGCGGAACGCATCGCCGGGGTTCTGGAGGCGCAGCAAAAGAAATTGGACGGCATGCGATCCGACGCCAAGGCCAAGACATTCGATTGCTCCATTATCATTCCGGTGTGGAACAACCTGGCCCTCACCACCCAGTGTTTGACGGCTCTGGCGGAGGTCACGCAAGGAGTCACCTATGAAGTCATCGTGGTGGACAACCACTCGACGGACGACACCCCGGCGTTTCTCGCCGGACTCGGCGGCGATGTCACGGTCATCACCAATGAGGACAATCTCGGGTTTGCCAAGGCCTGCAATCAGGGGGCTCAGGCGGCCAAGGGCGAATACCTGGTATTCCTCAACAACGACACGATTCCTCAGGCCGGGTGGCTGAGCGCCCTTGTTGACGAGGTGAAGGCCCATTCCGACGTGGCGGTGGTGGGAAGCAAGCTGTTGTACGAAGACGGCACGATTCAACATGCGGGAGTCGCATTCTCCCGTGAGTTCCTGATGCCATACCACATGTATCCGGGAGTGCCGGCCAATGCGCCCATGGTCACGCGCCGCCGTGAGCTGCAATGTGTCACTGCCGCCTGCATGCTCATCCGCCGGCAGGTCTTCGCGCAGGTCGAGGGATTCGACGAGGCGTACAGAAACGGATTCGAAGACGTCGATCTGTGTCTCAAAATCGGTGAAAAGAACTGGAAGATCGTCTACCAACCGCAAAGCACCGTCATTCATCTGGAGAGCCGAACGCCCGGACGGAAAGCACATGAGGACGAGAACACCTCCCGTTTCCGGGAGCGATGGGGCCACTGCTGGTGGATTACGGACGAAGACCGGCTGCACTTTGAAGACGGCTATTCCGTCCACACCCACCTCAAAGATGGCCTTCTTGGGTACACGCTGTACCTGATTACCGACCCAGCCGTTCAAACGGAACGGGCACTGATCGCAGATCTGCAGCGAGCGACGGCCCTCAGGGATCAGGACAAGATGGTCGCTTTGCTGAAACGCATCGATCAATGGCCCGCCGATGCATGGATTCTTCGTTGGAGTGCCTCACTGAGCGAGAGCATCGGCCACCCAGAACTGGCCCTTCAATTCTGGAAACGGGTGCTGCCGCTCAAAAACGATCCTCAAGCCAACCTGGCTCTGGCGAAGCACGCGTTGGAGACAGGGGCCATCAAAGAGGCGAATGATCACCTGACGGCGCTGCTCCAGGCTGAACCTTCTCATGGAGAAGGATGGCTGCTGCGCGGCATTCTCGCCATGCAGCTCAACGCGTATCGCGATGCGGAGCAGGCGTTCGAACAGGCGAAACAATCCGGCGCGAATCCGCGGAAAGCCACGCTCGGTCTAGTCATGGCGGCGATGGGGGAAAACCGGACTGAGGCCGCCTGGTCACACGTGGCGAGGCTCTGCGCGGATCATCCTGATGATGAAGAATGTATGCACTGGATGCTCAAATGCGGCACGCTGCTCCAGCGTTGGGACGCCCTCGCGTCGCGACTGTCCTCGTTTGTCGTCCGCAATCCGGCCAATACTGCTATGCGATTTGCCCTGGCGGGAGTACTGTTGAGAGCAGGCCGTCGAGCGGATGCGCAGCGGGAATATGATTGGTTACGCGCCATGGTGCCGACGTTCGAAGGCATGGACGAGTTGGGGAAACAATTGGCCGGATCAGAACGCCCCTTGGTACCGAATCATGCCGCATGAGCCCGCGCCGGAGCATCGCGATCTGGTGATACAGATGGCTCGACTGGGTGATCTGGTGCAAACGCTTCCGGCCATCGAATCGTTGCACGAAGCCTATCCGGAACGCACGCTGGATATCCTCTGTGCGGCACCGTTGACAGTGATCCTTGCCGGAGCCGGCCATATCGGCCGGGTGATTCCCTGGGACGGGACACAATGGCAAGCATGGGCCAATGGCTGGCAGGCGAATCCGACTGCGACCCTGCAGGCCATGCAGAGCTATATCGCGTCGCTTGGCGAGATGACCTATGAACGGGTGTATCCGCTGAACCAGCACGCACGAAGCCGCCTTATGACGCAGCTGTTTTCAAGCCATTCCTTCCACGGTCACGATCAAGACGACATTGAGACGGCCATGCGTCCATGGAGGCAGCATCTCCGGCAAGTGGCTCAAGAACGGGGGGCGAACCGCATTCATCTCGCTGACGTCTGGTGCGGCATGTGCGGAGTTCGGCCGCGAGGGCAGGCGCCGTTGCTGGCGCCACCGGTCGTCGAACTCCCAGAGGATCTTGCCGAGATCGGCGAGCGCCCTGGGCTCTGGATTGCGCTGGCCACCGGCGCAGGGGAGGCGGATCGTTGCGTCGCGCCGGCCGTCTGGCGCCAATGGATTCGTGAATTCCTGGCGCAGACTCAGGACGGGCAGGTCGTGCTGATCGGAAGCGGCACGGAGCGCGAATCCGCGCAGGCCATCGTCGAGGCGCTTCCCACGTTGCTCCACGGCCGTATCTGGGATGCAACCGGTCGCACGACCCTGTCTCAATTGATGCGTCTGCTTCATAGATGCCAATGGGTCATCGGAGCCGATACCGGTCCGCTCCATCTCGGCACGCTGGTGGGCACTCGAGCCCTGGGTTGGTATTTTTCACGCGCCCGGCTGCACGAAACCGGTCCCTACGGCGAGGGGCATTGGGTCTATCAGCATGCCACGCCGGCGCAACCTCAACAGTGGCCGATCATGGAAAGCCTCGCGCTGATGTGCGGCGACCAGGGTCGTCATACGACCGATTGGACCGTCTGGAGAAGTCGCATGGATCGATGGGGAGCCTATTTTGATGACGGCTCGGGAAACAACGGTGTCGAGCACTCGCGTGCCGACATCTGGCGAGCCTGTGCACCGGACCTTTGCGAATCGATGGCGGCATGAATATTCTTCACGACAACCTCGCCCGCCTGGCCTCACGCCATCAGGACCTGGCGACAGGGGTGAAGACCGCAACCGGCGGCGTGCTCACGATTGAACCGGCTCGAACCGGGGTTCCCTCGGCACGTCGATCCGGCCGCTGGATTCATAGTGCCTACGATCCCCTCCGTGAAGCGCAGACCTGGGCGGATACCCATGCAGCGGCCTGCCAATCGGGAGAAATGGTCGTCGTGGCCGGGGTCGGGCTCCTCTATCATGTCGAGGCGCTGCGAAACAAATTGCCTCCCGATGTCTCTCTGGCTGTTGTCATTCCCAATCTCGATGAATTCCACGATGCTCTTGCAGCTCGCTCCTTCGGGGCATGGAGCGAGTCTGTGCTCTGGCTGCCAGGAGCGCCGGCTGAGATTGCCGCGACATTGACGAAGCTCGGCCGACCGCTACGCTGCCTGTCCTATGCGCCGGCCACCCTGGCCGATGCCGATTTCTATCGGGCCCTCGAAGACGCGTTACGACGGGGCATTGCCCGCCAGCGCGGCGGCCAGTTAACGATTGCCCTCGTGGGACCGATTTATGGAGGATCGCTCCCGATCACCGGCTATGTGAAACGGGCACTGGAAACCCTTGGTCACAAGGTCCGGTGGATCGATCACAGCGTGCATGCGGCGAGTTATGACGCGATGGGAACCCTGAAGGACCAGCGCAACCGGCAAATGATGCAAGGGCGGATGGCCGAAGTTTTGAGCCAATGGACCCTGGCCAGCCTCGCAGAGTCGCCTCCCGACCTCGTGCTCTCGATGGCGCAGGCGCCCATGACGCTGCCGGTGCTCGAACATCTCCGGAAGAAGAAATTTCTGACGGCGATGTGGTTCGTCGAAAACTACCGGCATTTGACCTACTGGCGGCAGATGGCCCCGGGATACGAATTTTGGTTTGTGTTCCAGCAGGGAGCCTGCCTGGAGGCGTTCCGCCAAGCCGGCGCGCGGCAGGTGAATTACCTCCCGATGGCGGCCGATCCAGAACTGCATGGTCCCATGTCTTTATCGGAGGCAGACCGCCGCACATTCGGCTCCGATGTATCGTTTGTGGGCGCAGGATACGCCAATCGCCGGAAGCTGTTTCCCGCGCTGCTCCATCAGCCCTGGTCGTTCAAACTCTGGGGCAATGAGTGGGAGGGAGCCGACGACCTCCGTGCCGTTCTCCAATTGGAAGGGGCCCGGATCGACACGGCCACCTGCATGAAGGTGTTTAACGCGACGGCGATCAATCTGAACCTGCATTCCACCACCGGCACAGGCCTGGATCCCCAAGCTGATTTTGTTAACCCACGCACGTTTGAACTGGCTGCCTGTGGAGCATTTCAGTTGGTGGACCATCGCTCGGAGCTGCGCCAGTTTTTTAGTGAGCAGGAGATGGTGTCGTTCAAGGACTTTGGTGACGTTCCCGGGTTGGTTCACCACTGGCTGCATGATTCCGACGCCCGTCAGGCCGTGGCCGATGCCGCTCGCGCCCGTGTGCTGAGTGAGCACACCTACGTGCATCGGATGCGGGATTTGCTGGGACACATCGGCTTATCGCAACCGGATCGTGTCGGCTCCGTGCTGCGAGGGGAACGTCAGCAGGAAGCCTTGTTGGCGCGTTGCGCCGATGATCGTCCCCTGGAGGCTCTCCTCAAAGACTGCCCGAGCGGGCAGCGAATCGAACTGAAAGACGTGGCTGCCCGGATTCGCAGCAAGGGTCCGACCTCGACGCTCAAGCGTGAAGAATTGATGGTGCTGATGTTGGATGAATACCGGAGCGAGACACGCGACCTGTTATGAAAAAGCGCGTCCTTCTCATCAATATCACCAGGATGGGCGATCTCGTGCAAATGGGCACGCTGCTTCAGCGCCTCCAGCACGAGTGGCCAGGGGCGGAAGTGGATCTGGTCGTGGATCACCGGTTTGCTCCGGTGGCCAAGCTGCTGCCGCACCTCCGGCACATAGTCGCATACGATTTTCATCGCCTCGTGGATGAGAGTCGCGCCCAAACCAAGGACGTGGTCGCTCTCTACCAGGACATGACCAGGTGGGCGGCACCACTCGTTGAGGCCCGGTATGACCGGGTCGTTAACCTGACCTTCAACCGGCGGAGCGGACTGTTGACCTCCTATGTCGGCGCGAAGGAAATTCGCGGCATCGCCGCTCCGAAGGACGGAGATGTAAGCATTCACAATCCCTGGATGGCCTATCTCACGGACGTGCATCATGAACGTCGCTTCAACCATTTCAATCTCGTCGATATCTATGCTCTGGGCGGCAGCGGCACCGGCCCCTTTGCGCCGCTCTCGCTGAATATTGCCCCGGACACCGCAGAGTGGGCGCGCCACTTCCTGGCGCCGCATGGCGGACACCAGACCTCCTGGGTGGCGGTGCAGGTCGGGGCCAGCGATCCGATGAAAGCCTGGCGCGCTGAATTGTTCGGGCAGACCTTAGCGGCTCTCAGCCGGCAGGCACCGGTCGGCTACGTGTTTATCGGCACCGAAGAGGAACGGAAAGCCATTCACCTGGCTCAAACGACATACCGGAAGGCCGGAGGAACCGCGCCGCTCTGTGATGCGGTGGGCAAGACGACCTTGCCGCAACTCGCCGCCGTGCTGTCACAGTGCCGGCTCCTGCTGACCAATGACACCGGGCCCATGCATCTGGCGGTAGGAGTCGGCACGCCGGTGATCGACCTGTCGGTCGGGCACGTCGATTTTCGCGAGACCGGACCCTATGGACCGGGCCATTGGATGATCCAACCGGATCTGGGATGCGCGCCCTGTGGATTCGACCAAGTCTGCTTGCATCATGCCTGCAAAGACCGGCTCGTACCGGATCAGATCGCGGCCTTGTGCGTGCACGTGCTTACCGGCGCGGCCTTTCCGGGATTCATCACCGGCGCGCGAGTGTATCGGTCGCGCGCGGACGAAGACGGGCTGGGGAGCACGGAACTTCACGCCGGACGGGAAGATCCGCTGGTCGAGTGGTATGGCCGTTTTTGGCGCCGATTCTGGTTCCAAGAATTCAGCGGCCGTGCCAGCCAGGTTCCTGCTCACCCCGAACCTCCTCCCGATTGGGCGGACGCGCTGCGTGTGATGGAGCACCTGACGCCTCTGGCGAAGAAACTCGTGTCGAACGCGGAGGAACTGGCCCGTCTCACGACCAGACGGCCGCTCCCGGTCAGCACATTGCAACAGATGCAATGTCATGAGACGGCGGAACGGCAGCAGATCCTGGCGCTCAGCATGCAATCACCGGCCACGGCATCACTGGCCGTGGCGATGGTGCGGGATACGCACAATGATGATGGCAGCGAACTGACGGGGCTCGCGCAATCCCGGCTCGCGACCTATCGGCGGTGGCACAAGCGACTGCATGCGGTGGTCACCGCGTTTCGTGCATTCCATACCGCTCAGGGACTGGGTCGCCGAGGGCAACCACGACCGCTGCCCATGGCGCGCTCCGCTTAGCAAGAGATGAAGACGGGACGAGTTTTTTCACAGGAGCCTGATTATGTATATCACCCTTGACGGCGAACAGTTGCAGATACCGGATGATGCCTCGATGATGAATGCGCTGGCGGCGCTGAGCGATAAGGCACATGCCAAACATCGCATCGTGACGTCGTTGACCCTCGGGGGACAGACCATCAGCGATCGTGATTTGACCCCGCCGTTTCTCAATCAACCAGTTCGGAATGCGGGGACTGTGCAGGCCATCTCCCAATCGCTGCAGACCATCATTATCGAGGCCAAGCAGGCCATCGAACGCTTCGCCGCAGAGCTGCGAACCGACGGGCAGGTGTTGCTGGCACCCTTGCGTTCAGGCACCGCTCAGGTGGGGACGATCGATGCCTGGCTCGGACGGCTGGCGGACTATACCGAAATGCTGGAAGCCGGGCATGCCCAGGGTGTCGAAGGGTTGTCGTCAGCCTCGCTACTTCCGTGGATCCAGGAACTCTTGGGCGCACGCACCACGACCGACGCGATTCGTGTCGCGGATCTCCTCGAATATGAAATATTGCCCCGGCTCGCCGATGCCCGTTTGGCTGCTTAGTGCCCATTGATATTCGATAGGGCACACCGGCCGCTCCTGCTCCTCATTGCAGGCATGTTCTGCACATCCTGCACCGCTTAAGTCTTCCTGACAGCCTACCGATAAGGGGCACAGCAACACGGTAAAAGGGCGCAGCGGGGATGTGGCCACGTCTCCACCAGACCTGATTACCACCTCGTCGGCACGGACGCTGGCGAATCCGAGAGTAGTGCGGAATCTTCAGGAGGAAGTACGTCATGGCATTAGTAGTCAACACCAACGTTGCATCACTGGCAGCTCAGCGGAACCTGGCGATCAATCAGGCTCAATTGGGTAAGTCCGTTGAGCGGTTGTCATCTGGTTTGCGGATCACCCGTGCGGCGGATGACGCGGCCGGTTTGGGCGTGTCAGAAACTTTGCGGGCGCAAATTCGCAGTATCAATCAGGCCAATCGAAATGCCGGTGACGGTATCAGCTTGACGCAGGTCGCCGACGGCGCCGCGGCCACGGTCGGCAGCTTGTTGTCTCGTATGCGTGAGCTGGCGACTCAGTCTGCCAGCGGCACATTGGGTACGACCGAGCGCTCCTACCTGGACCAGGAATTTGTTTCGTTGCGTTCGGAAATTGACCGGATCGCGACGACGACGGAATACAACGGTCAGCCGCTTCTGAGTGGAAGCAGCAACACGTTTGAAGTCTTTATCGGCTTCAAGAGTGGATCGGGCAATTCGTTGAACGTGGCCTTGGCTGACCTCGACGTGGCGGCGATCGGTTTGACCGGCGCCAGCGTGTCGACGGCCGCAGCTGCACAGTCGATGCTTTCAAATATCGACAGCGCGATCAGCGCGGTGGCAACCGCCCGCGCGAATTACGGCTCCATCCAGAGCCGGTTCGAAGTCGCGATTCAGAATCTGACGGTTACGGCCGAGAACTTCACCGCGGCCGAATCGCGGATTCGCGATGCGGACATTGCTCAGGAAACATCTGTGTTCACGAAGAACCAGATCCTCACCCAATCCGGTATCGCGATTTTGGCACAAGCCAATTCGCTGCCACAGCAAGCGTTGGCGCTGCTGCGAGGATAAGGCGTCAGCCGGCGGGTAGCTCTCCGGCGTGAGAGCTACCCACGGTCTGATCCTAGGAGGGTAACATGGTCCACGATGTTTCCAGTATGAAAGACCTCCCTGCAGCTGCCATCCAAGCGACGCAGAACGGGCCGGCGAATTCGACCGAAAAGAAGGTCGAGGCCAAAGCGCCCGAACCTGAGCCGTCTACGAGTGAGACGAAGGGAAAAGATCTGGAACAGGCGCTCACGCGCGTGCGTGAGGTGTTCAAAAAGGCAGACTCCAGGCTGGAGTTTACCGTCGATCCGGATCTGGATCGGGTGGTAGTCAAGGTGATGGACGGGGATTCCGGTACCGTCATCCGCCAGATCCCACAGCAGGAAGTCATCGACCTTGCGAAGAGGCTGGAAACGCCCACGGGGCTGCTCC
>JADYYH010000055.1 GCA_020853775.1 Nitrospira sp.
CTGAACAATCCCGCTTGTTGGGTATCCTGACCACGCATCCTGCACCCCCTTGGAGTAATGGCTAAATAGTTGTGCCTCTCTACCCCACGGAGCAGGGAAACTCAAGAGTTTTTCCGCAGCCTGCTAGGACTTAAGCCTCAGGCAAAACCTTGATCAACATCATGTCCCAGCCATCCTCAGATCAAGGAACTAACCACAAAATGCCGCCATAGTTGCCGTGGCTGGGTGAAGCCCAGGAACGAGTAATCATGACCGGGGGCATGCAATGCAATTTGGTTTGTCTGGATGCGGCGCGGGGTTTGAGTCGGTCCGCCCGACGGAGTGGCCCCGGTTTGCGCAAATGGCGGAAGCGGCAGGCTTCGGATCGTTATGGCTGAATGAAGAACATTTCCAGCTGCCTCGTGATGGCCGTGGTCGGATCTGCCTATCCCCTCTGATTGTGGCGGCTCATTTGGCAGCGCATACCCATCGTATTCGTATCGGGTTCTCGGTGCTGCTGCTCCCGCTGCATCAACCGATACGTCTGGCTGAGGAACTCGCGAGCCTGGATGTCCTGAGCCGCGGCCGCATTGACTTCGGGGTGTCTCGCGGGGGCAACTCCGATTATTCAAAGGCATTCGGGGTAGATCCTTCCACGGGACGCGAACACTTCCAGCGCGATCTCTCGTTTATGCTCCAATGCTGGTCTCCTAAGCCGGTTCAACTGGAGGGGCAGGAGGTTGATGTGCAGCCCAAGCCGATGCAACAGCCGCACCCGCCTGTCTATATCGGCACATACAACGAACAGACGGCTGAATGGGCCGGCCGGCAGGGGTATCGCTTGATCCAACACGGCATCCAATCCTTGCCGAACATAGACAGAATTATCAAGGCGTTTGCGGCAGGAGGCGGCAAGGTATGCCATGTGCCGATCGGCAGGTTTGTCTATGTCAGCACCAACGATGAGGCTGCGAGGATGGAATTGCTGCCGGTGATTGAGTTGTTGACCGATCGATTGCGAAGGGCAGGCATTCCTTCCAGAGCAGGCACGTTAACGGTAGCGGATCTGGACCCCGAACGCTTCTACCGGGAAATGGTCATTGCGGGGGGGCCTGAAACCTGTCGTCGGCAGCTGAAAGAGCTGAGTAGCAGGACAGGCAGTCAGCATGTGAATTGCCTGGCGGGATTTTTCGGGTTTCTTCCTTCCGATTTGCTCCAGCGTTCCTTGCAACTGTTTGCTGAAGAAATCATGCCTTGCTTAGGGGATGGCCTCAGGTGATGCGATCACGAACAAGCCGTACGGCAGCTCTGATTGCAGCGTTGACGGTCTGGTTGGTCTGTGGCATGCCGTCGATCGCTCCCGCAGCGGAACATCGCGTTACGGACATGGCCGGTCGAACGGTGCTGTTGCCGGATTCTGTCGAGCATGTGGCGGCGATCGGTCCTGTCCCGGTCATTCATAGCTTCATTCTGACGATGGGTAAATCCGCCACTATCGTCAATGGATTGCCTCTGTTCGCGCAGGGTAAACGCTACGATTTCCACCGACTTTTTGCACCGAATGTGGCCACGCAACCAATCACCCAGGGATCGGGTGGCGAGCCGGATATTGAACGGTTACTGGAGTTGAAGCCGCAAGTCATCTTTGTCATGGACAAGCTGTTGGTCGAGCCGCTGGCACGCAGAGGATTTACCGTCGTATTTCTCGCTTGGCGGCAACCGGACGACATTCGGGTCGTGATGACGTTGCTGGGGGAAATCTTCCATACGGAGGAGATCGCCCGTGAGTACCTCCGCTGGTGCGACGATCTCTTGGAGCGAATCAACGCGGCGGTCAAGGATATCGTCCCGGACCAGCGCCCGCGAGTGCTCTTCGCCAGCATCAAGGGCATGCAAAGTCCTCATCTCATCGGGGATTGGTGGATTCAACAGGCCGGCGGCGTCAGCGTGACGGCAGGCAGGCGCCTGACCGAGCGCGTGGATTTTTCACTCGAAGATGTCTTGCGGTGGAATCCTGACGTGCTGGTGGTGAGTGATCCGGGCGAACTAAAGCGAGTTTTAGACGATCCGCGTTGGGCGGCGGTCCAAGCCGTGCGGTCTGGACGGATGCGCGCGATTCCCATTGGGGCGCATCCGTGGGGATATCGTACGGCCGAGCAGCCTCTCATGGTGCTCTGGGCAGCCAAGTTTCTTTACGAAGATCGCCTGTCCGCCATTGACCTCATTGATGAAATGCGCCGGTTCTATGCCCGTTTCTTCAAGATACAGTTCAGTGATGACCAACTTCAAACCATGTTGAGCGGTGCGCCATAGCCGGGCTGTCTGCTCTGCCGCGTACGTTCTGAAAGGAGACGTGATGTCGAATTTTGAAGAGTTGACACAGCTGGTCCCTGCCCTGAATCAAAAAAAACAGGAAGTCGAGAAGGTGCTCCAGTGTGTCGAACGCAAGCTCGTGGCGATGGATCTGGATTTGGAAACCTGGCTCGTTGAGGACCCCTTGATTTCTCAATCAATGCGCATCGATGGAAGCACCTGTCAGGTCGAACAGGTGCTTGGATTCGGCCGGCATGAGGGCAACTACGCTTTGCTGGTCAAAGAGATCGTTCGGCCTCGCGACGATGGTTGGCAATTTCAGGGATGGCTCAAGAGTGGGCTGTCGCGGCCGCTACGCGAGGAAGCGAGAGAGCTTCGCTTTCGGGCCATCGGGAAGCTCGATGCATTGGTGAGCGCGCTCACCGTTCACTCGAAAGAAATGATAGATGCGTTTGACGCCGGACGTAAAACCCAAAAGCATTGTTGAGTCATCTTGACCGCTGCGCCGAATATGACGGCCTTGATAGGGAAATGGAGGTAGGTCGGTGGGGGAGGTGAGCAGCTTCCGTCTGCAGGGCTGGGCGGGCTCCCTCCTGCTCCATGCCAGTGCCCTGTTCGCATTGTTTCTGACATCGCTTTCACCGTCTAGGCCCATGGCGGATCCCTTCACCTGGGACGTGCACATAGTCCAACCTGCTCCGGAGCCATCAGCGCAACCGACTCTCGCAAGCGAGCCCGCAGTGTCTCAGCCGCCACCATCACCCTCTCCCGTCACGCGTCCGGTGCGCCGCACGCAGGTGGTGACGCGCCAGGTACATACTATTCCATCAGAACAGCAGCGAGAAATCCGGCAGAGGCAGGCTATGTCCGCACCGCAGCCACACACTTTTGGCGCGGAGCAGCAGCCTGTTCATCAGGCTTCAGCGGCAATCCGAACCATTCAGCCGGTCAGCTCAACCGATGGGCCTCAAGACCGAATCGCCACGATGATGCATCCTGAGGCGGTATCAACAGAAATGGAAACCACCGTATACCAGCAATCTATATCTCACGGATTGGTGGAGATACAGGCAAGGCAGATGACGGTGAATCAGGTGGAAACTCGGCGGATTGACGAGTCCGTGTCCACGTCTCTCGAAAGCCATTTCGGAGTCGAGCGACAGCCTGTCGAGCAGGAGTTACGAACGTCGGAGCAGCCGACGTTTCTTCAGCCCTCTGAGGTAACCACCCTTGCCGCACGTGCCGTTGGGCCCGCTCAGGCCCATTACGGCTGGCTCAAGGATGACCTCAGAGAGCGCATTGAACGAGTGAAGCATTACCCCCAACAAGCACTCGACCGTCAATGGGAAGGGCGAGTCATCGTGCGGGCGGTCATTTGGGCCGATGGACATTTCTCAGATTTAAATGTGCTGGAAAGTTCGGGGTATGACGAGCTGGATCGGGAAGCCCTGGACCTGCTCCAACGCATCTCGCCGTTACAGCTCAAACATGCGCTCGGCGTTCCTCAGATCACCCTACGCATTCCGATCAACTATGGCATGAGGTGATGGACGTCCTATGAGTCGGATAACCATTGAGGACGCTCAGCCACCTGCGAGCACTGTCATGTGGTTGATCGTCGGTCTCCTTCCATGTCTGCTTCTGCTCTCCGTCATCTCCCTCGGGATCGGGCGGTACACAATTGGAATTGGGGAGTTAGGCCGTTTCGTTCTCATGGCGATCTCGGGCACAACCTTTCTGGAAGCCGGTCGGTATCAAGAATTGCACAATGTCATCGTGCAGGTGCGTTTGCCCCGTGTCCTGGCGGCGATGCTCATCGGCGCGGCCTTGTCTGTGTCCGGCGCCGCCTTTCAAGCCCTCTTCAAAAACCCCTTGGTTTCTCCAGGCCTCTTGGGGGTCTTGGCGGGCGCCTCCTGCGGAGCGGCTCTGGCGATGCTGATCGGCGATTCCTGGATCGCCATTCAGGCGAGCGCCTTTTTCGGCGGCTGCGGCGCCGTGCTGATTGCCATTGGGATTGCGCGCATCTATCGGGCTGAATCGCTGCTCATGCTGGTACTGGGTGGCATCATCAGCACGGGGCTGTGCACGTCTATCCTGTCCCTGATCAAGATGTTAGCCGACCCCTATAACCAATTGCCGGCGATTGTGTTCTGGCTGATGGGAAGACTCTCGGCGGTCGATATGGCGACGGTGATCCCGTTGGCATTTCCGATGCTCATCGGGAGCGGTTTTCTCATGGTAACGGGAAAATATCTCAATGCCTTGAGCATGGGGGACGACGAAGCCACCACCTTAGGGGTCAACGTGCCGCTGATGCGGTGTGCGATCATCTTGAGCGCGACGCTCGTGAGTGCGCTGACGGTCAGTATGGCAGGCATGATTGCCTGGGTGGGGCTGGTGATTCCTCATGTGGCGCGGCTCCTCGTTGGGCCGGACAATCGGCAATTGCTGCCGGTCAGCGCCTTGCTGGGAGGCGCATTTCTACTGGTTGTGGACGATGTCACGCGGGCGGCGTTCAGTGTAGAGGTACCCATCGGAGTAGCCACTGAGCTGATCGGCATTCCCATCTTTATCGCCGTGCTGCGTCAGCTTCGCCAAGGATGGCTCTCATGAGCGCCCTCACTGCCGACGAAGTCACCTTCCGTTACGGCGACCGGGTGATTCTCGATGGCGTGTCTTTTTCCGTGTCCGGAGGCCAGGTTGTGTCCCTGCTTGGCCCGAACGGAAGCGGAAAAACCACGCTGCTCAAGATTCTGTTGGGTCTTCTGCAACCGATGAGAGGGAGCGTGACGATCGACAATTGCCCAATGAACGACCTCCACGCCAGAGATCGCGCCCGGAAACTGGCCTATGTTCCGCAGGCACATGCCCTGTCCTTTCCTTATCGCGTGTTCGACATCGTGCTCCTCGGCCGACTTCCGTATCTGTCCTTCTTCGGTTCGTATTCGAGAGAGGACCGGCGGGCGGCGCAGGATGCGCTGGACCGGATGGGCATTCCCCATCTCGCCGCTCGATCCTATGCGGCAGTGAGCGGGGGTGAGCGGCAGCTTGTGCTGATTGCCCGTGCCATAGCGCAAGGCGCCGAGGTGCTCATCATGGATGAACCGGTCAGCGGCCTCGACTATGGCAATCAACTGCGTTTGCTATTGGAGGTGCAAGCCCTCGCGCGAGACGGATATACGGTTGTGAAGTCTACCCATTTTCCGGACCATGCGTTTCTGTCGTCCGATGCCGTGGTGCTGTTGCACAAGGGAAAGATCCTTGCCCAGGGTCTCCCGGGCGACGTCATTACTCCCGGTCATCTCCAGCAGCTGTATGACGTGGACGTCAGCATCGTGACACGGGAGGATGGGTTGTTGTGCTGCCTGCCGGTGCGCTCTACTCGCAACCGTTCGACTCCGCCATATGACTGACTCTCACATCATTCGCACGCACGACGCTGTATTCTGGCCCCAGTCCGATCTTCCAATTTCACCTACTCAGAATCTGATTTGTCCGAACCGCAACAAGCGTGTGATGGTACGGGGGGGGGGAGGCAGGGGGCATAGGACGGAGCCCCCTGCCTGGTTGGGAGATGGTGGGCGCATCTCCGCGATGGCCATGTGGCCCGGTGGGGGAGCGCTCGATCTTGGCGGCGGCGCTTAGTCTTGAAAAAATGTCAGACTACCAGGCCTGAGCCACCAGGCAGCTTCCGGGGGCGATGGCGCGCCATTCCATTCATGGGCCCCTGTCGTAGGCGAGACGGCCTTCAGTAACCGGGGCCGCAATCGAGAGTGGCCGGGAAAACGATGAGTGACGTGAATGGCATCCGGGGGTATATGTACCATTACGCGGTCCCACGCATGCGGGGCCCTGTCCAACCAACATATCCTTTGTGTGCTCATGAGCGTCGACACCTGGCCGAGAATTTTGACGATGACAATGGTCCTCAGGTTCCGTCGAGCTGCGAGGACGACCCGTGCAGGCCAACAATTGCCATCGTTCGATTCCAGTGAGTCCGGATGCTCCAAACATACGTCTTCGGGATCGACTGTGAGCGTGACGTGGTGGCCCAGGTCAATCGGGGCTGGTTGATCGTAATCCGGCAGATGGGCGAAATGGACGAGCGCACCGTCTCTCGTGAGAGCACGATATAACTTGTCGGATTCCTGGTTGCGCGCGACGACTGTTCCGAGCAGTTTATTGTGCCTACGCATCAGGGGAGCGCATCTGTCCGGTAGCTCCTGCAGGGTTTGATTGGGGTACGTCATGTATATCATCGTGACCTCCTGCGCGTGAATTCCCGATCCCGCCTTGTCGCGAGTGTGATTCGTTCCTCGTCATCTACCTTCGCCCGTCGGCTGTATGAGCCCCTACCAGTTCCGGTTCCAACGCGGCGTCCCGCTCATCAGTTTCATTGACGCATGTGGCGAGGGCCTTGAATGACGCTTCCGTCTTGGCGCAATCCATCGCGAGTGCTGTCGATGTGACCGCATAGCGGCAGCAAGCGCAGGACCAGAACCCTCCATTCGAGACGAGGCTCTCGGTTGCGCACTGAGGACAGCTTCGTACAACCAAACGACTTCGCCGTGTGACGCTCATCGTGTCGTCCTTTCTTTGCGCGTCATATCGGCGCGCGGCCATAAAATCGAGGATGGAAAATATCAGTAAAGAGTAATATATGTCAAGTATTCAAGATGCTTCACGGTCGCGTTTTTCGTGGTCTTTTCGGCCTATCGCACTGGTTGATGCAGATCAAGGTCCGCTGTGTTGCGCGTCAAGGACAGGGCCGTTGGGCCCTGGTATAGGTGGCGCGGACGGCGATGCACCTTCGGGATTATCTGAACAGCCGCCGTCTAGAAAGCGAGTCTTCACGGTGAAGAGCATTGTGAGAACGATAACGATCGGGTTGATATGCGGAACCCTGACGCTGGCGGCACAGCATGGATATGGTGAGCAGGAGAGCGATCCGGTTGCTCAGCCTTCGACCGAGGTCGTATTGGAGGAGGTCGAAGTCAGCGGGACGAAAAGCCGGGGTTTCATCGAGGAGAAAAAGGCGCAGCCCCGGACCGAGAGCACGATCACGAAGGATGGGATTCAGAAACTTGGCGGACCGGCCCAAACATCGATCTATCAGACGCTCCGCATGTTACCGTCGGTCACAGTCGAGACGGCGGATCCCTATGGACTCAACACCAGAACGCCCTTCAATCTTAGAGTGCGCGGGCAGCCGGGCAAGGGTACGGCGATGACCATTGAAGGGGTGCCGGTGTGGGCACAGGAATCACCAGGCCCCAGGCCTGATATGCTCGATCTGGAAAACATTGCGGATATCACGCTCTATCGAGGCGCCATCCCGCCGGACAAAGGACTGGGCGCGATGAATATCGCCGGGAATATCGATCTCCGGGTGTTGCGGCCGTCTGATCAATTCGGTATCGATGTGCGCCAGGGGTTCGGTGTCTTCGACTTCCGCCGCAGTTATGCGCGGATTGATTCCGGCACGTTATCGACCGGCACCAAACTGTATGCCTCGTATTCGTACACGACAGCCGATAAATGGCGGGGCGCGGGGGGCGCGCCGTCGGATCGTCACCATGTCTCTTTCGGAGCCAGCCAGGAGTTTTCGCGATATCTCAAGGCGGATCTGTTCTTCGACTACAATGAAGCCACGCAGAATGCATTTCGCCCGTTGACCTTTGCGCAAGTTCGGAACCTCGATGCCGCGCGCGATCTGGACTACAACCGTTCGATCCTCAATAATGCGGCGCAAGATGCCAATTATTTCGATTTCAATCGCGAGAAAATCACCAACTATCACGCGTTCTCGTTGATCACGATCACACCGTCGGACAATCATCGAATCACCATCAAGCCCTACTATTTCCGCGAATGGGCTCCGCGGCTCGCAGGGACGACCTTCCTTGGGGCTCCCGCCGTGCGTGAGCGCACCAATCGATTCGATCGTTACGGCACTGTCGTTGAGTACGATACCAGCATTCTCAATACGGGGCTGAAGATTGGGTATTGGTATGAGCAGTTCAGCCTTCCCATCGCGGAGAAATATTCGCGTCTTCAAAACGGCCAGTTCCAATTCAATCAATGGCTGCTGACCAAAAAAGAGGGCAACGGCGTCATCAGCAGCCCCTATGTCAAAATCACGAAGGACATCGGTTCTCTGCACGCGGAGGGAGGATTCCGTTATTTCAATATGTATGAGCCGCCGGTCACCGGATTCAATAATGCCGGCCTTCCCAACGGATCGTTTGAGGATGTGCAGGCGCTGAATCCGCCGAAGGATGCGGCGGCCAGCCATAAGGGGCAGACATATGAAGCCTGGTTGCCTCATTTCGGCTTGAGTTATGCAATCAATAAAAATGTGACGACTTATGCGACTTATGGGAAAAATTATGCGCAGCCGCACGGTTTCCCGGAATTTCAGCAGGTCTTTGCCAATAATCGGGCAGCATTCAATGCAGCCGGACTGACCGTTCAGACCCTCATGGATCGTGTCAAATTGGCCACGTCTCACAATGTCGATCTCGGTATGCGGTATACGGGAGAGAAGGTCTATCTCGCTCCGGTGCTGTTCTATACCTATTACGAGAATCTTCTGGTGGGCGTGTTTGACCCTGCCCTCAACACCAATGTCCGGACCAGCGCCGCGGATTCGAGGGCCTATGGAGGGGAAATAGAAATGGGCGCGACGCCCATCGAGAATCTTTCCATCTATGGGTCCTTTCTATACGGCAAATCGGAAATGGCCAGCGATACCACGGCTGCGTCAGGAGCGGTGGTGGCGACGAAGGGACACGACACGCCGGACTTTCCGAAGTTCATGCTGAAGGGAGGCCTGAGTTATAAGCTGTATGGGTTGGAAATCTCGCCGGTCGTGCGGTACATCAGCGCCCGGTATGGGAACGTGGATAACACGGAGAAAATCGCTCCTCATACCGTCGTCGACCTGTTTTTGACCTATTCGAATCCGAAGCTGTTCAGCGCACTGCCCGGTGTCAAGGACGGCTATGTGAGCCTGGCATTCTTAAACCTGTTCGATAAGAAGTATGTCGGTGTGATCAATGCGTTTGAAGACCGTCTGGGCGGAGGCGCAGCCTATTTTCCAGGGGCGCCGTTTACCGTAGCCGGTTCGGTGGGATTGAAGTTCTGATCGGAGAGGCCCTTTGAGCAAAAGGAGGAGAGATGAACCAGCATGTTCCGGCTCTTGGTCTTCTGCGATGGGCCTCAGCACTTGTGATCCTCATGCTCGGCGTTGTTGCAGCACTGGCCGAACCGAAAGATCACCAGGGCTTCCATATGGTGGCAACGGACGAGAACAATATCGAGACGGAGCTCCAGCGGACGGTGTTTTATTATGAAGAAATGCTCAACGAGACGTCGTTTATTCCTCATGAGCTCAATGCGCTTCCCTTGAAACGCGGGGCGACGATCGTGCAGGTGAAGTTCCAGACGATTCAACAGATTGAATTCAAACCGGGTCTGAACGGGGAAGCGCCGACCGCGATCGTTATGCTCACGAACGGCAAGGCAGGAGAGTTTCAGCTGGCGATTATGGGAAGTTTTAAGGGCCTGTCGGATTTCGGAGAGGTTCAGGTGCCGGTCTCAGGAGTCAGGAAGGTGGTGTTCAGGTAAATGGTCGGTCCGGCAAGAATCAGTGTAGTACGTAACAGAGTAGTTGACATGCAGTCAGCTATCATGATACACGCTTGCCACCATGAGTGACAAAAGCAAGGCAGAACCAGCCTCCAACGTCGTCAATTCGCTGCGTGCACTACGTATGGCGAAAGGTCTGTCTCAAGGCCAACTCGCCGATGGCGCGTTGATCACCAGGCAGGCTGTATGCGCCATCGAAGCCGATCAATACCTGCCGACCACTGCGGTCGCTCTGCGCCTTGCCAGCGTGTTGGGTTGTCATGTGGAGGATATCTTCAGCCTCAAGACGACCGGCGAGTTGATTGAAGGTGATTGGGTCTGGCCGGGATTGGCTGTTTCGGCTGTGCGACCCCGTACCAGAGTCAAGGTTGCCAAGGTCGAGGACCGGTTCGTCGTTCGTCCCGTGGCGGCGTTGGGTGAGATTCTGAATTACACCGTGCCCGCGGACGGCCTCATTGTCGGCAAGGCCGGATCAGGGCTCCGTGCGGCCAAGTCCGATCGCCGGGTGCTCGTCCGGCTATTGCGCGAGCGGCAGATCGTCGAACGGGAAATTGCGGTGGCCGGTTGTGATCCGGCCATCAATCTGGCGAGCGAATATCTGCACCGTCACAAGGACACCTCCACGGTCGTCGGATGGTCGATGGGCAGCGCGGCGGCGTTGGAAGCGCTCAAGCGGAAAGAAGTGCACATGGCCGGGTTGCATATTCTGGATGCCAAGACGGGGGAATCGAATCTGCCTTATCTCAGACGGCATCTGCAGGGAGACGATTATATTGTCGTCACGTTTGCCGCGTGGGAGGAGGGGCTGATCGTGAGAGCGGGCAACCCAAAGCGGATCCGCGGTGTGGAGGATCTGGTCAAGGCGAATGTGGCCCTGGTCAATCGCGAGGAGGGCGCTGCCGCGAGAATGCTGCTGGATCAGCGGCTGGAGGCATTGGGTATCGATGGCGGTACGGTGAAGGGATATGGCGTGGCTGTCAGCTCGCACTTCGAGGTGGCGCGCCATATTGCCGAAGGCCAGGGCGATGCCGGAATCGGCGTACGCTCAGCGGCTCAAATTTTCGGTCTCGATTTCGTTCCCTTGCAGCAGGCTCGATATGACCTGGTCCTGCCGAAGCGATATCTCTCCACTCATCCCGGGCTTTCGCATCTGCTCGACGCCATTGCCAGTCGGCAATTTCGTACGGAAGTCGAAGCGCTGGGTGGATATGACATGACGGAGACGGGCAAGGTGCGGAGTTTACGGGCTGGATAGACGTTTCTTCACCGACAACCTTGTTGCTGAAGAAATCTCGACGGAGATGGAGGTAGTCATGGGGGTGCAGGATTCTGACCGAAGGGTGGCTCGTGCGTTTCTTGTCTTAGTCGTCATGTTCCTAGTTGCATTCAGCGTAAAAGGCACAGAGGCCAGAGCAAGTGAGCCGTTCGTCATCGCCGCGTCACCCAGTCTCCGGGGCGTCTTGGAGCGTTTGGGAAGCGGGTTTGAGGGGACGCATTCTGCGGTACGGGTGAGGCTGTATTTCGATTCGGGATTGGATTTGAGGCGGACCATCGCAGGTATGGAAAACAGCATGGTCGGGAAATATTTCATCGGGACCGGCCCCATCAACATTGTTGCGCCGGGAGGGGACGAACTCATTACGCGGTTAGAAGGAAAATATTATGTCTTGCCGGACGGGAAGCGACCCTATGCCGCAGAGCAACTGGTGATCGTCGTTCCCGAGTCCCTCGTTGAGGCTCCGGATTCTCTTGAAACGGTCAGTCGAGGACGGATGAGATTGGCGGTCGCCGATCGGTCGCGGACGCGCCTGGGCGTACAGACGGACGACATGCTTCGAACCCTCGCGCTTCATGACTCGCTCAAGGGACGCCTGGATGTGGCGACCGATTCGCACGGGATCATCGACCATGTCTTAAGCGGCCAGGCGGATGCTGGGATTATCTATGGGCACGAGGCGGTGAAGCAGCAGGAACGTTTGCGGGTGGTCGCAGTATTGCAGAAGGGATACCAACCGACGGTGCATTCCATGGCGATGGAACGATATTGCCCCAATCGCCAGTTATGCGAGGAGTTTCTGGCGTACATTCAAAGCGTGGAGGGGCAGGCCCTCGTGCGCCAAGCCGGATATGCGGTGCCAGGAGATAAGTTGAAGTAAATTTTTTGCCCTTATGTCAAGTATACAAGTCGTTTATTTCTGTATTCATTATTCTGCTCGAAGTCGTAAGGAGGACGAATGAGGAAAGGAACTATGTGGAAAGGCGGGAGCCTCACGGTGATGCTCGCCCTTGTGCTGATGGGGGCGGCAGCACTCATGGTCACAGGGTGTGCCAGGCTGCCGTATACGACCAAGACGATTCACGAAGACCAGCGGGTCGTCACGACTGTGCAAAGGGAGGTCGAGGCGCGAGCTTACACCCATCCCGTGCAGTTGAGTGCGGACGACATGGCCAGTATTTTACGAGGACTTTCCGCGCGGGAGCAGCAGCGGTTGCCCTTGCGTTGGTTTGCCGAGGAAGCGCCGCCGAAGCCGGTCTTTCGTGAAGACGAATTGCAAGTTCTCGCGCCACATCTCGCGGAAACGCTGAAACAGCTTGGTGCGAACGATCGCGCTCATTTCGAAGTGCGCGGCCCGGGCTTTAACCCGGCCGAATCCCGGGACGTCATTTCGGGGTGGGTTGCGGTTCAAGACCCGTATCTCTATGTGACGCTCGAATTATTTCATCGCCAAGTGTCGGTGCGAAAGGACGACCTGTACGACATCAACTATCCTGCTACCCCGCCCCCGCCGCGCACCTACATCCTCTATTTCGAACCCGGTCGATTTTGGGTAGAGGATGCGAAGGGTACTCGCGCCGTTCACTATCGCCAATTCCTGACTTCCTCCGGTACAGGAGGTGCTGGCCCAGGGTCCGCTCCATCGGTGGTTGCTCCGTAACGAAGCCATTCCCTGTGTACTCATTATCTTGAATTGAAAATGGAGGATCGAATGCGGCGGATATTGGAACGGGAGACGTGGTGCGCGCATGGGTACTGGCTCCGGAGGGTCTGGTTTGCGATGCTGTGCCTCTGCGCCGGGCTGCAGACTGGGCTTGGCGTGACGGCATTCGCCGCAGATACCGGTACGCTGGTCATGAAAAACGGGAAGTATGAATTTGTCGAAAGCATGGATCCGGCCACGAAATTGCTGCTGGAACGTGCCACGAAGCAGGGCATTATTACGCCGGAGGAATACTCGCAGGTCGTCAAGGAATCGCAGGAGCGAACCTATTTGCTCCAACCGAGCTTCAAGGCCTGGTACGACCGTGGATTCAACCTGTCCATGAACGACAATGCCTTTGCCTTGAAAATCCGCTTCCGGACACAATTGCGGTATACGCAACGATTTCGTAACGAGGCTTGGAGAAATCCCGGCGATGCGAAAAACTTTCCCGAACTACTCGGCGTGTTCGGCGATTACCGGTCGAACCGATCGGATGAGACCTCGTCTTCTTTCAACGTGAGGCGGGCTCGTCTGTACTTCATGGGCCACCTATTTAATCCGGATTTTAAGTACTACATCCAGCTATCCGGCGAAACGGCGGAAAACTCTCAGACGCCGGGATCACTTCGACTTCTGGATATGCAATTCATGAGCACACATTTCCCGCTGTTTAACGTTCAAGTGGGTCAGTATAAAGTCTTTTTCAATCGCTCTCAGATTAACTCAACGGCTTCTATGCAATTTGCCGAGCGATCATTAGTGATGGATGCCTTCACGGCGAGCGGGCTGGATCGCCGCGACATCGGTATCACGTTCATGAACGACGAAGAAATCTTCCCGGTCAACTACTATTTCGGTGTGTTCAACGGGGCCGGCCCCAGCTTCAACCGCTTGGGCGGGTTCTTCAGCGAACAACCCACTCAGGGTTGCGGAGGTGGGACAACCGGACAAGCGCCATTCCCCTCGCCGGCTTCCTGCGGCGCTCCTCAGCGCAATATCAATGCGAACCTGCGCAACGACGTTAACCAACTGATGTACAGCGCCCGGTTGAATTGGAACATCATGGGGCGACCTGGTTATGGAGAGGGCGATTTGGCCTATTCCGAAGCTCCTCAACTGGCCGTCGGCGGAGGACTGGCCTACAACCCGTCGGTGAACACCAGCTCCAACAGCTCTTACATCGGCACGGATTTGGCCAACCTCAATTTCAGACGGCAGATCGCCGCCTTCGGCAACGGCAGACAACTCGGGTGGGGCATCGTGGATTATCTGACCTGGGCCGTGGACGGCGTCTTCAAATATCGAGGCTTTTCCCTCCAGGGCGAATTTTTCTACAAGAACGTCAACCGACACGACAAGGGCTTGCCTTGTATGAACGTCGCATGCAGCACAACGGCGCCTGGCCTTCTCGGCAACTCAACCGGTTGGTATGTGCAATCGGGATATTATGTGATCCCGCGCTATCTTGAACTGGCCGGCCGGTTCTCGTATTGGGATCCGGATACCAATGCGGGCGGAGATCTGGTGTACCAGACCGACGCATCGGTTAACTGGTTTCTGAACGGCACGTACGATCATCAAATCATGGTGACCTACAGCAATACGCAGATGGGAACCGGCGGCTATGCGATCGGGAGAAGTAACCCGCTGCCTCCCCTTTCGGGAACGGTGCCGCTTGATGCGCGGGGCGGCACTTTGATTGAAAATATGATTCGCTTCCAATACCAAATCTTCTTCTAACGAACACGATTGCGAGAGCCCCGGCCAAGAATTGATGTCGGGGCTCTCGTTCCGGATTGGGGGAACCCCTCATGACGAATCACGAAGGGCGTAAGGATGGGTTGCCACGGAACGTTGTGCCGAGCGAAGGTGCTGAGGAGACGTCATTTTCCTGTCAGGATGCTAGGGTGTGGCTGAGAGCCGCAATAATTGATGTCGACAGTGACTTGGACGGACGCTTGCTGTCTCTGCTGGTCGTGACTGCCCATGTCTCGGTGCGTGTCGAACAGGAGGATGATCATTTCGGGGCGTGGAAGGCCGGCATGCCCATTGAGATTCATATCGGGCGATACGAGGCCTGGGTGAAGCCGTATGGCAGAGATTGCCCGCCGGTCTTGTGCGGCCTGCTGTATCTTGACCATCAATCTCTAGCAGGCGCACGATAAGGCCCTCCGTGGTGTGCTGCCACGTTGTCGTTGAAACGTTTCGGGATGAAAGGAGCTCCACACGTGCCTATCATGAAATATATGCGACCGTTCTACGCAATGATCGGCATTCTCGCGATGGCGTTGATCCTCGGGTTGACGAATGTGAGAACGGACGCCCAAGCCGGAGAGGTGACCGTTGCGGCGGCCTCGGATCTGAATTTCGCCATCAAGGAAGTGATTGAGGAATTCGAGAAGCAAACCGGCAATAAGGTGAAGTTGTCCCTAGGTTCATCGGGAAATTTCTTCGCGCAGTTGCAGCAGGGAGCGCCGTTTGACCTCTATTTTTCAGCGGACATCGGCTATCCCAGAAAATTGGAGGAGGCGGGTCTGACCGTACCGGGGTCTCTTTATCGTTATGCGGTGGGGCGGGTGGTGGTATGGGCGCCGAAGAACTCGCCCCTTGACGTAACGAAGGGGCTGACGGTGTTGCGTGAACCCGTGATCAAGAAGATCGCGATCGCCAATCCGAAACATGCGCCATACGGACGTGCGGCGGTTTCCGCGATGGAGCATGGTCAGGTCTATGGCGATGTGAAGGATCGGCTGGTGCTGGGGGAGAACATTTCTCAGGCGGCACAGTTCATCGAGTCTGGCGCCTGTGATGTCGGCATCATTGCCTTGTCGTTGGCGATGGCTCCGGCGATGAAAAGCGCCGGCAATTATTGGGAGATTCCTTCCGACCACCACTCCCCGTTGGAGCAGGGCGCAGTGATCATGAAGCAGTCCAAGAATCAGGACGTCGCCAGACAGTTTTTGGAGTTCATGAAGAGCGAGCGAGGACAGGAGATCATGATCCGTTATGGATTCACGTTGCCGAGTTAACCGCAGAGCCCTCCAGGTGAGTGTGCTGTTTCTGGCTGCTGTCGCTGGTTGCTCAGAAGCGGTGTTGATGACTCAGGAGTCGGATCGCGCCGGGGTGATGACCTACAGTTATAAGGAGGACCGTGGCGGTCCGATGGGATCTGTCTATCGGAAGCCCGCACTGGATGAGATTAAGGGGAAATGCGGGAAAGAGTGGCGTGTGATTCGCGAGGGAGAGGTGAAAGGGTACACGAGCGCCGGGATGGGTATCATTGAAGGCACGGAAGACGAATCGCGAGGGAGGCGTTGGGGCATTCAGTTTGAGTGCAAAGAAAGTACCGGTGAGCCGAAGCATGATGTCGATCAAAACGCGAAGGGCTTGACCAAGTAATGAACGCCGTGTGCAGGTTCGTGGTGTTTGGCAGCACTGTCTTCTTGAGTCCTTTCGCCCAAGCGGAGGAGCATTCGCTGTTACGCGATCGACCATCCCTCTCTGAAGCACGACAATCAATCCCCGAGGCCTCCAATGCATGCCGGTCAGCGCAGTTGGACGTCGAACAGAACGTTTCTGTGCGGGAATTTCCTGCGCAATTTGAAAGTGTGCAGCTTGAAACGTCCGATATCACGCTGTACGAGACGTTTTTCGAAACGGTTTTACAAGCCGATCGGGTTGAGACGATCGATCACCCTCAGAAAGATTCGATTCGTGGCTACTGCTATCGGCATATTCGGATCGTGATCAGGCAGGATTTCCAGCATCCACGACCGACCGGGTGGGTACAACTTAACTTCGAGGTGCCTGATGCACAGGCTATGCACGACAAGCTGAGAAGGGTATCCGAGGAATCGCTGCCTCCTATGATGACGGAGGCTGATCGGCACAAGGTGGTCCGATTGAGGCTCAAGCCGGAAGTCATGCGTGGTCAACGTAAGGCTGTAAGGCTGGAAGTATATGGGCCTGAGGGCTTTCTCATTGGATTTGATCAATATGTGAAGGTGCAATGACGTCGCGATGGGTATGATCGTGCCATCAGATCAACGGACGTACCTGATAGGAAAGGGGAACCGTGATGAAACCGAGCGCAAGAAATCAATTCCAAGGTATGATCCTCCCCCGAAATAGTGGACACCTCGAAAAGGGTGGGGCCTGCTCACCCAGGAGGTGGTCAACATGGGGCAACCACGACGAGCATTTACTTGGGAATTCAAGCAGGAAGCCGTGAAACTGGTGACGGCTGGCAGACATCCGATCGCGCAGGTCGCGCGGGATTTTGGGATCGCGCCGAATCTGTTACGGCGCTGGAAGCACGAAGTCGCTGGCGATCCGGTCGCCGCCTTTCCCGGCAAGGGACGGCGCAAACCTCACGAAGAGGAGCTGGCCCGGCTGAAGCGGGATCTGGCCCGCGTGACGCAGGAGCGGGATTTTTTAAAAAGTGTGGCGGCGTACTTCGCCAAGCCGTCGGCATGAGGTGCCAGGCCATTCGTGCGCATATCGGGCGTGTCCCGGTGCGGCTGATGTGTCGCCTGCTGGCGGTGTCCACCTCGAGCTACTATGCCTGGGTGGCCAGGCCCGAGAGTCTCCGCGCGGCAGAGAATCGACGGCTGGTTGCCGAGATTCGGGTCATCCACGCGGAGTCGCGGAGGACCTACGGCAGCCCCCGAGTCCACGCGACCCTTCAGGCTCAAGGCAAGCGGATCGGTAAACACCGTGTTGCTCGGCTCATGCACACGAATGCGATCCACGCGAAGACGATCATGAAGTGGCGGGCGACCACGGATTCGGCGCATCCGTATCCGGTCGTGCCGAACACGCTCAACCGTCAGTTTGCCGTGGCCGCACCCAACCGCGTGTGGGCCGGCGACATCACGTACGTCTGGACAACCGAGGGCTGGCTCTATCTGGCGGTGGTGCTGGATCTCTACTCACGCCGAGTCATTGCCTGGGGGATGGGGAGCCGCCTGACTCAGGAGTTGGCCACGGCGGCGCTCACCATGGCCCTCGACGACCGGCGCGCGGCGTGGTGCATCATACGGACCGCGGGTCCCAGTACGCCGCGACCGGATCTCGCGAATTGCTTGCCAATCACGGCCTGACGGCGAGCATGAGTCGGCGTGGGAATTGCTGGGACAATGCGGTCGTGGAAAGTTTCTTCCACACGCTCAAAACGGAACACGTGCATCATCAGCGCTATCGGACTCGCGAAGAAGCCAGGCAGGACATTTTCGAATGGATCGAAGTATTCGATAACCGAGTCCGCTGGCATTCGACCCTCGGCTATCGCTCCCCCGCCGAGTTCGAAGCAATGGCGACGGACTCTTAACCCGGTGTCCATGAAATCGAGGGAAGATCAGTACGGTGACCAAAATTACGGAAGGTCAGGCGATGGCCGAACTGACGGTCAAGGTCGGCAGCCTGGAATTTGTGGTCGCCATTACCGAAGGCTCTGTGAAGCACATGGGATTGAAGATCAATGATTCGGTCACCGTGGCAGTGAAGGCCACCGAAGTCATGATCGGCAAGTAATATTCGGCGGGAATCGGACTTTTCGATCGCCTGGTTCATGCCATGGCACCGATGAACATTGAGGCGCACGCGTGAACTGGATTGCGATTTGGGTGACTGTGAAACTGGCTGGTCTCACCGCGCTCGTTCTGTTGGCGATCGGGCTGCCCATCGCCTACTGGCTCAGTTTTTCTCGCTGGCGGTGGAAATTCTTCATCGAGTCCGTGATCGCACTGCCGCTGGTCCTCCCTCCGACCGTCCTGGGCTTTTATATCCTCATCGCGATCGGTCCCCGCAGTCCGTTCGGGCGTCTGTATACCGAGTTGGTCGGCCACCCGCTCCCGTTTACCTTCGAAGGTCTGCTGCTGGGATCAATTCTTTATAGTTTGCCCTTTGCTGTGCAGCCGTTCGTGGCGGCGTTTGATCAGGTCGATCGGCGGGTGATCGAAGCCTCCTGGACGTTGGGGGTGTCGAAATTCAAGACCTTTTTCAAGCTGATCGTGCCCTTGTCCACGGCCGGGTTGGTGACCGGCGCGGTGTTGAGTTTCGCCCATACGATGGGCGAGTTCGGCGTGGTCTTGATGATCGGCGGCAACCTCGAAGGTTTGACACGCACGGTCTCGATCGACATCTACGATGAAGTACAGGCGTTGAACTACGCCGGAGCGGCCGAGACAGCCTTGTTTCTGTTTGTCGTTTCGTATGCCGTGTTGCTGGTGGTGTATGCCGTGAATCGAAACGTGTGGGCAGCATGGCCGCAGAATTAGCGCTCGACATCGTCAAGGCGTATTCCGGTCGGATACCCATTCGTGCACGGATTCGCTACCCGATTGATGCCGCAACTGTGTTGATTTTATTTGGGCCTTCCGGCGCCGGGAAAAGTACGATTCTTCGATCCGTAGCCGGGCTGGAATGGCCCGAAGAAGGGCGAATCCGATTCGTTTCGCGCACCTGGCTGGATACGAAGTCTGACATTCGGGTGTCTCCTCAAGATCGGCATGTGGGGTACATGTCTCAAGACTACGCGCTCTTCCCCACGTACACGGTGGCCGGGAACATCGCCTACGGACTTGGGCATCTGCCGGCGCAAGAGCGCAAGGCGCGAGTCACCGAAGTCCTAGATCTCTTTCAGCTACGTGGGCTGGAACTGGCCAAACCGCGGCAATTGTCAGGTGGCCAGCAACAGCGTGTGGCATTGGCGCGAGCCGTGGCTCCGCGCCCTCTCCTCTTGTTGTTGGATGAACCGCTCTCCGCGTTGGACGAGCCGACCAGAATCTGTCTCCGTGATGAACTGCGGAGCTTGCTCACGCAATTGGCGTTACCGTCCATCATCGTGACGCATGACTGGGCCGAAGCGCTGACGTTGGGAGATCTGATGGCCGTGGTGAGCGGAGGGGAGGTGCTGCAAACCGGCCCGCCGATGGACGTGTTTAGCCGCCCACGGAATGCCGACGTGGCGCATGTCGTGGGCGTGGAAACGGTGGTCAAGGGACGGGTGGTATGGGCTGCCGCCGGGATGCTTCGCGTGGACGTCAATGGTGTCGTGGTGAACGCCATTGAAGGAGAGACCTGCGGCCCCGACGTGTATGTCTGCATTCGAGCGGAGGATATCGCGATAGAGCGCGGCCTTATGGCCGCGAGCAGCGCCCGTAATCAAGTGGCAGGGACGGTGACGGCGGTCGCGGTGTTGGGCGCCTTGGCACGGGTGACCGTGGATTGCGGCTTTTCGCTGGTCGCCACAGTGACTCGTTCATCGGTGGAAGAGTTGCAGTTGATTCCCGGGCAGTCCGTGACAGCGGTCATTAAAGCCGGAGCGGTTCACCTGGTTTCGCGCCATGACCACTGACCAGGGGTACCTTCGCTCAATGGGAGGATGGAGGGCAGCACGGTTTCTGACATCAATGCATTGATGCCCATTCACTATCGATAAATTCTCACGAGACTCACCTCCAATTCTCAGACCATCTTGTTAGGGTACGCATGGATCGCAGGCGCCGACTTCGTACCGTGGTGCCGAGATGAAAGGAGGTGGACACAAATCAGCCGATCACGACTCGTCGATGGTGATCAGGTTAGAAGGGACCTCTCAGCATGCCGAAACAACAATCGGGGAAAGGGGATGTGTTTACGGCCGGGGAAGCGGCCCGGTATGTGCGCCTCACGCTCCCGACGTTTTACCGCTACATCTGGGAGGGCAAGATTCAGGCACCAAAAATCGGAGGTCGGTACCGCTTTAAGCGAGCGTTGCTCGACGAGTGGCTTGGAAAGAAAAAGGCCGGCACGGAAGACGTGAGCGGGCGAAACAAGCTGATCGGACGGGTGAGGGCGATCAAACGAGATGCCATCATGGCGCAAGTTGATATCGACATTGGACCATATATGATCACCGCCGTGATCACCCGTGATGCGCTCGATGAATTGGGGCTACGGATAGGAGACTCCGCCGTGGCCCTCGTCAAGGCGACCGAAGTCATGGTGGTGAAGAACTAAGGAGGACATCATGAAACTCAGCGCACGGAACCAATTCCAAGGCACGATCACTCACATCACCGAGGGCGCGGCAATGGCTGAAGTGACGGTGAAGGTAGGTAATTTGGATTTTGTGGCGGCCATCACGGAAGGGTCGGTCAAGAGTATGGGCCTGAAGGTGAACGACAGCGTCACCGTGGCCGTCAAGGCGACCGAAGTGATGATCGGTAAGTAAGCCTCGACGGGAGTTGATCTTCCCGGCCGGTCTCCCTAGTATGGGCCGGTTGGGAATGATCTCCGAGAGGCTGACAGGCGAGTGAACTGGGTTGCGATTTGGGTGACGTGTAAGTTAGCCGGCCTTACGGCGTTGGCGTTGCTGTTTGTCGGCCTTCCCATTGCCTATTGGCTGAGTTTTTCCCGCTGGCGGTGGAAATTTCTGGTCGAATCCGTGGTCGCGTTGCCTCTGGTGCTCCCTCCGACCGTCCTGGGTTTCTATATTCTCATCGCCATCGGTCCCCACAGCCTGTTCGGGCGTCTGTATAGCGAGTTGGTCGGCCATCCGCTGCCCTTCACCTTCGAAGGATTACTCCTCGCGTCGATCCTCTATAGTCTTCCGTTCGCGGTGCAGCCGTTTGCCGCGGCCTTCGATCAGGTGGACCGGCGCTTGATCGAAGCCTCCTGGACCTTGGGAGTATCGAAGCGGCAGACATTTTTTCGACTGATCGTGCCGCTCTCCACAGCCGGTTTGCTGACAGGGGCGGTGTTGAGTTTTGCCCATACGATGGGAGAATTCGGCGTGGTGTTGATGATCGGCGGCAATCTCGAAGGCTCCACCCGCACGGTCTCCATCGATATTTATGATGAAGTCCAGGCGTTGAATTATGCCGGCGCGGCGAAGACGGCCTTGTTTCTCCTGGTAGTATCCTACGCCGTGCTGCTGGTGGTGTATGCGGTGAATCGAAACGTGTGGGCAGCATGGCCGCAGAAATAACCATCCACCTCGTCAAGACGTTTCCCGGTCGGCCGCCGATTCGCGCGCAGATCCGCTACCCGGTCGAGGGGGCGACGGTCCTGATTCTGTTCGGCCCGTCGGGATCGGGGAAGACGACCATTCTGCGATCCGTGGCCGGGCTTGAATGGCCGGAGGAAGGCACCATCCGGTTTGTGTCACGGGTGTGGCTGGAGACCGCGTCGGGGATTCGCGTGCCGCCTCAACAGCGTCATATCGGCTACATGTCGCAGGACTACGCGTTGTTTCCCACCTATACCGTGGCGGGGAACATCGCCTATGGGCTGAGCCATCTTTCATCCGCGGAACGCAAAAAGCGGGTTGATGAAGTGATGGAGCTGTTTCAACTGCGTGGGTTGGAACACGCAAAACCCAGAGAACTTTCCGGAGGACAGCAACAGCGTGTCGCGCTGGCGCGAGCCGTGGCGCCTCGGCCGCTCCTCTTGCTGCTGGATGAGCCGTTATCTGCCTTGGACGCACCGACTCGACTGCATTTGCGCGATGAACTCCGGGTGCTCCTGAAACAGCTGGCCTTGCCGTCGATTATTGTGACGCACGATTGGGC
>JADYYH010000056.1 GCA_020853775.1 Nitrospira sp.
ATCATCTCGGTGACCTGCCGAATCTTGTGGTCGATGAAGACCGAAAAGGGAGTCTGTACGCCGTCACGAGCCGTGTCACGTTGTCGGAGGGCCTCACCACCTTGTTCGATCGAGACGGCAGTGCATTCATTGTCCATGAGCTTGAGGATAGATATCTCCCGGATCCACCGACAAAGGATGCGCCGGGAGGAGCGAGAATCGCCTGCGGTGTCATTGTGAAACCATAGCGCAATGGAGTTTCCGATCGAAGAAACCTGACCGGCACGTGCTTACCGTGATCAAGGTGTTTTCCTAAGCGCTTAGCAGGCTGTGGAAAAAGTCGATTATTGCGTCATACGTCGCGTTTCGCACAGGGGCCGTTGCGCGTCAGAATCGCCCGCAGGATGCGTAAACAGGCCGTCCAGCAAGGCCGCAGCGAGCGAAGAGGCGAATCGTACTCGGTGCCGTACGGTGAGCCTCTGAGCTTCACGACGCGCTGAATACAGCGCGTCACGCTTGTGAACGCCGCCGAGAAAGTGAGGCGGCAGTGTCTTGCGAGAACGCCGCTGGCGGGCTTTTTCCGCATCCTGATAGGCGGGTAAGGGGCTAACCGGGATATGGATGAGACAGAGTCTGTTCATTCCCCCTTGGTAAGAGCCTGGGCTCAGTGGGCCTTGGTGTGGCTCACGTTCTTTCCGCTCGTCGGCGTGCTCGTCTCGATCCAATTTCACAATCCTGAATTTTTAGGTGGAATCTCCTGGTTCACGTTCGGGCGGCTCCGTCCCGTGCACACGAACGGGGTGATCTTCGGGTCGTTCACCACGGCCTTCATCGCACTCCTCTACTACTTTCTCCCCCGCCTGTGCGGGACGCCGCTGTACAAAGCCGAATGGGGCCGGGGACTCCTCTGGATGTGGAACGCCTTTCTGGTCCTCGGGTCGCTGTCGCTGCTGACGGGCTATGTCATCGGCGTGGAGAACGCGGAGTTCGAGTGGCCGTTGAATCTCCTGCGCTACCTCGTGTTCGTGGGTCTCACGGTCCAAGTCCTCGGCACGATCATCCGTCGGCGGGCGGCCCGGTTCTACGTGTCTCTGTGGTACGCGCTCGCCGCCGCGATCTGGACCCTGCTCAACCTGGTCATCGGCAACGTGTTGCTCCCCTACGGACCGCTGGCGGGAGCGAACAACGCGGCGATGCACGGATTATATATTCACTATGTCGTGGGCTTGTGGATGACGCCGGCCGGGCTGGCGACGATTTATTATTTTTTGCCGCTTGCGGCGAAGAATGCGCTCTATAGTCACAAACTCTCGCTGTTAGGATTCTGGACCCTCGCGCTGTTCTATCCGCTCGTCGGGACGCATCATTACCTCTACAGTCCCATCCCGCACTGGACGCAAACCGTCTCGATCGTCCACAGCATGTGGATGATCATTCCGGTCGTGACCGTCATCGTGAATTTCTTCGGCACCATGCTGGGGCGTTGGGGCACCGTCCTGGGCGGCGGCGGCGGCGACAACTATGCGGCGAAGTTTCTCATGATCGGGGTGTTCTATTACCTCGTCGGCAGCGTGCAGGGGTCGATCGAATCCCTCTACCGGTTTCAACAGTTGACCCATTTCAACGATTTCGTCATCGGCCATGCCCACCTGACCGTGTTCGGCGCCATGATTCTATGGGTGGTCGGAGGGCTGTATTATGTCTGGCCGCGCCTGGTCGGCAGGCCACTCTGGAGCGATCGTCTGGCCAGTTGGCACCTCTGGCTCACGGTGACCGGATTTTCGGCCATGATCCTCGGCCTCACGGCGCAGGGGTTCATTCAAGGCTCGATGCTGGAACATGGCGCGGACTTCGTCGATTCGGTGAAAGCCATGCAGCCCTGGTGGGTGGCGAGAACCGTCGTGGGCGCCATGATGGATTTGGCGCTCGGCTTGATGGCGTATAACTTGTATAAAACCGTCGGTGCGGGTGAGCCGGTTGAGGCAACGCAGGCTGTGCCGATGCAGACGCCACGTCAGCCGATTGCGATGGTGCCGAGCAGCAGTTGGCTTGAGAATCCCTCCACGGTCGGCGTCCTGGCCGGCATCGGGTTTTTCTCAGTGGCGGTGTTCATTCTTGGCATCATTCCCTGGCTTCAGCCTGCGACCCGCGTGACCACCGTCGTCGATGCCGTGACCGATCTCACTGTCCGAGTGGAGGATTACACGCCCCTCGAACAACGGGGCCGGCAGATGTACATCCGGGACGGTTGTTGGCATTGCCATTCCCAATACATCCGACCCGTGACCGGCGAGTCGCTCCGATGGGGGCCGGTGTCTCAGATCGGTGAATCGGCCTATGACCGGCCGCATTTGTTCAGCACCCGACGCATCGGGCCTGACCTCACGCGCGTCGGAAGGAAATACGGAAATGACTGGCATGTCGCACACCTCTGGAATCCCTCCGAGGTCGTGTACGATTCCATCATGCCGCGTTTTCCATGGTTGTTCGATACCGGCGTGCAGGCAGGCCCCCCGCAACTGACCGAGGACGGGAAAGCCCTCGTGGCCTATCTCCAACGGCTAGGGACTGCGATCGGCGATTGGCGCTCGGGATCACCCTCGACCCGGACGTCCGGCGCAGCGAGCCTCCCTGGGACTCCGCAGGCCCGCGAGGAAGTTCTGTCGCTCGGCAAAGAGGTGTATGCACGACGATGCGCCGGTTGTCACGGTGCGAAGGGTGACGGGAAAGGTCCATCGGCGAAATTTCTCACTCCGAAACCCCGCGACTTCACGACGGGGGTGTTCAAGTTCCGCTCCACCGCTGGCAAGGACTCATTGCCGACCGATGCAGATCTTTATGCGACCCTCTCGCACGGCCTGTGGGGCACGTCGATGCCGTCCATGCAAGAGATCTCCGACCGACAGCGGGGGGCCGTCGTCCAGTACCTGAAGACGTTCTCCGATCGCTGGAGACAGGAGTCGGTCGGTATCCCGATCTCTGTTCCCTCTGAAGTCCCGCGGACAGCGGCATCGATTGAAAAGGGAAAAGTTCTGTTTCAGACGAACTGCGCATTGTGTCATGGTGAGCAGGGCGGGGCGGATGGCCCCCTGGCAGGGCCCGGCATGCTCATGGACGACTGGGGCGAGCCCATCAGGCCGGCCCATCTCTCGCTTCCGGCCGGCGCGCCGGGAGGAGTCAAGCTCGGGCATGACGGGACACACCTGTTCCAGACGATTGCGGGCGGGATCGGCGGGACGCCGATGCCGCCGTTCGACGGTCTGAAAGCAGAAGAAGTGTGGGATCTGGTGCATTACGTTCAGTCGTTGCGAGCCATGGCCCATGAGGCTGAACTCGTGACCGCAGGTCTTCAAGAGCGGGACCGAGAGACAGCGCGAGAGAGAATCTGGGCGGCGATATCCGGTCGCGAGGATGTTCGGAAACCCATGACGGCCGGCGGTCCAAGGCAGTCGGCTGCGTCCCACGTGGGGACTCAGAGTCCGTGAGGTACGAATGAATGAGCCATCCACGCCAAAGGATCGCCTGATCGTCCCTGAGCTGGTGCCCAAGACCGGTGACGAGCCGGGCACCTACGTGTACGAGCCGGCAGGAATACGTGAACGGAGCGGTTCCGTCCCCGCATGGCTCAAGCTCATCGCGCTAGGCCTGATCCTGTGGGGGATTTATTACACAATCCGATTCTGGAGTTCCTATTGAACGTGTTCTGCAAGATGAACCATTCAACTCAACGCTGGAGGAGGACATGATGGCACAGAGATACCGCTGCGCACTGCTGTTGGTCTGTTTCACCATGGTCTACGGGTTGTCGTCCATTAGTCACTTCGTGTTCGCCGCCGGCGGAGACGCCGCCAAAGGAAAGGCGATCTTTCAGGCCAAGTGTGTGACGTGTCATGGGGCGCAGGGAAAGGGCGACGGGCCGATCGGCAAACAATTGAAGCCGCCGGCGGGAGATTTCACGAGCGCTGAGAGCAAAAAGAAGTCTGACGCGGAATTGCTCGACGTGATTCAAAACGGAAAACCCAAGACCGCGATGGTGGCCTGGAAGAGCCAGCTCAGCGAAACGGAAATCCAAGACGTGCTGGCCCATGTGCTGACGCTCCGGAAGTGATAGGCCGACAGGCGCGCATTGTCTCGAAATCATATGGTCCGGTCGAGTGCGGGATCGACAGGTGGCCTTACGGTACACAGGAAGGGACACCATGAGTGACGTAATCAGAATTGCCGGGATCGCCGGCAGTCTTCGAAAAGGGTCACTGAACCAATCGGCGCTGCGGGTCGCGGCCAAGCTCGCTCCGAAGGGCAGTATCCTGGACATCGTCGATCTGGAAGGCATCCCCGGTTTCAATGAAGACCTAGAAGAAAAGTTCCCGCCTCCAGCGAGAGAATTCAAAGCCAAGGTGAAGGCGGCGGACGCCATTTTGATCGTGACGCCGGAATATAACTATTCCGTTCCCGGCGTGCTGAAGAATGCCATCGACTGGGCCTCCCGTCCCTACGGCGACAGCGCATGGAATGCAAAACCCGTCGCCATCATGGGAGCCTCTCCAGGAATGTTGGGCACCGCCCGCGCGCAATATCACCTGCGCCAGATGTTCGTCTTTTTGAACATGTTTCCGTTGAACCAGCCGGAAGTCATGATCGCGAATGCTGCTGAGAAGTTTGATGAGCAGGGCAACCTGACGGATGCGAAGACGGAACAGAAGATCGCAGAGCTGCTTGAAGCCTTGGTGGATTGGACGAGAAGGCTTAGGAAGGCGAGAGCCTAGGAAAGGGCATGCCCTCCGATAGGTAGATACAAGAGGTACTGACCTATATGAAGAGCAAAGTGGCGTGCCCGAGACCAGCGAGAGGAGGCGATATGTGCGGGATGACAACCAGCAGGCATTCGGCAAGGTTCATCTTGGCCGCCGTCGTGGCGATCGGGATTGCAGCGAGAGTCGCAGGGGCGGCGCCTGAAGAAGCCACCCAGCCAGGTTTTGCTTGGAAGGATGGCGCCGAGGTCTATGCGAAGGTCTGCGCCTTCTGCCACGACACCGCGGTAGGTCCGACCCTTCGAGGTCGCGGCCTGGATCCGACCTACATCCAATTGATCGTGCGACACGGCAACCGGGCGATGCCGGCGTTTCGCGCGTCCGAGATCGACGACCAGTCGTTGGAGAAACTGGCCGAATATGTGTCCAAAGCAGAGGCCAACAAGTAAGGAGGGGCTTCAGATGAACGTTGATCGACGCAGCCTGATGAAGGGCCTCCTGGCGGGCGGAGCTCTCCTGGCTATGGGAACTCCTCCGTGGACCTTCGCGGAGTCGCCTGTGCGAAGACCCGGCCGTTGCCTGTTGGTATTGGGCGGCACCGGTGCGGACGAGGCCTTCGCAAGCGGCGCAGGCGCCGCCTGTGCAGGTCTGACAGACGACGCGCTCCGAATCGTGAAACTGAAAGGCGGGTTGTTCACCGACATGGACCGGATGGTCACCTTGCTGGATCAGTCTAGAGGGACGCGGATGATCGCCGTGATGGACGATGCCGGCGCGGTGATCTTTCTTGAGCTGGCTCGCACGGCCGGCGTTCGGCTCCTCTCGATGGGCACGCATGTGTGCTCGGCAGACAGTGCCTGTCCGCTCCGCCATGCCTGGGCGACCACCTCCCCGACTCATGGCGTTGGAGGAATATTGGCGGCGGAACTCGCCGCCGGCCGGGACGGATTCTCGATGACGGAAGATTTTCTTCACGCCCCGGGGGAAACGGACGCCTTGTCAGGTTGGTCTGCGCCGGGGTTTTCGTCGTATCGGTCGACCGAATCGGACTCTGTCCATCTCCACAGTTCAGGGCTCGCGCTGGCAGAAGGACGCAGGGTGATCGGCCTGACTGCAATCGAGGGATGGGAGCCCATTCCCCTGCAAGCATGCAGGCGCGAGACCGTCAGGCGGCAGTCCGGCGACTGGATCGAATCCGTGGGTTATGCCGCGACCGTCTCGGCGCTGGGTGTCGATTCCGTTCGAGAATCGTGCGCCAGTCGGGCGTTCGTGCGGCCATCCCCGACCGGGGAGCGGACGCATTCGCAGGAACGATTCGTGTCATTTGTGATGGACATCTAGCAGGATGGTGAAAAAGCCCGCCAGCTTTGTTCTCGCAGCGCTCAGAGGCTCAACGTACCGCAAAGTGTACGATTCGCCTCTTCGCTTGCTGCGGCCTCGCTGGACGGACTTTTTGACCATCCTGCGGACTCTCTGTCTCTCGTCTTCGATGCCGATCTCTTGTTGTCTTCAGAGACGCCGAGACGACTTCTCAATATTTATTAGATCGGAGCCAGGAGGATAAAGCATGGCCAGCAAGTACCTCGCATTGCCGAAGGGGGTTTCTGAAGCAACGTTCGATGCCGCGGTGAAGGAATTCCGTGGGGTTCTGGGTGAAACCCATGTGCTCACGAGCGCGGAACAGCTCGCACCCTATGCCAAGGTCATGATGCCGGTGCCGGAGGCGAATCACACACCGTCCGCCGCGCTCCTGGCGACGACTGTGGAACAGATCCAGAAGATCGTGGGCATCTGCAACAAACACAAGGTGCCGATTTGGACGATCTCGACCGGGAAAAACCTGGGTTACGGCTCTGCGGCTCCGGCGGAGCGTGGCCAGGTGGTGCTCGACCTCCATCGCATGAACCGCATTCTCGAAGTGGATCCGGACCTGTGTTACGCGCTGGTCGAACCAGGCGTCACCTACAAGCAGCTCTACGATTACTTCAAGGAGCACAACTATGCCCTCTGGCTGTCCGTGCCGGCGCCCTCCGCGATCGCAGGGCCGACCGGCAATACGCTGGACCGGGGCGTCGGTTATACGCCCTACGGCGAGCATTTTATGAACGCTTGCGGCATGGAAGTGGTCCTCGCGAATGGCGAGGTCCTCCGCACGGCAATGGGTGGGTTGCCGAAATCCAATACCTGGCAGTGCTTCAAGTGGGGGTACGGCCCGTATCTCGACGGGATCTTCACGCAGTCCAATTACGGGATCGTGACGAAATTCGGGTTTTGGCTGCAGCCGGCGCCGCCGGTGTATAAGCCGTTCCTGATTCAATATCAACACGAAGAAGATGTCGTGGAGATCGTGGAGATCATGCGGCCGCTGCGTCTCAGCGGAGTCATTCCCAATTCAGGGGTCATTGCCCACGCATTGTACGAAGCGGGATTGAAAGCCAAGCGGAGCGACTATGTGTCCGGGCCCGGTTCGATCTCGGATGAAGCGGTGCGACGATTGGCCAAGGATCACAACATGGGTATCTGGAACGTCACGGCCGCGCTGTATGGCACCAAAGAGCAGGTGGACGTGAATTGGAAAATCGTGACCGATGCCTTCGGTAAGTCGGGCAAGGCGAAGTTCTTGACACAAGAGGATGTCGGCGACGACCCCCAGTTCGGGTATCGGGCGGCTCTCATGCGCGGCGGGATGGATTTGAGGGAGTTCAATCTCTACAACTGGCGCGGCGGAGGCGGTTCTCTCTGGTTCGCGCCCGTGTGTCAAACGCGAGGCAGCGAGACACTCAAGCAAATGGCGATGGCCAAGCGCATCCTGACCAAGTACGGGTTGGATTATACCGGCGAGTTTATCGTCGGCATGCGGGACATGCACCACATTCTGGACATGCTGTTTGACCGCACCGATCCGGAGATGACCAAGGCGGCCTATCAGTGCTTCGATGAGCTGATCGCGACGTTTTCGGCTGAGGGATACGGGTCGTACCGCACGAACACGGCATTTATGGACAAGGTTGCGGACACCTACGACCCTATTCAGCGGTCCGTCAATCGGACGTTGAAACAGGCACTCGACCCGAACGGTATCCTGGCGCCGGGCAAATCCGGCATCAGGCTGTAACAGGTGAACCCGCTTGAGGGCAGAGTGAAGATGACGTCATCCATCCCAGAGACGCCGGCCAGGTGGGGATCAGTGCTCGAGGAGGGAACGGCAACCGCTTGGCCATGTCGATTGAGAGGAGCACGGAAATGACACAGCATGAGAAGAGTGCAGACCGCGAGATCAAAGCGGCGGTGGTCCGCAAGAAGGGCGGGCCGTTCCAGATCGAAACGCTGGTGTTGGAGGAACCGCGCCCCGACGAGGTCCTGATCCGGATCGTCGCGACCGGCATGTGCCACACCGATATGGTCGCGCGCGACCAGCTCTATACCGTGCCGATGCCGGTTGTCCTCGGACACGAAGGAGCGGGCGTCGTTGAAGGGGTCGGCAGCAACGTCAAAAAAATAGCCCCGGGCGACCATGTGGTGCTGACCTACATGTGGTGCGGTCACTGTAAACCGTGCCTGAACGGCCACTTGACCTACTGCCAGAACTTCTATCCGCTGAATTTCGGCGGCGCCCGCGAAGACGGCAGCACCGCCACGCACGACAAGCAAGGAGCGGTCCGCGATCACTTCTTTGGACAGTCGTCGTTCGGCACCTATGCACTCGCTCACGAGCGTAATGTCGTGAAGGTTCCCACCCATGCGCCGCTGGAACTGCTCGGTCCCCTCGGCTGTGGCATCCAAACCGGCGCAGGGGCCGTGATGAACGGGCTGAAAGTCAGGCCGGGCAGCAGCTTCGCGACGTTTGGGGGAGGCGCCGTCGGCTTGAGCGCGGTGATGGCAGCCCGTGTAGCTGGGGCGACCACGATTATCGCTGCCGATGTCGTTCCGTCACGCCTCGCGCTGGCCAAGGAGCTTGGAGCAACCCATACCGTGAACAGTAAAGAGAGCGATCCTGTCGAAGCGGTCCGCAAGATCACCGGCGGCGGCGCCGATTTCACGCTCGAATCGAGCGGCAGGCCAGCCGTGCTGCGTCAGGCCATCGACGCCTTGGCGATCAAAGGCGTGTGCGGCATCGTCGGGGCGCCGGCACTGGGCACGGAGGCCAGTTTCGATGTGAACGGGGTGATGACGGCCGGCAAGCGGATTATCGGCATCGTCGAAGGCGACAGCGTGCCGGATCTGTTTATTCCGAGTCTCGTAGAGCTGTATGCGCAGGGCCGTTTCCCGTTCGATAGGTTGGTGAAATTTTACAGCCTGGACCAGATCAACCAGGCCGCCGAAGACAGCGAGAAGGGCCTCACGATCAAGCCGATCGTCCGCTTCGGATCGTGAGTACCGGCAAGGTCTTCTGAACGACACAAGGAGCATCGTCATGACAGCGACACCGTACGATGGATTTGACCGCATGCCGTTGGGCGGGCAATGGCGGGGTGGGCGGAGCGGGAGAGTCCTGGAAGATCGTGATCCGTACACCGACGAGATTCTCGTCCGCATTCCCCTCGCCGGCGAGGAAGATTTGAATGAAGCCTTTCGGGCGGCGGCGGATACGCAACCGAAATGGGCGGCGATGTTGCCCGGCGAACGGGCGGCGATTCTCCGTCGGGCCGCCGCGATCATGGAAGCCCGGCGAGAGGAAATCGTGACCTGGCTCATCAAGGAATCCGGCAGTACCCGTCTGAAGGCGAACATCGAATGGGGGTCTGCGCAGGCGATTATGCTGGAAGCGGCCTCGGCACCGTACCGAGTCCAAGGCCGCATTCTGCCGAGCGACATACCCGGCAAAGAGAACCGGGTGTATCGGCAGCCGGTCGGCGTGGTGGGTGTGATCAGTCCCTGGAATTTCCCCCTCCACCTCAGCAACCGGTCGGTGGCACCGGCGCTGGCGGTGGGCAATGCCGTGGTGATCAAGCCCGCCTCGGACACCCCTGTCACGGGTGGACTGCTGCTTGCCAAAATCTTTGACGAAGCGGGGCTGCCTCCCGGCGTCCTCAGCGTGGTCGTCGGACCGGGAAGTGTGATCGGCGATGCCTTCGTGCTCCACCCTGTTCCTCGCGTGATGTCGTTCACCGGCTCGACGCCGGTCGGGCGTCGCATCGCGGAGCTCGCCGCCAAGAGTCCGATGCTCAAGAAAGTGGCGCTTGAACTCGGCGGAAACAGTCCCTTCGTGATCCTCGACGACGCAGACCTCGATCTGGCCGTCAATGCCGCCGTGTTCGGAAAATTCATCCATCAGGGACAGATCTGCATGATCACGAACCGCCTGATCGTGGATGGCAGGATCTACGATCGGTTTGTCGAGCGCTTCACGGCTCGCGTGCGTGACCTCACAGTCGGAGATCCCAATAGCGCGGATACGGCGATCGGGCCGATCATCAACAAGTCGCAGTTCGACGGGCTGCTCAAACACATCGCCACTGCCCGTGCCAATGGAGCCAGGCAAACAGCCGGCGGAGAACCCACAGGGCTTCTGTTGCCGCCTCACGTCTTTGCCGACGTGACGCCTCACATGCGCATCGCCCAGGACGAAATGTTCGGCCCGGTCGTATCTATTATCAAGGTCACTGGCGAAGAAGAAGCCATCCGTGTGGCGAACGACACGGAGTATGGGCTGTCGAGCGCGGTCTTCACGAGAAATGTCGAACGGGGCGTACGGGTCGCGTTACAGGTGAAAGCCGGCATGACCCATGTGAACGACCAGCCGGTCGTCGATCTGTCGAACTGTCCCTTCGGCGGTGAGAAGAACAGCGGCCTCGGCCGCTTCGGCGGCGATTGGATCATCGAGGAATTCACCACGGATCATTGGGTCAGTGTGCAACATACGCCGCGACAGTACCCGTTTTGAGGCGGTGGGTTTCCCTCGACCGGTAGGTCCTACCTGCACTCGCGAGGATGTATGTACAACTGTCACGTGTCCGAAGAGGAGGCATCCATGGATCGTCAGACGCTTCGACAACTTGCATCGGCCACGATGCTCGCCGCAGTCCTTCTTGCCCCCACCTTCGTCAGCGCGGGGGCTGACGAAGAGCATCTTGCGCAAAGCCACACGCAGTTCACCAGCGTCGTCACGAAAAAAGCCGGAGCGCTCGTGGTGACAACGCCGAACGGCGCGACGCACCAACTCAATGAAAACATGGCTCGACGTCATGGGCAGAAGCCGTTCAAGGCCGGGGATGAAGTGGTCGTGGTGCTGGATGAGAACAACTACATCGTGGACATGCATCTGAAAGGGAAGGAAGGAGCCCATCAATGGGTGACCGGCAAGCTCATCCATGTCGGTAGGATGAAGAAGCAGATCAAGCTGCAAACCCCCGACGGCGAAAAGGTCTTTCCGCTGGCCGAGGAGGGACAGAAAACAAAGGGAATGGAAGAAGGCGAACTGGTCACCGTTGAACTGAATGAGGCGGGAACCGTCATCGATATGCACCGTGCCGATGTCGGCGGGCAGTAATACTTGGTAAGAGAGTCGGGATAGCTGTTTGATTGCACTCCGTTCAAGTAGTTGGGAGGAGAGGGGGAGGTTACGATGAAGATCGCATTGATCGGAGCCACCGGGTTTGTGGGATCGGCTATTTTGAAAGAAGCCTTGGATTGAGGCCACGACGTGACGGCGATCGTGCGGCATCCGGAGAAGTTGCAGCCACATGCAACGCTGCATCCTCAGAAGGGCGATGTCTACAATGCCGACGAGGTGGCCCGTTTGGTCGCTGGCCATGATGCGGTGATCAGCGCCTTCAATCCAGGCTGGAAGAATCAGAATCTGTATGAGGACCAAGTGCGTGGGACGACCGCCATCATCGGTGCTGTGAAGAAGGCCGGTGTCAAGCGCGTTCTCTGGGTGGGGGGTGCGGGCGGTTTGGAGATCAAGCCGGGAGTCCAGTCGGTGGACACGCCGGAGTTTCCCAAAGACTGGAAACAGGGTTCACTCGCAACCCGCGAGGCGTTGAACCTGCTGCGCAAAGAATCAGGCTTGGATTGGTCCTATCTCGCCCCGTCGGCCGACTTGTCCCCGGGACAGCGAACGGGAACGTTCCGGCTCGGTACGGATCAATTGCTGGTCGATGCGAAGGGAGAGAGTACGGTCTCGACACAAGATTATGCGGTGGCCATGATCGACGAAGTGGAGAAGCCGAAGCATATCCGGCAGCGCTTCACCGTCGGGTACTGAACAACGTTCATGTGGCCCTGAAGGCCGCCGGCAACAGGAGGAGTGATGAAGATGTCTCTCAAGACCTACATGTCAATGGTGCTGGCGCTTTCATTCGGACTGACCGGGGTCGCACAAGCCGTCGAGTCGAGCCAAAAAGAGCACGACCAGGTCCAGGCCCATCTCAAGCGATTCGATCAGCTCGATTTCGAAGCCTACAGCGAGCGGAAAAACATGCAGTTGTTTCGAGAAATTCATTGCCCTGATGTGAAAGTCGTGTTCCCGGACGGGCGAACCACCCAGGGCATCGACCCGCATGTGGCGGATATCAACGGTCTGTTTAACGGCACGCCGGACTCCCGCATTACCGCACACCCGATTGCGTTTGGCTCGGGGGAGTGGACAGTCACGACAGGCGTGATGGAGGCCACGTTTTCTGAGCCCATGAAACTTCCGGACGGGAAGTCGATTGCACCCACAGGGAAGAAGGTGAAGATGCCCATGGCAACGATTGCCAAGTGGAAGAACGGGTGTATCGCCGAAGAGCATCTGTTTTGGGATAACGCTGAATATATGAAACAGCTCGGGATCGGTCAGTGACATCACTGCACACGTCCGGGCGGATGCCCGCTTGTTTTCTCGGCCATGGGAATCCGATGAACGCCCTGTTGAGCAATAAGTATACGCGAGGCTGGGCTGCGCTCGGGTCCGCGCTGCCGAGGCCCAGGGCCACCCTGGCGATCTCCGCGCATTGGTATGTTTCCGGCACGTCCGTCACGGCCATGTCTGCGCCTCGAACCATCCATGATTTCGGAGGGTTTCCACCCGCGCTCTACCAAGTCACGTATCCGGCGCCAGGTGATCCGGTCCTGGCACGTCGGATTCAGACCCTGCTCTCCCCGATCTCCGTCGGTCTGGACGAGCAATGGGGACTCGATCATGGAACCTGGTCTGTGCTCTGTCATGTCTTTCCTGAAGCCGATGTTCCGGTGGTTCAGCTCAGTATCGACGAGTCGCAGCCGGCACACGTTCATTATGACATCGGGAAGCGGCTCGCACCCTTGCGCGACGAAGGCATTCTCATTATCGGAAGCGGAAACCTTGTACACAATTTAGGGGCATACGCATGGGGTCAACATTCGGTCAACGCGTTCGATTGGGCCGTACGGTTCGAAACGCACGTTCGAGCCTTGCTGCTGGCGAACGACGATGGTCCATTGATCGACTATGAAACACTCGGCTCCGATGCCATGCTGTCCGTTCCTACCCCCGAGCATTACCTGCCCTTGCTCTATGTGCTCGCGCTTCGGCAAAACGGTGAGCGGCTTCATTTCCCTGTCGAAGGAATCGAGGGAGGGTCAATCTCGATGTTGACGGTCCAAGTCGGGTGAGACGCATGGCTCGGAAGCGGGATAGGTTCGATGAGACGTCCGTCACGGGGCCGGGTGATGGGCCTGGAGGGTTTTCGATAGCTGAACGTGTGTAGAGATCGAGAGGGCTACGGCCATGGCCCACACATGTGTGCATCCCGCTTGCAACTGCGTCGTTCCCGTGAAGAGCATGTATTGCAGCGCAAAGTGCGCCTCCGGCAACCCGGGCCATGCGACCTGCGACTGCGGACATGCCGGTTGCAAAGGCCGTGATACGTAACGAGGCGACGGATCGGAGCCAGGCTCTCCTCCACCCACGCGAGTTATGGAAGAGCCAGGAAGGAAAAGTGCGCCATGCCGGTAACCTTAATTAACGTGTTCACAGTCCATCAGGGCAAGGAAGAAGAGTTCGTGAAGTGGTGGCAAGACATAAAGGACGACATCACCAAGCGACCGGGATTTATCAGCGGAAATTTTTATAAGAGCCTCAAGCCGGACAGCCGATTCAACTTCATCAACGTCGCGATCTGGGAAAGTGAAGACCTGTATTGGAAAGCGTACGACAAAAGCGTCACGCACGAGAAGTTGAAACAGTTGACGGCTGAAATGACTCCGGCGCTCTATAACGTCGCTGTCGAGTACTGATCGAAATTTGTCGGGCTCAAGACTCAGGTTCTTCCTGATCGTGTTTGCCGACTGAACCGGTTCAGCGCCAGCAGGGTGAACGACGCAGATGCCGGCAGATCATTCGTCGCAGCAGAATGGCATTACTCGGACAGACTCCTAGCTTTGCATGACGCATCTTTGATCCTGATTGAGTCGGGACAGAAAGGAAAATTTCATGAACAGGCATATTGTCAGAGCCGCGGTCGGCATTACCCTCTTGGTCGGCATGCTTCCGCCACCATACCCCGGCAGAACGGGCCGAATGGATGACCGGGAGAATCGCCAAGCGTCTGGACCTCGATGATCAACAGAAGGCCAAACTCGCAGCCGTGAAGGACGAAGTGTTGGCCGCGCGAGGCGAGTCACAGAAGGAACATCGGGCGACCATGGAGGAAGTGATCGCTCAGGTGCAAAGCGACCGGTTGGATCAGGCAAAGCTGGCCCAACTGATCGAGCGGCACCAGGCAGGACAAACCCGCACAATGCAGCGGGTATTGCCCAAGGTTGCCGAATGGCATGCAGGCCTGCGCCCCGAACAGAGAGCAGAAGCCGCGAAGTACCTTCGACGGTGGATGGAACAGGGTCCATGGAGCAAGATGGAGCCCACTGAATAAAGAATCGGCATGCTCAAGATCACCACACAGAACAAGCAGCCGGCGAGAATGGTGTTGGAAGGCACCCTTGCCGGCGCCTGGGTCGAGGAAGCGAGACAAGCTTGGCAGCGCTTCCTTCAGGAGACAGGAGGCCGACCCGCTGTGGATCTCAAGGAGGAAAGCCATGATTAGAGTTATCCATCCGGTAGCCGGCGCGCTCGCGCTCCTTACGATTGCGACCTTCTGGCTATCCACGGCACTCAGCGAGCTGTTTGCGTCCCAAACGATTGTGACCGCCGTCAAGACGGCCATACCTTGGGGCTTCCTGGTGCTGATTCCCGCGCTGGCGGCTACGGGTGGCTCGGGGTTCGCCCTGGCCAAGGGGCAGCGGGCTGGGCTCGTCGGCGCCAAGTTGAAGCGCATGCCGCTGATAGCGGCCAACGGCATCCTGGTTCTCATTCCTTCTGCGCTGTTCCTCGCGTCGAAAGCCCGCGCTGGAGAATTTGACACGGCTTTCTACGCTGTGCAGGCACTCGAACTTGGAGCCGGAGCGGCGAATCTCGCGCTGCTAGGCCTGAGCATGCGCGATGGAATGGAACTTACGCGGTGGAGGCGGAAGAGCTTCCTTCGGCCTGCTCCCACCTTTCGGGCCAGCCTCGTGGCCAGCGAAGAGGTCGCGAAAGGCACGGTGGCCTTTCATTTCACGAAGCCCGATGGTTTCGAGTTCTCGGCTGGGCAGGCCGTTTATGTGACATTGCCCAGCCCGGCGAAGAATGGCACCAAGGGACGCGTTAGGACCTTCTCCATCGCCAGCCCACCGCAAGATCCGGAGCTGGTAATCGCCACACGGCTAACCGAATCGAGTTTCAAGCGTGGCTTGATGAGCTTCCCTTTGGGGACGGCGGTGGAGATCGAAGGGCCCTACGGAGATATGTCGCTACACGAAGACTCCGCGAGGCCAGCGATCTTTCTCGCGGGCGGGATCGGCGTCACGCCTTTCCGGAGCATGATCTTGGACGCCGTAAAGCGCGGACTCCCCCACCGTCTGTATCTTTTCTACAGCAATCGCAGCTCCGAGGAGGCCGCCTTCCTTGCCGAACTGACCGAGCTGGAGAAGCAGAACCCGCGATTCAAGCTGATCGCGACGATAACTGAGGCGGGAGGTACTCGCACGGATTGGAATGGGGAGCAAGGGCACATCACGCAAGACATGATTGTCAAACACGTCGGCGATGTGGCGGCACCCGTGTATTACATCGCCGGACCGCCCGCCATGGTCTCCGCAATGGAGACGCTCCTCAGCGAGGCTGGAATCAAGAGTGAGGACGTACGCGCGGAGATGTTCACTGGCTACTGATTTGCGCGCGTCAAGAGCCTGGCTACTCGTGCTGGGCATCGTTCTGATTGTGCCCGTGATCATGCTCACCGGTGCCTCCGGCTTCGCACTGTCCAAAGTGAGGCGAGGCTTACTTGTAGACAGCAAGAGGAAGCGCATGCCGGTCATTGCAGCAAATGGGATGTTCATACTGATTCCATGCGCCATCGTTCTTGACCGTTGGGCCGCGACAGGCGATTTTTTCATCGTGCAGGGAATTGAACTCGCCGTTGGTACGCTAACCAGGACAAGTCAACTAGGGTCTGTTGACATTCAGTTTCACATTGGATAATCCCGCCAACCCGACAAGGAGGTTGGCGAAGATGGCGCGACGAATATTACGAGATGACCAATGGAAACGTATTGAGCAGTTGTTACCTGGCAAATCGGGCGATCCGGGCCGAACCGGAGAGGATAATCGGCTCTTTGTGGAAGCGGTGTTGTGGGTGGCGCGCACGGGTTCCCCCTGGCGTGATCTTCCGGAAGCGTTTGGCGGCTGGAACAGTGTGTACCAACGTGTTGCCCGCTGGTCGAAGAATGGGGTGTGGCACCGCGTGTTCGCGGCATTGGCACGGGATGCCGATTTTGAGGAGATTTTCCTGGATTCCACCATTGTCCGGGCCCACCAACATGCGGCGGGTGCTGCAAAAAAACGGGGATCAGGCCCTCGGCCGCTCGCGCGGCGGATTGACCACCAAGATTCACGCGGTGGACCTTGACGGCCGGTCACACGCACGATATCACGCAAGCCCAGACATTGATGGCGGGCCTTGCGACACAAGCTGTCGTGGCGGACAAGGCGTACGATGCCGATCCTCTGATCGAATCCATCACGCAGAGGGGTGCGACGG
>JADYYH010000057.1 GCA_020853775.1 Nitrospira sp.
AGAACACGGTGCTATCATGCCGCTTCTTTTGGGGTAAAGTTCCATTCAACCGTTTGAATTCTTGGCGGTTCTCTGATCTCATCCCCCTATAGAGTGTTTGCCTAGGAGGCGTTTCGATGTACAAGACGATCTATATCCCGGTCGATAATTCCGACCATTCCAATACAGCCGTCGATGTCGGAGTTGAGCTGGCGAAAACCTATGGCTCGAAGATCGTGGGTAGCCATGTCTACGCGGCGAAGATGCACGATAAGCGATTTAAGCAAATGGAGGCTGGCCTTCCGGAAGAATATCACGACGAGAAAGAGCTCGACCGCCAACGCCAAATCCATGACTCGCTGATTACCCGCGGACTTCAGATCATCACGGACTCCTACCTCGACTATGTCGATAAGAAATGTAATGAGGCCAACCTGCCGGTGGAACGTCGCTCATTGGAAGGACGCAACTGGAAGGTGTTGGCGGAAGATATCAACACCAACGCTTACGACCTCGTGATCATGGGCGCCTTGGGAGTCGGAGCCGTCAAGGACAGTGTGATCGGCAGCAACACCGAACGCGTGCTGCGACGTGTGCGCAACTCCGACATGCTGATCATCAAGCAGCCAACCCCCGTCGGCACTGGGAAAATCGTCGTCGCCGTCGACGGTAGCCCCTACTCCTTCGGCGGGCTCATGACCGGGTTGGCGCTCGGCAAAGCCTTCAATGTGCCGGTCGAGGTTATTTCCGCTTTCGATCCCTACTTCCATTATGCGGCCTTTCACAGCATCTCCGGCGTCCTCAATGAAGAGGCCGGAAAAGTGTTCCGCTTCAAAGAGCAGGAAAAATTGCATGAGGAAGTCATCGACAGCGGCTTGGCCAAGATCTACCAGTCGCATCTCGACATTTCCCGCGAAATTGCGCAAGCCGAAGAGACGGATGTCAAAACGACCCTGCTCGACGGCAAAGCCTTCGAAAAAATCATTCAATACGTGCGGAAAGAGAACCCTTGGCTCCTCATCGTGGGCCGGATCGGTGTCCACAGCGACGAAGACATGGACATCGGCAGCAACACGGAAAATCTGCTCCGCGCGGCTTCATGCAATATCCTGGTCTCCAACCGGAAATACGTGCCCCCGATCGACACCCAGGCGGAATACACCATTGCCTGGACGGAAGAAGCCTTGCGCCGAATGGAACGCATCCCGGTGTTTGCCCGCGGAGTAGCCAAAACCGCCATTCACCGCTACGCCATTGAAAAAGGGCACACGATTATCAGCAATACGGTTGTGGATTCCGCCGTCGGCCATATCTTGCCGAAAGGCGCGATGGACGCCATGCGCGCCTTGGGTGGAAACCTGGACGCTGCCGGTATTGATCGCGACAAGATGCAAGCCGACGATTCCGTCGCACAAGATCTGATGGGCTCCACGCTGAGCGGAATGATGACGCAAGTCGTAGAAGAAAAGCCGGCCCTCAGTCCCGGCACACAGGCTTACCTGGACCGCATGAGCCAGAATTACTTTGTCTGTGACGGGTGCGGCTATATCGGCAAGGGCGACACCCCGGTCAAATGCCCCGTGTGCAGCGCTGAAGGCGATCGATTCAAACAGGTCGACAAGTCGATCTTCGAAGCGGCGGCCAAAGCGGAGGGCGGGCTCGAGACCGATGTCGCCTATGACGACATCCCGATGCAGTGGACAAAGGATGCCAAGGAAGCGATTCGCGCGGTACCTGCCGGATTCCAACGTCGCCGGGCCAAAGCGAAGATTGAAAAGAGCGCCCGCAAACTGGGCATGACGACCATCACACTTGAATATGCCGCCCCCATGATTCAAGAAGCGGCCTCAGAAGACTACACTCCTATCTTTGCCAATAAAGGAACCGGCACCGCAGCCCAGCCTTCGGCGGACCTGGAAACAACCAACGGGACCGACGCGCATGCGGCAAACGGGACTACAGCGGAACAGCCCAAGACGCCTGAGGAAACGTCCTCACCCTATACATGGACCCCGGACGCGCAGGGTCGTTTAGATCGTGCACCGGAAGGGTTCATGCGGGAATGCACCAAAGCGTTGATCGAGAAGCATGCCGATAAGATCGGCACGACGGTCATCACCCTGGAAGTGGCGACGGAAGGGATTGAGCAGGCCAAAGGCTACATGGCCGATGCCATGAAGACCGGCAACCTGAAGGACATGATTGCCAATCTGACCGGCTCCTCCAGCAAAACCGGGGCGAACCGCTAATGGGAAAATCATTGCCGGTTCTGAACTTCCCGTTTCTCGGAGACAAGCTGGAGTCTCTTCAGCAGCAGATCTCGAAGTTCATCTCGCCGACCTCTCCGGCCGCAGCGCCGAATGATGGCCGGACGGTCGATGACTTCAAGCCCTATCTCGTTGCGCTGAATCTCACCAAGCGATGCAACCTCAAGTGCGACCATTGTTATCTGGACGCCACGACGAAAGCCGGCGGCGGTTCGGATGAACTCAGCACGGAGGAATGCTTCCGCCTCATCGATCAAATTGCCGAGGTGAATAAAGGCTGTCTGCTGGTCATCACCGGCGGCGAACCGCTTGTGCGCCCGGACATTCTCGATATTGCCCGTCATGCGGTGGGACTCGGGTTTATTGTCGTGTTCGGCACCAACGGCATGTTGATCAACGACCGGATGGCCAAGACGCTGGTTGAAATCGGCGTGATGGGCGTCGGCATCAGCATCGATTCGCTCAATCCTGAGAAGCACGATCAGTTTCGCGGAGTACCGGGCGCCTTTGCCAGTGCATTGGCCGGTATTGAGGCCTGCAAACGTAATGGCCTTCAATTCCAAGTGCATTTCAGCGCCCAGCCCATGAACTATCAGGAGCTTCCTGCGGTGGTGGAATGGGCACATACCCTGGGAGCACGAGTGCTCAATGTCTTTTTCATGGTTTGCACCGGACGCGGCGAAGAACTGACGGACATCACACCCCAACAATACGAAGAAGTCTTGGGCTACCTGGTGGATTGCCAGGACCAATACAAAGACATGTTGGTCCGGGCCCGTTGTGCCCCGCACTTCAAACGGCTGGCCTATGAAAAAGATCCTAATTCCCCGCTCACCAAGGCGACGGGTTATATGGGCGGCGGATGCCTGGCCGGAACCAACTACGCGCGGGTCACGCCGAACGGCGAACTCACGCCCTGCCCCTACATGCCGCTGTCGGCCGGTAATGTTCGTGAGACGAGTTTTGCCGATTTATGGGAACGGTCGGATGTGTTCAATTCCTTCCGCTACCCTCAGCTCAAAGGCAAATGCGGTGACTGCGAATATACCGACATATGCGGCGGCTGTCGGGCTCGTCCCTACGTGGATCATGGCGACTGGCTGGACGAGGATCAATGGTGTCTCTATACGCCGAAAGGCGGCGAGAAGATCAAAGTTGCCTTCAACACGCCTGAAGAAAGCGAAGTCGCCTGGGATGAAGCCTCTGCGCTTCGACTCAGCCGGATTCCGTATTTCCTCCGCGCCATGGTGAAGAAGGGCGTGGAACGTCATGCCCGTGAAAACGGGATCGCCCTCGTGACCATCGAATTGATGGAAGAGCTGCGGAAGAAGCGGTTCGGCAACGACGCGCCCGTCTTCAATTTCGATATGAGGGGGAAGGACTAGAGCCGGCGAGAGACACGCCTTCGGTAGACCCGCTACCTTCGCGATCCGCCCAGCCGATCTATCATGGATTCCGTACAAAGCATCTTCCTCGACCTGAACCAGCTGATTCCCATCATTAATCACTGGTTCCATCTCCTCTCGGCGGTGATCTGGATCGGTGGGCTCGCCTTCATCGTAATGGCCGTCAAGCCGGGCCTTGCTGAAGCCGCCCTGCCCAAAGAATATGTCCGCCCGATCACCGATGCTTTTTATAAGCATTACAAGCGGGTAGCAGGGATTCTGCTGGTCGTTCTGCTGTTCACCGGCGGCATCAACCTCCATTACGTCAATCAGATCTTCGTCTCTCAGACCGGCCAGGGCATGCAGAACCATCCTAAGTATCTGTGGATTTTCTGCATCAAGCTGATTCTGGTCCTCTGCCTCCTCACGCTATTCCTCTATACCGTCATTTTCAAATCGGATCAGGACGAGGAAGAGGAAGGCGAAAACTACGAATCGATCCCATTTCAACGCGCCGCACTCTGGATGGGCTTCTTCATCATCCTCTGCGCCGCCGCCATGAAGCACTTGCATCAATAGTCACGCGGCCAACATTCTCTTTTCCCGCCCACAACTCTCCGCCACCGGCTTTCTTGCTGGGCCGCTGCTCCACGAACATCCCCGCAGTTCCACCTCCCTGACAGCACGCCTTTTAAAATCTATTGGCATTCATCGAGCGATCCAGGTACCCTTCGTCCGCGCATATGGCATGTGAGTTGCTTACTGCTACGGACAGGGCTGCGAGTTTTCCCGCTCCACCGATGCCGCCCTTGCCCATACAAGAATGCCGTCGTCTCGGTTCCTTGAGCATCGAAGTGACCCTGCATAGCCCGACTCATTGCTCTCGTCCTTCATGAGGAGATGAATCATGCGCATCCGTCTTCACCGCTCCTTGCTCCTGACCGCGCTCCTACTGGCACTGTCTCCCCTACATTGCCGAGCGATCGATCCACCCCTCACACAAAATCCTGTTCAGTCTGTCAACCAGGGATTGTCGGACCAGGACCTGCAGCAGTGGTACCATCTGTCGGCCGGAACGCAGTTGATTCCCTATGATTGGCTGGTGGCATTACTCGATGACTCGCTGGCCAAAACATTCGCGGTAACCGGTCTCGTCGATGATCCCCGTCATCCCGACAAACTCCCGGTCGGCTTTGCCAAAACCGAAGGGGCGAGCGTCCCTGTTCCTCAAGTCGGCTTCACCTGTTCGTTTTGTCACACGACCCAATTTCGTTACAAGGAACACACCATCAAAATCGAGGGCGGCCCCTCGCTCCAAAATAACGCGACGTTGGTGAGAGCCCTGGTCCAACGACTAGGCGCGCTGGCTCCTCCCGATATGTCCGCATTCCTCAAGAGTCTGAAAGAAGAGGCGCCCCCTGAACCGTTTAAGACCTTTGCCACTCGCGTCTTGGCCAGCCGTGGAGAAGCCGTGACTGCCTATACGCTCACGAAGCTCGCCCAGGATGTACGGCTCCTGACTCAAGCACTCATTTCTCGTAGCGGAAGAGATATTTCTCCTGAACAATGGGGGCCAGGCCGATTCGATGCGCTCGGCCGCGGTGGCAATACGGTCTTTGCACCGCTCAATCCCGACAATCTCAGACCCGCCAACGCCCCCGTCAGTATTCCTCCCCTGTGGGGCGTGTGGGAGTTTGACTGGGTTCAGTGGGCCGGCTCGATTCAACATCCGTTGGCAAGGAATATCGGGCAGGTGATCGGGGTCAATGCCGGGCTTTTCACTTGGGCGCGTCCCGGTATTGCCATTCCCTCAGACAAGAGCAAACTGTTCCACTCGTCCGTCGATGTCACCTCACTGACAACGCTCGAAAATCTCGCCCGCCGACTACCGCCGCCGCAGTGGCCGTCTGTCTTCCCTCCCATCAATCGAGAGTTGGCCGCCCGCGGCAAAGACCTGTACCACGGTAACAAGGCCAAGGGCGTCCAGAACCTCTGTGCCCATTGCCATGTCCCCGCAAAGATCCCCAACTCTTCCGGCAATGGCCCAAGCCTAGCCATCACGATGGTGCCGCTACAGGAAATTGGCACGGACGCTCTCTACCTGGAGAATTTTTCCCAACGTACCGTCGACACAGGTTTCTTGGGACGCGGACGGATTTCCGCGCGGGAAGCATCGGAATACATCACGAGCGAGTTAATGGCCGTCAACAACACCGGCACCGAGAACTATCGCGAACGGCCGAACACTTGGCGGGATAAGGCCCAATACATCGCCCGCCCCCATCTAGGCATATGGGCCACCGCGCCCTACCTTCATAATGGCTCCATTCCGACCCTCTACGAACTGCTCTCACCCGCACGAGAGCGTCGCGCCTGTTTCGTTCTCGATCCGAACATGGAGTTCGACCCTGAAAAGGTGGGTTTTGTGACGCCAGACTGTGCCGGCCCCGGTCAATCACCAAGCCAAGCCCCACGGCTTGAATTCCGGACCGCATGGCCGGGGAACAGCAACCGCGGTCACGAATTCGCGAACACCCCGGATTGTGACAGCGCAAAAAGCAATGGGATCTTGGGATGCGAGTTGCCGGTGAATGATCGCTTGGCCATCATCGAATACCTCAAGACATGTGATCTCGACAGGCTGGTGTTGCCGCACGCGCCGGTCTGCCGGAATTTCGACTAGCAACCGATGCGTGACCAGCCCGTGCCGCATGAGCATGACGGAGATGCATTGAAGAAGGCCACCCACGCATGACCGACCTTCTTTCCAGTGACCACTCGATTCTGGAGCGTCCGTTCATGGAGTTTCGCCCTTTCGGCTTGAACGATAAGGGCGAAAAGATTTCCGATATCAGCGGCGTCGTTGTCCAATCAAATGTGGACTACCTGTGCGATTACCTCAGTCGCACCGCCGGGGCACAAGCCGCCGACGCGGCGGTCGATGAACTGTGTCGCCTTCTAAACGCACGACTGCCCGATCGCACATACCACGTCACGCCTGATTTTCTCCGCAACATCTGGAATAGCTACTCCTACGAATTTGTCTGTTACCTGAGGGAATTCTGCGAACAGTTGTCCGGCGATCCCCGGTTCCACGTCAACGTGGGAACGGACCGTAAGGTTCCACCGCTGATCCAGATCCTCTGCCGCCCGTTTTCGACCCAACAACTCTATAAAATGTGGCCCTACTTCGGCCGGAAGTATGTCCGGGATGTCTTGGAGTTCGAGGTGGGCCGGGTGACGAGACGCTCGGCCGTGCTTCGCATGACATTTACCGAACGGGCCCTGGTCCAATTCGGGCCCTATCGAAAACGCTGCGTCGATGTGATTTGCCTGTCCTGCAAAAGCAGCATCGCACGCGTACAAACTCAACTGCACGGCATACCCGCCGCCACCGTCAAGGATCTCTCGTGCACCGCCCATGGCGATCCGTACTGTGAATGGGAGTTTACCTGGACACCGCAAGTCCGCAGTTCCATCCCGGTGGCCATGTCGATGGTGGTAGCCGCCAGCACGTTCACCTACGTCCATTTGCGCTGGCCCGACGTTCCCACATTCGAAGCGCTCGGGCTTGCAGCCGTTCCCGCTTCTCTCTTGTGGTGGATGATTACCAGCCATATGCGGCAGGCGACCAAACCTCTTCAGCGTCTGATCAAAGATCAAGAACAGGTCGTCGATGCCAGGCATGAAGAACTCCGTGAGGCCTATCTTGAGCAACAAAGCACCGCCGTGATGTTACGTCGAAAGGTCAACGAACTCACGACACTTCACCGCGCGGGACTCTTATTCAGCTCAACATTCGACCGCGAGGAACTTCTGACCAATGTCTTGGACACCATCGTCCGCGATTTGCACTACGATCGCGCCATGGTGACGCAATTCGATCGCGCCAAGCAGGTTTCACATGACTTTCGCGTGCGGGGCATGCCGCAGGAAGTGGCGGATTTTTTGCGCACGCAGGAAGTGTCCGTGACCGATCCGGAGACGGTGGAGGGTGCCGTGTTTTTGCGTGGCGAACCGGTGCTGACGAATAACGTACATGAGATCTGGGATCGGCTACACCCGTTCGACCAGAAATTGATCACCATGGTCAATGTGAAATCCTTCATCACCGTTCCGCTCAAAACCCACGATGCCGTGATCGGTTCGCTCTCGGTCAATCGCACGCACAACCAGGCACTGACGCAGGACGATCTCGATATGTTGATGACGCTGGCCAGCCAGGTCGCCATTGCTCTGGATAATGCGCAAGCCTATCGAGAAATCGAGGCACTTAACGCCGGCCTGGAAGTCCGGGTTCGTGAACGGACCGCCGAGTTGGAAGCCGCCAACGCCCAGCTCAAACAAATGGATCGGCTCAAATCCAAATTCCTCGCCCACGTCTCGCACGAATTACGGACTCCCCTCACGAGCATTGTCGGGTTTGCAGACAATATGCTGGAAGGATTAGTCGGATCGCTCAACCTGAAGCAGGAGCAGTATCTGACTCGCATCAGAGCCAATGGAACCAGGCTCGCACGGATGATCACGGATTTGCTCGACCTCTCCCGCGTCGAGGCCGGCAAACTCGTGCTCTCCTTCGACCACGTGGCGCTTCAACCCATGGTCAGCGACGTCATCGAGCAACTGCTTCCGCTCGCGATCGCCAAACACTTGCAGATCGAACTGCGGAGCCCTGATCCGGCACTGCTGGTCTGGGCGGACCCGGATCGTGTCAGCCAGATTTTGACGAATCTGCTGGATAATGCTATCAAGTATACTCCGGACGGTGGACATATTTACGTAGACCTGTCGGTCGGTGATCATGAGATGGCCCGGGTCGTCGTCCGTGACACCGGTCAAGGCATCCCCGCCGACGCCCTGCCCAAGCTCTTCGATCCGTTTTTCCGCGTGCACCATCAAGAGCGGAGCCAAACGAAGGGGTTAGGCCTCGGCCTGGCGATTGTGAAAGATCTGGTGGATCTGCACGGCGGCAGCATCATGGTGCACAGCACGGTGGATGAAGGCACGGAGTTTACGTTCACGTTCCCTCTACACTCGCGTACGCCGGAGCCTGCCGCTGCCGTACCTGCCACCCGGCGCAGATTGCTGGTGGTCGATGACGACGCGGACATCTGCGACCTTCTGCGGGATCGCCTGGAGTCGGAAGGGTTTCACGTCGACACGGCGGCAGACGGCAAGACAGCGTTGCGCATTCTGGCGGAGACGCCGATTGATGGCGTCCTGCTGGATATCGCCTTGCCGGAAATAGACGGCTTTGAAGTATTACGGCAACTGCGCCCGCAACAACCAACGTTGCCGGTCGTGATGATGACCGCCGTTGAGGCGTTGGATCGCGCCATAGCCGCCGTAGAAGCCGGCGCACAAGGGTACCTTCTCAAACCATTCGACGCCGCCCGGTTACGACAGATTGTTGATCACTGGTTCCTTGCCGCCTCCGGCAAAACCGATCCGATGATAGGACGATAACGCCATGCTGGTCCCTCGCAGGTTCCGCCACATCCTGATACGGGCACTGACTCTCATGCTCCTGGGCGTTGTACTGGTGAGCCCCGACGCTCGGGCGCAGACCCCGCGTCTCCAAGGGCAATCAGCGTCCGCCGCCGCCATGGGCAATGCCTTCGTGGCCCAAGCGGATGACCCTTCTGCACTGCATTACAACCCCGCCGGCATGACCCAGTTACACGGATTTCAAACCTTGTTCGGGACTTCGCTGATCGGCGGAACGACTCAATTTACGAGTCCCACCGGCGTTCAGGCCACGGGTGATCGGAATGGAAGCCTGGCCTGGCCGCCTCCTGGCCACGTGTATCTGGTCGCAAATCTCAAAGATCTCGGTTTCTCGGCGCTCGGAGATTTCAGCGCCGGAATCGGATTCAATAATCCCTTCGGCTCGCTGACGAGATACCCCAACGATGGGCCGTTTCGCAGCGCGCTGACCTTCACGACACTGCCGCTACTCGATATCAAACCTACCCTTGCCTATAAGCTCAACGATCAGCTGTCGTTCGGCTTGGGTGCGGACATCTATACCTTCTCGGGCCTCTTCGGGGAGGGACACCTGGAACAGAAATCGGTCTGGCCCGGAGGATTCGGCATTCCGACCGGCTCGCTCGTCGAAATCAACGGGAGTGATACCACGGCTGGGTTCAACGTCAGCCTCCTTTACACGCCGTACCGCAACAGCGAGGGGAAACCGCTTGTTAATATCGGGATGGTGTATCGCAGCCAGGCAACTCTCCATCTCACCGGCACCCTGCTGAGCAATGGGGCATTAGTGGCCAACACCGCGGCGACCTTTGTCCTCCCGCAAGTCTTCTCCGGCGGCATCGCAATTTGGCCGGTGCGCACGCCTGATCGCGAATGGAAGCTGGAATTCGACGTGGACTATGTCGGCTGGAAATCGAACCGGACCCTTGATATCCATTTGTCCAACGGCGGCCTACTGCCCTTTCCGCAAAACTGGCAAAGCGGCTATACGGCGATGTTCGGCACCGAATATCGATGGCTGCATCTCTCCTCCCTGCCGGAATGGGACGTCGCCTTGCGCGGCGGATACATGAACCAGCAAACCCAGATCCCGGACCGCACCTTCAATCCCGGCGTCCCCTCGGCCAACTCGCACATTCCCTCAGTCGGCATCGGGTTGGCCTGTCATCCCAATGGATTGTTTCTGGGACTCATCCGATGCGGCGATTTGGGGATTGGTCCGCTCAAGCCAAAGCTCTTCGCGATCGATCTGGCATACCAAGCCGCCTTGTATGAAGTGCGAACCGTCTCCGGCAATCAAAACCCGACGGTCAACGGCCGTTACGATACCCTCATCCACGCCGGCTCACTCTCATTTCGGTTCAACTACTAGGGCGCGTGGCTCAGACCTAGTCAGTCTGCCTCTTCACGCCGGTTGTTCAGGCCACTCACAGGCACGGTGATTGCGTCTCTTCTCGACAGAGCGTCCGCGGAAGGCATGTGACCAACACAAGCTGTGCAGAACATCGCGGCGTGGCGTAGAGCCGGTTTCTTGTCGCCGGTTGCGTTCAACCGGCCGCACCTCACGCCTCCTGGATCGTGCCCATCCAGCGCTGAGCAAACCGTCTTCATCTCCACGCCATCTGCCGCGTCTTCATTCCTCACGGAGACGCGGCACTTGTACTCCCACTGCCGCTCTTGCCTGCACGCTGCAACCTATCCCTCCATCGGCCATGACTGAAATAGCTCGTTCAATCGAGCAAAATCCTTACTTCTTCCGTATCAGATCAGATACGGCATGAATCTGATCCGATACAGTCCAAGTCGTAGTACGTATATTCAGCCGGGGCCGAATAGAATGAGCGGGACTGCGCATGTCCTTAGAATCTCTACAGATCCGTTATTGAACTGAGAACGGGCAAACCTGCGCTCGCGAGGCACAACCTTTGCGCCTCGAGCCGTGAAAGCAGTTTCCCTAGGAAGCGCACACCGATGGGAGCACAGCGAATACAGGGGGGCACTATGTTTGCGCTCCTCTTCCTGTTTCTCGGGGTTCTCTTCCTTCTCGCAGCAGCGGGCCGCATCTGGATCGATGCGACACCAGTCGATTCACCCACCATCGATTCAGCGGCTGCGGACAATGCCGGCGAGTCTGTCGCAATGGACCGTCCCTCCAAAGGCGACGATTCGGCCGTCTAGCGCAGATGCTTCCCCCGTCAGACTGCTATATGAACCCAGGAGAAAGGTGTGCCGGGAATCAGATAGATCATCCGTGGGAACCGTAAAGGCGGTCACTTCTGACGGAGAAACGATCAGGCTTGCAATCATCTCGCAGCGGATCTGTCTTGGCAGCCACTACAGCCATTTCCTGCATTCCGGAGTGGCTTGAAGGAGGCCGGAAGGAGCCAGCCATGGATGGTTACTCAGGTTCCGTAGTCCTTTCTCGCTGGGTTTCTTCTCTTCGCGCTACCGATCTACCTATAACAGAGGCAAATTATCGTGCGGGTGCTGCCGGGCATAATCGTCGGCACGTCATGCTATATCACACAGGCGAGGAATGAATACCCTTGAGCACCATGGTCCTAGAGGTGACGGTCATGAAAAATATCCACAACGGTGTGCCCTCACTCAAGCAATTATGTATGGCGGGCAGTATTGCTGCTCTAACTTGCTTCCTCTCGCATGCCTCGGAGCTCATCGCAAACGACATGTGCTTCTCCGACGGCACATTCGGTAGCCTCGACGTGACTCAAGTGAAACAAGAGGAAGGGCCATGGTGTTGGGTGGCAAGCACCAAGGTCTTCGTCGATCGCTTTGACATGAGATCACCGCGGCTGGGGAGCCCCTATAAACAGTGCGAGCTTTACAACATTGGACAGCCGGAGAGAACAAGGGCTCACGATTGTTGCAGCAGTCCGGCGCCACGAGGAGAGGCCGAATGTCTCGAGACGGGATGGCCAGATTACATCATGGCACCTCTTGGCATAACGGCTGCTGGTCAATGGGATCATCTTTCCTGGCAAGCGATCAAAGAACAAATCTGTCCCTCCGATGGACAAAAGGGACAGCCATTTATTTATGTCACTCAAGGCATATCTTGGCCACCTATTGCTCACACTAATGTCATAAAGGGTTTCATCGAGGATCCGGAGACCGGCACAAAGAAAGTAAGTGTAGATGATCATGAGATCACTGGTTTTCAAGATCTTGACTATGACTGTTGGTACGTTGAAGTCTGCGCGGGTCACGCTAAAAGGCTTGGAGACCAGATCATTACCTGGACAGGACATTGAGGCAACGATTAAGCAACAAACTGAAAAGGAACTGCCCATGCGAAGCATCACCTACAATTTCGGTTTGTTTGCGATGATCATGACGGTGATTTTGCTACCTTGCCAATCCTATTCTGAAGATGGCCATTCTTCCCAAGAGGACGCTAAACAGGCGCTGCTCTCATTTATTGTACCTAACGCTCCTCCTGAAGCTTTGCAAGCAGCCATTGGAGGGAAAAAGGCACTATCTCGTCTACTTAAGCAAAATGAAAGTCATGCGCGAGACTTAGGATTCTCCTCTGCTGCGGAAGCTGATGATAGTCAGACTGAATTGGGCGAACCGTTCCCATTCTTTTTTATTAGTGTAGACAAATTGAAATCATATACAGAAAAGGCGAACCCAATCCCGTTATTTATTTCTAGCTTACAATTTCTATATCCACTCAATGCAGTCGGCTCCGGCAATGGCCCCCCTCTTTCCTCGCTCACCGTCGCCAGGGTTCCCAAACGTGTTGCCCCTAACGAAGAATGGCGCGCGATCGGATGGGGAGCCCCAAAACTCATCCGCTTTCTGGTTTCGGCGCAACAAAAAGGTCACGCCTCTTCATCGCGTTTTATCGTGCGCATTGAAGAACTTGGTCGATATTTTCTGGGCGACTTAAGGGATAAGGAATTGTTCATCATACCTTTAATCGATGATGGGAAATACGGTTTCCTTGCAGGGACCCCCTTATCCGCTGAAGTCGCCTTTCTGAAACTTGTTCAAGAGGCACAAAGAATCTCCAGGTCGGCTTATCGTAACGAACCAATGAGTACAGACAATTCAAAAACCAGGAGGTCACCATGAGAGATGCTTTTCATCCAGCGGTCAGAGCGAGAAGTTTATTAATGGTGTCTATTATGATAACCGGACTATCGCTAACAGGATGCATTCGAACTTACGTGAACTGCGCTGACGGCTCGAATCCAGAAGAGGCGGGAGGCTGTTATACGCGGGCGGTCATGCCCGGAGATACGGCGGAAGGGCAGCCCTGCATTGGCGGCAATAAATGCAGATTTGAAAATCAGCCGGGCTGCAACTCTTCGAACCCCAGTCTAAAATGCAAGACTGTTAACAAAAGCGGGAGTTGCGAGTGTAAGTGCCTGTAATACGCAGCGTTGCATCGGCCCAGACCCAATTGATATCTGGTTTGATGCGCCGGTGAAAACTTTGGGTGACGGACGAAGAATTTATAAGAGGAGCGCGCGATGGAGAGGTCTGCAAGGACGTACGGAACTGCATGCCGCTGGGAGAAGATACCGTGTTAATCCGTTTCGGCACTGCGGGCCTCACAGTGCTCGCAGCCGCGGTCACAAGCCAGTTATTGCTATCTGTACCCGTTCAGGCACAAGTTGCGCCCATCACTTCATCAGGGCTCAATACCCAGATCAGCGCTCCGATCAACAATCCAGCCGGACAGGTGCAGTACAACATCACGGGCGGAACCAGACCAGCAAACGGGCCCAACCTCTTTCATAGCTTTGGCGAATTCAGCATTCCTACTAATAACCTCGCTAACTTCCTAAATGAAACGGCTCTGCCCACCTCCAATATTCTTGGTCGCGTCACAGGCGGCAACCCCTCAACCATCTTCGGAATCCTCCAAACCACCGGATTCGGTAATGCCAATCTGTTCCTCATGAATCCGGCAGGGATCGTATTCGGCCCGAATGCCTCCTTGAATGTCGGGGGATCGGTGAGTTTCACAACGGCTGACTATCTACGATTGGCTGACGGCGCACGATTCACCGCGATTCCCGGACCTCAGGATGCGTCCGTCTCCAGTGCGCCGGTTGCCGCCTTTGGCTTTCTCGGAACAAACCAAGCTGCCATTACCGTTCAAGGCGGACAGCTGGCGGTCACAGAAGGGCAACTCATCTCACTCGTCGGTGGAGACATTACGATCGAGGGAGTCACACCAGCCTCCGAGACCGTCCAGCCTGCTCGAATCTACGCCCCTGGCGGCCAGATCAACTTGGTGAGCGTGGCCTCACCTGGTGAGGTCCTCACTCCCAGCCTGCAATCCGAGCAGAACATCAATGGGCAATCCTTCACGAACATGGGCAACATTTCACTCTCAGGGGGCCCGGCATTGGATGTCTCGGCGAATGCTGCCGGCACGATCAAAATCCGTGGTGGCCACCTCGTGATCGACCATGCTTCCATGGTAGCAGATACGGCCAATGCAACTGGTGCGGCAATCGCGATCGACATCAACACTACCGAAGGGGTGCTCATATCGACTGTTGACGCTCCGGCTTTAACCGCCAGAACAACCGGTGCAGGCAATGCCGGCGAGGTTCGAGTCTCCTCCGGCCAGATGGACATCAGCGGAACCGCAGTCGACAGCTTTCTCTATTCAATCATTGATACGCACACTTCAGGGTCAGGAAATGCGGGCAACGTTCGCATCAACACCGGTGATCTAACAGTCAGAGGCGATCCTCTTGGCGGTCTTACACTATTTATTGAGAGCGGGACCAGTGGGACCAATCCAGGACGCGGCGGCGATGTGATGATTACAACACACACGATTGAGACCCAAGATACAAGCATCTCTACGGGCAACCTCTCAGCCTTCTTGCTTGGCCAGGGAGGCGCGAGTTACGGCGGCAATGTCAGCATTACAGCAGATAGCGTCAAGATGACACTTTCCCAAATCGTGACCGACTCATTCGACTTCGAGCAGCAGATCGGAAGGGCCGGCGATATCACCATCAATGCTCGTGACATCAATCTGAACAACACAGCATTCAGCGCTACCGGTCAGGAGCGAGGCGGCGCCATCACAATCGACACAAATCACCTGGTGGCGGACAATTCTCAGATCGTCGCGCAAACCGTTCACGAGCCTGGCGGAAACATCACTATCACCGGGGATATCATCGAATTAACCGAAGGAAGCAGTTTCGTGTCTAGCACAGGAGGTGACGGAAATGCAGGCCTGATTACGATAACAGCCAATGATCACATCGGACTATTACGCGGGAGTGCTGCCGATCGGCCAAGTGGAGTATTTAGCAATTCATTCGGGACCTTCGGATCTCTTGGAAGTGCCGGAGATATCGCGCTGATCACCCCAAGATTAGAAATGGCCGGTGGGGCGCGTATTAACACGACCACCGCGTCCAGCGGTCGTGGCGGCAATGTGACGATCCATGCTACCGACTCAGTTTCCATGGCGGGCGAGACCGGTGGTTTCGCTCCAGAACCCCTATTCTCGCTTGGAATCCTTCAGCCAAGCGGGATCTTCACCCTGACTATCGGTGGCAATTGTTTAGGACCTTGTGGCAATGCTGGGAACGTTTCGATTTCGACCAGCGCTCTCACGATGGGGAACGGAGCTCAGATCAATAGCGGCACGAGCAGTACAGGGCAAGGTGGGAGTATCACCGTGAATGCCCGGGATACCATCTCCATCAATGGCACATTGAGCAATGGCCAGCCGGCTGGCATGCTAAGTCGTACAATTGGATCTGAACCGGATTCTGGGACCGGCGGGAATATACTTCTTAATGCTGGCCAGTCTGTTTCATTAACCAATGGCGCCGGCGTTTCAGCCAGCAGCACCGGCCCTGCGAATGCCGGTAACATTGCCATCAATGCCGGCGCGCAGTTCTTCAGCCAAAATGCCGCCGTGACGACAGCAGCAGCCCAGGCCAGCGGCGGTAATATCACCGTGCAGGCCACCGATTCCATCCGACTCATTAACAGTCAATTGAACACCTCGGTCCAGGGCGGCCCCAATACATCGGGCGGAAACATCCTCCTCGATCCGGCCATTGTCACCCTCCAAAATAGCCAAGTTACGGCTCAGGCCGTGCAGGGGCAAGGCGGCAACATCAGCATCATCGCAGGGACCTTCCTTGCCGACCAGACCAGTATCGTGAACGCGTCGTCTCAATTCGGACTGAGCGGTACCGTGACTATTCAATCCCCGGTTTCCAGCTTGAGCAACACGCTGGCGCCCCTGCCGCAACGCCCCCTGCTGGCTCAGCCGTTGCTCACCCAGCGGTGCGCAGCGCAAATAGGCGGCCAATTGAGCAGCCTCGTGCTGGCCGGACGGGAAGCGCTCCCGGTCGAACCGGGCGGATGGCTGATGAGCCCTCTCGCCAAGATGACAGGCGACGAGCCGATCTCGCATGGTCACGTCGCCACAAATGAAGTGTTCAAACTTCCGCTTGAAGAGCCTATGCGACCAGGGTCGGATCAACGTAACTGGTGGTTACCACGAGAGGGCACCGACCAAGCAGCCGGTTGCGGGTCCTGAAAACGGCCACGTCGACCAGCGGGTAGCCTAAAAAGCTTCTATGGTCAGTAGACGAATAGGGTCGCGTCAGATGGACTGTCCACAGCTGTTGGCTGCGCTGCTCGGCTGTTGGCTCATCCAATCTATTGTGCCCGATGTCGGCTACACTCAGACGCCTGGCCCCATCACGTCTTCGGGGTTGAATACAACCGTGACGCAACGCGGCCCCGTCTCTGACATCACCGGCGGTACGCGGCCCGGCGGCGGGCCGAATCTGTTTCACAGCTTCGGTGAATTCGACATCCCCGCGAACCATGTCGCCAACTTTGTGAACGACGCCGCGCTCCTCACCTCCAATATTTTCGGGCGCGTCACCGGCGGCGATCCATCGACTATCTTCGGCACCCTTCAAACCACCGGCTTCGGCAGCGCCAATCTGTTCTTAATGAATCCGGCGGGCATTGTGTTCGGCCCCAATGCATCCTTGAATGTCGGAGGCTCGGTGAATTTCACGACAGCGGATTATCTGCGGTTAGGAGATGGGGCCCGGTTTACCGCCATTCCCAGCTCGCACGATGTCGCCCTCTCTAGCGCACCGGTGGTCGCATTCGGATTTCTGGGATCGAACCCGGGAGCGATCACGGTGCAGGGCGGCCGACTGGCGGTGTCCGAGGGGCACGCGCTCGCACTCGTCGGGGGGAACATCGACATTCGCTCCGGCTTGCTGGAGAATGGTACATCTCAGCCCGCTCGACTGTCGGCTCCCGCGGGACAGATCAGTCTACTGAGCGCGGGATCTGCCGGTGAACTGACAACAACTGGTCATGCCGGGGCCTCTGGCAATCCGGCCGTTCAGGGGACCGCTCTGGGATCGATTTCGCTCACCCAAGGCACCGTGCTGACGACGAATGCCGAGTCCGGCGGCCGCATTGCCATCCGCAGCGGACAATTCACCATGGAAAATGCCCGCCTTGAGGCGAGCACGTCGTCCACTGCCCCGCATGCCGCCTCGGCCTCGTCGGCCGAGGCGATTTCTATCCAAGGCGATGCCGTGACCCTCTCGCAGGGGACGAGCGTCATCGCCTCCACCAGCGGCGGCACAGTAGGAGATATCCGCGTTGAGGCGGGCACCTTGCGCAGCAACGTCGCCCGAGACGGCACGCCTCTACCCGGCGCCGCGCCCGTCACCATCGAAAGTACCAGTGCAGGCCAAGGCGGCGCCGGATCGATTTTCATCGGCGGTAAGGCAGGAGAGCCGGCGGACGCGGTCTTGTTGAGCAATACCCGCATCGTGACGGGAGTCGGCCAGACCGCAGACCCGATGGCGGCGCCCGGCAACATCGAGATGACGGCGCGGCAAGTCGAGTTGGCGAACGGGACCCTCCTCCGGTCCGACACCACGGGCGGCGCAGATGCCGGAGCCATCAGGTTGAACGTGGACAGCCTGAAAACCCAGGCGGGACCGGATGGGCGTGTCACGTTCTCGGCGGACAGCAATTGTGGGACCCAATGCTTCGGCGGGCAAGCCGGCGACATTACAATACAAGGTCTTCCTGACCCCGCACACAGCGTCACGCGACACTACTCATTTATTTTCACACCCCACCTGGGGCGCACGGATCCGTTGACCGTCTATGTTGCGCGGCGGCTGGACGTGCAGGGGGCCGATCTCCATTCACAAGCCACAAGTAACGCCCCTGGGGGGAAAGTGATCCTGCGGGGGCAAGAACAGGTGGCGTTGACCGATACGACCGTGTCAGTCGCCACGCAGGATTTCTACCTGGACGGGACGAAGCCCAACGGTCAGCCGGCACGGTACCAGGGGTTGAGTAACATCGACATTCTGTCATCGGACATCGTCCTGAACGATAGCACCATCAAGGCCGATGCGCTGGTGTCGGATATCGGCGCCTGCCCTACGTGCCAGGGAGGACCAACCGCGGGAGAAATTTGGTTGCGGGCGGACAACTCCGTGACCGCTAATAATTCGTTCATCACCAACACGAGCCGGGGAAGAGCCCAAGCCGGTCTCACGAAAATCATCGGAGACAATTATTTTACCGAAGGCGCCATCTGGGACACGCTCTACCCCGACGCACCGACGCGTACGGTCCGGTTGACCAATTCGGAGGTCACGGTCGAAGCTCAACATTCCGGGCTGCCGGGGTACCTGAGAATTCGGGCCGACAACGTCATCCTCGACCATACCATCTTGAACTCGCGAGCCAATGATGTGTCCAACGTCAGAGATTCTGCCGGTCAATTGATCGATGTCGTCGGCGCGGGCGAACGGAGTCCCGCAAGCACGGATAACAGAAGCGTCCAGGGGAGCACGCTCATTTCCGCAAGAGTCCTGGACATCACGGGCGGAGGCATTGTCGCGCCCACCAGAGGCAGCCGCATCGGCAGCCTCATTCAGCTGCAAACCGATGTGCTGACGACCAGGCCGGGAACCGGACCGGGAGGGACGCTGGCCGCGCGAAGGATCTTGAACCCGGATGACCCGGCTCGCGTGGTCATTTCCAGCAGCAGCACGGGCACCGGTGGCGCAGGAATGATCTCCATCAGCGGATTTAGACCGCCGGCGCGCGGGGATACGCCCTTGCCGCCCGGTACTTCCGTCAACCTCACGGGAACCGACCTGCTCACCAACACCAATATCGATGCCCTGGGTGGGAAAATTCTCCTGAAAGCAAAAGGTACCGTCGAGCTGCACGATTCGACGATTTCAGCCAATGTGACGGATGTGCGGCCGCAGTCGATGACCCTGCAAGAGCAAGGCGGCAACATCGATGTGATCGCCGGAGACTTTTTGATGCAGGGAGGCAGGGTGTCGGCCCTGTCCCGCGGTACTCAGAACGGCGGCAATATTACGATGACTGTTCAGGGGCCGATCGTGGTGAGTGACGGTGCAAGTGTTTCCGCCAGCAATACCGGTTCGGCCAACGCCGGCGATATCGTCATCAAGGCCGGCTCCCATTTGCAGATGCAGCAGGCGTCCGTCACGACACAAGCGGATCAGGCCAGCGGCGGCAACATCACGCTTCAGGCCACCGACTCGATCCGACTCGTGAACAGCCAGCTCAACACCTCAGTCCAGGGCGGACCCAGTACGTCCGGCGGGAACATCACCATCGACCCGGCGGTCGTGACGCTTCAGAACAGCCAGGTCCGGGCTGAAGCGGTCCAAGGGCAGGGCGGGAACATCACCATCATTGCCGGGACCTTTCTGGCCGACCCGACGAGCGTCGTCAGCGCGTCATCTCAGTTCGGCCTGAGCGGCACGGTGAATATTCAATCGCCGGTGTCGAGCTTGAGCAACACCTTGGCCACCTTGCCGCAGCAACCACGACAGGCGCAGAATCTCCTCCGACAACGCTGCGCAGCCCAAACCCATGGTCAATTGAGCAGCTTCGTCATGGCGAGCCGGGATGCCCTTCCGGTCGAACCAGGCGGATGGTTGATGAGTCCCCTGGCGTTTCCAGTCAACGAGGGGTCTTCTGCGCCGGTCGCCCCGCAGGCGTTTGATCTCTTGGGGCAGACGCAAGCGCTCGCAGAGCCGCGGGGTGAACAGTTGAATTCTTCGCGCCAACGAAGCGTCTCCGAGTGGGCGGCCGGTTGCCGATCATGACATGTCACGCCGGCATTCCAGCACAGAGGTGGATGAATTGCGGGTTCATCGACTCAATTTACGCTCTCTCTGCGCGAGCCTGGTGATGTGCCTCTGTCTTATGGAGGAGGCAGCGCTGGCTCAAATAGCGCCCCCGCTCCCGCCGATCTTCGATCCGACCGGGCGATCGGGGAAACCGCCTGCCCCGTTAAAAGAAGATTTCAAAGCTCCTCCGACGGAGCCTCCCAGTTCGATTCTGCCGGAGGTGCCGGCGACACCACAACAACCGTCCGGCAATCGATTGGGAAGTATCCGCGTCTTCGTGCACGACATCCACGTGTCCGGCAGCACCGTTTTTTCCGATACTGAGCTGGCCGAGGTCATCGCCCCCTATCGCAATCGTGAACTGACCAGCGACGATCTCGAACGGGTCCGGCTCGCCCTCACCCTCTTGTACGTGAATAACGGCTACCTCACCTCCGGAGCCGTCATCCCCGACCAGGACGTCTCGTTGGGCACCATCGTGATTCAGATGGTGGAGGGCAAACTGTCGCGCATCGATGTCGAAGGCAACGAATGGTTTCGCAGTTCGTATCTGCGCGATCGAGTCGCGCGAGGCCTGTCGACGCCACTCAGCATCCAGCCGCTTCAGGAGCGCATCCAATTGCTGCAGCAGGATCCGCGTATCGAACGGATCAATGCCGAATTGAGACCGGGAGACGTTCGGGGCGAGAGCGTCCTGAACGTGCGAGTGAAAGACGCTACCCCCTTCAAAGCCTGGCTGGAATTTAATAACTATCAAACGCCGGTGGTGGGCGCAGAGCGGGGCCTGGCGACACTGGCGCATCAGAATCTCACGGGCCATGGTGATCAGTTCGTGTTTACCTACGGTCGTTCCAGCGGGGTGAATCCAATCATCGATACCTCCTACAGCCTACCCCTCAACTCGTATGACACCACGCTCACGGCCTATTATCGGAAGAACGCGTTTCTGGTCGTGGAGGATCCGTTCCGGACCCTCGACCTGAATGTCGATACCCAGATCATCGGTCTCGCGCTCCGTCAACCGGTGTATCGTACCGTTACCGACGAGTTGGCGGTGTCTCTCGTGGGAGAACATCTGTATCTCAAGACGACCTCCGCCTTCGATGCGCCCGGCCTCCCGTCTCTGTTTATTCCCGGCTCATCCAACACCGGTGTGGCCACCGTCAGTGCCCTGCGGTTCCTCCAGGAATACACCCATCGCTCTCCGTCATTGGTCTTCGCCGCCTTGTCCCGGTTCAGCGTTGGTCTGAATGTGCTCGGAGCCACCGTCAATACCGGACCTCTGCCGGACGGCCAGTTTTTTTCGTGGTTGGGGCAGGCCCAAGTCGTGAAACGATTGGATGACTGGTGGGGCGTGCAGTTGTTCGGGCGCGTGGCGGCCCAGGTGGCGAACGACCGGCTCTTTCCTCTGGAACAAATGCCTGTCGGCGGGCGCTTCAGCGTGCGCGGATATCGAGAAAACACGCTTGTGCGGGACGATGCCGTGCTGGCTTCATTCGAATCGCGATTTCCCTTACTGCGGTTCGCATCCGGGGAAGACCGGCTGCAATTCGCGCAATTCGTCGATTTCGGCCATGCGTGGAACGCCAAAGGCGAGACACTCGACCCGCAAACCCTGGCAAGCGTCGGCGCTGGCTTGCGTTGGATGATCCTGCCTCAGGAACGGGCCCGCTTCGAAGTGTACTGGGGACAGCAGCTCAATCATGTCCGTGGCGGCGAGGGCAACCTCCAGGACCACGGCATCCATCTGCAACTCGTCGTGCAGGTGCTGTAATAGGATGGTGAACAAGTCCGCCAGCTTTGTTCTCGCATCGCTCAGAGGCTCAACGTACCGCAAGGGTACGCCTTGCCTCCTCGCATCGCTGCGGCCGCGCTGGACGGCCTTTTTGACCATCCTTCACGTGTCTCCTGTGTTGACTATTGAAGTCACGGCCATGCAATAGAGGTTTTCAGCATCCTGCCTGATAAGGCGCCCGCGACGGAAAGGGTTTGCAATGAGAACCTGGGCTCATGCACACATTCCACAGGCATTCGGCCTCTGCATCATGTTCCTGCTTTCCTGTGCGTTGTCTTTCGCTGCCGAGACCAGCCCGTCCGCCGATGAGCTCATGCAACGCGGTCGTTCGGCTGCCCAGCAGGGATCACTGGAGGAGGCACTGGTCGCCTGGAAGGAAGCCGCACGGCTATACGATCAAGCCGGCCAGACTAAAGGGCACCTCCAAGCGCTCACGCATGCCGCCTATGCCGCCCGCACCCTGGGCCATCTGAACCAGGCCTTTCTCCAACAGGAATTGGCCCTGCACCTCGCTCGCCAGACGGGTGATCCCCACTGGCTGGCGCTCACTCTTTCCGAGCTAGGCAAAACCTATGTGACGAACCATCAATACGACACGGCGTCGGAGTATCTGTCGCAAGCGAACGAGATTGCGCAGTCTCAGCGTCTCAAGGCGCTGTCGGCCGCGCTCCAGAATGATCTCGGCATCGTCCGGGCCTTGCAGGGCCAGTCCCAGGAAGCGCTGGCCGCATTTCAAGCCGGCGCAACACGAGCGCAGGAAGAAGATCTTCGCATGTTGGCCGTTCGTGCCCATGTCAACGCTGCGAGGGTCGCCGTTCGACTGACACGATTCGAAGAGGCCGCATCGGCCTTAAATGAGGCCGGCAAGATTCTCTCGGCGGCTCCGGCGTCGCACGAGAAAGCGGATGGACTCGTCAACCTGGCCTTGGGATATCGCGATCTCGCGCCGGTGCATCCCGACGCTCACGCCGGCTCACTGACGAAGGCTGCGGCCCTGCTGCAAGAAGCGGCCACGCTGGCGGAAACGCCCGGTAATGCGCGCCTCGCCTCATACGCCTATGGGTACCTCGGGCAGCTCTATGAGACTGAACGACGGTTCAATGAGGCGCTGCAATTCACCCGAAGAGCCGTCTTTGCCGCGCAATCCGCCCGCGCTCCTGAATCGCTGTACCGCTGGCAATGGCAAAGCGGCCGTCTGCTCACGCGCCTGGGCAAGCTCGATGATGCATTGTCGGCCTATCACGAAGCTGCGATAACCCTGCAACCGATCAGAGCTGAGGTGACGTTCGCGTCACAGACGTCGCTGGATCCCGGCTACCCCTCGATTCGCTCGTTGTATTTTGAGTTGGCCGATCTGCTGCTGCAACGAGCGGCTTTGATGGGGGATGACCGTGAGGCTGAGCCCTATTTGAAGGGCGCGCGGGACGCGATTGAAGCCTATAAGGCGGCCGAGCTCCGGGACTATTTCCGCGACGATTGCGTGGACCAGATGCAGGCTCGTATCACCAAACTCGACGCCGTCTCCACTTCGACCGCCATCATTTACCCCATCATCTTCAGCGATCGCACCGAACTGCTCGTGAGTTTCCCTGACGGCCTCCATCGATGGTCCGTGCCGGTGACGGCGGCGGCCCTGACCGACGAGATCCGCAGCTTCCGCCGTATGCTGGAAAAACGGACCACCCGCGAGTACTTGCCCCATGCTCAGCAGCTCTATGACTGGTTGTTGCGGCCCCTTGCCGAGGACCTTCGCACACACCACGTGGATACCTTGATTTTTGTTCCTGATGGCGCGCTTCGGACGATCCCGATGGCCGCACTCCACGATGGCACCCAGTTCCTCATCGCCCAGTACGCCGTGGCGATGACTCCCGGTCTGGATTTGACCGACCCTCGCCCCATCAATCGAACCAAGGCTCAACTCCTCTCCAGCGGGTTGACCCAAGCGGTACAAGGCTTTCCTCCCCTACCACATGTCGCCGATGAAATGGATCAGATCCAGTCGCTGTTTAAAGGCGTGCAACTGCTCGATCATAACTTCGTCACGACGCGACTCGAAGGCGAGTTGAAGGATGGCCGCTACAGCATTCTGCACATTGCCACGCATGGCCAGTTTGCCACGGACGTGAATCAGTCCTTTTTGCTGACGTTCGACGATCGGCTGACCATGTCACAGTTAGAACGGCTGGTGGGTCTGTTTCGCTTTCGCCAGGAGCCCCTGGAGCTGCTCACGCTGAGTGCCTGTCAGACCGGCATCGGGGACGACCGCGCCGCGCTGGGCCTCGCCGGAATCGCGGTAAAGGCAGGAGCCAGAAGCGCGCTCGCCACGCTCTGGTTCATCAATGACGACGCCTCGTCCGAACTCGTCTCGGAATTTTACCGTCAACTGCATGACGCGTCGATCTCGAAGGCGCGAGCCTTGCAAAAGGCACAGCTGAAATTGCTCTCGGATCGCGTCTATGAACATCCGGCCTACTGGGCGGCGTTTCTGTTATTGAATAATTGGCTATGACAGAGTTAGAGAAAAAAGGCACTCATTGGGCTAGCTGGCGCCAGTGCGTTATCGCTCCGATACTTGGAGCCACAGTCCTTTTCGCCGCGTCGCTGAGTGAGGCGACTGCGGCAGAGGTACAGGCAGAGCATGACCTCCCGCAGTACAATGTGCCGCAGAAGATGACCCCCCGAGCCCGCTTAGGGGGAAGTTTGCGGGGCGGCGAAGGCGAAGATCCTGCGGTCGCTGCGCTTGTCCCTGACCATGTCGGCATTACCGTCAAACAACATCCGGCATTGAACTGGTTCTTATCCAAGCAGACTTCGTTGCCGATCACCTTCACACTGATCGATGAGCGCTCCATCCATGCCTTGGTTGAACGGCCCCTGGCTCCCCCCCATCAGGCCGGAGTGCACACCGTCAAGCTCGACGATTTGGGATTCGCGCTGCAAGCCAACGTGCAATACCGCTGGTATATCTCGGTGATCAAAGATGCCGGGTCGCCTTCACAGGATATCGTGACCGGCGGAATGATCGAACGCTGCGAGTTCAACGAGTGTTCGATATTGGGCGCCATGACGACCTGTACCCGCGACGCCGTCATGGCCAGTGCTGTCAAGGGATTTTGGTACGACGCGATGGGCTGCCTCTGCGATCTCATCGCATCCGATCCGGCAGACACGACCCTGCGGAAACAGCGTGCCGCCTTACTCAAGCAAGTGGGCCTGCACGATGTGGCGGACTGGGATCTCGCGCAATCCCATGCCCGGCAGCGGTGACGAATGCCTTACGTTCGAATCTTTTTCCTGATAATCCTCACGATCACCTGGCTGACCGGCGAGCCTGCGTCACGATTTCTTGGCAGCCCCCCAGGCAGCATTGCCGCCGAACCGAGTGCCCTTCCCAAATGGCGCATGCCAGAGTACAAACCAAGAAAGGCCGACACGCCAAGGGCTCGCCTCGGCGGACACATCCGCGGAGTGGAATCAGGAGGCCCTGTCCTCATTGCTCTCGTGCCCGATCACATTGCCTTTACGGTCAAGACTGATCCCACCCTGTGTTGGTATCAGTCTTTGCACACGTCTCGACCGATGGTCCTCACAGTAGTCGATTCCCGTGGAATCCGCCCTATTCTTGAACAGTCACTGCCCTCGCCTGGTCGTCCGGGGATTCACTGCCTGAGACCGCGAGAATATGGGGTCGAATTCAGAGCAGAAGAATCCTATCGATGGTATGTGACGGTGGTAATGGACCCCACCAGACCATCCCTCGACGTGGTCGCCGGTGGCATGATCGAGCGCATCTCCCTGGACGAAGCATGCGCCCTCGGCATGCCCTGCCCTTCATCTGCTTGTGATACCGACGGCATCTATCGCTACGCCGAGTCAGGTCTGTGGTACGACGCCATTGCTTGTCTGGTCGACCTGATGGAACAGGACTCTGATAAAGATCGTGTGCGGCTGATGCTCGACCATCTGCTGCACCAGTCCGGCGTACATCTGCCAGGAGAGTCGTCGCCTTAATCTCGACATCAGACGTACTGGCGCCTTTCATCCTTCGCCGTCAATGTTTCGAGTCGTACTCCGGCTCACCGCCCTTCGCCATGACAGGACATGTAACCAGTCGATTGATGGAGCTCATCTGATGTTCCACAGTTAGGGACAGCGCTCTGCCCGTTCTGGTATCTCATCAGATACGCCTTGCATCTGATCCGATACAGTAAGCCGCGCACCGCGTGAGACCGCGCCGTTTTCTCCCCCAGACTTTCGAAAGATTTTATCCATCGAACCGGAGTCGTGTGCACCAATCGTCGTGGCACGGCTGTTGCTGCACAGGGCGACGTAGACCATTTTGGGGCGGCCGTAGAACAAGAGAGTCCCCCCTTCGAAATAGAAAGGAGCCTGACATGGAACTCGTCATGGGCGGTCTCCTGGTGGGCGTCAGTGGCATGTTAGCCGTATTGATTGTCGCGGTATGGAAAGACAGCGCCGCGCATCACTCCGAGGCGCATCCCTCACAGCGGAGGATATAGCCGTCTGACGTTCTTTTGGAGGAAGCGGCGCCTCCTACAATATGAAGCTAGAACGGGTCGAGAGGCGTACACCTCCATACGCCTCTCGTGCAAAGGAGTTGCACCATGAACCGATTCATCTATTTGAGACCCCAAAAACGGCAACGCATGACCGTCAGCCTGCCAGCAGACCTTTTAGAACGCATGCGCGACGCCGCGTACTGGACCTCCGGGACTACCATGGCCGGGCTCATATCCTCGGCAATTGAAGATCTACTCCACAGTCTGGAATCGCAGAATGGCCGCCCCTTCTCTCCGCGGCTCCAAGACCTCAAGCCAGGCCGGCCGCGATCCTCAAGATCGACTCAGCCGTCTGTATCTGAAACCATACAACCTGTATCCCGTTAGATACGCAGAGCTGCTTCAAGATTCTCCTCCTCGCCTTCCTTCGTGCCATGATCTTCCAAATCGCCTAGATCCTTCCGGAATCCCAACCCGCCGTTTCATTCTCCAGATGCGTAGCGCAAGCATGCCTTTTGCGTCAGATTTTTGTGGGCACAGCCGGGCTCGCTTCCTTTCTCTGTCAGACAACGTCCGATGTCGCCGTTAGAGGGCTCAAGGTATGCCATGCGCACTCGTACCACAGGAGCCGAACCCATCGTTCGCCGTTCCACTGCCCCCACTCAACGTGAGATCGCTTTGGCCCGACCAACCACCCCTCGCTGGCACCACTTTACACGCATATTGGGTAGAGGTCTCATGAGCGTATGTTGGGCCATCGCCATCGACACGTACTCGCCAGTCTCCTCCCATGCTGTTCCGCAAGCAGACATCCCGGCAAACGAAGAACTTGAACTGCTCAAAGAAGAAGAGACGGTCAGGATCGCGACGCGTCATGAACAACCGATCTCACAGGCTCCCTCAAACGTGTACGTCATTACGGATGAAGACATTCGGCATTCCGGCGCCACCGACCTCCCTTCTGTCCTTCGTCGCGTGCCCGGCCTGGATATTATGCAGGTCACGGGAGCCGACTTTAATGTGAGCGCCCGGGGCGACAACCAGCTCTTCGCCAATAAAATTCTCGTCATGGTAGATGGTCGATCGATCTACATCGACGGCGAGGGGCTCGTGTTCTGGAAATCACTCCCCGTGACGCTGCCGGAGATCAAACGTATTGAGGTCCTCAAGGGACCGGCCTCCGTGGTCTACGGATTCAACGCCTTCGATGGAGTCATCAACATCATCACGAAGTCTGCACAGGAGATGAAGGGCACGACGCTGCAGTTCGGCGGCGGGGAACTGGGCACCATTTCGAGCGCAGCCGTCCAGGCCGGTTCGGCAGGCAAGCTCGACTATCGCCTGTCCATCGGGCATGACCAGAATCAACAATGGCGGAACAATGACGCATTGGCGTTTCGATCAAACAAGTTCAACGCGCAAACCCAATACAACTTCTCGGGTGACGCCACGTTACGCGTCGCGGGTGGATTCATCGATACCAACCGGTTTGACGGCCCCGTCTCAAATGTGCAAATCCCCCGCTCCCAATTCAATCAAGGCTATTCCGATGTGCACTACCAGTATCGGAGCTTCTCTCTGCGCGGCTGGTGGCAGGGCAACGATATCCCCGTAGAGTCTTCCACACATCCGCTCCTCGCCCCATTTGTACGGCAGACCAATTCGACGGGTGGGTCGAATGTCTCTTTCAGCACTCAGACCTATAACATCGAAGCCCAACACAGTCTCGACTTCAGCCCCACCAACAGGCTCAGTTATGGCGTCAATTATCGCTACAACTCAGTCGACGGTGCGGCCGTCTCGCAATTGGGCCGGGAGGATCGACTCGGATTCCATCTGCAGGATGAGTGGAAGATTCTCTCGCCGCTCACCCTCGTCGCGGGAGTCCGCTATGACCTACATGCCCGAATCAGCGGCACCTGGAGCCCGCGAGTCGCCCTGATCTATACGCTGACGCCCGAACATACGTTTCGCCTCAGCGGGTCAGTGGCCTATCGGCCTCCGACTCTGTTCGAGTCGAATCTTGACCTGCGAATCCTCCCGACCATTCCGCCCCTCTTCCCCCCCATTCCGCTGTTCGGTTCACAAACGCTGAACCCGGAACAAATTATTTCCTATGAAGCCGGCTATCAAGGTTGGTGGCTCAAACATCGACTCCGGACTAGGCTCGATCTGTTTTTTAATCACTTGTCCGATTTGATCAATTTTCAAACCATCGGTACCACGCGCACGCTGATAAACGGCGGCGAGGCGGATATCTATGGGACCGAAGCCGGGTTTGAATTTCTGGCAACCAGATGGTTAAGCGGCTTTGCCAACCTGTCTTATCAAAAAATCGGTCAGACCTTTACCGGCGTCTCGCGTCGTGGCGGTCCCGACTGGAAAGCCAACGTGGGGCTTCGTGGCGACTGGGACAGCGGCCTCAATGGGGAGATCGCGGTGCATTACGTTGCAGGCGCCACCTACCCATTGATTGAATTATTTACCGCGCTCGCTCCGGTGCTACCGGGTTCGATCAGTCCCAGCATCGACAGTTATACCTTGTTGAATCTGCGCGGCGGCTACCGATTCTGGCATGACAAGGCCGAGGTCGCCGTGGCCGTCTTTAACGCCCTGAACGACCGCCACAAGGAACATCCGTTAGGAGACACACTGGGAAGCCGGGTCATGGGCTGGGTCACCTTACGGTATTGAGTTATGCCTTCTGAATTCAAGGGAGTGCGGCATACGATGATCGCGGCATTCCTGACGGTGAGCGTAAGCCATATCGCCGCCGCCCAATCCCCAACGCTGCACGTCGAGGATCCCTTGGCTTTTTCTGTCAACGATGATCTGGAGCTGCTCAAGGAAGAAGAAACCGTGAGCATTGCGTCACGGTACGAGCAACCCATTTCGCAGGCGCCGTCAAACGTCTACGTGATTACGGATGAGGATATTCGTCAATCCGGCGCAACCGATCTACCGACCGTGCTCCGCCGCATTCCCGGGCTGGAAGTCATGCAAATGACCGGAGCCGACTTTAACGTCAGCGCGCGGGGAGACAATCAACCTTTCGCGAACAAAATGTTGGTCATGGTCGACGGCCGTTCGATCTACCTCGATGTACAAGGGAACGTCTTCTGGAAATCGCTCCCCATCGCGCTCCCCGAGATTAAGCGCATCGAAGTTCTGAAAGGTCCCGCATCGGCCATGTACGGATTTAATGCCTTCGACGGGGTGATCAATATCATCACCAAGTCACCGGAAGACATGAAAGGCACCACACTGCAATTTGGCGGAGGCGAACTCGGCACCATCAGCAGCGCCGCCATCCATGCGGGCACCGTCGGCAAATTCGGCTATCGGCTCTCTCTAGGCCGGGATCAGACACAACAATGGAGAGACGGCGATGCCCTGGCCTTTCGGGCGCACAAATTCAATGTCCAGACGGATTATGCGCTGTCTTCGACATCGAAGCTGCAACTCTCCGGAGGCGTCGTCGAAACGAATCGGTACGACGGGCAGGTCGGCGAAGTCACCAGCAATGCCATTCGCCCTTCCTTCAGCTACGCCAACGTCGTCTACGAACAAGGAGCCCTTCTCGTTCGTGCCTGGTGGTCGGGGTATACGGACCATGCCACGATCAGTCCGCTTCCTCCATTGGCCGGTCTCCTCAGCATCACCGATCGTAACGGCGTATCGACCAATCCATTTTCAGGAAATACGTACAACGTGGATGTGCAACACACGTTGAATGTGGGCGCGGCGAATCACCTCTTGTATGGTGCGAACTACCGGCATAATTCGCTTTCGAGTCCAACCATCGATCAATTCAGCAGAGAGAACCGGCTGGGGATGTTTCTGCAGGATGAATGGCGTGCCACCTCGGCGATCACCATCGTGGCCGGCATCCGGTACGATCTCCACAGCCAGATCAACGGTACCTGGAGCCCCCGCCTGACGATCTTGTATCAACCGGTGGAGGGGCATACCTTTCATCTCTCAAGCTCGGCAGCCTACCGTCCCCCCACACTCTTCGAATCGCATCAGGACCAACGCGTCACCACAAACATCCCGACCGGGTTACCCTTCCCATTACCTTCGTCGGTCTCTTCCACCGTCCCCGTGACAGGTTCCGGCGGCCTGACTCCTGAACGGATCATTTCGTATGAAGCAGGATATCAGGGGTGGTATTGGAAACATCGCCTACGCGTACGCGCAGATCTTTTTCTCAACCGTGTCTCGGATTTAATCGGGAGCCGGATCACGGCCTCCGGGACCTCTGAGTTCGTGAACGATCCCGGAGCCGCCGACATCTACGGAGGTGAAGCCGGCATCGAGGTTCTGGCCAATCGCTGGCTGAGCGGATTCGCAAACTATGCGTATGAAGAGATCGGTCAGTCCTTCACCGGCACAGTCCGTCGGGGGGCGCCACGATCGAAAGTCAGTGCCGGTGTCAGGACCGAATGGGATAACGGTCTGAGCGGAGAACTCAGTTACTACTACGTCGGCGCTGCCGCCTATCCGATCGCACAAAGCTTCACCCAACTGGGAACCATTCCGGGAGCCGGCATCACTGTCCCGGGAAATCAGGTAGGCAGCTACAATCTGCTGAATGCTCGGGCCGGGTATCGGTTTTGGCAGCAGAAAGCCGCGGCCGGGTACATGCGTGATGCGGAGGTAGCAGTATCGGTCTTCAACGCTCTCAACGATGAACACAAGGAACACCCGCTCGGCGACCTGATCCGACGGCGGGTGATGGGCTGGTTGACGCTACGATTTTAATATGTACCCGATGATACTCGGGAGGATGCCATGGCACCGGCAACACTGACTCATTCCATCCTGGTTGTGGATGACGATCCTGACATTGCGCTCGGGCTACAGGATTTCCTCGACCACGACGGGTATCAGGTAAACGTCGCCATGACCTGCGCGGACGCGCTCGCCCAAGCCCATGCCCATCACTACAATGCCGTGTTACTCGACTTGGGCCTCCCGGATGGTGATGGCTCCTCCGTCCTGCTCACGCTTCAAGAGCAACAACCGCAACTGCCGGTCATCATCCTCACGGCCTACACCAGCACCGACCGTACGGTCGGATCGCTGACGCAGGGCGCCTTCGCCTACCTCACAAAACCGTATAACCGGGATGAATTACGCGCGGTCCTGCAGCGGGCCATAGGCGTTCAAGCCCTGGCCGTCAAAGCAGAGCATGCCGAACATGCCCTGCACGAGAGCGAAGCGCGGTTTCGATCGCTCGTCGAGGCGGCGACCGACTCCATCGTGCTGGCCGATCATAACGGGCATATCCTGTCCTGGAATCGCGCCGCCGCACAGCTTTTCGGGTATACGGATGAAGAAGTCCGCGGCAAGTCGCTCAGCATCTTGATGCCGCCACGTCATCGCGCGGCCCACGAACGCGGCCTCGCGCGCGTCAGAGATACGGGTCAATCCCGCCTCATCGGCCGGCTCGTCGAACTGGAAGGGTTGCGGAAGGACGGCAGTGAATTTCCGCTGGAACTCTCGCTCGCCATGTGGAAAAGCGACGAGGCCGTCTTTTACAGCGGTATCATCCGCGACATTACACAGCGACGCCGCGCGGAAGAGATTCTGGACCGCCTTCGCCATCTCCATGAGGTGATCCTCACTCAGGCCGGCGAAGGCATTTATGGTCTGGACCGCGATGGAATCACGACGTTCGTCAATCCCACTGCGGCGCAACTACTCGGCTACGAACCGTTCGAACTGATCGATCGGCCGATGCACGGCCTGCTCCATCACTCGCGATCCGACAACAGCCCCTCTCCGGCAGAGGAGTGCCCCATCTATGCGGCACTGCAGGACGGCCTGGTGCATCGCGTGACGGCCGACATCTTCTGGCGAAAGGACGGCCGCGCAGTGCCGGTAGAATACGTCAGTACGCCGATTATCGAAAAAGGCTGCACGGCAGGCGCGGTCGTGGTGTTTCGCGATATCTCCGAACGCAAAGAAGCCGAACGCGCCGTCGAGGAAAGCCAGGAACGGTTTCGTCAGCTGGCCGAACATATTCGAGAAGTGTTCTGGATCACGAACCCGGAAAAAACGCACGTCGTCTACATCAGCCCTGGTTATGAAGACATCTGGGGTCGCTCCTGCGAGAGTCTCTACGCCCATCCCGCGTCCTGGCTGGACGCCATTCACCCTGAGGATCGGCCTCGAATCGAACAAGCCGCCATGAGCCGCCAAACGTTGGATGTGTACGATGAAACCTATCGCATTCTGCGTCCTGACGGATCCATGCGATGGATCTGGGATCGCGCCTACCCGATCCGTGACGCCTCGAATCGGGTCTATCGGATCGTAGGCTTCGCCGAGGACATTACCGAGCACAAGCGGATCGAGGCGGAATTGATCGCCAGTGAACGACGCTACCGGGTGCTTTTCGACGACAATCCGTCCATGTATTTTATGGTAGATGCCGCTGGAACTGTCCTGTCCGTCAATCGTTTCGGAGCCGATCGGTTGGGCTACGAGGTTCATGATCTGGTCGGCACTTCCGTCGTCAACGTGTTCCATCCGGACGATCAACAAGCGGTTCGCCGGAATCTGTCCGACTGCCTCTCCGAGGTGGGACAACCCAAGCGCTGGGAACTTCGCAAAGTCCGGAAGGATGGCCACGTGATCTGGGTGAGAGAAACGGCCCAGGCCGTGCAAAGTCACGAACAGGCTCCGGTGGTCCTGATCGTCTGCGAAGACATTACCGCCGTAAAAGAAGCTGAAATCGCCCTTCACGACAGCGAGGAGTTGAAGAATCAGATCCTGCACAGCAGCGCAGACTGCATCAAGGTTCTCGACCTGGAAGGCCGACTGCAATACATGAACCATGCAGGCCAGACGCTGCTGGAGATCAAGGACCCGGGCACGTATACCAATAAACCTTGGTTGGAATTTTGGGAAGGGGATGATCGGGATGCAGCCCTGGCCGCGTTAGAAGCCGCGAAGGCCGGCGATATCGGAAAGTTCGTCGGATTCTGCCCAACCACAAATGGACAAGCGAAATGGTGGGACGTGCAGGTCACGCCCATGCTGGATACGCAAGGGTATTCCCGGCGTCTCCTGGCTATTTCGCGCGATATTACCGCCTACAAACAGGTCCAAGAATCGCTGCACGCCAGCGAGGAACGATTGGAACACGTCATTCGTGGCTCTCACGACGGCTTCTGGGACGGCCAGATTTTGCCCGAGCATCCCTGGTATGCCCCGATCACTCCGGTCTGGTGGTCTCCCCGCGTCCGCGAAATGCTGGGCTACAATGAAGAAGAGTTCCCTGACATCCTGGACAGCTGGATGTCCCGATTGCATCCTGAGGATCGCGAGGCGGTCTTTGCGCGACTGAATGCCTGCATGGAACAAAGCATCTCCCGCTACGACGTCGAGTACCGGCTCTTGAATAAACAGAATGCATATCAATGGTTTCACGCGCGCGCGGAAGTCGTCCAGCGGGACGCGCGAGGACGTGCTGTCAGGATGGCCGGCGCCCTGCAGGATATCACCGACCGCAAACAGACCGAAGCCCGACTACGCCTCAGCGAAGAACGCTTGCGTATGGCTCTCACCTCGTCGGAATTCGGCATCTGGGACTGGGATGTGGCCTCCGACCATCTCTACTGGTCCGAAGGTGTCGAGATGCTGTTCGGCTTGGCCCCGGGCTCCTTTCCCGGCACCTACACCGACTATATCGGATTGATCTACCTGCTGGATCGCGGCTCGACTCTCACTCGCCTCGAACTCAGTCTTCGCGATCAGACCTCCGTCCATATTCGGCATCGCGTCGTATGGCCCAATAGCTCAATACATTGGCTGGCATGGAGCGGACGGATCTATCGGAATGCCGATGGACTCGCAACGCGTGTGCTGGGCATCGTGCACGATACGACAGGACGCGTGGACGAATGACCTGGCGACATTCGTCGACCTCACACCGGGCGGGCTGATTCGACGAGGACGCAGATTGTGACATGTGCATTCCTACACGTGGCGTGTGGCACCAAGGCGCCAGGAGGCTTTCGGAACAGGCTCTCCTGGGGCATGGTTCTTTTTCTATTGGCCTTGCCAATCGCGAGCCCCGTCTTCGCGACGGACGTCATCATTCTCAAATCTTCCGACATCGCGGCCTACAATCAAGCCATCACTGGCTTCAAAGCCGCCATTCCACCCGGAATCAACCTGTCCGAATACGACTTGCAAGGAGACCTGGAGAAGGGTCGGAAACTGGCGCGAAAGATCCGCGCCTCCGATCCGGCATTGGTCTTCGCCGTCGGATTGAAGGCGTCGAAGGCCGCGCAACTCGAGATCGTCGACATCCCCGTTGTGTACGCTATGGTGTTGGACCCGGCCAAATATGGTCTCAACGCCCAGAACATGACCGGGGTCCTGCTGGAGGTTCCGGCGGAACGGCAACTGGCCATGATCCGAAACCTGCTCCCTCAACTCACACACATCGGCACGCTCTATGACCCGGCTAAAACATCGACGCTCATTGACGAAGCCAGGCGTCTGCTGAAACTGAGCGCGACCGAACTTGTTCCCATGCAAATCAGCAGTGAGCGGGATGTTCCCGGAAGCCTGCGCGCGTTACTGCCTTCGGTCGATGCCCTGTGGCTGGTTCCCGATTCGACCGTGCTGACCGACGAATCTCTACGCTTCATATTGAATACGGCGCTGGAAGCCCGGGTACCGGTCATCGGGTTCTCACGCGAATTCGCGCGGAGCGGCGCATTACTGTGCCTGTCCGTCAATTATGCCGACATCGGACGGCAAGCCGGACAACTCACTCGCAAGCTCCTCGACGGTCAGCTGTCGCTGCCGATGAAGCCCTGGCACCCCGACCGCATCGAAACCAGCTTGAACCTCAAAACGGCCAAATTCCTCGGCATCGACATTCCTCGCGAACTCGAGCAAAAGGCCGACGAGCTGTATTGATGAAAGGACCGCTTGTGAAAGATCCCACCCGTCTTGCCGCACCGCCGTTCCTCCCGAACGGTCTGAAGCGGTTCGTCAGCCTCCGGACCAAGTTCGTCGTCTTTTTCAGCCTGATCATCATCCTCACCTGTTCAGGCATGAGTTGGTATTTCATCCACAGCAAACGCGTCGCCATGACCGAACGGGTGCAGGACTTGGGCAGCATCCTGGTGAAGAATCTTGCGCACAATGTCCGGTATGGCATCATTCTCGAAGATCGAGTGATTCTGGAACAATTCATTGACGGAGTCCTCGGCGTGGATGAAGTCGTGTACGCGCAGGTGACCGGCGCCGACGGTCAGGTGTTAGCCGCAAAGAGCAAAGGCAAATTGAAGACTCCGTTGGGGACGGTGCGCGCGGCCGATCAACCGTTTTACCCGAGCGCGGCTCTGGCGGCATCGCTGATCAAGCATCCGACCCCCGAGCCGACCGTGACGCGGCTCCGGCTCATCGGCGAGAGCACCATCCCATTCCAAGATGATGACGCGACGCTGCGCGTATCGACTGCCGGAATGCGAGAAGAAACCTTTTACGATTTTGCCCTTCCGGTGCTCAAACGCGCGGAGCCTCGACTGGAGGCGCTGGCACTTCAAGAGGAGGAGACGCACAAAACCCGTACGCCTCCATCGGTAGCGCCGGCCTTTGGCGTCGTCCAGATCGGCCTGACCGAGGTGCCGATGCAACGGGAACTGGCGGAAGTGCTGCGAACCTTTCTGCTTCTCACCTTGGGCATCATTACGGCCGGCATTCTGTTCACCAATCTGCTTGCGCGCCGCATCATTACGCCCTTGCGCAATCTTGCGGCAGGAGCACGGAAAGTAGGAGAAGGCGATCTCTCCACGTTTGTCGTCCCCACCACAGAAGATGAAGTCGGCCAGCTGACAGCCCTCTTTAACGTGATGACGAAGTCCCTGCAGGAACGCAATCAGGCCATCTCCGCCAACCTCGAAACCATCCGCCGTCATGTCACCCAGCTGACGACCTTGAATCAATCCAGCGCAGCGATTACGTCCACCCTCGACCTCGATCGCCTCCTTTCCACCGTGCTCCAGCTGCTCAGTGAAAATCTCGGGTTTGCCAGGATGGTCCTGTTTTTGTGGGACAGCGAGCGCGGCATCGCCACAGTCGGACAAATGCTCGGGATGCCCCCAGAGGCGGAGGAGGCGGCGAGGCGCCTGGTCATTCCGGTGCAGGAGGACGGCGGGTTCGCCGCGGAAATCCTCCTGCACGGGAAACCCGTCCTGGTCCCGAATATTGAGACCGTCGCCGACCGTATCTCTCCTCCCGTCCTGCCCTGGCTTCGCCAGGTAGGATTGTCGTCCTTCGTCGCCGTCCCGCTCCGCAGCCAGCAGCGCATTCTCGGGTACATCGGGGCCGACCGGGGAACACAGCCCTGCACTCAGGAAGATCTTGACCTGCTCGTCACGATTGCGAGCCATGTGGCCGTCGCGGTGGACAACGCGCGGGCCTATACCGAACTGGCCACTCTGACGGAACATCTCGAAGGACGCGTGCAGGAACGGACGCATGAATTGCAGTCTGTCAACGAACGCCTGCAAGACCACGATCAACGACGTTCGAAATTCGTCTCCGTGGCCTCTCACGAATTGCGCACGCCGATGACTTCCATTAAAGGGTTCGTCGAGAACATGCTGGATGGACTGACCGGACAACTATCGGAGCGGCAGGAGCACTATCTGCAACGTGTCAAACACAACGTGGATCGCCTGACGAGGATCATCAATCAATTGCTCGATTGGTCGCGCCTGGATGTCGGACGCATCGACATCAAGCCGGAGTGCTTGTCCATCGATGCCTTCGTCCGGGATGTGGTGGAGAGTTTTCAGACGCTGGCGGCAGAAAAATCCATTACGCTCGACGTGCTCCCCTGCGAGCAGCCCCTCGCGGTCTATGCCGACCGTGACAAACTTGAGCAAATTCTGTGGAATCTCGTCGGTAACGCCATCAAGTTCACGCCGCATGCCGGACACGTCTCCGTGCGATGCAGTGCTCATGATGCACGCTTCGCCCAAATTACCGTCGCGGACACCGGCTGTGGAATTGCCTCTGACGAGTTGCCGCTGGTGTTTAACGAATTTTCCAAGGTGGAATCCGCCATGCCGACCTCGCAAGGCGCCCAGCTCGGCCTCTTCATCACGAAAAGCCTCGTCACCCTGCACGGCGGTCAGATGTGGGTAGAGAGTCGATTGGGTACGGGAACACAGTTCTCCTTCACCTTGCCGCTCGCCACCACACCACCGCCCAAACTGTAGAGCCGCTCGTCCCCCGACTCGACATCGCTCTACTCCCTGTATCCGATCCGATAATAGCCGCATTGTTTTGCACGGCCACCACCGGACTGGCCCCGATTATCCGTCTGTCAGAATGTTTCCCTTCACTGGAGAATCAATGAGTTGTTCATCCACGTCGGATACGTATCAACCTGCTGATTTCGGCATGGGTATTGCGGACATCACTCACGCAGGATCTTTCACAAGCCAGAGTGGCCTCACCGTGCATACCGCCGTACTCATTGTTGACGACGATCGGGATATCCGGGAATCCCTCACCGACATGCTGCGGCATGAAGGTTATCTGGTCGAGAGCGCGGGGTCTGGACATGAGGCGCTGTCACAGGCCAAACACCGGCAGTACGGCGCGGCCATCCTCGATATTCAGCTGCCGGATCTCAACGGACTCTCGGTGCTGAAAGTGCTGATGGAGTTGGACGCCTCGCTCCCCGTGATTATTCTGACGGGAAACGCCACGTCCGAGAACACCATCGGTTCGCTCGCCAAAGGCGCATTTGCCTATCTGACCAAACCGTACAACGCGCAGGAACTGAAGGCCGTCATTCGCCGAGCCGTTTCAGTCAAAGGGCTCGCGGTACGCGCCGAACATGTCGAGGACGCGCTGCATGCCAGCGAAGAGCGATTTCGCGCGCTGGTGGAATCGGCAACCGACGCCATGGTCCTGGCTGACCACTACGGCCATATCATCTGGTGGAACGGGGCGGCGGAACGGATGTTCGGATATTCCAAACGGGAAGCCCTCGGGCAGTCTCTCGTCATGCTGATGCCGGAACGCTTCCGTGCGGCGCACGACGCCGGGATCATGCGCCTTCGCAACGGATCGCCCGCGAAAATGATCGGGAAAACCGTTGAATTGGTTGGTCTGACCAAAACCGGAGACGAGTTTCCCATCGAGCTCTCCTTGGCCTCCTGGCGCGCCAAGGAGGGCGCATTTTTCAGTGGAATCATCCGCAACATCACCCGACGCAAAAAGGCCGAAGACTCCGTTGTCCGGCTCAGTCACCAGAACGCCTTGATTCTCGATGCCGCCGGAGAAGGCATTTTCGGGCTCGACCTCGAAGGACGCACGACCTTCGTGAACGCCACGGCGGTGCGAATGCTGGAGTGGAGTGCTGCCGAATTGATCGGCAAACCCTTAGTGCCGCTCCTGCATAGACGTGATGATGCGGCTACCGAGCCGGGCTCGGACCCCTTATGTCTTTCCGCGGCAGTACGCGACGGAGCCGTGCACCGCGTTCAAAACGACCTGTTCATCAGCAAAAGCGGGGCGTCGTTCCCGGTCCAATACGTCACCAGTCCGATCCGTGAACAGGATCGTCCCGTGGGCGTGGTGGTGGTCTTTCAGGATATTACCGCCCGGAAGCAGCTGGAAGGTTTGCAGCAGGCGCAACTTTCCATCAGTCATATCCTCGCGCAGACCGGCACGCTGGAAGAAGTCGTTCCACAATTGCTCCGTGTAATCGGAGAAATGGGCCCATGGGACATGACCCTTTTCTGGCACAAAGAGTCGATGAACGAGCGGCTGGCCTGTGAGGCCACGTGGATCCGGCCATCGTGCCGATGGGATGAGTTCGCCGCGATCTGCCGGAACAGCGAGTTCCCTCCGGGAATGGATTTTCCTGGCCTGGTCTGGAGCACGAAACTCCCGCTGTGGATCCCCGACGCGTTGACGGATGCTCGCTTCACGCGCGCCCCGACGGCCGCCCGGCTGGGGATACACGGAGCCTGCCTCATCCCCATCCGGACCGGGAGTGTCATCCATGGTGTGCTGGAACTCTATGCCGACAAGCCTCGCCCTCCTGATCGCCAACTCATCCACATCCTGACCGATACCGGCATGAAGATCGGACAATTTATCGACCGCGCGCAGGCCGGTGCTGCATTACGCGCGACCCATCGTATGACACAGAATGTGCTGGCCAGTCTGCCAGGCGCTATTTTGCTCTGTGGCCGAGATTTACAGATCCAGTATGCCAATACCCTGGCGCATCACTACTTCGGCGTTGCGGGCGCATCCTTAGTGAGCCGACCTTTGTGTGAATGCCTCGCGCTCAGTGAAGCCGCGACGCAACAATTGCTCAAGGAATGGGCGAGGCTCAATGCCGACTCACCGCACCAGACTCCCGAGCGCGAATGCCAAGTCGCCTCACGGCTCTATCGGTATCGCTTCTTCCCGGTGGCCACGCCCGACACCGCCCAATATCAGATCGGCATGGTGCTGTGGGATGTCACCGACGACAAACATCTCCAGGATCAACTGATCCAATCGGAAAAACTCACCAGTCTGGGCACGATGGTGTCGGGGATGGCGCACGAGATCAACAACCCCGCCCAGGCCATACTCAGCATGGCCGAACTGATTCAAGAGGAAAAAGACCCGGCGATGATTCAGGAATTTGCCGCCGACATCGTGGGCTACGCACGCCACGTCTCCAATGTGGTGCGCGATTTCGCCGGCTATGCCCGTTCCGCCGGCGGTGATGGGGAAACGGAGATCGATGTGGCCGAGCGGCTGATGGAGGCGGTCAAAATGGCGCGCCGCGGCCCCCATTTCGGCTACGTCGATGTCGTCACCCGGTTCGACGGCCCCACGTTTCTGCTCGCGCGCAAGAGTGAAATCGATCAGGTCTTCGTCAACCTAATCAATAATGCCACCCAAGCCATGAACGGGACCGGGAGCCTGACCTTAGGCGCGGTTCAAGACGGTGCGTGGATCGAGGTGACGATATCCGACAACGGGCCGGGCATTCCTGCTGCCGTGCGACCGCGTATTTTTGATCCGTTCTTTACGACCAAGGCGCCGGGAAAGGGGACGGGGTTGGGTCTCAGCATCGTGCATAAGATCGTGACCCGGCATGCAGGCACGATTACCGTGGACAGCACCGAAGGGCAAGGCACCACGTTCAGGCTACGTTTTCCGGCCTTGTCGCAGTGAGGGGAAGGGAGCACAAGCCGCCGACGGGGCCAGGCCGGCAGTCTTATGCGCGGGAACGAGAGGCAGAATAGGCGCGCTTAAACACGGATCGTAATCCGAAGTAGGCGAACGAGTCCTTCAGATTGGAATAGAGGCGTTTAAACGCGCCCATGTCGGGATTGGTCACGTACTCCAGGGTCAGCACGATCCGCTCCTCTTGAGCGCCGAGCGGCGTCACGGCATGCCAGAGCTTGTCGCCGTTGAAGATCACCAGATCTCCAGGCGCCGTGGCCAATTCCATATGTACCGGCTGCTTTCCCGGCACATCTTTGAACAGGTCGCACACGAGGCGGCACTGTTTCGACTGATCCAATAATCCCAGCAGGATCGTGTACCGCGCCCCTTTATAGTAGGAGGTATCGTAATGGTACCCGATGTGGTCGCCGGCCTCCGTGTAGTAATACAGCGCACAGGAATGCGGATCGTTGTCTGGGCAGAGCAGAAGATTGACCTTGGTCAACCGGTTGAGCATGGCTCGAAAGGCATCGGAGCGATACAGGTCCATGAACTGCGGCGCCTGCTCCCTCACCGTATAATAACTAACGCTGCCACCCTTCTTATGGCCGGGAATATAGTTCCGGTTCAGCCCGGATTTCAGCGTCTGCGCCTGTGACGTCAGCTCGGCCTCGACGAACTCCTGCGGCAGAAACTGAGGAATGTACAGAAACTCGTTCTGCGCCCAGTAGTCCCGCTCCAATCGATCGAGATCCAGGGCCGCAATAGCCCGATCCACTGCTTCGGTCACGCCGCTCATACAGGCTTGCGTCATACTTCCCTCGCCACGTCTTGATTTACGATTTCCCGCTCATCATTGTGTCGCGTTTGTTTCTTGGGCTCCTAAATAATTCTTCGTGCGCTCGCAGGATGCTCAACACGGCCGTCCAGCGAGGCCGCAGCGAGGTCCACGGCGCGAAGCATAATGAGCGCCACGTTTGTGGACGTCGGCGAGTCGGTGAGCCGGCAGTGTCTTGGGCCGAGTCGTACCCTTGTAGTACGTTGAGGTTCTCTGCGATCCGAGAACAATGCCGGCGGTCGTTTTCATCATCTGCTGGCCCGGATTATTCATGAATGCCGTCGTGAGGCATTCATGAATAATCCGGGCTAAGGTCGGCTCAACACCGGAGCCCGTACGATTTCTACATCGGCCGGGGCCTTGAAATCAAATAGGTCGTCCTTCAATCCGCTGTTCGGCTTCAGTTCTGAAAAATCAAACGTGGCAACGTTCCCGCTCACCTCATGCAGCGCGATGGTTTTGAGGAAGTAGGTCTTGGGCTGCACCTCGATGACAATTTTCTGAATCGCGCGCTCCGGCTCGGCCCGTCCCTGCTTCGGAGTCAGCGAGACCAGGAGAATCCCCCCGGCTCCCCGCTCCTTGTTCGGCATCGGTTGGATATCGAATTCCTCATCCAGCTTGGCGACACCCTGCAAGAGCTGCAACGGCGCCTGTGACGCGGCCATATAGGTAAGCTTGCCGACCAGCACCTGCTTGTGCTCCGGTACGTACATTTTCACATCGTCTTTGTTGACGTAGATTTCTTCCGTGGCCGGTTCGATATAATCCCACCGCAATTTGCCAGGCTTCTTGATGTAAAAGTGGCCGGTCGAAATCACCGGCGTGGAGAATCCTTCGATCCTGGTTTTCTGCGTGAAAGACGCCTGCAAATCCTTGGTCTTTTCATACCGCGACTGAATGTTCTTCACCACTTCCTGCACTTCGTGCAGCGCCTGGAGGTCGACCGCCGGCTCATCCGGCTTCACCGGTTGCGCAAGGGCCGGCATTCCCGTCGCGAGCAGCCACACAAGAACGAACCATATCCGCATCATGCCTCATCTCCACCAACCGGGCCGCGACGACCCAGCACTTCACGGCGTCCATCACGACCGGCGGCGCCGACGACGCCCTCCGCCTCCATCTGTTCAATCATGCGCGCCGCCCTGGGATACCCCACTCGCAAGCGGCGCTGGATCAACGAGGCAGACGCCTGGCCCGTCGACAGGACCAGGTCCTTCGCCTGTTCATACACTTCATCTTTCGCCTGTTCCTCTTCCGCCTCTTCGATCTTGAGCGATTGCAGCTCGCGGCAATATGAGGGCAAGGCCTGCTTCTTCACGAACTCGACCACTCGCCGCACATCATCATCCGACACAAACGACCCGTGGATACGCATCAACTTCCCGGTTCCCGACGCGAGGTACAACATGTCACCCCGACCGAGCAGCGCTTCTGCGCCGTTGGCGTCAAGAATCGTGCGGGAGTCGGTTTTCGATGACACTTGAAACGCGATACGGGCCGGAAAGTTCGCCTTAATGAGGCCGGTCAGCACATCCACCGACGGCCGCTGCGTCGCGAGCACCAGGTGGATGCCTGAAGCGCGGGCCATCTGGGCCAGACGGGCGATCTTGTCCTCGACATCCTTCGGGGCCACCATCATGAGATCGGCCAGCTCATCGATCATGACCATGATGTATGGGAGGGGTTCCGGCGGACTCGGCTTGACCGAATCAGTCGGCCCGTTCTCGCCGGCTGGTTCCGCATCTTCGCCCTTTGAGAGCCGTTCCTCTTCGGACAGGAACGTCAGTTCGACCTGCTCGGCTTTCCCCGACTGCCAGACATCCGACACCGCGCCCTGCACTTCAGAAATGCGGCGATTGTAGGCATCGATGCTGCGCACTCCCGCTTCGGCCAGCAGCTTGTACCGCCGTTCCATTTCCTGCACCACCCAGCCGAGCCCGCGCGCCGCGGACTTCGGATCGGTGATGACAGGGCGAAGCAGATGCGGAATCCCGTCGTAACTTTGGAATTCCAGCATTTTGGGATCGATGAGGAGCAACTTCACTTCATCCGGCCGCGCGCTGAACAGGATACTGAGCAACATCGTATTGAGGCCGACGCTCTTGCCGGCCCCGGTGGCACCCGCGACCAGCAGGTGCGGCATGGTCTTCAGATCGGCACAGACCGCGCCGCCGAAAATGTCTTTCCCGAGTGCCAGACTCAATTTCGAACGTGAGCGTGAAAAGGCGTCGCTGGTGACGACTTCCTTCATGGACACCATTTCCCGGTGCGGGTTCGGCACTTCGATGCCGACCACCGACTTCCCCGGCAGAGGCGCCACGATGCGCAGACTGATGGCCTTGAGCGCCAGAGCCAGGTCATCGGCCAAGTTCACAATGCGTGCGACCTTCGTGCCGGGCGCCGGCTCGAATTCATACATGGTGACGACGGGCCCTGGACGCACCTCGGTGACGCGCCCCTCGATCGTAAAACTCTTCAAGGCCTTGGTCAGAATTTCAGACTGCAACTTCAGTTCATCGTCGCTGAGACGGGCGATAGGGCCGGAGGGATCGCTGAGCAACTCCTGCGGGTCCGGCAGCACATACCCGTCGGATACGGATGGACTTGTCGCTACCGTTGCGGCCGGTTCTTCATCCGGCGTGGCACGCTTTTCCACTTTCAGCGGCGGCTGAATTTTGGGGAGAATCATGGGAACCGCGATCTGCTCGACGGCCTCGGCCACCACCTGCACCTCACGGTCGAGCTCCGGCTCTTCCATGTCGCGTGCCGGGCGCGCGACTTTCACACGAGCCCGCTTCGGTTGAGCCGCCGGTTCTTCATGCTTCACCGGCCATTCCGGCACGAGCCCCGCCATACGCTCGCGGGCGGCGGCCCACCAGTCAGGAACCCGCTGCAACAATGCCGTCAACGACAGCGGCACCGTAAACAGCAAGGCCACCATCAATCCCGTGAGCACCACAATATGCGCCCCGGTCGTGGCGAAATAACTGCGCACTCCGTCGGCCAACACTTGGCCGATGATGCCGCCGGCCAAACCGCGATTCACCCATCCACTGGAAATAGTAGGGACCGCCGTGACTTCGAGATGCAAGAGCGCGCTCAAAAATACCATCGCAGCCAGTCCGCTGCCCGCATTCCTGAGTCGCATGGTGAGCGGGATGGGGGTGAAACAGCGCGCCCCGAGGAGTCCGAGCAGAACCGGAAAGAGATAGGCGGCTCCGCCGACCATGAAAAAACAGGCCGCCGCCGACAGCGCGCCGACCGACCCGATCATGTTTTTGGGCTGATTGCCGGCAGCTCCGGATGCCGCGATCGATTTGGCGTCGCCGGGAACAAACGACACCAGACTGAGCAGGATCAAGAGACCGACTGCGATCAGGAGAA
>JADYYH010000058.1 GCA_020853775.1 Nitrospira sp.
ATTCCTTTCTCACGCTCCTTGCTCTCCCTTTAACACTGGCTGTGACTATTCGCAGGGTGACAGTGTTTACTGTCCCGCTGCCGTAAGGGAGGTGGTTCCCATTTCTCTCAGCGTTGTTGCGTACATTATTATCGGGTTAGTTGGAGCGGTCTTGGGCGCCGGTCTGTATGAAGTGTTGCGTCGGCGCTCTGCCATCACACGACGGGCCGAAGCCGAGGGCCAGTCAGCGCAGATCGTGCAGTCAGCTCAGCGCGAAGCGGAAAACCTCGTGAAAGAGGCCAAACTGGAAGCCAAGGACCTGGTCTTTCAAGCGCGGATCGAACTGGAGAAAGAACAGAAAGCGAAGCTCGCCGAAGTCTCGAACGTGGAGCGGCGGGTGTCTCAACGTGAAGAGGGGCTGGACCGGAAAGTCAGCTTGCTTGAGAAGCGGGATCAGGATGTGCTCAAGCGGGAGCAGGACCTCCTGAAGCGGGAAGAGTCCCTCACGCAGAAAGATGCGGCCTGCGCACAAGCCCTCAAGCAGCATCGCGAGGCGCTGGAGCGGGTGGCCGGTCTTACGGCCGAAGAGGCCAAGCGGCAGTTGATTCAGGAAATGGATAGCCAGGCCCGCTTGGAAGCGGCCGGTTTGGCGAAACGCTTGCTCGAAGAAGCCAAAGAAAACGCCGATCGAGAGGCGCGGGAGATCATTGCCTCGTCCATTCAGCGTGTCACGCGTGATTACGTGAACGAGGCCACTATTTCGGTGGTACCGATTGCTAATGATGCCATGAAGGGCCGGATTATCGGCCGTGAGGGGCGGAACATCCGTGCTATCGAGGCGGCCACGGGTATCGATCTCATTATCGATGAGACCCCTGAGGCGGTCATTATCTCGGGCTTCGACCCGCTTCGCCGCGAGATCGCCAAGGTGTCGCTCGAGCGGCTGATGCATGATGGCCGGATCCATCCGACTCGCATTGAAGAAATCGTCGAAAAAGTAAAAGTCGATATCGAGAAGCTGATGATCGAAGAAGCGGAAAAGGTCATCTTCGAAGTCGGCTTGTCGGATTTTCATCCCGAGTTGGTCAAGGTCCTGGGGCGGCTCAAATATCGAACGAGCTACGGTCAGAACAATTTGTACCATGCCCGGGAGGCGGCCTACATTTGCGGCATCATGGCCTCCGAATTGAAGCTCGACGTGAAACTCGCCAAGCGCGGGGCGCTCTTGCATGATATCGGCAAAGCCGTGAGCCACGAGGAAGAGGGGCCGCATGCCATGCTCGGCGCAGAGATCGCCAAAAAGTATGGCGAAAACGCCAAGGTGGTGAATGCCATTGCGGCGCATCACGAGCAGGTCGAGCCTATTTGCCCGGAGACGGTGCTGGTTGCGGCGGCGGAAGCGCTCTCAGCTGCGCGACCCGGCGCTCGTCGCGAAGCCTTGGAATCTTATGTGAAGCGGTTGGAGAAGCTCGAGTCGCTGGCGACCGTCCACAAGGGTGTGCAGAAAGCCTATGCCATTCAGGCTGGACGGGAAATTCGCGTGATCGTTAAGCAGGAAGATCTGACGGATCCGGAATGTTTCCAACTCTCTCGCGATCTGGCCAAGAAGATCGAGCAGGAGTTGACGTATCCTGGGCAAATCAAGGTCACGGTGATCCGGGAAAGCCGGTTCGTCGATTTTGCGAAGTGAGCCACGGCGAATGAAAGTACTGATGATCGGAGACATCATGGGCGAGCCGGGACGACGGTCCGTGGCTCGCCTCCTGCCGAAACTCATTGCCCACCACTCCATCGATGTCGTGGTGGGCAACGGCGAAAACGTGGCCGGTGGCTTCGGCATTACGCCTGATCTGGTGGATGATCTCTTTGACCTCGGGGTTTCGGTCATCACCACGGGCAACCATGCTTGGGATAAGAAAGAGATTCTGGACGTGTTCCCTCGCGAGCCGCGGCTTCTGCGCCCGGCCAACTATCCCGCCGGTGTGCCTGGACGAGGCAGCTACGTCTTCACGACGCCGGGCGGGGAGTCGCTGGGGATTCTCCATCTCATGGGGCGGGCGTTTATGCCGACCATCGATTGCCCGTTTCAAGTTGCCAAGCGTGAGGTGGAACGGCTCAAGTCCCAGGTATCGGCCATCGTGGTTGATATGCATGCCGAAGCCTCGTCGGAGAAGATGGCGATGGGGCACTATCTTGATGGACTGGTGACGGTGGTGGCGGGAACGCACACGCACGTGCAGACGGCGGATGAGCAAATTCTTCCCAAGGGCACGGCCTACATCACCGACATTGGCATGACCGGTCCATTGCATTCGGTGATCGGCATCAAAAAAGAGCTGGCCATTGAAAAGTTTCTCACGGGGATGCCGCGCCGTTTCGAGGTGGCGTCTGGTCCGACGGTGTTCTGCGCGGTCCTGATCGATCTGGATGCCACCCTTGGCAAAGCGGTGTCGATTGAACGTATTCGAGTGATGGATTGATCTGCCCCCTGAAGCATCCCCTTCCGCTCGGTGAGACATGACCGGGCACAACCTTGCGCTGCCGTTGCTGCTGTCCGTGTCCGATGTGACGCGGCTCATCCGGGATTCGCTGGAAGATCAGTTTCAGGATGTCTGGATCGAAGGTGAAATCTCGAATCTTCGTGCGCCGTCCTCCGGTCACCTCTATTTCACGCTGAAGGATAACCAAAGCCAGCTTCGCGGCGTGTTGTTTCGGTCCGGAGCCTTGCGGCTTCGGTTTGTGCTCCAAGAAGGCCTGGCCGTCATTGCGCGCGGGCGCATTTCGGTGTACGAGCCGCGCGGCGAGTATCAGCTGATTGTCGATTCGCTCGACCCTAAGGGCGTCGGCGCGTTCCAGCTGGCGTTCGAGCAGCTCAAGGAGCGGTTGTCGCAGGAGGGATTGTTCGACGAGGCGCGTAAACGGAGATTGCCGTCATTTCCCCGGACCGTAGGCGTCGTCACTTCCCTGACAGGGGCGGCGATCCGGGATATTGTGGCGGTGCTTCGCCGTCGTTGTCCCATCGTCAATATTCTGATTGCCCCTGTTCCGGTTCAGGGTGATGGCGCCGGGGCATCTATCGCCGAGGCGATTTGCGCGTTGAATGAATTGCCACAGGTGGAAGTGCTGATTGTCGGACGTGGCGGCGGCGCGTCGGAGGATTTGTGGGCGTTTAATGAGGAAGCAGTGGTTCGTGCCATCGCCCAGTCCCGGGTACCGGTAGTCTCAGCCGTGGGGCATGAGATCGATGTGACGCTCTCCGATTTTGCAGCGGACCATCGAGCTCCCACACCTTCTGCGGCAGCCGAGGCGGTGGTGCCCGTATTGCCCGAGATCGTCGAACGACTGAATGAATTGGCCCGTCGTTTGTGCCGTATCGTAGATACCATGCTGCAGATGCAGCGGCACCGGTTTGAGCGGTCGTTCAGTGTCTTGGGCGAGACACGGTTTCGGATACAGAGTCAGGCTCAGCGGCTCGATGAATTGCAGGATGGATTAACCCGCGCCTTGACCGAACAGCTGACGGCGTTGCATCGTGACCTGATAGAGCGCCGGCATCTTTTGCTCGCGCAGGGGCCGCGCAATCGGATTCAGCAGTCGTTGGTGATTATTCCCCAGTTGTGCAAGCGCCTGGAGCAGGAAGCCCGCCGCGGGCTCATGTCCAGACGGCAGGCTGTTGCGATGCAGATGACCGCGCTCGATGCGCTGAGTCCGTTAGCCATTTTACAGCGCGGGTTCAGTATCGTTCATACCATTTCTGATCGGAAGGTCTTGCGACGGGCCTCCGATGTGGCAGTCGGAGAGGGCGTTCAGGTGACACTGGCCGAAGGACACTTGGTCTGTCAGGTCGAGAAGGTCATGCGTTCGTCGATATCTTGACCCGACCAGGAGCGCAAGCAATAATATTCTGATCGATAGATGAGCAAAGGGAGTTGTCGTGGCTGCCGTGAAATTCGAATACGCAATGGCGAGATTGGAGACGATCGTCGCCGAACTTGAAAAAGGAGACCTTCCTCTCGACGATTCGCTGAAGATTTTCGAGGAAGGGATTCGGTTGTCCAAGACCTGCCTGAAGATGCTGGAGGACGCCGAACGGAAGGTGGAAATCCTGGTGCAAGAGAAAGACGGGAAAAAGCGCATTCAAGCGTTTTCTCCCGGTGAGGATGAGTTGGAGACCCCGCAGTAGCCTTCCCAGCCAGCGCAGGTCACGCTGTGGCTGGCACATCATTGTCGAACCTCCTCTCCACACCTATGACTCAGAAGCCTCGCCTAGAACGGGAACGGCTTGATCGTGCGATGGTCACCCGAGGGCTCGTGTCGAGTCGGGAGGATGCGGCTAGGTTGATCCTGGCCGGTCTTGTCCGTGTGGATGGCATCGTCGTCGACAAGGCAGCCAAACCCACAGCGCCGGGTGCGCTGGTCGAGGTAACCGGGCCTGGATCTCCTTATGTGGGGCGCGGGGGAGAAAAGCTGGCCGGTGCCCTGGATCAATTTCAGATCGATCCGAGTGGAATGGTGTGTTTCGATGTCGGATGTTCGACCGGCGGTTTTACCGACTGCCTGCTGCAACGAGGGGCGACCCGCGTGTATGCCGTCGATGTCGGGTATGGTCAGTTTGAGTGGCGGCTTCGGCAGGATCCGCGGGTTGTGCTTATGGAGCGGACCAACGTGCGGTACCTTGAGCCGGGTGCGATCGCGGAACCGATCGATCTGATCGTGATCGACGTGTCATTCATTTCACTGACGCTCGTCTTGCCGGCCGTCGTCTCCCATCTTGCCGCGTCCGGTTCCATTGTCACGCTGATCAAGCCGCAATTTGAGGTAGGGAAGGGACTGGTTGGCCGGGGAGGGATTGTGCGGGACGACGGATTGCGGGAGTCGACGGTCGAAAAAGTGGTGGCTTGCGCGGTGCATCTCGGTTTGCAGTTAGCGGGTCGCATGGAATCTCCGATCGAAGGCCGCAAAGGCAATCGTGAATTCCTCGCATGGTTTCAGCGACAGGTGTGACGCTGGCCGGTCGGCCGTCGCATGGGAGCCCGTCTCCAGTCGTCTGTAGGCCCAAGGGCAGGACGAAAACACTTTGACGAAGAAGACAGAAGGTGTAGGCTGAGTCCCACGATGCAGTTCAGGTGCTGTTGGTACGGCTGATGAAGGAGAGGCGAGGAGACGTATGAAAGTCTTGGTCACCGGAGGGGCTGGGTTTATCGGATCACACGTTGTGGATCGGTTGCTCCAGGAGGGGCATGACGTTGTGGTGGTCGATAATCTCGTAACGGGTAAGCGCAAAAACGTTCCCAAGGCAGCCCAGTTTTACAAACTGGATATCGAGAATCCTAAACTGGAGCGGGTCTTCCGCAATGAGCGGCCCTCGGTCGTCTTTCACCTAGCGGCCCAGATGAACGTTCGACGGTCAGTTGAAGATCCGATGTTCGACGCCCAAGTCAATGTGCTGGGGACGTTGAATGTCTTGGAGCAGGCCTCGAAGCATGGTGCGCGAAAGGTGATCTTTTCGTCATCCGGGGGGGCGATTTACGGAGAGCAACTGGCCTTTCCCGCACCGGAAACGCATGTCACTCAACCACTGTCTCCCTATGGAATCAGCAAATTGTGCGGCGAGCATTACCTGTCCTATTACAACCGGATGAGCGGCATTCAGGTGGTGAGTTTGCGGTATGCCAATGTCTACGGACCTCGCCAGGATCCTGAAGGCGAAGCGGGCGTCGTGGCCATCTTCATTCAGAAAATGTTGCGCGGGGAGCAAGCGGTGGTCAACGGGAATGGTCGCCAGACCCGTGACTTTGTGTTCGTGGAGGATGTCGTCGAAGCTAACTTAATGGCGATGGGGCCTCAGGTTGAGGGTGTATACAATGTGGGCACCGGGCTTGAGACGTCAATCAATGACCTCTTCCGGATCGTCGTTGACCTGACCAAGGTAGAGTTTAAGGAAGTGCATGGTCCGGCCAAACGAGGTGAGCAGGCGAGAAGCGTCGTTGACTGCGCAAAACTCCAGCGCACACTCGGGTGGGAGCCGAAGGTCGAGTTGCGAGAGGGGTTGCGACGAACGGTGGAGTATTTTCGAGATGGAATCGGCTAGCCTCCCGAGCTAGTACCGAGGCACGGACGAATCCACCTGGACGGACCAGGCGTCGATACCTCCGATTAAGTTTTTTACGTTCCCAAACCCTTGTTGCAAGAGAAATCCCGTTGCATCTGCGCTTCTCATCCCGTGGTGGCAAACGGCGATAATTTCCGAATTACGGTCTAATTTCCCCAGGGACTGTTGGAGCGTAGCCAGCGGCACCAGGACAGACCCTTCCAGTTTGGCAATGGCGTATTCCCAGGGCTCGCGAACATCGACGAGCACAAGTTTGTCACCTTTATCTAACCTCGACTTGAGTTCTGTGGGTGTAATCGTAAAGCTCATCAATCTACCTCCAGCTGGACTGAATGATCGGATCATAAGGAGGCGGAAAATTGGTGTCAACCCTAAGTCAGGCAGGATTTCTGAAGCGTTGTCTCTCAAGGCTGGAAGGTTTCAGTCCGATGGAGAGCAGTGGCCTCAGTACAATCGGCCTTCTGGTTCAAAAGCGTAAGGTTGGGGGAAAATCCTGCATCGTGAGGGAGGACCGTTTTTTGTTCATGTGTGCAATTCCTGCCCACATTGGTCAAGAAATTGCGCGAAAAAATGTGGGTAAACAGCAACTAAGATATTGATTTTCCATGACGTGCTGACGTTTCGGTGTAGGAGTGGGCATGCAAATTGCTTAAGCCAGGGGGGGGTGTGGAGGAGCAAGGTTCTGAGCTCGTGGTATTGGTCACTACGTCGTCAAATGAAGAAGCCGAGAAGCTTGCACGGATCATCGTCGAATCCAGACTTGCCGCCTGTGCCAATGTCGTGAGTGGAATTCGGTCGATTTTTCGATGGGACAATCAGATCGCTGTCGAGCATGAGTGCTTGATGATCATCAAAACGACGCGGCCGCGTTATTCAGAGCTTGAAGCGGTGATTCGTCAGCACCATAGCTACGAGGTCCCGGAAATCATCGCGTTGCCGGTCGTGGCGGGCTCCGTTTCGTACTTGGACTGGATGAGGAGAGAAACTGCTAAGTAGTTGATTGTGCGATGCAAATTTTTGAAAACAAAGGGTTGACCACTGGGCTTGAGATGGGTACACTGCAAAAGTCGGTGGTTGCAGTTTTGACGTTGAATCCGTGAAGGGGAGAGCAGCCTATGAGCCAACAAACGGCCGAAACAAGTGATGCCTACACTGTTGTGGTCTTTCGAGGGTCGTCCTCCAAGCCGCTACGGTTTAGTTTCCCACGGAAATTCGTCCGCAAGCTCTTGATCCTGGCTGCCATTTTGATTGTGGCCGATCTGCTCGTTGTATCCCATTATGTGATTCGAACAGGTGAAGTCTGGCAATTATCGGCTTTTCGGGCTGAGGCCATGGGTGCTCGAGAGCAAACTGCCGCCTTTTCTGCCGCCATCGATGATTTGAAAAAGAGACTGTCGGCCATGGGAGAGGTCAATCAACGGCTTCGAGTCATGCTGGGAATTGATACGACCAAGCCGGCTGGCGATCTTGCTAACGGACGGGGCGGTGAGGATGGCCCGTTGCCGGATGGAAAGAGCAACGTACAAGGGAATGGTCCAGCTGTTTCAGGGCAGGAGTCCAGGCAGCAGCTCTCGGAGCTGCGGGATAACACCCAGTCGGACCTTGATTTCTCGACTGAGAGTATTGAAGAGGTCACCCAGCAGGTTCGCGAAAGTTTAGAAGCCCTCGTGCGCGAAGCCAACCAACAAGAAGAAGCTCTCCAAAACCTGACTCAGATTGCCGAGCAGCGCTCGACCCAATGGGCTTCCACGCCCTCCATCTGGCCGGTTCGTGGTTGGGTCACTTCAGGTTTTGGGCCTCGGGTCTCGCCATTCACGGAGAAGCCGGCCTGGCATGACGGGCTTGATATCGGTGCCCAGGCGAATTCCCCGGTACAGGCTCCGGCACTTGGTCGTGTCGTCACCGTGGCATTTGATTCGAAAATGGGGAATATGGTCAAGCTGGATCACGGTTACGGCATTGAGACCGTGTACGGGCATCTTGCCAAGTCCCTGGTGAAAGAGGGCCAGCGTGTGAAACGCGGGGATGTCGTCGCTCTCGTAGGAAGCACCGGCCTGTCGACCGGACCCCATCTCCACTATATGGTGAAGAAGAACGGCCAGGCGCTTGATCCGACAAAGTTTATCCTTGATTAGACCTTCAGCACCGCCCTCCGCTCTAGTTTCAGAGGGCTTCTCCTCGTAGGTTCAGTTCTTCTCAATTCGATCTTCTCAGCCGCCGACCCATTCTTTTCTTCACTGCATCCTATATGGTTGTGGTTCATCAATACGGCAGGGCGCGTGCTATACTGCGCGTCCTCTGAGGATGTTTCGTTGAGGAGACCTGTATGACCGACTTGGAAATAGCCCGTTCTGTCTCTCATAAGCATATTTTTGAAGTCGCGCAGACTTTAGGGATCCCTTCTGAAGACCTCATCCCTTATGGCCGGTACAAAGCCAAGATCGCGGCCAATGCTACGGCGCGGGTGAAGCATCGGCCGATCGGGCGGTATATCCTCGTGACTGCCATCAATCCTACCCCGCTCGGCGAGGGCAAAACGACGACCTCTGTGGGATTAAGCATGGGTTTGTGTCGATTGGGTCACAACGCGGCGGTCACGTTGCGGCAACCGTCTCTCGGGCCGGTCTTTGGGATCAAAGGTGGCGGGACAGGTGGGGGACGCGCCCAGGTCTGGCCCATGGAGGATATCAATCTGCATTTCACCGGCGATGCGCATGCCGTCTCGGCAAGCCATAATTTGCTGTCGGCGTTCGTCGATAACCATCTGTTTCACGGCAATGCGCTCAAGTTGGATCCGCAACGAATTAGATGGCCGCGCACGCTGGGTGTGAGTGATCGAGCGCTTCGTGACATTATGGTACATACGGAAGCCGGGCCACGACCAGGGCAGTTTGTCATCACCGAGGCATCGGAGATCATGGCGGTACTGGCATTGGCTACGGATCAAACGGATCTGCGCCAGCGCCTCAGCAAAATCCTTGTCGGTCTGACGGAGAGCGGTGCCATGACCAACGCGGAGGCATTCGGTTGTGCCGGCTCGATGGCCGTGTTGCTGAAGGATGCCCTTTTGCCGAATTTGGTGCAGACCTTGGAAGGCACACCCGCGTTTGTGCATGCCGGCCCCTTCGGCAACATTGCTCATGGGAATTGCTCCGTGGCCTCGGATCAACTGGCGCTGCGTTGCGCTGACTACGTCATTACCGAAGCCGGATTTGGCAGCGATTTAGGTGCGGAAAAGTTTTTCAACATCAAGTGCCGCACATCCGGTCTCCGGCCCGATGCCGGAGTAATTGTGGCGACGCTGCGCGCCCTTAAGCTGCATGGGGGAGGCGGGACCGTAAAATCGGGGACCCCGCTGCCGCCAGGGTTGACGGGGCTGAACCAGGAGGCACTCGAAAAAGGGTTTGCCAATCTCGAGCAGCACATTGCGAATGTCCGCTCCCACGGAGTGCCCGTGGTCGTGGCGGTCAATGCATTCAAAGATGATTCACCCAAAGAGTTGGAATGGGTGTGTGAACGCGCGCTGGCTGCAGGGGCCGACGCGGCCGCTGTGTCGACTCATTGGGCTGATGGTGGAAAAGGCGCGGAAGAGCTGGCTCGGGCAGTCGCCAAGGTGGCGGCGCAAGGATCACAGTTCACGCCCCTCTATGATGTGACGTGGCCCATTAAGCGGAAGATCGAGACTATTGCCACCACGATCTACGGCGCGGCGGGAGTGTCCTATTCGCCTCAGGCGGAAAAGGACATCGAATTGGCAGCGCGACTGGGATTCGAGCCGCTCCCTATCTGTATGGCCAAGACGCCCTTATCGCTCTCGCACGACCCGGCATTGAAAGGGCGGCCATCCGGATTTACGGTGCCCATCCAGGAGTTGCGAATCCTGTCTGGGGCGGGTTTTCTCACGGCCGTGTGTTCGGGCATTCAACTCATGCCGGGCCTGCCGAAAAAGCCGGCCGGGGAGCGCATCGATATTGATCCTCGGTCCGGCGAGATCGTCGGGTTGGCGTGATGCCGCTTAGCGTTGTTTGAGAAAGCGGAAGTATTCGGAGTCGGGACTGACGAGAATCGTGGTCTTGTCTTTGAGGGTCTTGCGGTAGGCTTCCATCGTGCGGGTGAACTCAAAAAAATGCGGGTCTTGACGGTACGCATCCGCATAGATTTTGAACGCTTTGGCATCGCCTCCGCCACGAAGTTCTTCTGATTCACGATAGGCTTCCGCCAGGATAATTTCCCGATCCTTTTCGGCTTCCGATCTAATCTTCTGCGCTTCTTCCGCGCCTTCCGCTCGATATTGCTTCGCTTGCCGTTCCCGTTCCGCCTGCATGCGTGAAAAGACGGCTTTCTCGTTCTGTTCGGGTAGATCGGCCCGCTTGATCCGCACATCTTGAATTTCAATGCCGTATGCTGACGCCTTTTCATTCGCACGTTGAGTCACGACGGCCATGAGTTGTGCCCTGGCCGACGAGACAATCTCCGCCAAGTCGTGTCGGCCCAGTTCGACACGCAATTCCGAATAGATAATGTCGTGCAAGCGCTGCAGGGCTCCGCGTTGGCTTTGGAACGCTTGGTAGACCTTGAGGGGATCGGTGATCCGCCATTTCGCAAAGTTGTCGAGCAGGAGAGTTTTCTTGTCCTGCGTGATCACGTCCTGGGCGTTGGAATCGTAATCGAGCAGCCGCTTGTCGAAATAGGTGACTTCTTCGATGAATGGCACCTTCAGATAGAGGCCGCCTTCGGTGACATTGCGGACGGGCTTGCCCAGCTGCACCACAATGGCGTTTTGAGTGACGTCGACAATGTAGAAAGGCGAAGCGCCAAGAATCAGCAAGCCGATGACAATGCCGACAAACGCGACCACAAATCCCTGCTTGCTCATGGGGTACGCTCCTGCGCCGCGCCAGCGGGCGCCGGTTTGCTGAACCGGTCCAACGGAAGGTAGGGCAGGGTTCGTTCTCCGCCTTTGCCATCCAGTACGAATTTGTCGATGTGGGGAAGCACATCTTCGAGCGTTTCGATGTAGATCCGCTTGCTGATAATGTCTTTCGACTGGTTGTATTCTTTGAGGGTGGCGAGGAAGCGATTGGTTTCTCCCTGGGCCCGATTCAGTCGCGCTTGCGCGTATCCCTTCGCTTGATTCACGAGTTGCGCCGCCTCTCCCTTCGCTTTGGGAGTAATGTCGTTGCGATAGCCCTGCGCCTGGTTGATCAATTTTTCGCGATCTTCCTTGGCATTGGTGACGTCTTTAAATGCCGCGGCCACGGCTTCGGGAGGATCGACGTCCTGCAATTGAACGGCGGCCACCTGCACGCCGGTTTTGTATTCATCCAAGATGTGCTGGAGCAGTTCCTGGGTGTCCTGCTGGATTTGCGCCTTGCCGGTGGTGAGGGCTTCGTCGATTTTGCTCTTTCCGATGACCTCCCGCATGGAGGCTTCAGCCGATTTCCCGATCGTATCGTCGATGTCGGCGACATTGAACAGATACTCACGCGAACTTTTGATCTTGTATTGAACGATGAATTCGATGGCCAGAATGTTCATATCGCCGGTTAGCATTAAGGCTTCCTGCGGCACCATTTGCTGGCGACCTTGCCGGTCGGTACGAAAGCCGATTTCCACCCGATGCAATTTCGCCACCTTGGGCTGCAGAACACTCTCAACCACAGGGATTTTCATATGTGGCCCCGGTTCTACAACTCGAACCGGGATGCCGAATCGTTTCACGACCCCTTCTTCATCGGGGGCCACAATGAACGCGCTTTGCCAGATGAGGAAGACGGTGAAGGCGACGAGGAGGAGATTGCGAAATCCGCCGGTGGGGAGCAGATTGCGTAATTGACCTTGAGCCTGTTTGAAGGCCTGATCCAAATCGTCGCCCTTTTTGCTCCAAGGGTCTTTGGGGTCCCAGACCATCGTGTGGCTCAATTCTGTAAGTGGTGGCAATGATGCTCGCGGGCCACCATAGCAAAGTGAGCACCGGTGAGCAACACCTATCACGGCGTCAGCGTCGGACGGCTTGACGAATCAATATTTGTTGATATATCATGTTGCCATGAAAGACGGCATGCTGATCAATCCGGTGCGTGCAGTGGAATTGTTTCACGCGCTGGCTGACCAGACCAGACTACAGATTTTGGACGAACTGAAAGGCGGCGAACGGTGCGTCTGCGAGCTGATGGATTGTCTTGAGGCCGGGCAGTCACGGCTCTCGTTCCATTTGAAGGTCCTGAAGGATGCTGGCATGATTGTCGATCGACGTGAAGGCCGATGGATGTACTATGCGGTAAACACCGAAGCTTTTGCTGAGCTCGATGCGCTGGTTGATTCGTTCACGCACACAAAGCGGACGAGTCGTGCTCCCACGCGGTGTTGATTTTTTTGTGCCGAATATATCAATAATTATTGATGAATAAATGGAGGTGCCGGGATGGACGCACAAGCGATTCGAGAGTTGGTCAAGGAAAAGTATGGTGAAGCGGCTGCACGGGCTAAAACGGGCGGGAGTTCCTGCTGCGGGGCCTCTCCTGCCCTGATGAATGTCGATCCGATTACGTCCAATCTCTATTCAGACCAGGAGCGCCAAGGCGTGCCGGCGGATGCCGTCGCAGCCTCATTGGGTTGCGGAAGCCCCACGGCACTCGCTGAGCTTCAGGCGGGTGAGACCGTGCTGGATCTGGGATCAGGCGGGGGTATCGATGTGTTGCTCTCAGCCAAGCGAGTCGGGCCGACGGGCAAAGCCTATGGACTGGACATGACGGAGGAGATGTTAGCCTTGGCCAGGGAAAACCAGCGCACGGCCGGCGTGCAGAATGTCGAATTCCTGAAGGGCGAAATCGAGCACATCCCGCTGCCTGACCGGTCTGTGGACGTGATCATCAGTAATTGCGTGGTGAATTTGTCCGGTGAAAAGGAGCGCGTACTGGCCGAGGCGTTTCGTGTTCTGCGGCCGGGAGGACGCCTGGCATTGTCCGATATTGTGGTGCGAGGGGCCGTCCCGTCGGACATCCGGAAGAATCTGGAATTGTGGGCTGGTTGTGTGGCGGGGGCATTGGAAGAGACCCAGTATCGAGACTTATTGCGTCAGGCGGGTTTTGCGGAGATCGGGATTGAACCGACGCGCATCTACCAGGCCGAAGACGTGAAGGACCTATTGATCGGCGCAGAGCTCTCGAGTGACCAACTCGTGGCCGAAGTTGAGGGCAAGTTCATGAGCGCATTCATTCGGGCCAGGAAACCGGCCGGTACCATCTAACGAGCGGGCAAGGAGCACGAAAGAGCAGAAGCATGGAGCTTGCGCAAGCAGTGGAGTCACCGGGGGAGGAGACAAAACGGCTGTCGTTTTTTGAGCGGTACCTCACTCTCTGGGTGGCGCTCTGTATGGGAGCAGGAGTGCTTATCGGACGGGCGGTGCCTGAGCTCGTCTTGAGCTTGCGAGGAGCAGAGATCGGGCAAGGCAGTCACATCAATTTGCCGATTGCCGTGTTGATCTGGTTGATGATTGTACCGATGATGATGAAAGTCGAGTTTGCCGCAGTTCGTGCCGTCGGCAAGCGGCCGGTGGGGCTGGTGATCACGCTGTTTGTGAACTGGGTGGTCAAGCCCTTCTCGATGGCCTTTTTCGCGTGGCTGTTTTTCCGATTTCTGTTTGCCCCATGGATTGCTCCTGCCGAGGCCGATCAGTATATCGCTGGCACCGTTATTCTCGCTGCGGCTCCCTGCACGGCGATGGTATTTGTGTGGAGCTATTTGACGGAAGGAGACCCTGCCTACACGCTCGTTCAGGTAGCCGTGAACGACCTCATCATGCTCGTCCTGTTTCTTCCGATAGTTGGATGGCTGGTGAGCGGCGCGTCATCATTGGCCGTACCCTTGGACGTGCTGCTGTATTCGGTGGCGGTTTTTATTGTCATTCCTCTGATCGTCGGGGCCGGCCTTCGACTATGGCTGGTTCGCCGTCATGGTCTACGGTGGATGGAAGAGCAGTTACTGCCGCAATTCGCACCGGTGACGATCTCCGCCCTGCTGCTGACACTGGTCTGTATTTTCGCGTTTCAGGCACAAAACATTCTGGGAAAAACTATGCATGTCGTGCTGATCGCAATCCCGATTCTCCTGCAGGTGTACCTGAATTCAGGACTGACGTATGGACTCATGCACTACTGGAGGGTCCCCCATTCCATAGCTGCACCTGGCGCGCTCATCGGGGCCAGCAATTTTTTTGAGCTGGCTGTGGCAACGGCCATTGCGCTGTTCGGGCCGGAGTCGGGGGCGGCGTTGGCGACCGTAGTCGGGGTGTTGGTGGAAGTCCCGGTCATGTTGTCGGTCTGCAGCATGTGCAACCACACAAGGCATTGGTTCAAGTAGGAGGCCGGACTATGAAGGCACGCGTGTTGTTCCTCTGCACCGGCAACTCCGCCCGTAGCCAGATGGCGGAGGGATGGCTGCGGCATCTGGCCGGTGATCAGTTTGAGGTGTTCAGTGCGGGCACTTATCCGGTCGGCTTGAATCAAGGATCAGTCGAAGCGATGGCCGAGGTCGGCATCGATATCTCATGCCATCGCTCTAAAAGCGTGGCCGAATTCATGTCGCAACGGATTGACCACGTCATCACGGTCTGTGATCGCGCTAGAGAGTCCTGCCCGATCTGGCCCGCGCCCACCCACCTTCTACATTGGAGTTTCGACGATCCGGCGGCAGTCGCCGATGCGAGCGAGCGGCGAGCGAGTTTCCGGCGAGTGCGTGACGAAATCGCCGCTGAGATTCGCAAGTTCCTTGCGACCGCGAGCGCGTAAACCCAGTCGTGGTGGATGCAGACCGCCACAGGCGATGTATGGGGTAGAGCGGAGCCCCTTTGTCAAAGCGAATTGCTGTGGACCCGTTCGAGGGAAGAGCAATGGCTTTAGAACCATCATTGGTGCCGTTCCATAGGCCAATGCCAACACCAGCGCACAGGTCACAAAACAATATCCATGCCGTCTTCCCGGCACAACGCTCAAACCGTCGATTCAGCAAGGATTTACGAATAGGAGTCCGTCGAGGCGTACTGGGCTAGCACGGTGAGGTGAGCGAACGACTGAGAACGAAGCTGGGCGGCGGCTGATTAGGTCACCGCTCCGCCGCAGGATGAACCCGCTCCCGCCGTGCATCCGTAACAATGATTCCGGGTGGTGATCTCCCGGTAATGAAGTCTCGCCGGATCAAAGTCCCGGATATGTGCCGGGGCATCCGGGTGCACCGGAAGTTCCAGCATCTGGTTGAAATCGCAATCGTAGAGTGTGCCGTCCCAGCCCACCGAGAGGGTCGAGCGACACATGACGCCGGCAGCCGCCGCAGGATTGTACGCATTCGCAAGCCGCTCCATGTATCCCTGATAGTTCCCGCTCTCCACCAAGAACTCGAGGAAGCGGCTCACCGGCATGTTGGTGATAGTAAAGAGGTGATTGAATTCCACGCCCTGCTTGGTGCGGAGCTGCTTCCGGAATTGCGCCTCGATGGCATCCTGTTTGGCGGGCAGGAAGGCACCGACGGGATTGTGTACGAGGTTCAGGATCAGCCCGCTGCCTTCGCGTCCGTATCCGAGGCCATTGAGCAGCCGTAGGGCTTCAATGGACTTGTCGAAAATGCCCTCGCCGCGTTGTGCGTCGGTTTGCGCGGCACGGTAATACGGCAGCGAGGCGACGATCTCCACCCGGTGCGCCGCAAGGAACGTTGCCAGATCTGCTTGCGAAGGCAACAGCAGCACCGACAGATTGCAGCGGTCCATGACGTGGCGATTCAGGGCACGGGCCTGCTCGACCAGCCACCGGAAGTGAGGATTCAGTTCCGGTGCGCCGCCCGTGATGTCGACGGTGGGAATGTCAGTCGTGGCCAAAGCCGCGATGCATTGCTCGGCCGTCTCCCTGGACATGCGCTCAGTGCGATCGGGCCCCGCATCCACGTGGCAGTGACGGCAGGTTTGATTGCAGAGCTTTCCTACATTGATTTGGAGCACCGAGATGCCGGTTGCCCGTAGCGGAAACAGGCCGCTTCGCCGCAGCTGTTCCTCAAACGGCAAACAGGTCTCGATCTCTACGAGCACCTTCAACTGCTCGGCGGAGGAGGCGAGCGGTTTGTGTTGGCCTACGAGTGTCAGTGCCATAGTGAATCATTCCCAGTCGTGTGGAGCGTGGTGATCGGTGGCTTTCTGGCCTCCCTAGTTGTGCTGCACGGTCAGTAACGTCGAGGTGGGGAATCTCACTTCGCAGCATCCGAAGTCGAGCGCTTGCTCGCCGCGACTCTTCAATGCTCGTTGGACAGCGGGCTCCACCCGATAACAGACTTGTTTACCGTGCCGATGCCCCTCAACCAATCCGGCATCCCGAAGCATACGAAGGTGATGGGAGACATGCGGCTGGGAACAGCGGAGCATTTGCGTGAGATCGGTCACGCATTTTTCACCTAACAGGAGGGATTTCAAAATGCGAAGCCGGGTTTCGTCGCCCATGGCCTTCAAGACGGCGGCACACTGACGCGGGGTGGTGAGGTTGGCGGCGCCGTGGCGCGGCATCAGCAACAATTCCCTTCAGGCGAACAACTGACCGCTTCCCCCTCCACGGCGTTCGAGTTTCGGTGGTAGATCGTGAAATAGGACCGGTAGGCGTCTTGCGTCAGGACGTGAAGGGTCTTGGAGCAGATTTCCAATGGCACGCCTCGATAATACTGATGATGATCGTCATCCTCGGCGCCGATGATCGGTCCGGTGAGAATGACGTACGCGCCCTGCCAGACGCAGGGTGCCTGCTCCGGAAGAATGGCGCACCAGCGCGGGTCGCCCGCCGCGAGGGTGATCGGGGCCGGACCGATGAGAAACAGCGAGCGCAACGGCGCGCTCCGGAGGAGTTGTGCGCACTGTGCATCGACCGGCTGCGGCACGCCGCGTCGGTACTGTTGGCCCAATTCGTCGGTCACGGTGGAAAACGGTCCGCAGAGGGTCGCATAGAGCGGAGCCTCTTTGTTGACGATGTCCGGGAGTTTGTATCCGGTCAGGGTCACGGAGAGAAAATGCACGCCGTCGATGGATTGCCAGGGACTGGACTTGATGTGGTGCACGGCGCGAAATCCGGCATCCACCATCCCGCCGATGTAGTCCTGGACCTGCAAGGATCCGGAGAGGCAATCGCCCCACTTGGCGGCATCGTGGACCAGGTACTGCGGCACGACTTGGTCGGAGACGATATCGGAGATGGTGAAGCGCCCGCCGGGTTTGATCACCCGGTACATCTCCCGGAAGACCTTACGCTTATCAGGGGCCAGGTTGATGACACAGTTCGAGATGATGAGATCGATGCTGGCGTCCTCCACCGGCATCGCATCGGCCATGCCCTTGCGAAACTCGGTATTCGAACGGGGATAGCCCAGGTTCTCGGCGACAATGGGCGCATGATGGCGGGCGATCTCCAGCATGGTGTCGGTCATGTCGATGCCGATGACCCGACCAGAGGGTCCGACAAGGCGCGCCGCTTCGAAGCAGTCGATGCCGCCTCCGGAGCCGATATCCAACACGGTTTCACCGGTCTGCACCGTGTCCAAACCTGCCGGCGTGCCGCAGCCGTAGGAAATTTTCAGGACGGCGTCCGGAATGAATGAGCGCAGATCGTCAAAGTTGTATCCCGTCGGACAACACATCTGCTCGCCGGTTGAGGCGGCGCGGGCGTAGCGGTCGCTGACTTTCTGGATGATGTCGTCGGTGGGCATATCCCCCTCATGTCTTTGTAAAATGATATGGGACAAATTCTATGTAACACATTTTGGACGAGTTCGGCTAACGGGGCTCAATCGGCCGGTCGCGGCTTGCATCGCTGGGGGTTTCGTGATACCTGAACACCCATGAGTGCCGTCGGCGCTGAGATGCAACGCCAGGGTGAACCGGATGCCACGGTTCGGGCCGCCATTGCCTCGGTCTTGGAACGGCATCCCTCCGTGAGCATGGCCATCCTGTTCGGCTCTCTTGCCGCCGGACGAGGGCGTCCGGACAGCGACCTGGACCTCGCCGTGAGCGCAACCGTACCACTCACGGTCCACGCCCGCATTGAGCTGATCGACGAACTCGCCGCAGCCTTGGGACGTCCTATCGACCTGATTGACCTCAACCAAGCGCATGGTCCACTCCTGCAGCAAGTGCTCACCACCGGTCGATTGATTCTCTGCAGGAACCGCACAGAGTATGCCGAACTCTTGCGCCGGCTGGCCTATGAGGAGGCCGACGTGATGCCGTGTTATCGACGGATCTTGGCCACACGAAGGCAAGCATGGATCGAGACCTCGTAGCGGCCAAACTGGAATCGCTTCGACGCTGCGTCGAACGGATTGCCGCAAGACGCCTGCTTCGTCCCAGGACCTGGCGCAGAATGCGGATCTGCAGGACATCATCGGGCTCAATCTCCAGCGGGCCGTTCAGCTGTCCGTCGATCTGGCCTCCCATCTCATCGGGGACACCGACATCTCGCCGCCTTCGACGATAGCGGAGCACTTCGATGCGCTTAATCGGCTGCAGGTGATCAGTCCGGCCCTGGCAGACCGAATGAAGAAGGCTGTGGGATTCAGGAACCTCGCGGTGCACAGCTACCAGGCCATCGATTGGAATATTGTTTATCAGATTTGCAGTCGCCACCTGGACGATTTCCGGCAGTTTGCCAAGGCCGTCGAAACACGGTGTTCCGCCCCCTGACGGTCCGGAATTCAAGGAGGCGAGCCGGTCGCTGCTTGCGTAGCGATGATCTATCGAGGCACGAGGGCAGATTGCCTGAGATGGCCGCGTCGTGGGCGTGCACGATGAAGCCATCAGTCGCATACTCGATCTGTCGGCGGGTGACGAGGAACAGAACGCACACTGCCCCCAGGTAGGAACGATTCAAGCCCGTAGGAGCCATCCATGATCATCGACCTTGTCGACAAGCTTGCCGATCGGATCATTCAACTCCTTACGTTTCGCAAACAGCAACGTGCGGAGCTAGTGGAGCAATATCTTTCTCCGGTGTTCGCCGAGTTTGAAGCGGTGCATGCCGCATATCTTGAGTCGTTCGCGCGATATCGGCAGGCGATCCAGGATTCCAGCGACCAGCATTGGCTTCCGACCCTTCTGTCTACGCTCGACCGTGACAACCTCTTTAGCGCAAGTGCACGCTCAAAAGTCCTCCGCTTGGTGCAGGCTGAACAAGATGAATCAGTGGGCCCCTTCGTCTCAGAAATTCGCGACTATTTACTAGGCGCGCGGTTGGTAGATCCATTGGGGAAGGAGGCATTTCCGCACATGGGGCAACGATGGCGGCAAGGCCTGTCCAAGACGCTCGCAAGAGTCAAAGAGGAAGCGTGGCAATTGGTCATCGATCCAGATGGCGCACAGCCCCTGCTGGATGGCACCGCCATAAGCGGTGAGCTGGACCAACGCCGCGCCAGGTATGCGATACCCAACGATCCCGCGGACGCTCTCAAACGGTCCTGTGCCCTGTGGGCGCTCGACGAGGTGTTGTGGGAGATGCAGCAGCAATACGACCGTGTCTGCCAGGCATACGCTCAGCTTCGAGCTGCCCTCTCAAAGTAGCGGATCTGCTTTGTGCCGGTAACCCTAGCCCGCTGGTCAGCCGGGCCCGCCACGGTCGATCTCGCCTCCTTTTGCGCGGCGGCGCCCGGCAACGTAAGGCTTTTCGGTGCGCTAGACGAAGAAAGGAGAAACTCATGGCTGTCACATTCACTGTCACGCTTCAGGGAACTCCGCTTCGACGGACCTACGTATCGCATTTCGATTTTTTTCGTGTGCCGCAAACCTTGTTTTTCCGAACAAACGAAACCGGTCAAGTGACGGTGGCCAATGCCGGACTTGCCAATGTGACGGGAGACCCTACTGGGCCAAGTGGGACGATCACGGTCACGGTTCATGCGCAGAACTCCGTGGTTCGAGTCCTCGATGGTAACTTCCCTATCCCGGTTGAGGTGACGCAGAATTTCAGCGTTGCCAATGGGGGCACGATTAATATCAATACGAATGCGGAGCAGCGGGATCATTTTCGTATCATGGATAGCTGCTTGCGTGTGTACGATGCCGTGTTCCGGCAATTCAGCCCATTCAACCGCGCGGGGCGGCAGGCATTTCCATTCGGCCAGGACACCACCGTAGCGGCGACACGCAATATGCTTCCACGCATCGAGGTGGTCTACCCTGACAACAGTCCATCGGTTCTGGCGTTCGTGGAGCCTGTATCTCTTGGAACCGGTTTCCCCCTGATTCACCTCAAGCACAAGACCTTTAATCCCCCCGGCCCGGCTCCGGTAGACCGGCGACTATTCGGTGTTCCTGATCCGGTCCCGGACGCCGCAGCTCCGATTCCGGCCGGTACACCGGCAGCGGATCCGACGCTGATTCCGCACGAATTGGCGCACGCGCTGTACTTTGCATTGATGCCGCGCGCGACACGTGTCTCCGTTGAGGCGCAATACCTGGTATGGATCACCAACCGGATTGCGTCGGGCCTGCCGCCGTTTCATAACACCAATCTTGCTACCACGCCTTTCATCGCGTGGATCGAATCCCTTGGTATCTTTTCCGAGCGATTCTTTTTCTTCAGCCTCCGGCGAACCCCGCCACTTACAGGAGTGGCGCTCCGTCAAGCGTTTTTCAGGGATGAGCTTTCGGCTGCGCCGTTGTTGCAGACAACGAACCTGACCGGCTACAGCCAAGTGGGAACCCTGAACGGCGCCGGGAACGTGGTGCCCGCTCTCACGGGAGACAACGTCGAGGGTGCGATTTACGGGAGTATCTTTCTCGATTTCGCTCGCCGCGTGGGCTTGCGGGAGGCGGTGGGGCGGTATTTGAACAGCGCCGACAACAATGTGTTGGCGTTTGATGATTTTCGCAACTTGGTCATCAACGAAACAGACTTTGATACCGACATCATTCAAGCAGCCAATACGTGGGGATTGTGATGGGCCTGAGCGGGTCCGCCATTGAACCGTCAGCCCGAACAGGGCATTCAAGCTAACCCGGCGGGCGGCGCGAAGGGACCACCTCATCCTGACCAGGCTGGTGTTCCTCTCGCAGCGGTTCAATTGTCACGCGCTGCGGCCCGCCGACAGCGGTCTGAGGCGCCATGCGATGTGAACGATCAGGAGAAATAAAGGGGGCGGAAGTCATGAATGAGATCCGTCCAGGCGAGGAGCCTGCGAGATGATTATCGGGAGTCTTTGTTTGATGGCCGGATCGGAATCTAAATGCTAAATGAATGCTAAATGGGGTCGGGTCTTGCAATCCAACATTCCTCTGAACACATTCGCGCGGTATGACCCGCCCGCTTAGCGTCGAATTCGCCGGAGTGATGTGCCGAATCACCGCTAGGCAAGGCCTCTTCCTGAAAGACCATGACCGGTCGCCGTTTCTTGACGTCCTGGCGCACGCTGTCTCGCTCGGCCTTGCGACTTAATTGCCCGCACACATCGGCTAGCGCCTCTTGATCTCCATTGATCTCCAATGCCTTGATGCGCGTCGCGAGCGTGGTCGGATTCATGCCCAGCAATGCCGCCGCGCCATCCAGGCCGAAAATCTTCCACTTGGTCAGACTGCGTATTCCGGCCCAAGCCAGCCACTATTTCGAGCCTCCTCGGAATCGGTGGCCGACATCCCTCGGAATAACAGGCCGCGATCCTACACGGGCTCCTGTCGGAGCCGTCCGCGACACAGGTTCTCGTTCACCTTCGGTAGGGTACCGCCTCCATGTTGTTGTGGAGGAGGGACCGATGCCAGCGGAGCGAGTGACCATGCGAAAGATCAAAGACATATTGCGACTCAAATGGGCCTGCGGGCTCAGTAACCGGCAAGTGGCGGCCAGTTGTGGGGTGGCGCGCAGCACCGTCGCCGAGACCCTGTATCGCGCCACGGCGGCCGGGCTGTCGTGGCCCCTTCCGGCGGAGCTGGATGACGCGCAGTTGGAAGCGCGGCTGTATCCAGCCGCGCCGCCCCCGACCAGCCCGCCGCGGGCCATGCCGGATTGGGCCACAGTGCATCAGGAGTTGACGCGGAAGGGCGTGACCCTGGCGCTGCTGTGGCAGGAGTACCAGGCGCAGCATCCGGACGGCTACCAGTACAGCCGTTTTTGTGATCTCTATGGGGCCTGGCGCGCGACCCTGGATCGGTGCCTGCGGCAGGAACATCGAGCCGGCGAGAAGCGCTTCGTCGATTACGCGGGTCAGACCGTGCCGATCCACGACCGACGCACCGGCGAGCTGCGGCAAGCCCAGATCTTCGTCGCGGTGTGGGGCGCGTCGAACTACACCTACGCTGAGGCGACCTGGACACAAACGCTGCCTGATTGGGTTGGTGCGCATACGCGGGCCTTCGCCTTCTTTGGCGGCGTGCCGGCGATCATTGTGCCCGATTATGTGGTGCACCACATAATCCGAGTTATGTTCCCTCCCGTGATCTGTGCCCGTGCACGCTGATCGAGGCGTTGTTCCGCGACAGGTTGCACGACGAAGGGCACATAACCTTCAGAGCGTTTGGAGCCATTTGAGCAAGTCTTGATCCTCACGCCAGCGGCCCGGTTGGTGGGGTGCCGCCGACAATGCCACCGGTGGGACGCAGGTGGCGACAGCCGCCTGTTTCATCCGGATCGTGATTTCAGCGTAGCGATTGGTCGTGTCCAGGGAGACATGACCGAGCCAGGCCCGGATCACATTGACGTCCACCCCTGCCTCCAGAAGATGCACGGCCGTGGTGTGTCGGAACACATGCGGGGAGATGTGCCAGCGCGGCTCTCCGGCACGAGTGGGTCGAAGTGCCTGGGTGTGTCGTCTGACGAGCTTGTAGATCCCAAAGCGCGTGAGCGGCTTGTAATGACTTGTCAAGCAGCGGCCCCCGAATGTGTGCATGGCGTGTTCGGTGATGATGGGGTCAGTGGCGAGAGAAACGTCGCCAATTTTTCCGCCGGTGTCAGGCCGTGGAGCGCCATAGAAAACCGG
>JADYYH010000059.1 GCA_020853775.1 Nitrospira sp.
ACAGCAACAGCGCCGTCATCATGATCGGATCATAGGGTGGAAACCCGCGGGCCTCCGTGTAGGTATCCACGATGGCGGACAGGTCCAGCGAGTCCCGGACTGTGTCCCGCACGAAGTGGGCCAGATGTCCTTCCGGCACCAAGTCTTGAACCGAGGGCGGCACCAGCATCCTCTGATCGACAGGCCACGATTTGAATAGTTTGCTCATGAGCCGTAGAAACCACCTGGCCATTGACCTGTCCAGTCAAAAGTGCGGGATTACTCGGACAGGCTCCTAGGGCGTGGAAATAATCGGAATCTCGCACGCTGACTCTTCCTTAAACTCCTCCATCTTCTTATGAACGGCCTCAAGAATTTCAGGATTGCTGCGGCAGGCTTCACTGCACGTTTCTCCCACAGGTAAAATGGAACATTGCTCGCGGAGCGTAACCCTGCCCTGCACGCCATTCATCTCAAACTGCACCTTCACCGGCTCTTTGTGCAATGGGCAGATTGTATCCGTAACAATCACGTCTTTGATGGTCTGTGGGTGTCTTGCAAATAGGTCTGCCATATGCACTCCTTACTGTGTAACGGGTAAATCGTGAACCAGCGGCCTCTCACGTCACTGTATCAAGGGACCCCTCCAGCACAAACTTCTATCGCATTTGCAGCCCGACCAGGCTACTGATGCATCCGCAGCCACCGCTGAGATAGACTCGCCGCAAGAGAACGTCGATCCAATGACTGTCACAACCGAGGAGACGTATGCCCTACGTGTTGATCATTCATGAAGTGGACGCGTATCCGGCCTGGAAAACGATTTTCGATCAAGCGGCACAAATCAGAAAACAAGCCGGTGAAATCAGGGATCAGCTCTTGCGGCATGAGACCGAAGCCAACCGGCTCGTGCATTTCTCGGAATGGACGTCGCTCGACAACGCGCGCAACTTTTTTGAGTCGCCGGAACTGGTCGAGATCAGACGCAAAGCGGGAGTCAATACGCCGGCATTCCACTATCTGCAAGAGATTGAGCAGGGCCGGTTGTGACGGCCCTGACTAGAGCGGATGGGTGCTGTTTCCGCCGACACGCGTTTTCAACCTTTGCTCACACTTTTGACGACCCTGGGGTATCCTGACCCTTCAGATGAGGGCACGTACCGCTCTCGCCGTAAACCAGAAGAGAGGTTATCATGCGTTTCGTGAAAGTAAAGGACGAGGAACGGACCGGTGAAGTGGCCATTAATCTTGACCTGGTGCGAGAAGCGCATTTTGGCGGCGGCTTGCTGCATCTGTACTTCGAGCGCAGTTCCTCGGCGCAGGATGACATGACCTTTACCGGCGAGAACGCCCAGAAAATCTGGGCCGCGATGGGATAACACACCGGGCCGAGTCCCTCCCATCTGACGACTGCTCCGTTCTCGGCGCGCTCACGGTCACGTCTCGGTGGCTCATCCCCCACCCTCTGCCCGATTCGTGTTATAGCTATTCATACGGTAGCCATTTGCGTCTATCGTCGTACGGACAGATCCATGCGAGGACCTCATGCCCAATCATCGCATCGACCTCAAACGTCTTGCCCGGCACGCCATGATCGATCGCGGACTATGGCCGGACTTCTCAGCCAAAGCCATGGCCGAGTTGGCCCAGATCCGCACAGCGCCGGTCGACCACGGACCGGATGTGCAAGACCTCCGCGACCTGCTGTGGATCTCCATCGACAATGATGACTCGCTCGACCTGGACCAACTGACCGTAGCGACCGAACATCCGGACCACTCGGTTACCCTGCTGGTGGCGATTGCCGACGTCGACGCGCTCGTGCACAAAGACTCCGCGCTGGACACACACGCGCGCCACAACACCACCTCCGTCTATACGTCGGGCGATATTTTCCCCATGCTGCCAGAACCGCTTTCCCACGATCTGACCTCGCTTCGCGAACACCAGGACCGCTTGGCGGTCGTGGTTGAACTCGTCGTCGCCGCGAATGGAAAAGTGAGTCGCGCATCTCATGATCGCGCACTGGTTCGCAACCATGCCAAGCTCGCCTACAACAGCGTTGCCGCATGGCTGACGGGCACAGGGTCGGCGCCCGATGGCATCAGCGACGTGCCCGGTATCGAGGCCCAACTGCGCCTGCAGGATCGCGTCGCACAACAGCTCAAAGCGCGACGTCATCAGCAGGGAGCGCTGAGTCTCGAAACCATCGAGCCGCGCGCCGTGTTTGACGGAAATACCCTGACCGGCATCAAGGTCGAACAGAAAAATCGTGCGAAGGAGCTGATCGAGGATTGCATGATCGCCGCCAACCAGGCGACCGCCGCCTATCTCAAGCGCAAGGGCGTCCCCTCGTTCCGGCGAATCCTCCGATCCCCGGAGCGCTGGCAGCGAATCGTCGATCTGGCCGCGAGTTGCGGGGAGCCTCTCCCTCCGCAGCCTGATGCGCAGGCGCTGGATGCGTTCCTCGTCAAACGACGTACGGCCGATCCGCTCCGATTTCCCGATCTCTCCCTGGCCGTCGTCAAACTCATCGGTCGAGGCGAATATGTGCTCGACGAGGGAACAGGCGGCGCGCCGGAACATTTCGGATTGGCCGTGAAAGGGTACACACATTCCACGGCGCCCAACCGCCGGTATCCCGATCTCGTGACACAACGATTGCTGAAAGCGGCGCTGGCGGGCACGCCGCTGCCGTACCGCCCTGATGAACTAAAATATCTAGCGGACTACTGCACCGAGAAAGAAGATGATGCGGAACGAGTGGAACGGCAAATGAGAAAGTCCGCGGCGGCATTGCTGCTGCAGCCGCGTCTCGGAGAACGATTCGAGGCCATCGTCACCGGCCTCTCCGATAAGAGAACCTGGGTGCGGCTGCTTGACCCGCCGGTCGAGGGAAAACTTTCCGGAAGTGTGACCGGACTCGATGTCGGCGACAGACTGAGGGTGGAACTGGTGAGCACGAATGTCGAACGGGGATTCATCGATTTCGCGCGCGTCACCTCCTGATCGCAGTCTCGTGAAAACAGGCGGAGGACACAAGGGTGACTCATGACCCCCAGAGTACCTCGGGAACGTTGGTGCCTGCGATCACCGTAAACGACTCCGCTCCGAGCGTATAGGCTCCGGCCGGCAGCAGGCCGGAAAAGGAACCGGTCTCGAGGATCTGCGTTCGCGCACGTTCAACACTCTCTCGCTGATCTCCGGCAAATGGCATGGCAGCCGGCACCAACTCCGGTCCGACCGTCTCCCCTTTCTTGGCATCAGCCGATCGTTTGGAGCGCGGAGCAATCGACACTGCGCCATAGGCCTGATCGATCGCTGTCAGTTCTGCTTCCAACGTTTGGAGTTGCGCATCATCGGCCGGTCGGCCCGCGGCAAGCAACGCCGTCTTGGCCCGTTGCACCAGGGATTTGTAGCGACGGATGTCACCGAGATTGCGGGCCGCCTGCGCACCAAAAAAATGAAGCGCAGCCGGATCCGTCGCCAAGGCAAACACACCGTCACCCAGTGTTTCGAGTTGCCGATACGTGCGATCGACTCCGGCCCAGGCATTCTTCGCGGCGAGCTGGTTCAATTCCTGCGCAAGCCGTTGCACCTCGGCTTGCATCACCTCAGGATTCTCCTGCGGCCTTCGATAGAGGCGGTTGGAGGGCGTCTGCGCTATACGTTGCTGCACCACATGCGCCAGTTCATGGGCCATCAGCTCACGGCCGGCCGAGGTTGCCGGAGCATAGGCTCCCCGGCCGAACACGATTTGCTCACCCCTGCTGAAGGCGCGAGCGTTGACTGATGCCGCCGCACGCGCCGCATGCGAGTCGGCAAAGATCTTCACCTGGCTGAAATCAACCCCGAAACGTCGCTCATAAAACCCTCGTACCGCTGCCTCGATCGGATAACCGCGTGAACCGGTAGGAAGAGGGCCCATCGGCTGTATTGCGGCCGGATCGCGGGATGTTGTTCCAAACCGCTGCGGTCCTTGATCGAATGCGGCTCGCACGGGTACAGTCGGCGTCTCATTTCGCATGACCTGATCAGCCATTCGCGACGCTTCACGTTCGACCGGATCGAGCGGATGGCTGACGGCTGGACAGGCCGCCACAGGCGCTCTGCCGCCAGCAAAGATCGCGATACGGCTCAACTGGGGCACAAACATCCGAGGACCGACTCCATCATACGAGTCGCCCTTCGCCGGCGGCCGCTCCTGTGACGTAACCCGTGGCACGGAGGTCCCTCGTTGCTTCCCGACCGACCCGACACAGTGGGTCTGACGATTGTAGCCCGGTGCGCGCATCGTATCGGCAGCGGTTACTTACCCCGCCCCTTTCCTCGAATCGGGCGCGGAGGCGTCGGTTGGTTGCCGAAGCGCTTCTTGTCTTCTTCGATGAGCTTTTCCAGCGCCGTGATTTCGGCCTGATACCCGGAAAGTTGTTGATCGATCTGGCGTGTGAACGAGGCTTTCGCTTCCGCAAGGTTAGACATCCTCGTCTTTAATTCCACCACCGTCGCCTCCCTGGCCGCTATCGTCGCGGTCTGGGTCGGCGGTTTCTTAAATGCCGCCTCCAGGGACGCCCTTGCCTCCCCGATGACTTTCGCCTGTTCTGCCACCATCTGATTTAAGGTCGCCATCTCTGTTCTCCTTTAGCCGCGTAAATCTATGGTCGATTGAATCCGGAGATCGGCGCTGGAATCCCTCCGAAGTTCACCGGATTCGCCTGAGCCAGATTGCCCATGTACACCGCGTCCTTCATGCCGTGAAAATCCACGGAGGGAATCGGCACGTTCGTCTTAATGTGGTTGCCCATCACAATCGCGCTTCGGGCCGAGAGTGACACCGTGGCGGTCCCCTGGGCAGCCACGCTGGCGTGCCAACAGAAATTATTGCTGAAGAAAAGCCGCTCGAAGCGGCGGAACAACGTGTCGCTCACATTTTGCTGAGCGACCTCCACTAACGCCGTTCGGCCAGGGCCGAGGAATTTGTTGTCGAGAATCTGTGCGCTGAAGCCGAACACCAGCTGGCCTGCACCAAAATTTATCACCTGCTCCAGCCACCCGCGCATCCAGAGGGCACGGTGCTCTTGATTCGCGTCCAGCAAGGCGGCGTTGGCGTAGGTCACCAGGTTGCTCTGCACTCTCGCCTCCAGAATGAGATCCGCAATGATGCCCCAGGACAAGGCGCTGATCGTCGTATTGTCCGGTGAGACGCCAGTATTCATCACCTCACAGGACTCCACGCACAACTCCCCGAGTTGCACGGAAGCGCCGATGCCGATGGATGGAGCTTGCTGGTATCCGCAATTCAAGACCCGATTCTCGGTAAGGGCGCATTTACCAAATCCGACCAGGCTCAGAATACCCCAATGCCGCATGTCTTCGACGCGATTCTGGCTGCACGTGAACGACGTATGAAAGACCGCGGTAATCCCGCCGCCGCCCCGCACCAGACTGTTGTCGGCCAGCACGTTCGCCGTCCCGCCGCTGGCCGCGATCGGCCAGGCGGTGTTGGTGACGCGATTTCCCTGCACACGAAGCCGACTCGAAAACGCCAACAGTATGCCGAACCGCACCTCCTGCCCTTCGCTCTCCACCCGATTATCGAGTACCTCAGCCCCTTCATTGCCGATCACGACGATGCCGTCCTGCACACCGAAGATCATGTTGCCCGACAGTCTCCCTCCGACAGATCCGAGACTGCCGTTTGCGCCCAGCCTGGCCAACAGCAGCGCGATCGGCCGAACCGAGCCCGCCTCTTTCAACAGGGAGCCGAGGTGATTGCGTTCGACCACCGCATGCCTGCCGCTGACAGAAATGCCGCCGTACTCCGATGAATTGTAGAGCAGAATATTGTCGCTGATGACACAGCCGTCGGCAGCCACATCGATGCCGAATGCCTTCAGCGTCCCCGGGTCCACCTCCGCCCCCAGCCGCACGATATAGTTCCCGGCAATGAAGGAACCGGCGGCCAGCGAAAACGGCGTTCCTGTCAGGAGACCGTTATTCAGCACGATGCCGAAGACAAAGCCAACGATGCGATTGTCTTCGATGCGCGACGGAAGCGACAGGTCCTGGAGGAGGAGACCGACCAGGCCTCCGTCGCTCTTCCGTTTGTTTGCGGCATCGAAACTGTTGCCGAGGATGACGAGGCCCGTCGTATCAGCGAGCGTCCAGAGGCCGTATTGCACATTGTCGACGACACAACCAGTCACGCCCACATCGGTGCTGCGGCTGATGAGCACACCGACGATCTGAGTCGGCACCTGCGCATGCAGCAGGCACCGCTCGACGGTAGCATCACGACAACGATCAATGGAGAGCATCGCCTGCAGTCCTTGCCCCTGCTGCCCCTTGTTCTCCAGCAGCAAGGACACACCGGTGACAGTCACATGCTCCAACAACAGGCCATCGGGATGCCCGAGATGGAGGAGCTCCGTGCCGTTCTTCCGGAGGACACGCGCGTCCACCGTTTCCCCGTGCAACGACACGTTGGATTGTGCGATGCGGATGGGCGCGTCGATCTCGTGCTCGCCCACCTTGAGACAGACGCATCCGCCTTCCACCGGCAACGAATCGATTGCCGCTTGGATATCCTCACCGGGACGTACCACCACGGTGCAGCAGCCTGGCGTCAACTCCGTGAGCGGAGGGAACACCGTCCGGCAATCATGAATTTCTCCGTCGGCCTCGATGATCGCGAGATGGCAATAGTGGTGGTACAGACCCAGTGGCGGCGCCAAATTGAGCCGCTCGATGTCGGCATCTGCGGTCCGGGCCGCAAAACACCAGTAGTCGCCGCTATGAGGCGTCCCTCCCGTCTGGACGGTCAGGGTGGCTTGCACCCCATGCTCCAACACGAAGCCGGGATTTGCCGCAGACAGCTCGATCAATCCGTCGACCGTCAGGTCCAGGTTGACGAGTTGCGAGCCGTCGGGTTTGCGGACGATCCCGGCCTGATCCCATCGAATCACGCGCAGATGCTTGGTCGAGTCGGCCATGCCCTGGGGAAAATCGGCGATGGGCAAGGCAGGGGTAAACGTCAACGTCTTGTTCGTGTCATCCACCGTCACCTTGCGCATGTCACCAGGCAGACCAGCGAACTCGCGCGTATCGCTTGTGAACTCCACCCAGTCTCCGGTCTTGAAGCGGAGCACGTTATCGCGGCCCAGACTCTCGACACGCACGGTGGTCCGGCCGGCCATGATCTCTACGATCGCTGTCGAGACATGCGCATTCTCGCGCGACCACTTCACTTTGGCAGTGGTGTTCGTCGCGCTGTGCACTTCAATGCGGTAGAGATGATTGTCCAAACCACGATACCCACCGGTCGGCGGCACGAGGCAGGGATCAGGCTCCGTGGTGACGGCAACCGTCGTGGTGGTCAATCGCGCGGAAGACAGACGGTTCCCCGCCGGCCAACCGGGAACGTCCTCCAAGGGGGTCTCACAATTCACATCAGCCGGGATGCCGCCGAGGATTCTGACCTGCCAGGCAGTCTGGTTCCTGGTCGTTGTATCGACGTTGACGGCCGGCTCGATGAGGTCCGGCGCCTGCAGGCAGGTGACTTCTCGTCTCCACACATCGAGATAGACGAGCGACCGCACCTGAGGCGGCACCGTCACCGGACCGCCAAAGGGTTGATTCTTCACCGGCAGAGCCGCCGTGCCGTAGGACTCTTCAATCGTCGCATCGAGCGCCGGCGCCGTCCCGTGGTTCTCGGCGACGTACCCATCGACGTACATCCGGCCCTGACCGACGGTCAGTTCTCCCCCGCTGATATCGATTTTGAATCCATCCGGCGTCTCGGCCGGCACGCCGCAGCGCCCCACCACATCGATGGTCTCCGCGCGCCAACGGCGGTCCTGCAGATCCACATACTCATTCCAATCGGCATCGAGGTCCACTCGTCCCTGCTGCCGCAGCACGCCCTGGTAATGCTTCTCAGGGTTGAATCGTTTTCGGCTGTAATCGCCACTCATATGCGCTCTCCCAGTGATGAAAACCGTTCAATTCCAGGGTCCGGACGGCCTCGCTCGCCACCTGGTCCCACAAGAGGGCTCCCCCTAAGTGGCGTGAAACAGTCCCGCCTCCAGGCCGAACCGGAGATACTCCTGCAACCGGATCGTCAGATTATTTTCCCGCTGCGGCGCGAACACGTCGTGGAAGACGCCCATTTCTGATTCATCGTCCGCCCCGCGCGTGATGTCCTCCGGGCAAGAGCCCGCCAATTGCCCATAGGCCGCCTGCCCATACCGACGGGCCGTGAAGGCCGGCCTGACACGCGCTTGCGTCGCCAGCGTGATGGCCTGCGTTTGTGGCGCAGTCAGGCTGCCTTTCGGCTGGTCGGCCTCCAACAACGCCGCCTCCACGGCCAGATCCGGTTGGCACCGATAGCGGCGCGGCACGATCGAGTTCAGCGGCACGAAGGAAAACCGGCAGCAGCCTTGCTGGTTTTGATCCGACCAGACCGGGTGACTCCAGCTGTCGCCGCCGGCCAGGGCGGCCGCGAAGATCGTATTCGAGGCAAGATCCAGTCGCTTCGTATGCACCTTGCCCATCACCGTACTATTCACGATGCTCAAGACGCCCCCGGCCCCCAGACCGTCCAGGGCTGCGTAGGCCACACCGGTCGGCGTCGTTGCATCGAGCAGCGAATTGGTCACCGACACCTCGGTATTGTCCGCGGCGCGAATCCCGCCTAATACACAGTGATCGATCTCGACCGTTGTGCCCTCTCGTTCGATCACCAGCGAGGGAGCGGAGGGCGACACCGGCTCGCCTTTTCTCGTCAGGCTGAGCCCCGGTACTAACGTGCAATGACGCAATCGCAGAAGACGCGTTCCCGCCGCACCCGCCGCGTTGATACGCACTCGCCCGCCCGTAATGAGGAGTCCGTTCAAGGTCAATTCAGCACCCGGCGCCAGCGTGATCGTCCAATCGCCGTTGAGCACCAGCGTCGGGCGATGTTCGTTGGCGGCACGCGCCTCCACCTTTGCGGCAGCAGGAATGTTCAGGCTCAGCGCTTCCGCATACCGCCCGCTGTCGTCGATCTGCACGATGCCACCAGCCTGAGAGGCGGTGAGCTCCGCTTGCAGACTCTGCCCCTGCATCACCGAGGCAAACCCGCCGCCGAGCGCAAAGGTCTTGCCACGTTCGTACGACCCTCCGCCGGTCGGCATACTGAATCCATAGTGATACGTCACCCGCAGATTGACCGGCGGCGTTCCCGGTGGCACAGCGATGCGTCCCAACACGGGATCGATCGAGACTGTGTTCACCGGAAGATGTGCCCAAGTCGATCCGTCATCCGACAGGTTGCAGACCTGTACCTTCCCGACGCTCATGTCCAGATTGTCCGCCTCCAGGAACAGGCTCAACTGCGAGCCGTAGTATTGCGCGAGGTACGTGTCCAGCACACGACGGCTGATCGGCTCCGGCACGTTCAAGGGTTCGGCCAGGTGGGTGATATCTGTCTCCGACTCCGGCCTGGTAAAAAGTGGTTGAGTGTTCCCCAACGGACTGAACAGAAACCGTTCATCGTCGACTCGGAAGGCAGGAGAGCGGCGCACTGCAAATGCGTCCAGCCGCCAGAGGAACAGGCCGATGTTGGGAATGCTGTACCGCCCCTGCTGAGTCTCAATACGTCGCATGTCGACGGAATGCGAGATCCGATTGAAGGCCGTGTCACGTCGCTCCAAGGCTTCCCAATTTCGCAGATCAACCGTGGTGAGATTAGTGGGACGGACATGGTTCATGTACTGACTGGTTTCGAGCGACTGAAAGAACTCCACCACGCGCGCGTTCCATCCGGTGACATCCCTGGCAAGCTGTTCGAGAACGGTCGCCGTTCCCTTCCGTCGGCGATAGGCGATGGTATTGGCCACCTCCGCCCTGGCACTACGCGTCCGTTCGGTGACCGCGTGCAACGTCCTGTAGCCGATCAAGTCGCCGATGTAGGGCGCCACCCAGTCGGCGCAGGTCTCAATGAACTGATCATCGTAGAGTTGATCAAGATTTTCCCTGAGTACCGCGATGTCTTCGGCCAGGACTTCGCACAAGGCACGCAGCGCACTCCCCTGTTCCGCATCGCGAATGCGGTAGAGCGCGGGAAGAAGCTGGTACAGTTTGTCTGCTTCTGGATTCATTGGATCGCCTTCAGTTGAGTCAATGACGCGGGATCAAGTAACAGGAGTTCCGCCGCGGGTACGACCCCATCCGCGCCCATGGCCGGACGATCGGCGATCAGACGAGGCTGAATCGCCGGCAGCGATTGGTCTGTGCGCGCGAAGCGGTCCAGAATCACCGCCACCACACCGAGTACGGCCTGGATCGCGGCGATCACCTCGCTCAACGCGACCGGTTGCCCGAACGCTCTGGCGGCGAAGGCATACCGCTGCTCAAGGTCGGCGGTAATCGCAGCCATCACGACGTCGCTCACATGGTCCGGAGCGATCGTGACCGTGCCCTCGAACTCGAACCAGGCCTGTCGATAGGGTTTCACCGTGAACGCGACGAAAGAGTCACCGTACGTACGCAGGGATTCCTTCAGCTTCGTGATGACGGAGCTGTCCTCCTCCAATATTTCTCCCCCCGGACCGGCCACCGTGAGGAAGATGCTTCGCTTGCGGCCATCCCATACCCAGACAGCCTGAGCCTTGGCGACACCGGAAAAGGTTCTGGCGAAGTCTTCGTAATCCTGTAGCGACACGGCGCGCTCCAGCGTCAACACGGTCAACGGCGCATTCGTGCGAGCGTCGTCCCTCGACTCCGGCTCCTCGGCCCCCTGCGCAGCCTCTAAATTCACCACGCCTTTCAAGCCGAGCGGCCGGCTCATCAGCAGACTCAATTGCCCGGCCTGCACGAGTCCCCCCAGGCCGGTTCCTTTGCGATACTCGGCATGCACGTTATTTTGGCCGGTCGGCAATCGCGCCCCCGTGATCCCATCACCGAACCGGATCGTGGTGCGGCCCTCGTCATCACGCCTGGTGATATAGATCCGCTCGGTGGGGCCATACCCGTAGAGGAACGGGACTTCTTCCCACAAGACTTCGTTGACGTAGACCTTCAGCGTCGAGGCCGAACCGTCCGGCGTGTCGGCACTGACGTAGGTCACCGGCGGTTGGCGCAGCGTGAATTGCTGGTAGGGTACGGCCGCATCGCCGCTCCCCAAGGGTTCCTTCACACTCTCACCATGGGTGGCGGCGGCGACATTGGCATTGATGCGGACCGTAGCGCGCTCGTAGACGTTCGCCAGAACCGTCGCGAGTTGGACCGTCGTGCGATCGCGATCCTGCGTGATGCTGGTGCCGATCGCCTCATCAATGAACACGATCTCCGACACCGTCTCAGCCGCCGCATCCGACGCGACCAACTCGATATCTCCTGCACTGATATCCAAGTACCCCGTACGGCCGTCGCGGTCCATCAGCAGTAATCGTAGTAACGGCGAAGAGACTTGCGTCAGCGACGTACCAAACTCCGCCGGCGTCATCGAGACCAGCGACGCATCAGCCACGGTTGCCGGACTACCGGTCATACGAAGCTGGTCACCCGGCTTCAGCGATACCGAGGTCCCGTCATCCAACATCAAGATCCGCTGAGGCCCGCCCAACGGAACCTTGTGTCCCTTGAACGGAGCGAGAGCCGGATGTTTCAGACGAACCGCTTGGCGAACACCCGTCACCGCCAACGGACGTCCCGGCATGAGACCATCCACCAGTTGATCGAATGCCAGCTCCTCGCCATAGACCGGATACAGCAGCGGCAAGGCCGCCGTCGTCAACGCTTCGCTCTGAACCGCAACCGTCATCGTGCGCAACAGATCCAGTGTCGAATTCGCCTTCTTCGTCCAACCGAGGCTCAGGCTCAGTTGTGTTCCGGTGCCGGCGATACCGTACCGGGCCACCGAACGATGGACCACATCGGTTACCTGGGCAAAGGTCCAGATACGCGAGCCAGTTCCGGGATCGTCTTGCTCCACAACGGCGAAACTATTGTTCATGATCTTGTCATTGCGGCTGCTGAGGGTGATGCGCGTCACCGTCTCATTCGCATCCAGCGCCCACTCGCTGAACGTGCCGTCAAACACGCCGCTGCTGCTGTATTGCGGTTGCAAGGGCGCATTGTGCCCGAACGGCGATGCCTGGCTTCGCAAGACATAGACCCCTGGCCTGCTGGCCGCAATGGCCTCCGCACTGCTTGAGATGGTGGCGAGCAGCACCTGGGTGCTCACCAGATCAGGATGGGAGACCACAGCGCTCACACGACGGATCGACGCGTCAAACCCGCTGCCGCTCTCCGCCACGATCAGCACCACCTCCCCGACGGCCAGGCTCACGCTGGTACCGGCAAGCCACAACTCCGCCATGTCCCAGGCCAATGCCTGCGTCTCGGTCACTTGCGCCCGGAGCGCGTTCCACTCCGCTCTCGCTTCGATGGCTTCGACCGTCTCGAAGGTCTGCGGGAGTTCATCCGGCCCGGGAATACTCTGCACCTTGGTGCCGGCCGCCAACGTGATCGGCTGGGCCGCCTGTTGCGGCAGGCCGGTCGCCTCTTCCATGGTAAAGGCCAGGTGGGTCGCCGCGGCCAACCCGGGGCCAGCCTGATACCCGAGCAGACGCGACTGCTCCAAGATGGAAAGCCGCTCCGTCGCGGTCCGCAGATACGACTCGTTGGCAATGCGTTCCTGATAAAAGGTGAGGATGTCGCCGGTCACCGCCCAGGCATCCAGCAGCGCGACGGTGAAATCATCGTTGTCGCGCGTCCTCAGCCCCCGCAAGACCGGCCAGCGACTGTCAGACAGCCGCGCATGGAGGCTTTGCCGGAACGTCTGGTATGTGCCGACGCGATACGCGATGGCGGAGAGGCCCGGCCGATTGAAGAGCAGGGCGGGAGTTTCGGCGGCGATGCCGGCGCAGCACCCGCATTCGTTCGCAGCGTCCTGACTCATTTCCCGCCTCCCAACGTGATGGTCAACCGGCCGTGCTCCGGGAAATTGCGATCATTGTCGAGGCGGAGGATCTCCAATGCGACCATGTCCAGCCGTCCACTATCCAGCCCTGTCGTCTCCGGCACGCCCTGTCGCTGAAACGTCAGCGCCTCCACCGATTCCACACCGGTGACGTGATGTGCGGCCCCATAAACCGCACTCAGGTATACCGGCTGCCCGAAGGTCCACAGGTCTGGATGAAAGAGCCCACGACGTCCATCCGCCAGGTCGCGGTTGCTCAGGACATCAAGCAACTCACGTTCGACATCACTCCGGAAATGGTCAGGCCGCACGCAGACGTGCAGATCAATCTCCAACGACACGAACTGCGGACCGTCGATTTCCAGATCATGACCAGCCATACGATACCGCTCGACATGCGTGCGGATGTCCGTGTCAAACTCATCCGAGAGGCCGCCGCCTTCACGATCCACCGTCACGAACACCGTGTGCCAGCTCCCCGTCCAGCGAAACGTGGCGGCAGCCCGCTGCACGTCGGCTCGACGTTCGGTCACCTCGGCGTAATCGGCCTCTGTCACGGCGCGCTCTTGAACGCGATAGGCCACCGGTGCGCGCTGACGCACGTCCTGCAACGATTCGGGATCCTGTCCACCGACTGCCGGCAAGGGATTGCGCACCAGGGTGATTTCGGGCATGGCACGCGCAATGTGGACCAGCGAATCAGCTCCGATGTTTCCCGCGCGGCCGTTTCCGATACGATACTGCGCTGTAAACGCGGTGCCGGATTCGGGCCTGCGACCATGAACGTCGTCCCCAAAGCGGATCGTGCCGCTGCCGTCATTGTCGACCTCCACGACATACTCATCGGCCTCCGCGTTACTGTTCAGGAGGTCGCGCCGCGCTATCCAGGTCGTCGTCTCCGTACCCTTCGTTCCGGTGAGTGCTATAGCCGGCTGCACGTCCCGGAGATCCCACTGCAACGCAACCCGGGCCGAGTTCGCATGGTCGTAGACAGGCCCGGCATGGGTGAGCGGCGCCTTGGTCAAACGGGGGTTGAAACGCGGCGGCACCGGCTGCGGTGTGAACGCCGCGCAGCGATCCCCGGTTTTCGATCGTGGCATGAAGAGAAACGGCTCTGGCACGGCTCCCAACGCCTCATCACCCAACGTCACCCCATGATCCGCTAAGACCAGATTCCCTCGCGCCACTGAGACCGCGTCACGATAGCCAGCGCTCGTGGCGGCGGAGAGGCAGAAAGGAAACGGCAAAGCATCTTCCGGATGCCAGGTGATGTCCGTAATCAGCTGGTTCGTCACCGGATCGGTGAGCGGCCCGCCCCCCGGAGCCGTCACGACGACACGATCCAGTCGCACGACATGACGCCTGGTGGGATCGGCATCTGCAGGCGAACCGGTTTCCGGACCGATGACTTCCTCGAACAGGAGCAACATCCCCGGCGTCAGATTGAGATGATGACCGGCCAGGGTGGCCGTCACCGAACCCTTCGGCAGACAGCACCGTTGATCGCTCCAGCTGTAGAAGCGCAGCTCGTTATGATCGGCGTAGAGCGACTGCACGGGCTCCATCGCTTCGAACAGCATGTCGGCCTGTTCATAGACGCGCGGATCGTCGGCGATGCCGGTTGGTTGCCCCTTGATGAGCGTCGTCAACTTCGTGCCGACGGGAATCGCCGGATTGGTCGGATCGACGCGCACCACGTCGGCAGAGACCTGAAGATGCATCCAGGTTCTGGCATTGCAGCCCTCGCTCACGTAATAATCCATCAGCCGAGCGTGACGACGGACAGAAACGCGGCGCCGCGCCGTGCCCAGATACGCTTCAGTTGCGACGGCATCCTGCTGGTAACTCAAGTGATCGGCGGTGTAGGCCAACGCCTCCACCAACATGACGCCAAGATCGGCGGGACTCCGTTCCTTCCATTGCGGCATGATGGCCGCCATCCGGTCGAGCATGACGCGGCGGAAACTCGCATAGTCTTTGGCCAGATAATCGATCACCGGCGACGGGCCCGTCTCCTCCGGGCAGCGATGTTGCGGCGCACAGTCGAAGGGACTCGGGCATTCGACCTTGAACGAAAACTCAACCGTCGCCAGTTGCGGGTCGAGTCCAGGAGGCACCGCATCGTTCAACGCATCGGTCACCACACGCAGCGTGTAGGTCGAGAAGTCGCCAGGCTGATCCACTTCGACGGTCACGACGTTGGCTGAAGGCCCGCTGCCGGCGACCACAGACAGCACATGAAACGTGGTGACGCGCTCGCCGCCTTCGATCCGAATGTTGCCTACCATCAGCGTCAACGCGCCCAGGGGCTTCACAAAATGGAGCTCGAGCTTTCGTTGCCGTTCAGCCTCGGTCGGTGCGGTGTGATCGATGACTTCCAGAAAATCGATCCCGTTCAGTGTCGGATGATTCCGGACCGCCTCACGACGCCGCTCGTCGCAACAGGAATACCTCACGCTTCGCCTCCTTGCACGAAGGTTCCGACCACGCGGGCTCCCGTCCGCCTGATCACATACTGCACGGTGACCCGCAACGTGGACTCCATAGCCTCGACCTGCACCGACTCCACGACGATCCATTCGCTGAGCCAACGCTGCAGCGAGCTCTGCACCAGCACCTGCGTCGTGGCAGCCAGCACCACACTGTTCGGCGAGAAGACCAACTGCAGGAGCCCGCTGCCGAAATCCGGTCGCATCACCCGCTCACCGGGATGGGTGAACAGCACCTGCTCGATGAGGTCGCGAATGTGGTCGGCCTCGTCCGTCCCGGCGGTCCGGCCTCGCGCGTCGAACCGGTATGGAAAATCGAGTTGTCTCATCATTACATCCCCGTCACTCTTGTTTGTGTCACCGTCGGAAGCAGCGGCGTCCCGGACGGCGCGCAAATCGCCTGACTATCGATCAACAACAGCGGCACGCCGTTACTGGTCACTCTGGTAGCGGCCGTGATGTATTGCGCCGTGACGCAGGGACCGTTCGCGGCTACGGGGGGCGGCAAGGTGCAACCGGCCACGACGTAGAGACTGTTCATCGGCACGGTCGGTTGCCCGCTGAGAAGCACGCGTGGATTCGGCGTCACCGGCGTCGCCTGCCCCGCATGCGCGCACATGACCGTCGCACCGAGATGAAGTAGAAATCCTGGCATCGGCTTCCCCCTCCATGAATGGTTCGCAGGCTGCACACAACTATTCGCGCACACAGGCCGCAATGATTCGCTTCGGGCCAGAAGCGGCACATCCTTCCGCATGATGCTCAACACGACTGTCCAGCAAGACCGCAGTCAGTGAAGGCCCGAGGCGTACCCTTGCGGTACGTTGAGGGCCTGCACGCAACGAGAACGCCGCTGGCGAGCGTTTTCAGCATCATGCTAAACAATCGTGAGCGCGCCGTTGTTGATCGTGACCGCCGGTCCCACGAGCGTCACCATCGCGCCCTTCCCGTTTTGAATGTAAATGCCGGTATCGTTGACGATGAGCGTGGCGCCGGTCGCGCTCTTCAACATAATGCCGCCGGTCGGGCCCGGCACATCGCTGATCACGATGGCATTCTGAGCCGCCGTCTGAATCACCATATTCGGGCTGACCGGGATGCCGGCCAACCCCAGAGCCGGCACCTCGGCCACGCTGCCGTACCAGCACCCGCTCCAGATCGGGTAATCGGGGTTCCCCTGCTCAAATTCCACCCACACGCCGGCCCCGATCTGCGGCAGCATGTACACGCCCATTTGTTTGCCGCCGGCGGGAAAACAGGGCATGGCCCAGGAGGTCGGAATTAATCCCGCCACATCCGGCACTTGCACCTGCAAGCGCCCCATTTGCATGGGATCGATATTGTTCAAGACCGTGCCGCGATACTTCCCGTAGTATGTCTGCGCGTCGCTCATACCGGCACCATCGGCGTCAGGGATACGAGTCCGTTTCTCGTGAGGCGAAAATTCTGTTTGCAGCTTCCGCGTTTGATCGTGGTGGTCACGCTCTCGACGTAATACAACCCGTCGAAAGCCAATCCCGTGCCGCGCACCCCGACCAATCCCCGCGCCTTCAACAATCGGCCATACCGCCCCACATCGAGTGCCCCGCTCCCCGTGACTGCCTCCATCGACTCACTCGATGCCTTCAGCCCTTCGTTGAGGGCTGCGGGCGCGGAAAGTTTTCCTGTGGCCTTCAGCAGCGATACCTTCGTCACGGGCGGGCCCACCAGTCCCAGCGGCGGTTGCAGCGGATTGATATCAGGGATGGGAATGGGAATGGGCGCTTTGGTCAGCGCATTGTGAATCATCACGATCGGCAAATCCTTCTTGGTTGAATTGAACTGAAAACTCAGCGACTCCACGTTGCGATCGAAGTCCATATCGACGTTCAACGCCGGCTGCGGAACGCCGAGTTTGAGCTGAGGGCCGAAGTAGGCAGTGTTGGTGCCGGGGATTGGTCCCGGCTCGATATAAAAGACGTAGCCTGCTTCCTCAGCCAGTTCGAGAAGGTAGTGGAGATCGGTGCCTTGCTGCGATGGAATCCGCATGGTGGGAAGAGGCACGTCCAATGCGATCGGCGGAATCACGAGCGGAATCATGCCGAACAGTGCGTACTTCGCCAGAATGGTCATGACCCGCACATTCACCGGCATCGCGGGAAAGAGCAACCCGTCGAACGATTGCAGGTCCATCAGTTTGGTGAGATCGTCGCCGGTAATCGTCAGCGTCGACTCGCCCGGTTGTTCGCCGGAGGTGATTTCCTGGTTGGTGATGACCCCGTCCATCAGCACGTGAGGAATGAAATTGATGGTTGCCACCAGGATCACGCGCATGAGCGGCGTTTGTGTGGCCGCCACCAGGAACGCCTGCTGGAGCGGCGACTTGTTTTGAATCGTAAACCGCAGTTGAAATCCTCCCGGCGTCCCCGTGGCGGTCGTCACCTGGACCTCGGTCAAGGCCTCCAGGACCGACTGCGGCACCGGAAAGGGCACCACCGGCCCGGCGAGCACTGTCAGATGCATGCCTTTAAGCACCGGGCACTCCTGTCGTTCCCTCCGGCAATGCGATGTCGATGGCGCGGTTCAAGGTGTCCGTGAGTTCGTCGGGCCGCACCGCGTCGTTCGCGTCGCACAACCGCCAATACTGCTCCGGATCGCCCAGATAGGTCGCCGCCAGATAATCCAACCGTTCGCCGCCCGCCACTCGATGCTGTTGCACCACGGTGAATCGTTCGCTGCCCGGCACGAAGCGGCGGCGCAAGTGCACCAGCATGGTGCCGTCGGCGGTCACGAGAGACGCCGTCTTCACGTCGGAATAGCGGCTGGTCGGCGGAAAGGAATTGGCTTTCAGCGCCCTGTCCAAGAGGGCCTGTAACGGATCGCTCATCTGCCGCCCCTCCTCTGGTGTTGCCTGCTCAAGAAATGCCTGTGAGTCCCAGCGCGCCCAGTGTGGTGCCTTGGGCCTTCGCGCGCAGGCCTTCCTTCTGCTGCAGGTAACTCATGAACAAACTGCCGGCCTTATGCGTGAACCCCACATCGTCGATGGACAGCACCCGCATGCCCAGGCTGACCTTCGCGCGGATGGGATTGAGGTTCGGATCGAAGGCCTCTTCGGTCACGCTGAACTCGGTCAACCGGACCGGGATGACCCGATGATGGCCGAAGACAAACAGCGGCAACGCGGTCTCCATCGGAAGAATCTCAAGCGTTCCCAAACTGGACAGCGTATGGTTGGTCGTCAGCTGCCCCGCGCTCGGATAGAGCAAGGTCTCCAGCGCGGCCAATTGGGGCGCAATCCCTACTGCCCCGACGACCGCATCGCCCTGCTCCATCCCGTCCGTCGCGTCGATTTCCGCGTCGAGCTTGATGGTCTCCACCGCCGGTCCCTTCAGGCGCAGCGCCTCCGACCGGTCACTGCCCTCACCGGCACCCTGCACTTGCAGCGTGCGACTCAGGGAGTCCGGGTTGTATTGGAGCGCAATGATCCGTTGGACCTGCGCCGTGGCGGGATCGATCAAGACGATGCCGCCCTTGAGAAGTTTTGGGGAACCGGGAAAGGTGCTCATGACCACATTACTCCTCGATCTCACGCATCACGTCGTCGGCCCCGCGACCGGTCATCGACCAGCTCCGTCTTGATCGGGTCGCGCCTGCGGCGCTCCCGGCGCCGGGGCCGCAGTCGAAGGCGCGGTCGGGGCTTCCCCCGGAACCTCCTGCTCAGAACAGCAGGCTCCACGCACTCGTTCCTTCGTGCTCAATTTGTCGCGCAATTCTCCCTGGTATCGGGCTCGCGCCGTATACGCATCGGTATCCCACGGAATGTCGCCGTTCCTGTAGCGTTCCAACCACTGGTTGTTCTCGCGCATATCGGCTTGGATCGCGATCATGTCCCCGATGAGATCGAAACAATCCCGCACAGGAGTGATCTCCGCGGCACAGTCGACCGGGGGCAACGGCTGAGCCTTTTCCTGATCCTTCGATAGGTCGGCCTTCCTCCGCATCGACCCCTTCCCCCCTGAACCGGCGTCTGCTTGCACGACATGCGTCAGTTCATGCGCCAGTAGGCGACGACCGCCGATCGACTGTGGATCGAATTGCCCGGTGTGGAACACGACATGCGATCCAACCGTATAGGCCAACGCATTGACGGCCTGCGCCGATTCCGAGGCCGCGGCATCCGCATGCACACGCACGTGGCCGAAGTCGTACCCAAACCGGGACTCGAAAAAAGTGCGTGTCGGTTCATCCAGAAGACTCCCCGCCGACCCCAATACCTCGTGCACCATCGGCGGCGCGACGAGAGAAGCAGACTGACCCGGAGCCACGCGTCGTTGCACGACCGCCGAAGGCGCGCCAGGCGGATACGGCGCCGACGACTTGGCGCTTTTGCATTCCCGCTTGGCGAGGACGAGAAACCCGTCCGGACAGTGGTAATCGTAAAAGCACAAGGGCGTCGCGGCCGGCGGGGTTTCTGTGGAGATTTGCCCTGGTCCCATACCGACCACGATATCGGTCGCGCGGACGATGACTCTCACGACCAGGCCGTCGCTGAAATGGACGAAGCAGCCGTAGTTGCCGTTGGCGACCGGCGGTTCGCAGCGGATTTTCTCGACCGTGGCTTGGGAGGGCGGCGTGATGTCGTGTCGGACATAGTTTTCAGCGGCCCGTTTGCTGATGCTCTCCGGGTCGCCACGCCAGCTCGGGCAGCGGCTGCCACCCTCATCGGTCGTCCCCTCTTTCGGCGCCGCCCCGTCCGCGGCGAGCTGTTCCCCGACCGGTGTCGATTCTTCCCCGGCGGCGCGGCTCAACAGGCCGTCCTCTCCGGAGAGACGCCGTTGCACCAGGGCACCGGACGATCTGATCGGAGAATCAGCCCCACCGGCCGGCATCCGCATCACCTGCTCCGCCACCCGATCCGCCTCTTGCTCGTACTCATCGCCCGGCTCGTTGATGACCAGCTTCGCCTGCATCGCTCCACCAAGAAGCTTCTTGCTCTTGCACTCCTGACACTCTCCACTGAAGCCGGCCGACCCGCCACAGGCACAGGCTCGCTGCAGCATGCGTTCGCGGGTCGGCGTCACCGCAAAGCTTGGAATGCCTGCCTGTCCAAGATGCAGTCCGGCTTTCATCCTGCCCCTTACCCCATAAGACATCCAAGCGCGGCGATCGTCACCCGTAAAAACGCACAGCCTTTCCGTAGACGGCACCCTCGAGCTGGTAGAGGTCATGCGCGATCAGAGGGCCCTGACCAAGCTTACTGGTGAAAGGAACCGTACCGCATGTTTCTGCGCCGGCCGTGAGCGCCGCATGTACCGGAATCGTCCCCTTGGCAAAGAGGGCCACGAGGGTATTCGAATCCGGTGCGGTTTGCGGATAGAGGTCATGGGTCTGCGCATAAAACGCATCAAAGTCGGCGAACGACGGCTTGCCATCCCCATTGCCGTACAGGTTATCGATCTGGGGCACAGGATCGAGCCACTGCGTCTTGTCGGAAACGGACCAGGCAAAACAGTTATATGTCGGCGTGGAGGGTTCGATGACACACCAATCCCCCGACACTAGCCCAGGAAATGCCTGACTCACACCGGCCTCCCGCGGGTCCGTCGGATCCGGTTGCCGACCACCGAAACTCGCACAGTCACAGACCCGCATGATCGTGGACTGTTCACCTGCCTGCTGCACAACATGGCTCAATTCATGCGCAAGCAGCCGATTCCCTTCACCTGTCCCCGGAGCAAACCGCCCGGTGCCAAAAGCAATGTGATGCCCAACCGTGTAGGCACGAGCGTTGATGGACCGCGCAGACGTCTCAGCTCCGGCATCTGCGTGCACGCGCACTCGTCCGAAGTCGTGCCCGAATCGCGGTTCGAAGAACGCCCGAGTGGCGGCATCCAGTGGCTGCCCCGGCGAATTCAGCACATCGTGGACGAGAGGCGAAGCCGTGCCGACACCGGCTGTCCCACTGCCGTTGACGTGTCGCTGCACGAGTGGCGCTCTCGGCGATTCTGCCACGCCTGGCCTACCCTCCGAGTCCGGCATCCGCATCACCTGCTCCGCGACCCGATCGGCCTCTTGTTCGAATTCGTCGCCCGGCTGGCTGACTGCCAGTTTCGTCTGCAGCGGCTTGCCCAAGAGTTTCTTCGTCTTGCACTCCTCACATTCTCCGGCGAGTCCCGCAGCTCCCCCACAGGCGCAGGCACGCTGAAGGAGGTACCCAGACGACGGACTACTCGCGTCGCGGCTGATCGTTTGGAGCGTGGCCGTCTTGCTCATCGCATCAAGCCTTTACCAATGCCGTCGGCAATATCCGTACCCGTCTGGCGAGGGCTTGCCTCGCCAGGAATCGAGATCGCCTTCGTCCGTAGTCGTGGCACATCGCCCATGCCCACAAGCCGCTCCGCCATTCCTGGTTCCGAGAACAGCGCCGTCAGCTGTTCCTGCAACCCCTGGGCGACGGCGTGCCGGTCTTCATAGCGTACGCCCTTTAAAACGAGACTGTCGATATTCACGATGACCCGTCTCTTTGGTGTTCGATTCATATCCACCCCTTTGTCTCCGCGTCGGACAATGGACGGTCCCGCTTGGCCGCCTCGCTCTGTGCCGCCTGCAGGAGATGTCCCATGCGCAGGGGCTCCCTGGCCTGCGCCGCGAGGAAGGCGGCGTTCAGGGCGATATTCCGGATGCTCCCGCCTGCCATATGCAACCGTGCCAGCTTGGGGTAATCCAGCCCTTCGAGCGGTGCCGATGTTGGAAACATGGTGCGCCAAATGGCTTCCCGCTGCGCCGCATCGGGAAAGGGAAAATGGACGACAAAGCGCAAGCGCCGGTGAAAGGCCTGGTCGAGCGCCGCCTTCATGTTGGTCGTGAGAATCGCCAGCCCGCGATAGGCCTCCATGCGCTGGAGCAAATAACTCACTTCGATATTGGCGTAGCGATCGTGGCTGTCCTTGACCTCGCTCCGTTTGCCGAACAGCGCGTCGGCTTCGTCGAACAGGAGAATGGCTCCGCTTTCATCCGCCGCATCGAACAAGCGCCGCAGATTTCGCTCCGTCTCGCCGATATATTTGCTGACGACGGCCGAGAGATCGATGCGGTAGAGATCGAGACTCAACTCGTTGGCCAGCACTTCGGCCGCCATGGTCTTTCCGGTTCCGCTCTCGCCGGCAAAGAGGGCCGTAATGCCGAGTCCCCTCGTGCCGTGACTGCCGAAACCCCAGTCCTGATAAACGGTCAACCGATGCCGCACCTGAGCCGCCATGGCCCGCAGGGTCGTCTGTTGCGGGACCGACACGATCAGCGCCGCCCAATCGGCAACCGGCTCGATCCGTTGCGCGAGGTCATCGAGTTTTGAGCGGCCTGCTGCCCGGCAGGCACGCCACAGCAGCCCCTCCGGTCGCTCCTCCCCTGCCAATCGTTTGCGCACCTGCGCGCCCGTGGTCGCGATCGTGCCGGCGCTCAGGCGAAACTGCCAGGAGACTCCGTCGAGCGAACCATTGACCAGCGCGGCATCCTGACCAAGCGCCTGCTCCCACAGGGCCCGCTGCTCCACCGCCTGCGGCCGGTTCACGACCTGTGAAACTGCCGGCCGCGCGAACGACGGCAACTCCTGGCCGATCACGAACACCAGACCGCCGAGTTGGTCGACGAAGTTACCCGCCTGTTTCGGCACCTCATGCTCCGCGCACTCCACGAGCAACGCCGCATGGAGCAGAAACGCCTCCCGCTGCCATAACACCGCCAGCGCCTCGATTTCCGACGCGCTGGTCGGCACGAGCGCCGCAGAAAGCACGTACAGCTGCAGCCCCAGTTCCGATGCCACGAAAGCCGCCACATCTCCCTGGCCTTGCAGATCGTCGCCCGTCAGGAGAACGAGGCCCGACGAGGATCGGCCGGCTTCGATTGCGGAGAGGATCGTGGCGGCGGTTTGTCGATGGGCGACGGCCAGCAGCTCACCCGGACGTCTGGTACGCAGGAGAGGCCGCAATCGTGGATCGAGATAATTGACGCCCGCCAGATAGTGCAACACGCGCTCGTCGATACGGAGGCGCGCATTCGCCACTCCCGGACTCTCATCGAGTTCCACGAGCCTCCAGCGGCGCAACGGCCCGACCGGGGTCAACGCGCTCCAATGCGGCGCCTCGAGTGCGGCCAGGGCCAAGCCGAAGGTGACGGACGGCCGATGGCCGGACCCCAGCGCCTCGCCACAGGCATGCGCTAACTCCGAATTCATTTCGACACCTGCACAGAGCAACAACACATCGCGTTCGAAGCGGCTGAGGCCGAACAGGTTGGCGAGGACATCAATGGCGGCGGGGGCCGCTCTTTCCGCATCGATCTCGCCGATCGTATCGCCGGTGGCCCCCGCAGACTCCCCACCGGTGAGCCTGGCCTTCAGGCGATCGAACTCGCCGACCAAACGTCGTTGGTTGGCCTGGACCCAAGTGTCGTACGCCGCGCGATCGCTCATGTGATCGTCACCCGATAGTTCAAGAACACCGGCGGCTCAGCCGCACGATCGATCAACGGACTGTCGATGCCATCCACCCGCAACCGCGCCAAATGATCACCGACCGGCGCCTGTTCGAGGATGAACGTCAAGGAGTTCGCCGGACTGGACCACGGTTCAGCCAGGACCTCCCGGCTGCCGAGCAAGAGCGACACCGATTGTCCGGCTCGGAGGTCCGGCGCACAGCCCAGCGTGATGGTCGCCCTGCCGCTTCCATCCCTGGGCACCGTCAGGGGAAGCGCGGTCGTGATGAAAGGGCCGACGACCAGACCCAACTGGTTGCTGACCCTTGACTCGGTCTCCGTCGGACGAACGACTCGCACCGCCACCTGGTAGAAACCGACGGCCAACGACGGCGGCACGATCACTTGCAGTTGCGAGGCCGAGTCGCCGGCCAAGGCCGCCACCTCGAAAACGATGTCGAATCGAGCATTCGAAAACACCACGGTGCGATTGGTGCCGTTGAGGTGATGTCCGGTCAGTTCGACGGTCGCCCCCACCGCGGCGACCGGTTGGCCATCGATCGCCTGCACCGTCTGGATGGTCGGAAACGGCGGCAGGAGATCGGCCTGGACCACCACGCCCCGCTCCAGTTTCGTCACCGGATCGACCGGCCCGCGAGTGAGCACCGGCAACGTCGGCTTCGTCGGCTTCGAGGACTCGATCAACACCACCGTCGCCACATAGGCCGCGGTGGGTCGGTAATGGGACTGCACGGCGGTCCAGAGTTTGGACATCTCTTCGGTGCTGAGGGGATCCGGAA
>JADYYH010000060.1 GCA_020853775.1 Nitrospira sp.
AAGCCCGTCAGGGCTGCGTCCACATATTGCCGGATGGGCCGCAGGGGATGGGTCGCCGGCACCCGCACCTCGGGGGAGAGGTAACTGAACAATCCCGCTTGTTGGGTATCCTGACCACGCATCCTGCACCCCCTTGGAGTAATGGCTAAATAGTTGTGCCTCTCTACCCCACGGAGCAGGGAAACTCAAGAGTTTTTCCGCAGCCTGCTATAGCCCTCCGGAACATAAAGATGGCATCGTTCACAAAACGAAGCAGGAAGCAGATGCAGATCATGACCATCACTTTGACGGTCGGACTGCGTTGAAATAGTGCCCACTCGCCACTTTGGTTCAGTAGGTTCGCTCATGAGGTTTCGCTGGTTTTTTCTGCTGGGACTTTTCCTCTCGCCGGCTTCGCTGATGGCAGAAGCGGAAGCGCACCCTTCAGGTGCCAGTCACCTTACTGGCCATGGCTCAGAAGGTATCAACCGCGCCCACCGACAGAGCAAGCCCTATGTGATACTGGTGTCGCTCGACGGGTTTCGGGCCGATTATTTGGATCGTTTCGATCTGCCCAATTTCCGGCGGCTGATTCAGAATGGGGTGCGAGCAAAAGGCCTCATTCCAGTCTTCCCTTCCGTCACTACTCCTAACCACTACTCCATAGCGACAGGATTGTATCCCGAGCGGCATGGCCTCGTGGGGAATGTCTTTTTTGATCCGAAGCGGGAGCAGGTCTTTTATGATGCTCAACAGCGTCATGATGGTTCCTGGTACCGAGGCCAGCCAATCTGGAATATCGCGGAAGCGCAAGGGATGGTGACAGCCTGTCACTCTTGGTTCGAATGTGAAGCCGATATCGACGGTATGCGACCGAGTTACGTCAGACCCTATGACGCAACCATCGCCAATCACCTTCGTGTCGATCAGATCCTGGCGTGGTTGCAGCTGCCCCCTGAGAGACGTCCCCACGTACTGACCTTATACATGAGTGACCTCGACGATGCAGGGCATCACTATGGGCCCGACTCCCCGGAGGTCGGTATCGCCGCACAAGCCGTAGACCAGACACTCGGGCTGCTGATCGATCGTCTCGAAGCCTTGTCCATCTGGGAGCAGATGTATCTCGTCGTGGTGAGTGACCACGGCATGCGCTCCGTCCAGCGCGATCATTTCGTATGGATGGACGACCTGATCCAGGGAAAAACCGCCAATGAGTGGATCGGCACACTGGGGTCTTATGCCGGCCTGCATTTGGACCCAGCGGCGCACGATCCCATCAAGACACGCGACCATCTCAACGCCGTGCTCCAGCATGGTCGAGCCTACCTCCGTGCAGAAGTACCCGAGGCATTGCACTATCGCCACGATCGGAGAATCGGAGACGTGGTGATTCTGATGGATATGCCCTACCTCATCTTATGGAAGGAGAACGAACCCACCGTCCTCGGTGGGGAGCATGGATGGAACCCGGCGCACTCAGAAATGCACGGCATTTTTGTGGCCATCGGCCCGGGCATCAAGCGAGGCGCGACTATTCCAGCCTTTGAAAATATTCACATCTATCCATTTCTCGCTGAATTGCTGCAACTGAACATTCCGTCGGACATCGATGGCCGGCCTGGATGGCTGAGAGGAGTCGTGCTCGAATAGTTTGGAGCCGATGCCGGCGTCACAGATTTCTTCGAAAGCCAGTTTCCGCGCGCGGCCCATCGAGATGCGTTGCGAGAAGTCTCCTCATTGCCGCTCCTTTTCCACCTCGTACTTGGGATCCACAGTGGTCCATCTGCCAGCTTGTGCATTCTCTCCACATCCTCGACTGGATCTTGTGATAACGAGCACTCGCTCTTGCCTCTGGCCTTTCCCCGGTGGCTGACGCGCCCCGACGTGTCGAAGAGCCGGATTCATACGTCTATTGCTTTACATAGACATTCGGGCCTCGGTGCTGTACGAGGCCTGTCCCGCTCGAAGGAAAGGAACGGACGATGAATTGCATGAAATGCGGCGGATACATGATCCTTGAGCGAGTGTTGAACTTTTATGCCAAAGAGGTCAAATGGCGCTGCATCAATTGCGGGGCGACCAAGGATACCCTCGCGTCGCTCATGAAGACCCGCAACGCCTCGACAACATCGAGCCCGACTGACTGAGCCCTAATTCTTCGCCCCGCCCCTAGCATCCGATTGGTCAACGGATGCCAGGATGTTCGGTCCGGTTTCAGCCCATGCGCCACTCGCTCGCATTGTGGCCATCCGACTGCCTGGCACATGGTTCACAAATGTGAACCCGTGAGGCCTACCGCCGACACGATCTCCGGCAATCGAGCATTCCCTTTACATCCCCTCAGAACCTATTGTTCTCCTCTCTGGATTCGTTGCCCTAGGATCCATGCAAAATATGTGGCCCTGAGGTCCTGGCCTCACGAAGCTCATGCGACAACAGGCTTCCTCTGTCGGCGGTGAACCAGTGGGGAAAACAGGATGCCAAAGGATTTCAGCCATGTCTCAGGCACCGTTGCCCGAAGGAAAGAGTGAGCCATTTCCTCCAACGTATTGAAAAAACACAGTGAAAAATTTTTCACCCACAGCGGTGTGAAATTTAACGTCTCATACGTCGTAATTAGATGAACATGTGTTTCGATTTTCGCCCCGGCATAGGCTCAGCGTTTTAACCTTGTAAAGGATTACCAAGTGGACAGCCTCAAGCACGTCGTGGATTACGGGATTATCGGACTATTACTGGCCTTGAGCCTCTGGGCGATGGCGGTGGCCGCAGAGCGCTGGGTCTTCTATCGACGCATCGACCTCCGGCGATACCGCTCCGAAGAAGAATTCGAAGTGGCGCTCACCAAACGGTTGGTCGTGATCGGCACCGTGGCTGCGAATGCTCCGTATATCGGCCTCTTGGGAACGGTCCTCGGCATCATGTTGACGTTCCATACCATGGGATCATCGGGCACCATGGCGGTTCAAACCATCATGGTGGGACTGAGCCTCGCGCTCAAAGCTACGGCGGTCGGCTTGCTGGTAGCCATTCCCTGCGTCGTGCTCAACAACGTACTCCGGCGGCGGGTCACTGAATTGATCACCCAGTTTAAGGTTCAACATGGGACGTGATATCGACCAGATCAACGTGATTCCTCTGGTCGACGTCATGCTCGTCCTGCTGGTCATTGTCTTGACGACGGCGACATTTATTACGACAGGCCAGGTTCCCGTTCAATTGGCAAAGGCCAAGGAATCCGGAGACCGCAAAGACGTCCCGCTGGTGATTACCATGACCGCGGAGGGCTCGCTCTTCATGAACGACCAGCCGGTGCCGCCGGACGGACTACGGATCGTGCTCAATCCTCATCGGCGCGAATCGTCTGTGCTGGTCCGGGCCGACCGCGTGACGGTACTCGACCGATTTGTGTCCGTCGTCGATGAAATCCGCACCTTAGGCTTCCAACAGGTCAATCTGGAGGTGGTTCGCTCATGAGTCTGGCTCTGCCATTGGACTCGTCGCAGCACCAGCGAACCTCTGTCTGCTGGGCCTTCTCCATGTCGATCCACGGACTGCTCGTCGGGATGGCCATCATGTGGCTCGCGGAAATACCCGCGCCACCCCCGCCTACCTTCAAGTGGGACGTCGCGGTCATACAGCCAACGCCCCCGGCGGCGGAACCAGCTCCGCCGCCGGTTGAGTCGCAGCCGCCGCCCACGCCTCAACCGCTCACCCCCCCAAAACCGAAGCAGGCTCCGGTAGCCAAAGTCGAGCCCGTCGTCCGTCACGTGCAGCCCGTACAGCAGGCACACCCCATTCAGCAAGCCCAGCCCGTTCAGGAAAGTATGCCGGTGCAAACAGCCCAGGCCATTCAACAGGTCACCACCCAGCGGGTTGAAGCGGTCGCTCAGGCTGTTCAGGAATCGGTCAGTGCACCAGTCGAAACAGTGCAGACAGTTGTGCAACATACCGCCATCGTCGAAGACGCAGCGCCGGTGGGAGAGCAGATATCAGCACTTCAAGCGGTCACGACAGCCGAGCCGATCACCAGGCAAGCGGAGGCTGTCACGGAGGTCGCCGCAGTGGTGAACGACGCTCCGGCGATCGAATCGATCCCTACTCCGATTGAGGCATCGCAACAGGTCCGTCAGGAAATTATCCAGCAACCGGTACAAGCCGTCCGGCAACGGGTCGTGAAACACCGGGCTGTCCAAGCGCGACCGGAAGCCCAGGCGGATTTCGGATGGCTGGGGCAAGAGATCTGGTCTTCGGTCGACCAACGCAAGCGCTACCCTGCCGAAGCCAAGCGAAACCATTGGGAAGGTCGGGTCATCCTTCGACTCACGATCGAACAACAGGGCGCGGCGGTCCATTTGTTGGAGTTGTCCCTGGAAAAAAGTTCGGGACACTCGGTGCTGGATCGCCACACACTTGAAATGGTCCGCAACGCCTTTCCCCTGAAGGTCAAGTACCAAATGGCGCAATCAAAGATCCAACTAGATGTGCCATTTTCCTACCACATGGAATAAGGCCTTTTTACACCGATCAACCGATGAACGGAGAATCCCATGCCATTACGTCATACCGTTGTCCATTCTCTCTTCCTGGTGACAGCCGTTTCCCTCGCCATAATGCTGCCTTTGTCGGCAGAGCCGACCTCAGCTCAGCAGAACAGCGACAAACCATTCCATGCCTTGGTGACGGATGCCAAGGACATGCAGACCGACTTGAAAAACGTGGTGTTCTATTGGGAAGAGAAAGTCAGTGACACATCGTTCATTCCGCATGAATTGAAACATCTTCCCGTGAAGCGTGGCACCGCCACGGTGAACGTCAAGTTCGATGCAGTGAAGCAGATTGAAGTGACGACGGCGGCCGAAAAGACCCTGCCGACTCTGCATATCACCCTGACGAGCGGTAAGACGGGAGATTTCCCTTTGGCGATTGATGGGAGCTTTAAGGGCGATTCAGACTTCGGCCAGATCGATCTCCCCGTCCATGGATTGAAAAAACTCGAGTTCAAGTAACGAGTACGTTTCACTATTTCCACGTGGCACATTGTAGTTGAGGGGGCAGATCACCAGCCCATGACGCTCCGTCGCACCACATCTGTCCTGTTCCTTATCTTGACGGCGATTTCGGTCATGTACGCCATAAAATGGATCGGCCTGACCCCGGTTCCCGCCTCAGAAGTCTCAGGCAGGCCACAACCGGCAACGGCCGTCGTGATGGCCCCGGTGACGATTGACCGGATCCGGCATACCATCAGAGCGGTCGGAACACTACGCGCCAACGAAAGCATCATGATTCGTCCGGAAGTAGCGGGGCGCATCCGTCAGGTCTGGTTTGAGGAAGGCCAGGCCGTGGAGAAGGATCAGCTTCTCCTCGAACTCGACGACTCCGAACTCCAGGCTGAATTGGCTCAGGCCGCGGCACAACTCAAGGTCTCCCGTCTTACCCATGAACGATTGAAACAGTTGGACTTGGACGGCAAGCGCTACGTGCCGAAACAGCAACTCGATGAAGTGGCGGGGGCACTCCAGGTGTCTCATGCGACCCACAGCCTGTCTGCTACGCGATTGGCAAGGACCAAGATTCGTGCGCCCTTTTCAGGTATCACCGGCATCCGTCGGGTCTCACCGGGCGATTTTGTCAGCGCCGGCCTGGACCTGGTCAACCTGGAAGACCTGGCCCAGCTCAAGATCGACTTCAAGGTACCGGAGACGCTCCTTCGCCATCTGGCGCCCGGTCAACCCATCGAGTTGACCACTGACGCCTATGCAGGCGAGATCTTTCATGGCACGGTGTATGTGATCGATCCGCAGGTCGAGCTGACCACCAGGTCCGTCCAACTACGGGCCCGCATTCCCAACTCACAACAACGCCTTCGTCCCGGCATGTTTGCTCAGGTGCTCCTGACGTACGGTCAGGAAGAGCGCGCGCTGTTGATTCCGGAAGAAGCCGTCATGCCGAAACAGGATAAGGTCTACGTGTATCTCGCCAAGAATGGCGCGGCGCAACAGCGTGAAATCAGGTTGGGTACGCGCATCAAGGGTTTCGTGCAAGTGTTGAGTGGGCTCACCGAACAGGACACCGTGATTCGCGTCGGCCACCATAAATTGCAGGAGGGTGATCCGATCATCGCCCTGACAGAGCCAATTCCCTGACCTTCTACGGCATATCCCTATGCGACTGTCCGCACTTTCCATCGAGCGTCCGGTCCTCGCCACCGTCGCGACCCTCTTGCTGATGCTCTTCGGAATCCTGTCCTATTCGCGGCTCCCGATCCGCGAGTATCCTGACATTACCTTTCCGGTGGTGTCCGTGCTCACCGTGTACCAAAGTGCCGATGCCCAGCTCGTCGAAACGGACATCACGTCCGTACTGGAAGACGCACTCAGCGGCGTCGAGGGTCTTCGAACCTTACGCTCGATCAGCAGGGAAGGCCTCTCAACCATCAGTCTCGAATTCACCCTCACGCGCAACTTGGATGCGGCTGCCAACGATGTGCGCGATCGGGTCACCAGAGTGCGATACCTCTTGCCTCAAGGTATCGAAGCGCCGCTGGTCATGAAAGAAGACAGCGAGTCCGACGGCATCATGTGGCTGGCCCTGATCAGCGACCGGCACACCGAATTGGACATGACCGACTTCGCCCAGCGCCAACTCAAAGATCGGCTGGCCCCCCTGCCGGGCGTCTCGAACGTGATGCTCGATGGCGAACGGCGCTATGCGATGCGGATTTGGCTCGATCCGGATCGGCTCGCCTCACGGCTCCTGACAGTACAGGACGTGGAAGATGCTCTGCGCACGCAGAACGTCTCAATGCCCACAGGCCGGATCGAAAGCACGCAACGGGAGTTCAGCGTCAGAATGGGCGGGGGATTGGAGCAGGCCTCGCAGTTCAATCAATTGATCTTGGCCTATCGCGACGGCTACCCAGTCCGCCTCCAAGATGTCGGGATGGCAGAAATTGCCCCGGAAGACGAGAGAAAACTGGTCCGCGTGAACGGCAAGCCCGCAATCGGTCTCGGCATCATGAAACAGTCGAAGGCCAACACGCTTGAGACCGCCCGCGCCGTCAAACGCACCCTCCCGACGCTGGAATCCCTGTTGCCTGAAGGCATGACGCTGGTCACGGCCTTCGATAGCTCCATTTACATCGAACGGTCTTTGCAGGAAGTCTACGAGGCCGTTGGCATCTCCGTACTTTTGGTCGTGCTGGTTGTATTCCTCTTCTTGCGCAGCGCCAGGGCCACGCTGATCCCCACCGTGGCTATCCCGGGGTCAATCCTGGGTACGTTTGTGCTGATGCAGATCACCGGCAGTTCCATTAATACCATCACCTTGCTGGGTTTTGTGCTGGCCATCGGGCTCGTCGTGGACGATGCCATCGTCGTGGTGGAAAACGTCTATCGGCGCATCGAACAGGGCATGAGTCCGTCGCAAGCCGCTATTGAAGGAAGCCGGGAAATCGGATTTGCCGTGATCTCGACGACGTTGACGCTCGCAGCCGTCTTTTTCCCGATCATTTTTCTCCCCGGTATCGTGGGCCGCCTCTTTGCGGAGCTAGGAATCGCGGTGGCAGGCTCCGTTCTCCTGTCCGGCTTCATTGCCTTGACCCTTACGCCGGCCATGTGCGCGAAGCTGTTGAATGCAACAGTCGCTACTGGCAGACCCACACAGGGCTCGGCCTTGGATACCTCCGCATGGCTGCAATGGCTTACCCGGCGTTATCGGACTGCCTTGGAGATGGCACTACACCGGCCATTATTGGTCATGCTCGCGGCGCTGGGCTCCCTCGCGGTCAGCGGCCTGCTATTCTGGATATTGCCCAATGAACTGGCCCCACTCGAAGACACAGGCTGGTTTGCGATTCACGTGAGCGCGCCTGAAGGGGCGACCCTCGATTATACCGACCGGTACGCCAAGGACAGTGAGCGACAGGCCGCAGACATTCCTGAAATGGACTCCTATTACACCGTGGTTGCGAGGGGATGGCGCCCGACGTTGGTGAACCGAGCCGTGACCTGGGTCACGCTCAAGGATTGGTCCGATCGCGACCGCGCACAACGTGACATCATCAACAAGCTGGACCCGGCCCTTTCAGCCATCCCCGGCGCGACGGTCTTTGCGCTCAACCCGCCGCCGTTCAACCAGGAAGATAGCAAGACGCCGGTGCAGTTGGTCGTGCGAGGCCCGGCGTATGACGTTCTGGACAAGATCGTGGCGAAGGTCCGCCACGAGGCAGCAGGACACCCCGCATTAGTCAACGTCGACAGCGATCTGGACCTCAACAAACCCGAGCTACGCGTAGACATCAACCGCGACAAAGCGGCCGACCTTGGAGTACCGGTTGAAACGATCGGCCGGACCTTGGAGGTATTTTTAGGCGGGCGAAAATCATCCATGTTCATGCGCGAAGGGAAGGAATATCCGGTCATTATGCAAACGCGGCCTCAGCACCGCGGCACCAAATCGGATATCGACCATCTTCACGTCCGGGGAAGCCGAGGCGATCTGATCCCGCTCAGCAATCTGGTCACGCTGAGCGAAACCGTCGCTCCGAAACAACTCAATCATTATGAAAAGCTTCGAGCTGCAACGATCAGCGCAGGAGTGGGACCAGGCGCTACCCTCAATCAATCGATCGACGCGTTGGAGGCCATCATCCGGAAGCACCTGCCGGTTGGTGCCAGCATCGGTTATGCGGGGGAGACGAAAGAGTTCAAGGAATCATCCGGGAATCTTCACTTCATCTTCGTCTTAGCTTTGCTGGTGGTCTATCTCATTTTGGCGGCACAGTTCGAAAGCTTCCGCCATCCGATCACCGTGCTCTTATCGGTGCCGCCGGCCATGGCCGGCGCATTGTTGGCACTCCTGCTATTTCGGGGCACGCTGAATATCTACAGCGAAATCGGCTTAATGATTCTCATCGGACTCGTCACGAAGAATGCGATCCTCATTGTCGAGTTTGCCAATCAGCTCCGGGTGGACGGCCGTCCGACCCAGGTTGCGATCGTCGAGGCCGCAGCCCTGCGACTTCGGCCCATCATCATGACGACGATGTCCACCATCCTGGCCGCCCTCCCCTTGGCCTTAGCCTCCGGTGCCGGCGCCGCAGGACGCTGGCACATCGGCCTTGTCGTCATTAATGGGCTCGTCCTCTCGACGCTGTTGACGCTGTTCCTGGTTCCCGTGATGTATATGATGTTGCCGGAATCCTGGGCGACGAGACGGGCAATGAAGGCAAGTAACGGGCTGGGCAGCGTCGTGCCTCGTCCCTCGCATTCCGAGACGGAACAAACGGCATGACGGCGGGTAAGCGGGAACACGGTCGTACTGGATCGTGAGAAGGACTTCGAGGCCTGACACCCCGAACGGTCACTGGGGTCCGTCAAACGGGCAGCGGCCCTTTAGCCCCACGCGGTCTTGATCGCAGCCAATGCCTCACCGATCCGTTGATGGGTATGGATGCTATACACCGCATCCATGTGGTCTCCGAGCACCGTCTCCACGGACACCGGTCCTGTCGTGTGCTCCGCCCAGTCCACCGGCCCCTTCCCCCAGCGTGCGGTGGTCGCAGTTGTCCACCAGATATGTATCGGTGCCTGGACCGGATGTCGTCGGGTCATGCTCAGAAATCGTGCTGCTTCCCTGGCTAAGGCGTATCCCAGCTTTAGTGGCCGATCGAGGCCTCAGCCTTTCGGCCCGACCCTAACATAGGATCTGGACCCGTTTAAGGGGGGCCGACCAAGAGTTCGTTTAGCGGGCATGCCGGTTGTTGCTCTTGTCACTCGGAACAACCGAAACGACATACTCAGCTGCTGATCCGGCTAGGGAAGAGGATCGAAATAGTCCGACGCGAAGGTGCGTCCGCACTTGTTGCAGTGCCACTCGGGCCTGGGGGAAGTTCTCCGCCGATCGGGAGGATCTGGTTTTAGCAGGACACGTTCCGGCACAACCGGAACACGGCAACTGGGGCAGTAGTGTGTAGGCTCTTTTGTTTTCATTCACCATCACCGAATAGTTTGATCACCTTTCCTCCCTCTCCACTACACCAGTGCTTCCCTATTTCTCTCGCCATTATACGAGAGGGTGAGAGATCCATTGCTCATGCCATCAAGGTCTTCGCCGGCCCAACCACTCTGCCATCATCGAACCGCGAGCTGGCTCATATCGATTTTCACGCTGATCGCCCCGCCCAATTCGCCCTCCCTGCCCCCCTCCTTGGAATAACCGGAGATGCCCCGCTCACCTTTTGGTTCTCCATGGCAACTCAAGCAATTCCTTTCGTAGAAGAGCGGGAGCAGGACCCGCACGCTGTTTCCGCCGTCGACCTTGCTGATCACGGTTTCGTTCGTTGGGAGGAGGCCGCGCTCAGCTCCTTCATGTGTTCGGTCTCAAAGGAGTCGGGTTTATTGTTGGCGTTGCGGAGAAGGTGCTCAGGCGCGGTCTGCTTCACATATACCCCGGACCACTTCTGAAATCTCGTGGCTGTTTCCGTGCCGAAGGTGGCGGGAATGAGGCCTTTGTATTTCAGCCCTTTCATGTTGAGCACGGGATGATAACTCTCCACGGTCTTTTTACTTTCCATCATCAAACGGTCCAATAATCGTTCGCCAGGGTCGGCACAGTCACGTTGGACACATCATCCAAATTGTGTCCGGTACGTTCTTTAAAAATGGCTGTGGCTTACGCGGCGAAGAATTCCGGCGTAAACGCCGTTTGCGCGTTTGATGGATCATTGATGAGAGCTTGATTGCGGCCGATCGCCACCCGCCCGGAATCGAGCAGGATAGCCAACAGCCGTGCGGTCTCCGACAAGTCGGATTCGGTGGTGTCCGCCGCCACGCTGACGTTCTGTGCCAGGCACCACAATGCGACGAAACACAATAGATATACGCGCATAGTACCCCTTTCGTGCAACATTAAGGCACTGTTGGTTTGCGGACCGAAGCATATGAAGGATCACCACTTCTCCATAAATAGTCGGAGCGAAGAACACAGCAACCCTCTTCCTACCCTTCAACATCATATTGATATCGCTCGGCCTGAACAATAGGACACCTTCCTGGAAATTGTCGGTGTCATGGCGGGCATCGGGATTGGCTGAGCCGGCGCTTTGGCTAAGGCGAAGCGAGATGATTTCGTGTGCTTTATACGGGAGGACGCGTGTTTCTTACTGGCAAGAGGCTGCACAACCTACGGGCAGGTGTCCAGGTAGGATTGCAATAAAAGGCGCCGTCGGACAGCCGATGGCGGCGAGGGGACAGAAGAGTGGTGATCGGCCGCCGGTTCTATCGCCAGGCAGGAATGGGCAATTGCACCACGACGGCGAATGTGAACAGGAGCAGTAAGGCGGGAAAATCCCTGCGGTTTCCCGCTTCGATTCGTTTCGCGCGAAGCATTTCTTCAACCGCAGCAGCCGGATTCAAACTGCCGGCGCTGATAGGCGAAGACTAAACAGCGGATGCACAGCTCCCGCATCACCTTCGCCTGCTCGTCACTAAGAGGTGTTCTGCGCATCACAAGCTGCCCGCAATCGGCACAACAACCGGCTGTTGCGGCATCCCGATCAAAAGAGACAGACATCATGGCGTTGGACCCTCCTATTTTCCCGGACTGGTTGCGTGGTCGTCGTGGTTGGCCTCATCCCGTTCAGGAGTGTTCGTAACCGGGAACCGCCGCTCCATCCCTGAGTCATCCCTTTCGTCAGGTTTAACTCTCGCTGCAATTCCCCGATCCGTCCGTTCAACCGGACGATCATACGCTCCAGTTCATCCACCCGTTCGACCATCATGTGTTGCTGCTGGGTCATCATCATGCCCTCCTTGGATTATGCCTTGTCGCAATGACGGATCACCCCGACGAGCACCCCTTCGATGGCGAAATCATCCGTGGGATTTACCAGCAAAGGTTTCATCGAGGCATTGGCGGGATGAAGTTCGATGGACCGTTCACGCTTGAAATACCTTTTAATGGTCGCTTGCCCGTTGAGCAGGGCAACCACCGTCTGGCCGTTGTGCGCAGTGGATTGTTTCCGGACCACGACCAGATCACCGGGAAGAATCCCATCCTCGATCATCGACTCGCCTTTGACCCGAAGCGCAAAGGTCTCTCCCGCCCGCACCATGCTGGGCGGCACATCGACCCACTCGGACTGGGTCACCGGTTCAATCGGCAACCCGGCGGCCACCATTCCGGCCATGAGCACCTGCGTTTTGTTCAGCAGCTGCGTCACGGCGACCTCAACCGCTCCGCTGATACGGCGCATCCCGGATTCATACCGGGCGACCGACACACGAGTCGTCCGCAAGGCCTCGGCAAGTTGCTCCTGCGTCAGCCCTAACTGCTCTCGGGAACTTCGAAATTGTTTCGGCGTCATCATGCAACCAATGGTTACACATCCAGAATGATCCTGTCAACCCGTTTGCCTCATCATTTTCTTGACTATTTTGTTCGCCTCTCCCAGAGCAGATTTTCGGTCCGGAGACGGCAGATTTTCGGGTGAATCGATGATCTTCTGTGCATAAGTCAAGAGCCATTTGGAAAGGGCGAAGAAATAATGTCCGTATCCACAGCGGGAAAGTTCAATCCTGGCTTGACCGTACAAATATGAATGCTAATACATACACATAAGATGCCCACCCCTATATATTGTGGTCGCGTACCGTCTCTTTTCTATGCTTAATAAATAGGCAACCTGGTGCGAGGCGTGAATTAGCGGCGCTGTTCGCGTTCGACGGGAGGACTATCAACAGGGATATCCACAGATTTTGGGGAGAGGAATTTTTTGAAAAATTCTCGTTTTCTTGATTGAAACCTCTGCCCCATTCACCTAGAATCGCGCCGCGACAAGGTCTCACTTCCACGCAGCTTGGCACGTTCGGGAGCGGCACCATGGCAGGAGGCTCACTTCGAGGTTTCCTGGCGGTCATCCTTCTTACCTTCGGCTGCAGCGCCAACGTTCGCGACACAGATCTCCTGGCCAGTAACAGCCTCATGCTGGCCCCTTCGACCGCCCGAACCGTTTTCCTACAGAATCGTAACTCTTCCGACAATCAAGACGTGTCGTTGCACGACCTGGGGGCTCGACTGAGCGCGAAAGGGTACCAGGTCGTACAGGATCCCCAAGCCGCGGCCTATGTCGTGCTCACGAACATCGTCTATTGCAACCAGACCAAGATCGAATTACCGGTGGAAGAGATGGTCGCGGGCGGGTATGGATCGGGCATCGGCAGTTCCATCATGTCCGGCCTTCATGGATTGACGGGCATGGCCAGTATGGCCGGGCCGCAAGGTGCGTTGGTCGGAGGTGCCGCCAGTTTAGGACTTAATGCGGCAGAGGGGATCGGGAGTGCTATGGGGAGCATGTTCGGGGGACCCTCTCGCCCCAATGCCAATGAGAACATCAATTACGCCTGTATCGCCGACCTCCAAATCACCGATCTGAGTACGACCGGCGGCATGCTTCCGGTGTCCCAGCCAGGTGCCCCGCCTCCCCCAGGCGTCTATCAAACCAGGCTGGCAGCCAACGTGCATCAAAAGAAACTGGATGAACAGGAAGCCACGCCACTGGTTCAACAGCGACTCAGCGCAGCAGTGGCAGGGCACTTTTAATCATGCCGGACAAGACAGCTGACAGGAAAGCGATGTGGTCCCTATGCAGGGCGCTCAGCCTCTTCGTCGGGATGCTCACGCTCACCGGTTGCAGCAATGTCTTGCGTTCGGGACTGGTCAACGACGGCTCTATCCTGCTGCCCCCCAGCGCCGAATGGACGATTTACGTGCAGATCCGCAACACCTCTGAAAACCAAACTGCCACCCCGACGGATATTCCGTCCCGGCTCAAGACCAAAGGCTATCAGGTCGTCGCTGATCCGATGGAGGCTGCCTATTGGCTGCAGACGCAGGTGGTGTACTGTCACAAGGCCGGGGATGGAGTGAGACCGGAGGCGGTCGCCAAGGCCGGCTTCGGTGCCGGGATCGGCAGCGGAGGCACTCCCCTCGCGAATGCCGGCGGTTTCGACATGGATGCCATGGGCGGCATGTTCGCAGGCATGCCCGGCGGTGGCCTGAACGCGCAAGCCATGCGCGCGATGGCCATGGGCGGAGGCGGCATGCCGGACATGAATGCCATGATGCGCATGGCCATGAGCGGCCGCGGCGGCTATCCTGGAATGGCCCAACCTCAACAGAACGACGATGTGACCTATCTCTGCGTCGCCGACGTCCTGGTGACTGAGCGGGGAAAGAACAGCCCGGCACGATCGTACAAAATGCGGTCAGTGGCCCATGTGCTGCAAAAACACCTGAACATTGAAGAAGCCACGCCGATTGTGCGCGACAAGTTCAACGCCAGCATCACCGGCCCCTTCTAGCGCGCGTCTCTAGAACCTATCTCAAAATGGTTGTGCTCATCAGAAAAGTCCCTATAATGCGCCCGCATGTTGCGTCTGCGCGACGACCAATGGGACCGCATCCGCGAACACTTTCCCGAGGAACACATCCCCGAAGGCCGGCCTGGCCGCAAACCTGTGCCCGCCCGCGCGGTCTTGGAGGCCGTGCTGTGGATTCTGAACACCGGGGCGCAGTGGCACATGCTGCCGCAGTGCTATCCCAACTACAAAACGGTGCATCGTCGGTTCCAGCAGTGGTGCGAACGCGAGGTGCTGCGCGACATCCTCACCCAGCTGGCGAACACATTGCGCGAGGAAGGGGCCATTGACGAGCGCGAGCGCTTCATCGATGCGACGTTTGCATCGACCAAGGGGGGCGGTGATGGCATCGGTCCCACCCGCCGTGGCAAAGGCGTCAAGATCCTCGCGATTGTGGATCGCCATGGGCTGCCGCTCTCGGTGAGTACGCACGCCGCGAATCATCATGAGGTCACGTTGGTGCAACTGAGTTTCGACTGCTACATGCTGGAGGCCAAGCCGGAGCATCTTGTTGGTGATCGCGCCTATGACAGCGATGGGCTCGATGACGCCCTCAAGCAGGACGGCATCAACCTGATCGCCCCGCACCGCTCCACGCGGAAACTCAAGACCCAAGATGGCCGCCACCTGCGACGCTACCAACGTCGATGGCTTGTCGAGCGCTTCTTTGCCTGGCTGCAATGGAAGCGGCGGCTCCTGGTCCGTTGGGAATATTACGCCACCAACTTCCTGGGTTTTGTGCAGCTCGCATCCATCACCATGCTCCTCAAGCAATTTTGAGATAGGTTCTAGCCCGGAAAATTCACGACTGGGGCCATAAAAAATGCCATCGAGGCTCCACACTGTGCTATAGGAGCAGCGACCAAGCAGCTTCTACGTACAGCGACGGAGGAACCCGATGGCGACAGACTGTA